>DASXOQ010000001.1:0-206447 GCA_036494165.1 Steroidobacteraceae bacterium
CATCGATTCGATCGATGAGCTCGTGCACGCCGCCGCGAATGGACTTGAATGACTCGAGTACCACTCCAACGCGATTCTCACGCACCCAGTCGGCGTTGTAGCGCTCCTGCGGCATGGTCCAGGCGTTGCGCACCACCAGCACCGGCAGGTCCTGGTGAACGGCTTCGCTGATGCTGCCGGGTCCGGGCTTGCCGATGAAGAAATCGCAGAGCTGCATGAAGTGCCGCATTTTCTGGGTGAATCCGAGAATCAGCCGCGGGGCTTCGGTGTCGATCTGGCGCAGGCTCTCCTCGAGCTTCGCATTGTGCCCGCAGACCAATATGAGCTGCACGTCCTTCAAGCGCCTGGCTATGCCACGCATCACCCGCGAGCCGTGGCCGCCGAACATGACCATGCCCGTGGGACGGCCGGGGTCGAGCCCCAGCTTCGTCATTTCGCGGGCGCGATCCAGCGGCGGCCCGCGGTAGAAATCCGGATTGATGATCATGCCGGAGGCAAGATGCACGCGCTGCGGATGGCAGCCGGCCGAGAGAGCCTGGGCGAGCGAGCGCGGCGTGCCGCAGATCCAATGCTGGGCCTGATGCGGCTCGATCCAGAAATGCGGCGGCAGGTCGGCGAAATCGGTGAGGACGGTGACGTAGGGCGCGCGCGGCCGCGCGTGCAGCAACCCCTGGTACATGGCCCGATTGAAATTGGGCACCAGCGAAACCACCATGTCCGGCTGGCTCGCTCGCCAATGCTCCCGCAGCTGCGCGGTCATGGAGCGGTGCGAGAGGCGGATCAGCGCCTGCAGCACCTTGAGCTCCTGCGCCAGCCCCAGAGTCCACCCCCTCGCCAGCCGCGCGTTGTAATATTGCTCCGGCTTCATGCCGGTGGTTTTGCGGAAAATGTCGCGCGGATCCAGGACTTCGAAGAGATTGACGAGCCGCACCTTCCACGGCTTGCCGAGTTCGCGAATGGCCGCATCGAGGGCTAGAGCCGCGGAACGATGTCCTCCGCCTGCATTGATGTAGACCAGATCCAGTGTTTTCATTCCAGCCTCAAGCATTATTCTGCGCAACGAGTGTGACCAACCGATGAATTTGTACTTAATCTGCGCAGCGGCGTTACTGCTCGCCGCCGTGCCGGCGGCGGCCAAGGCGCCGATTCCGCCCCCGCCCAAGCAAAGCGCGCTGCCCGCGAATGCCGAGCGCCTGAGCCACGGCCGGTTCCACGACTTCATCGTCTACAAGCCGCAGGGAAGTCCGAAGAGCTTTGTGATGATCTTGTCCTCTGAACAGGGTTGGAATGCCAATGCGGAAATCATTGCCCAAGGGCTCGCGCAGCAAGGCGCGCTGGTCGCAGGTATCGACCTGCCGAAACTGCAGGCCCAGTTCGACGCCGACGGCGGCGAGTGCACCTTTCCCGATGGCGATCTCGAAAACTTGAGCCATTTCATCCAAGCCTACGTGCACAATACGAGTTACCTCGCACCGTGGCTGAGCGGTATTTCCGGCGGCGGCGCACTGGCGGTCGGCAGCTTGGTGCAGGCGCCGCCCGACACCTTCGCCGGCGCACTCACCGTGAATTTCTGCCCCGCATTGGGCGTGAACAAACCGCTTTGCAAAGGTTCCGGCGTGCAGTTCGAGCCGCGCACGGCCGACAAGCCGTTCACCCTCGAAGCGCCGCCTCTCATGACGGAACCCTGGGTGAATCTCGAAGGCGGCCGCCTTTCCTGCCCGGTCGCGGACGTGGGAAAGTTCGTCGCCAAGATCCGCGGCGCGGCGCAGGCCGTTCTTCCGAAGATCGACGACATGCACCTGGCGGAAACGCTGCTGCCCGCCTACCAAGCCGCTTACGCGAGCCTCGCCACCGAAGCGCGCAGCCATCGCGTGCCGCCGCCGCCGGCGGCGCTCGGAGATCTGCCGATCGTTGAAGTTGCGCCCAAAGCGGGCGCACCGCAAACCGACACCTTTGCCATTTTGATGAGCGGCGACGGCGGCTGGGCGGGAATCGACCAAGCGGTGGCCTCTGCGCTCTCTGCGGAAGGCATCCCGGTGATCGGGCTCGACTCGCTGCGCTACTACTGGACGGCGCGGACCCCGGCCGGGGTCGCGTCCGATACCGACAAGATGATTCGTTACTACTTGGCGAAGCTAAGGAAGAAGCGCGTGCTTTTGATCGGCTACAGCCAGGGCGCCGACGTGCTGCCGTTCGCGGTGAACCGCCTGCCTGCCGCGACCCGACAGAGCGTTGGCTTGGCCGCCATCCTCGGCATGTCCGAACATGCGCTGTTCGAATTTCATGTCAGCAGCTGGATCTCCGACAGCAACTCGGGACCCGCGACGTTGCCCGAGGTGGACCGCATCACCGGGATCCCCGTGCTCTGCATCTACGGCGCAGATGAGAAGGATTCACTCTGCCCGAAACTCGATCCGCAGAAAGTGGCCGTGGTCAAGGTCAAGGGAGGCCATCATTTCGATGGCGACTACGCCAGCCTTGCGAAGGACATCCTCGCGGCGGCGAGGCACTGAAGCACGCGTGCGGGTCCCTGCGACGCTGATCGCCGAGCTTCGCAAGGCCTTGCGGGTCGCGGTGCTCACCGGCGCGGGCATTTCGGCCGAGAGCGGCCTTGCGACGTTTCGCGACAAGCTCTCCGGACTGTGGGAAAAATACAGTCCCATGCAATTTGCGACCCCCGCGGCGTTTGCCGCCGATCCCGAGCTGGTCTGGGGCTGGTACGAATGGCGGCGGATGCGCGCGAGCGCGGCCGAACCGAATGCGGGGCATCAGGCTCTTGCAAAGCTGCAGCAGCGGCTCGCCGTCAGCGTCGTCACTCAGAACGTCGATGACCTGCACGAGCGCGCGGGCGCGACGCAGGTGATCCACTTGCACGGCTCCATCCATGCCCCGCGCTGCGAGGACTGCTCAAGGCCGCACGCCGCGACTGCGCCGCCGCTGGAGCCCGAAGCGGGGCGCCGCGTGGCGCCGCCGCGTTGCGCGAGTTGCGGCGGGCGCGTCCGACCGGGGGTCGTCTGGTTCGGCGAGGCACTTCCCGCCGAGCAGTGGCAGCAGGCAGAAGACGCGGTACGCCAGTGCCAGGTGTTTTTGAGCATCGGCACCTCCGGCGTGGTCGAACCTGCGGCATCGCTCGCCCGCTATGCGCGCCGGCGGGGCGCGGTCACCGCCCAGATCAACACTGAAGATACCGGCCTTGGCGCCGCGTTCGACCACGACCTGCGCGGTTCGGCGAGCGAGCTGCTGCCGGCCCTCCTCGCAGCGCTGTAGTCCGCCCTGCGCAACAGAGTTTGCCTCCTCGTAATGCCTGTGACGTTGTGCCACACTGGCAACAAAGGGAGCGCAGAAATCGCGGTCGGCGGCGCAAAGCGCGCGTCAAGACCGACGAAGCTCACGGGGTACAACGTGTCGAGGGTCTTGATCGCGGATGATCATGCGCTGGCTCGCGCCGGGTATCGACAGTTCCTGGAGGAGGAATCGTCGATCTCCAACATCGGCGAGGCCGGTTCTTTCGCGGAAGCTCTGGAGGCGCTGGATCGCGGTCGGTGGGATCTTTTGATCCTCGACATCAACATGCCGGATCGCAACGGTTTTGACATTCTCGCCGAGGTCAAAGCCCACTATCCTTACACCAAGGTGCTGGTGATCAGCGGGTTCCCCGAAGGTCAGTACGCGGAAAACGTGCTCAAGGCCGGCGCCAGCGGCTATCTATCCAAGAGCACCGCCCCCACCGAGCTCATGCACGCAGTGCGCACGGTGCTCGGCGGCCGGCGCTACCGCAGCGACGAAGCGCGCGGCAAGGCGGCCGAGGAAAATCCCGCCCCGGAACTGCCGCATACGGAGTTGTCCACCCGCGAGTTTCAGATCTTCTTGAAACTCGCCGCCGGCGCGTCGGTCACCGCGATCGCGGCGGAGCTGGAACTGAACGTCAAGACGGTGAGCACCTTTCGCGGCCGCATCCTCGCGAAGATGCGCATGCAATCGAACGCGGATATCACCGCCTACGCGCTCAAGAACGGCATGATGCACTAGCGGCCCTCATGCCGCGTTCGCCGCATCCACGTCCGGCTCATAGCCCAGGTTCGGGGCGAGCCAGCGCTGCGCCTCTTCCAAGGTCATGCCCTTGCGGTGCGCGTAGCTTTCGACCTGATCGCGGTCGATCTTGCCCACCGCGAAGTAGTGCGCCTTTGGATAGGAGAAGTAGAAGCCGCTGACCGCGGCGGTCGGCAGCATCGCGAAGGATTCGGTCAGCTTGATGCCGGCGTTTCTCTCCGCGTCCAACATGGCGAACAGCGAGGCCTTCTCGCTGTGCTCTGGACACGCGGGATAGCCGGGCGCGGGACGAATGCCGGCATATTCCTCGCGGATCAGCCGCTCGTTGTCGAGAGCTTCCTCTTGCGCATAGCCCCAGAACTCGCGGCGTACCCGCTCGTGCATGCGCTCGGCGAGCGCCTCGGCCAGGCGGTCGGCAAGCGCCTTCAGCATGATGCTCGAGTAGTCGTCGTGAGCCGCTTCGAAGCGCTCGATGTGCTTCTCGATGCCGATGCCCGCTGTCACCGCGAAAGCGCCCAGGTAATCGCGCCGCCCGCTCGTGAGCGGCGCCACGAAATCCGCCAGACACAGCTGCGCCTGATCCTGGGGTTTGGCCTTCTGCTGGCGAAGCTCGTGCAGACGGTGCGCGACGGTGGTGCGCTCGTCATCGGCGTAGACATGAATGTCATCGTCTCCCGCGCTGTTGGCCGGATACAGGCCGATGACGGCGCGCGCCTGCAGCCATTTCTCGGCGATCAGGCGCTCGAGCATGCGCTTGGCGTCGGCAAAGAGGCTGCTGGAGGCCTCACCGATGACAGGATCCGTGAGGATGTCCGGGAATTTGCCGGCAAACTCCCAGGCGTTGAAGAAGGGCATCCAGTCGATGTAGGGCAGCAATTCTTCGAGCGGGTAATCGTCGAAAGTCCTTACGCCGAGAAAAGTCGGGGTGGGCGGGGTGTAGTTCGCCCAGTCGATCTTGTATTTCTTGGCACGTGCCTGGCTGAGCGAAAGCTGCGGTGCCTTGGCGCCCTTGTTGCGATGCTGCTCGCGGCGCCGCTCGTGGTCGGCCTTGACCTGCGCCACATAAGCATCGCGCGTGCCTTCGGTCACCAGTTGCTGGCACACGCCCACTGATCGGGATGCGTCCTTCACATAGACGACCGGGCCGGCGTATTGCGGGTCGATCTTGACCGCCGTGTGGGCCGGCGAGGTCGTGGCACCGCCGATCAGGAGCGGCTGCCTGTAGCCCAGGCGCTGCATTTCCCGGGCGACGTGCACCATTTCGTCGAGCGAGGGCGTAATGAGCCCCGATAGGCCGATGAGATTCGCGCCTTCGCGGGTCGCGGTCTCGAGGATCTTCTCGCACGACACCATGACCCCCAAGTCCACCACTTCGAAGTTGTTACATTGCAGGACCACTCCGACAATGTTCTTGCCGATGTCGTGGACGTCGCCCTTGACGGTGGCCATGACCACCTTGCCGTTGGAACGGCTGACGCCGCTTTTTTCCTTTTCGATGTAGGGAATGAGGACCGCCACGGCCTTTTTCATGACGCGCGCCGATTTAACCACCTGGGGCAGAAACATCTTGCCGGCGCCGAACAGGTCGCCAACCACGTTCATGCCGTCCATGAGCGGCCCTTCGATCACATCCAAGGGCCGTTTGGCGGCGAGCCGCGCCTCTTCGGTGTCGAGCAACACGAACTCATCCAGGCCCTTGACCAGTGCGTGCTGCAGACGCTGCTCCACCGGGAGCTTGCGCCACTCGAGGTCATCGCCGCGCTTTGCCTGGCCGCCGCCCTTGAATCGTTCGGCGATCTCCAGCAACCGTTCGGTGGCATCGGCGCGGCGCGCCAGCACCACATCCTCGACGCGCTCGCGCAACTCCGGATCGATATCCTGATAGATGGCGAGCTGGCCGGCATTGACGATGCCCATGGTAAGGCCCGCGCGGATGGCGTGGTACAGGAACACCGAGTGCATGGCCTCGCGCACCGAATCGTTGCCGCGGAACGAGAAGGACACGTTGCTGACTCCGCCGCTCACGCTCACCCTCGGCATGCGCTCCTTGATGGCGCGCGTCGCCTCGATGAAGTCCAGCCCGTAGCGGTTGTGCTCCTCGATGCCGGTGGCTATGGCGAAGATGTTGGGGTCGAAGATGATGTCCTCGGGAGCGAACTCGAGCTTCTCGGTGAGAAGCTTGTAGGCTCGTTCGCAGATGGACACCTTGCGCTAGATGGTGTCGGCCTGGCCCTTTTCATCGAATGCCATCACCACGACGGCCGCGCCGTAGCGCATGACCTTGCGCGCCTGGGCCAGGAAGCTCTCCTCGCCCTCCTTGAGACTGATCGAATTGACCACGGCCTTGCCCTGGACGCATTTGAGGCCCGCTTCGATCACCGCCCACTTCGACGAGTCGATCATCACCGGCACGCGCGCAATGTCCGGCTCTCCGGCGATCAGGCTCAAGAACCGTGTCATGGCGGCCGCCGAATCCAGCATGCCCTCGTCCATGTTGACATCGATGATCTGCGCGCCGTTGGCCACCTGCTGGCGTGCAACGTCCACCGCCGCCGCATAGTCATTGGCCTCGATCAGCTTGCGGAATTTGGCCGAGCCGGTGACGTTGGTGCGCTCGCCAACGTTGACGAACAGGCTCTTGGCATCGATGGTCAGGGGTTCGAGGCCGCTCAACCGGCATGCGCCTTCGATGTCGGGAACCTGCCGCGGCGCCTCGCCGGCGACGGCGTCGTGGATGGCGCGGATGTGCTCCGGGGTGGTTCCGCAGCAGCCGCCGACCATGTTGACGAAGCCGCTGTGGGCGAATTCCTTGAGGATGGCGGCGGTCTCGGCGGGGGTCTCGTCATATTCACCGAAGGCGTTGGGCAGACCCGCGTTGGGATAGGCGCAGATGCGCGTCTGCGCGATACGCGCCAGCTCCTCGATGTACGGGCGCAGCTGCTTGCCCCCGAGCGCGCAGTTCAAACCCACCAGCGCCGGCTTCGCGTGGCGGACGGAATTCCAGAACGCCTCGGTGGTCTGGCCGGAGAGCGTGCGTCCCGAGGCATCGGTAATGGTGCCCGAGACGATGATGGGCAGTTCCACGCCGAGCTCGTCGAATACCGCGCGCACCGCGTAGAGCGCGGCTTTGGCATTCAGCGTGTCGAAGATGGTCTCGATCAGCAGGAGGTCGACACCGCCCTCGATGAGTGCCCGTGTCGCCTCCGAATAGGCGCCGACCAGCTCGTCGTAGCTGATGTTGCGGAAGCCCGGATCGTTCACGTCCGGTGACAGCGAGGCGGTGCGGCTGGTGGGGCCGAGAGCCCCGGCGACGAAGCGCGGCGCGCCGCCGGCCGCCGCCACTTCGTCGGCAACCTGTCGGGCGATGCGCGCCGCGGCCAGATTGATGTCGCGCACCTGGGCCTGCATGCCGTAATCGGCCTGCGAAACGGCGGTCGCGTTGAAGGTGTTGGTGGAAACCACGTCGGCGCCGGCCGCGAAATACTCGCGGTGAATGTCCGCGACGATCGCCGGCTGGGTGATCGACAACAGATCATTGTTGCCGCGAAGATCGGTGCGCCAGGTCGCAAACTCGCGGCCCCGAAACTGATCCTCGCTGAGCTTGTGGCGCTGGATCATGGTCCCCATGGCGCCGTCCAGGACGACGATGCGGCGCTCGAGCAGCGCGCGGAATGCCGCGGAACTGTCTCGGCGCGCGGTCATCAGGCTACTCGCGCCTCGTTCTGCTGCGGCCTCAAACCGAGCGCATGACAGATCGCATAGGTGAGCTCGGCGCGGTTCAGCGTATAGAAGTGAAACTCATCGACGCCGTGCATTCGCAGGCGCTGCACCTGTTCGATGGCCACATTGGCGGCAATCATGCGACGCGTCTCCGCATCCTCATCGAGGCCGTCGAAGCGCCGATGCAGCCACTGCGGCACTGTGGCGCCGCAACGCGCCGCGAAACGCAGCAGCTGCGGAAAGCGGGTGATGGGCAGTATGCCGGGCACGATGCCGATGTTGAGACCGAGCGCGGCACAGCGATCGCGGTAGCGCAGAAAAACGTCGGTGTCGAAGAAGAATTGGGTGATGGCGCGCTTCGCGCCGGCATCCACCTTGCGCTTAAGATTTTGAAGGTCCGCCTCGACGCCGCCGGACTCCGGATGCCCTTCCGGATAGGCGGCCACCGACACCTCGAACCCACCCAGCTGCGAAAGCCCCGCGACCAAGTCGGAGGCGTAGGGGAAACCTTCCGGGTGCGGCCGATAGCGGCCGTCTTCCGCGAGCTGCGCCGCCGGCGCGTCCCCCCGGAGCGCCACGAGGTGCCTCACGCCGGATCGGTGATAGCCCGCGGCGATCTTGAGGACCTCCTCGCGGGCCGCCCCCACGCAGGTGAGGTGCGGGGCGACGCACAGGCCGGTTTCCTTGAGGATGCGCAACACGAATTCGTGGGTTCTGGTGCGGGTCGAACCATCGGCGCCATAGGTCACGGACACGAAATTGGGTCGCAACGGGGCCAGCCGCTGCACCGAATGCCAGAGCGTTCGAGCCATGGCGTCGTCGCTCGGCGGAAAAAATTCGAATGAAACCAAAGGGTCTGGCATGCGAAGCTCCGGACTGTCACTTACAGCATGCGTTAGGCTGAGATATGATTCAAACTCATTATTCTAATATCTACGATGAAGTTGGCTCATGCCCTCTGCCCTCGAAATCCGCCATTTAGAGACCCTCCTGGCCCTTTCGGAGTGCGGCAGCCTGTCCAAAGCGGCCGCGCGCCTGTTTCTGACCCAATCCGCGCTGTCGCACCAGTTAAAGACCCTCGAAAGCCACTACGGCGCGGCGCTGGTCGAGAAGAACACCCGCCCATTGCGCTTCACGGCCATCGGCCAGCGACTCTTGTCCCTGGCCCGCCAAGTTCTTCCCCAGGTCGCCGAGGCGGGTCGGGACGTGGCGCGTCTGGCGCAGGGGCACGCCGGCCCGCTCAGGGTCGCGGTCCAATGTCACAACTGCTTTGACTGGCTGATGCCGGCGATGGATGCCTATCGTTCGCTCTGGCCGGAGGTGGAACTCGACATCATCTCGGGATTCGTGGTCGATCCGTTGCCGCTGCTCGATCGCGGCGAGGCGGAGCTTGCGGTGATTCACGACCCGCAGGCGCCCCATCCCAACGTGGTGTTCAGTCCTCTGTTCCGCTATGAAAGCGTGGCGCTGATGAGCCCGCGCCATCCGCTCGCGGCAAAGCCGCATCTGGAAGCACAGGATTTCGCAGGCGAGACGCTCATCACCTATCCCGTGCCGGACGAAATGCTCGATGTCATGAAGCATCTGCTCACGCCGGCCAACATCAATCCGAAACGCCGCACGGCGGAGCTCACCGTCGCCATCCTGCAGCTGGTCGCGAGCGGCCGCGGCATCGCAGCCCTTCCTTCCTGGACCGTGGGCAACTACATCGAACGCGGTTACGTGGTCTCTCGACCCATCGGCGCATCGGGATTGCGCTGTGAACTGTATGCCGCCACATCCACGGCCGGCGCCCACGCCGCCTACATCAAAGAATTCATCGCCTTGACGCGCGCCCAGAGCCTGACCGAATTGGCCGGCGTTTCCGCGCTGTAGAAGATAAAGCGCCGTTTCGCGAGGAACGAGCTCTTCATTGAACCGGTTTCGGCGTCGGCGCGCTGTAGCCGTCGGTCAGCGCCCGCAGAAAGGCGACGAGCTCGTTCAACTCCGTGTCGCTGAGTGCGGGCACATCGCCGCGGTGTTTGTCGAACGGTGGCAGCGTGTCGAGCGCGCCTTGTTTGTCTTTCGGCAGATCGTCGAACTTCTGCACGCCCCGCGCGGTGAGCGGGTACCACGCCCTGGGATCAGTATCGCGAGTCGCATAGAAACGCACCGCCTCCTTGAGATCCGTGCGCACGCCGTTGTGAAAGAAGACGCGGCGCACCGCGACGTTTCGCAGCGTTGGGGTCTTGAACATACCGCAATACTCCGGATGCGCGGCGAGGTCCGAGCGCAACGGTCCGCAGAGCCCGAGATCGAAATATTCCGGATTCTCATTCGCCGGAATCTTTGGATTGCGCGGTACGCCGATGGCGGCATAGCCGAAGTCGGTGAACTGCGGAAGGGCGCCGTGGCGCATGGCGCTCGGATGGCAGCGCGCGCAGTTGCCCTTCTGCGGATCGTTGAAGAGCTTTAGACCGCGCTGCTCGTCGGCATCGAGTTGCGCCGTGCCGCGCAAGTACGCGTCGTATTTGCTCGAGTACGGATAAAACTCCGACGGCTCCTGCTGAAAAGTCTCGAGCGCCAGCAGCAACGCCAGGAAGAGGCGGTCCGGCTCCGCGAATATCTGCGCGCCGAACAGGCCGCGCATCTCACCCGCTTCCTCGCCGTGCGCGAGTCGCTCCACCACCTCTTTCTCGCTGCCGTTCGCCATCTCGAACGTCGACAGCAACGGCAGCCGTGCCTGATCGTGCGTCGACTGCGAGCGACCATCCCAGGTACGCCCGCCGACCGGACCCTGATCGATACTGTCATCCCCATCATCATCGAAAAAGTGCAAGCTGAAGGGCGGCGTGTTCTGAGCGTACATGAGGGATGGCACAGCGCGCAGGCCCGGCTGTTTGCCGTCGCGACCCGCAAACTCCACTGGCGCCTCCCCCGGCGGCCCGTAGGCGCGATGCGGATCATGGCAGCTGGCGCACGCGGTTTTCCCGGACGCCGAGAGATTAGGGTCGAAGAACAGATGCCGCCCCAGCTGCGCGAGACGGCGGGCGGGCGGCGGCGGCGTGAAGAGCGAGTAGAAAGGTTGCTGCGGGCACTCCGCGGAAAAGGCGCTCCCGGCCATGAGCACGCTCAATAGCACCGCTCGCGCCCTGGGCATGGCGCGCAAGGCCCGTCAGTGAACCGAGCTGCCGCGATCCGCGGTCGCACCGGGATTGAAGATCTGCGCTACATCCACGGCGTCGAACAGGTAGGCCCGATTGCAAAAGTCGCAGCGCACTTCGACCGAGCCGCGCTCCTTCAAGAGCGACTGGATTTCCTCAGCGCCCAGGCTCTTCAGCATGCCGGAAACCCGTTCGCGCGAGCAGCGGCAGCGGAAGAACACCGGCGCGGGTTCGAACAGGCGTACATCGTCCTCGTGAAACAGACGATGCAGGATCTCTTGATCCTTCAAAGTGCGAAGTTCTTCCGGAGTGAGCGTGTCCGCGATCAGCTGGACCCGGCGCCAGGCGTCCTCGACCGCGGCGGGCTCCGCCTTGGCGCTGCTCGCCGCGGCGCTGCCCGTAGGCAGCTTCTGCAGCAGCATGCCGGAGGCCCCCTGCGCATCGGCATGGATCCACAACCGCGTCGGCAGCTGTTCGGAGTTGGCGAAGTAGACTTCGAGCACTTGCGCCAGATTCTCGCCCGCGATCGGCACGATGCCCTGATAGCGCTGCGCAGCCTCGTCGGTCTCGATGGTGACGGTGAGGTTGCCGCGCCCGACAAGAGTCGAAATGCCCGCCTCGTCCGGGACCTCCCCGTCGCGGTAGCGGGCAAGCCCGCGCACTCCGAGGCCGCTCGTGCACTGCGCCAGCAGCAGATGCACCGGCCCGTCGCCCTGCAGTTGCAGCGAGAGCACCCCTTCGAACTTCACGGTGGCGGCCAGCAGCAGCGAGGCGGCGACCGCCTGCCCCAAGGTGTCGCGGATCGGAGCCGGGTACTCGCGGTGCTCGATCAGGGCGCGCCACGCGGCGTCCAGGTGCACCAGATGACCGCGAATGGGAAAATGTTCGAAGATGAAACGATGCAGGCTATCGCGATCGTGCATCAGGGCCCTAGCTTGGCTTTCAGGAGTTCGTTCAGCTGCCCGGGATTTGCCTTGCCGCCGGTGGCCTTCATCACCTGGCCGACGAAGAAGCCAAACAACTTGTCCTTGCCGGCCCGGTAATCGGCGAGCTGCTTGGGATTTGCCGCCATCACCTGGTCGATGACCCCTTCGATCGCGGACGAGTCGGTGATCTGCTTTAGGCCCTTGGCCTCGATGATGGCGTCGGCGCTCTTGCCCTCCAACCACATCGACTCGAACACTTCCTTGGCGATCTTGCCGGAAATGGTCGCATCGGCCATGCGATGCAAGAGCGCGGCGAACGCATCGGGGGCAACGCGCGAGCCGATGATCTCGAGTCCGTCGCGGTTCAACGCGCTGGACAATTCGCCCATCACCCAGTTGGCGGCGAGTTTGGCATGGCCCGCGCCGAGCTTGGCCACCACGGCCTCGAAATAGGCGCCGAGTTCGCGGCTCGCCGTGAGCACGCCGGCATCGTAGTCGGATAGCCCGAAATCCTTGGCGAAGCGCGCGGCCTTTTCGTCGGGGAGTTCCGGCAGGCTGCCGCGCACGGCGCGGATGAAACTTTCCTCGATCTGCACCGGCAACAGGTCCGGATCCGGGAAGTAGCGGTAATCGTTGGCCTCTTCCTTGGAGCGCATCGGGCGGGTCTCGTTCTTGTCCGAGTCGTAGAGGCGCGTTTCCTGCACCACCTTGCCGCCGCTCTCGATGAGTTCGATCTGCCGCGCGACCTCATACTGGATGGCCTTTTCCACGAACCTGAACGAGTTCAAGTTCTTGATCTCTGCGCGGGTGCCGAATTTCTCCTGCCCCTTGGGCCGAACCGAGACGTTGGCGTCGCAGCGGAACGAGCCTTCCTGCATGTTGCCGTCGCAGATCTCGAGATATCTCACCAGCGTGTGGATCTTCTTCATGTACGCCACCGCCTCCTTGGCGGAGCGCATGTCGGGCTCGGAGACGATCTCCAGGAGCGGCGTGCCGGCGCGGTTCAAATCGATGCCGCTCGCGTGCGCCAGACCCTCGTGCAACGACTTGCCGGCGTCCTCTTCGAGATGGGCGCGGGTGATGCCGACCGTCTTCGTCGCGCCGTCGTCCATGCTTATATTGAGCGTGCCATTCGCCACGACCGGCAGTTCGTATTGGCTGATTTGATAGCCCTTGGGCAAGTCGGGATAAAAGTAATTCTTGCGCGCGAACACCGAACGTTCGGCCACCTTCGCGCCGACCGCCAGCCCGAATTTCACCGCCATGCGCACCGCCTCCTGATTGAGCACGGGCAATACGCCGGGGTAGGCGAGATCGACCAGATTCGCCTGGCTGTTGGGCGGCGCGCCATAGGCGGTCGCCGAACCCGAGAAGATCTTGGATTTCGTCGCAAGCTGCGCATGGATCTCAAGACCGATGACTATTTCCCATTCGGCCATCATTCGTACCCGCGCGGCCCTTGCTTGTGCCAGTCGGTGGCCGTCTGATAGGCATGGCCGGCGTTCAGAAGCTTGGCCTCCGAGAAGTGCGGACCCACCAGTTGCACGCCCACCGGCAATCCGTCGATCAGGCCGCAGGGCAGAGAGACGCCCGGCAGACCCGCAAGATTGGCCCCAATGGTGTAGATGTCGTTCAGATACATGGTCACCGGATCGTCGATTTTTGCGCCGATGGCGAAGGCCGGGGTCGGAGTCGTCGGGCCGATCACGAGATCGACCTGGGCGAAGGCCGCCTTGAAATCGTCGGTGATCAGGCGCCGCACCTTCTGCGCCTTCAAATAATAGGCGTCGAAATATCCCGCCGACAACACGTAGGTGCCCGTCATGATGCGCCGCTTGACCTCGGCACCGAAGCCCTCGCCGCGCGAACGCTTGTAAAGATCAAGGAGATCCTTGGGACTCTGGCAGCGGTAACCGTAGCGCACGCCGTCGAAGCGCGACAGGTTGGAGGAACATTCCGCTGGCGCCACAACATAATAAGTGGGTACCGAGAGCGGCAGGTGCGGCAGGCTCACTTCGCGGGTTTCGGCGCCAAGATCCTTGTAAACCTTGAGCGCTGCCTGGATCAGCGCGGCATTGCGAGGCTCCAGGCCCTCGAAGAACTCGCGCAGCAGGCCGATCTTCAGGCCCTTGAGCGGCAAGCCCAGCGCGGCCTGGTAATCGGGCACCGGCACATCGACGCTGGTGGAATCGAGGGGATCGAATCCCGCCATTGCGCCCAGGACGGGCGCAGCATCCGCCACCGAACGGGCGAATACGCCCGCCTGATCGAGACTTGAGGCAAAGGCGATCATGCCGTAGCGCGATACGCGTCCGTAGGTCGGTTTCACGCCGGTAACCCCGGTGAGTGCTGCCGGCTGACGGATGGAACCGCCTGTATCGGTACCAGTGCTGAGCGGGGCGAGGCGGGCCGCCAGGGCCGCCGCCGAGCCGCCGGAAGAGCCTCCCGGAACCTTGGTCGGATCCCAGGGATTCTTCACCGGACCGTAATAGCTGGTTTCATTGGAGGAACCCATCGCAAATTCGTCCATGTTGGCCTTTGCCAACATGACGACACCGGCCGCCTTGAGCCTCTTGACCACGGTGGCATCGTAGGGCGAAACGAAGTTATCCAGCATCTTCGAGCCGCACGAGGTCTTGACCCCCTCGGTGCAGAAAATATCTTTATGAATGAGGGGGATGCCGAGCAGCGGGCCGCGTTCGCCGGCCGCCAGACGCGCATCCGCCGCCTTGGCGTCCGCGAGCGCACCTTCAGCGGTCACGGTGATCAGCGCGTTCAATGCGGGGTTGAAGCGCTCGATCCGATCCAGGAAGTGTCGCGTCAGCTCGACACTCGAAAGCTTACCGGTACTTAAACGCTCGGCGAGCTCGCCGATGGAGAGGGTGTGCAGCATTCGACTATCCGGACTACTCGATCACACGGGGAACGACATAGAGACCGGAGGCCACTGCCGGTGCATTCGTTTGGTATTGCTCGTGATGGTCGGTCTCTGTCACCACATCGGCACGCAGCCGCTGGTGCTGCCCCTCGAGCGGATGCGCCATGGGTTCGACCCGGTCGGTCTGCGCTTTTGAGAGCTCGTCCACAAAATTGACGATGGCCGACAAGCTGCCCACGTACACGGGCATTTCCTGGTCGGTTATCGCGAGGCGCGCAAGATGCGCGATCTTTTCGACGTCTTGTCGGGTCAGGCTCATAGTTGAAGTGCTGAAAATGCGCTGCATCTCACGCAAAAACAGCTGGCGCAATGATACACGTTGCCTTGTGATATGTCGTGTCGGTTGTTACATTAGCGCAACTTTTTTTACCCCCTTTTTTCAAGAAAAAACAGCCCATGTTCAAACGCCTTAGAGGTTATTTCTCCAATGACCTCTCAATCGATCTTGGAACCGCCAACACGCTGATCTACGTGCGGGAACGCGGTATCGTTTTGAATGAGCCATCGGTGGTCGCGGTGCAGGATGAACCTACCCGCGGCGGCAAGGTCATCGTTGCCGTGGGCGTCGAAGCCAAAAACATGCTGGGCCGCACGCCCGGCCACATCACGGCGGTCAGACCCATGAAGGACGGCGTCATCGCCGACTTCACCTATACCGAGAAAATGCTGCAGCACTTCATCAAAAAAGTGCATGGCAACCGCTTTTTGAGCCCGAGCCCCCGGGTGTTGGTCTGCGTGCCTTTCGGTTCCACCCAGGTGGAACGGCGCGCAATCAAGGAATCGGCCGAGGGTGCCGGCGCACGCAGCGTCGACATCGTGCCTGAGCCCATGGCGGCGGCGGTGGGCGCGGGCCTCCCGGTGCAGGAAGCCCGCGGCTCCATGGTTTTGGACATCGGCGGCGGCACCTCCGAGGTGGCCGTCATCTCGTTGAACGGCATTGTGTACGCGGCGAGCGTGCGCATCGGCGGCGACAAGTTCGACGAAGCAATCACCAATTACGTGCGTCGCAACTACGGCATTCTGATCGGCGAATCGACCGCGGAACGCATCAAGCTCGAGATCGGCTCTGCCTATCCAGGACAGCAGGTGCGCGAAATCTCGGTGAAGGGCCGCAATCTTTCCGAAGGCGTGCCCCGCAGCTTCACTTTGAACTCCAACGAAATTCTCGAAGCTCTGCAGGAACCGCTGCAGGGTATTGTGGGCGCCGTCAAGCAGGCCCTTGAACAGACCCCGCCGGAACTGGGCGCCGACGTTGCCGAGCGCGGCATAGTACTGACCGGCGGCGGCGCGCTTTTGCGCGACGTGGACAAGCTGCTCATGGAAGAGACCGGACTGCCCGTGGTGGTCGCCGACGACCCACTCACTTGCGTGGCGCGCGGTGGCGGCCGGATCCTCGAACTCACTGAGGAACACGGACCCGGCATCTTCGGATTGGAGTGATGCAGGCCACGGGGACAGCCCATGGTCGCGTTTCGTAACGCCGACAGTTCCGGTCGGCAGACCGGACTGCTCCTCCGCTGTGTCCTTTACTGTCTCCTGGCGCTCGGTCTCATCATCGTCGACAAGCGCTACCAGAATCTGTTGCGCATCCGCGAATGGCTCTCCCTCGCGGCCCTCCCGGTGCAGGTGGCCGTCGCGAGCCCCTTCCAGGGCTGGGACTGGTTCCGCCAGAGCGTCACCACGCGCGATGCGCTGCGCGCAGACAAGGCGCGTCTGGAAGGCGAATTGCGCCTAGCCGAGTTCAAGCTGCAGCGGTTCGATGCGCTGGAGGCTGAAACCGAGCGCCTGAGATCGCTGCGCGACAACACCGCCAAGGTGAGCGATCGATTCCTGGTCGGCGACATTTACCACGTGGATTTGGATCCCTATCGCGAGCGGGTGCTCATCGACAAGGGCGCGCGCGACGGGGTGTACGTCGGACAGGCCGTGCTCGACGCGGGCGGCGTGTTCGGACAGGTGGCGCGTGTCGGTCAGCTCAACAGTGAAGTCATCCTGATCAGCGATGCCACGCACGCGATCCCGGTGCAGATCAACCGCAACGGCCTCCGGACCATCGCCGAAGGCACGGGCGACACGGGCAAACTCAAGCTGCCGTATCTGCCGACGAGTGCCGACGTGCAGGTCGGAGATCTCATCGTCACGTCGGGACTCGGCACCACCACCGACAGCGGCTTTCCCGCAGGCTACCCCGTCGGCACGGTCACCGAGGTGAAGCGCGATCCGTCGCAGTCGCTCGCCGACATCGACATCAAGCCTGCCGCTGCGCTCGATCGCTCGCGACAGCTCATGTTCGTCTGGACCAAGGCGACTCCGCCGCCGATCCCGGTGCCCGCAGCGCTCCCTCCGGAGCCGAAGGAACCGAGGCAGCCGAAGGCCAGCAAATCCAAGGCCGCCGCCAAGCCTGCCGAAGCGGCGAAGCCCGCGGAGGCGCAGGCCAAGGACGCCGACGCGCAGCCCAAGACGGGGACCACGCCATGATGCGCGAAAGCCGCATCCGCCGCATACCGGTGGTGCTGTCCGCACTCGTGGCTCTTGCGCTCGCCATCGTGCCCCTGCCCTCGGTGCTGGAGACGGTGCGGCCCGACTTCCTGGTGCTGGTGGTGTTCTATTGGTGCATCGCTCAGCCGCGCGCCGGCGGCTTGAGTCTTGCGTTCTTTTCCGGTCTGGCGCTCGATCTGGTGAACGGCGTGGTGCTCGGACAGCACGCCCTCGCGCTGACCCTGATGGCGGCATGGGCCACGAACTTGCGCCTGCGGATCCGCGTGTTCTCCATCCTGTCGCAGTGCCTGACGGTTTTCGCGCTGCTCACCGGCTACCAGTTCATCATCTTCTGGATCGACGGCGCCACGGGCAATCCTGTCACCGCCTACAGCCGCTGGCTGGCGCCCGTCATCGGGGCACTCATCTGGCCGCTGATGGTGGGAGTCTTGAGCAAGCTGCATGAGCGCTGAGCGATGATGTACGGCGAAATGTCCCCCTCGCGCACCCGGCGCACCTTGAGCGCGGGCGGACGTGCGCTGCGCGCGCTCAGGCTTGACGGCCCCTTGACCGGCGTGCTCGCCCTCATCGTGTGCATCGGGATTCTGGTGGTGTACAGCGCCTCGGGTCAGAACTGGAAGATGGTCGAGCACCATCTGATGAACATCGCCATCGCGGTGACCGCCATGCTGGCGCTCGCCAAGTTCGCGAGCCCGCAGTATCTGAGGCTGTTCTCGCCCATCGCCTATGTGCTCGGCATTGTGCTGCTCATCGTGGTGGATGTGACCGGACACATCGGCAAGGGCGCGCAGCGCTGGCTCGATGTCGGCCCGATCCGCTTCCAGCCTTCCGAGATCATGAAGCTCGCGGTGCCGATGATCTGCGCCTGGTACATGCACGAGCGGCCGCTGCCGCCCGCCTTCAAGGACATCCTCATCATGGGGGTGCTCATCGCCATCCCCACCGGCATGATCGTCACGCAGCCGGATTTGGGCACCGCGCTCCTGATCGCCGCCTCGGGGCTCATCGTGCTGCTGCTCGCCGGCCTGCAGTGGCGGATCGTCCTGATCTCGATACCGCTGCTGGTGGGCGCGGCCATGGCCGGCTGGCACTTCATCCACGACTACCAGCGACAGCGAATACTTACCTTCATCAATCCGGAAAACGATCGCCTCGGCGCCGGGTACCACATCATCCAGTCGCAGATCGCCATCGGCTCGGGCGGCGTGTTCGGCAAGGGCTACATGAACGGCAGCCAGGCGCAGCTGGAGTTTCTGCCCGAACGCTCCACCGATTTCATCTTTGCGGTCATCGGCGAAGAGTTCGGCCTGCTGGGGCAGCTGTTGATTCTGACGCTGTACGGGGCGGTCATCGGCCGCGCGCTCTACCTCGCCATGCAGTGCCAGGACACTTTTGCGCGCCTCACCGGCGGTGCGATTGCCTTGAGTTTTTTCGTCTACGCCTTCGTCAATTCCGGCATGGTGAGCGGGATCCTGCCGGTGGTCGGCGTGCCCCTGCCGCTGATCAGCTACGGCGGCACCTCCATGGTTACCTTGCTCGCGGGGTTCGGCATTTTGATGTCCTTGAATTCACATCGTAAGTTGATCGGATCGTAAAGAAGTCATGCGCAGCCTCATTCTCATCGCGAGCCTCCTCGGCATCTGCCTGATTGGCGCCCCGCCAGCCCGGGCCATCGACACCAAGCGTGGCGATGTCAAGGAGTTCATCGCCTACATGGCCAAGGCACACCAGTTCAAGAAGCGGCCCCTGCGCAAGCTGTTCAAGGCCGTGAACGAGCAGCAGGCGATCCTGGACGCGATGGACAAGCCCGCCGAGAAGTCCAAGCTCTGGTACGAGTACCGGCCGATCTTCCTCACCGAGCGCCGCATCCGCGAGGGCACGGATTTCTGGCTCGCGCATCGCCAGGCGCTACAGCAGGCGAGCGAGAAAAGCGGCGTGCCGCCGGAATATCTCGCGGCCATCCTCGGCGTTGAGACCTACTACGGACGGCAGACTGGCAACTACCGCGTGCTCGATGCCTTGAGCACGCTGGCATTCGACTATCCGGCTCGCAGCAAGTTCTTCCGCGACGAACTCGAGCAGTACCTGCTGCTCACCCGAGATGCGCACTTCAATCCGCTCATACTCAAGGGCTCCTATGCCGGCGCCATGGGTGCGCCGCAGTTCATGCCCTCGAACTACCGCAAGTACGCGGTGGACGCGGACGACAGCGGCCGCGTGGATCTGTGGACCAACTGGGACGATGTGTGCGCCAGTGTCGGCAACTACCTCAAGGAGTTCGGCTGGAGGAGCGGCGAACCGGTGCTCTCCGAAGCCAACGTCGATGACAAGCGGCCCGACGATCTCGACGGCCGGAAGCTCGCGCTCAGCGAAACGGTGGGCTCGCTGAAAACCAAGGGCGTATCGTTCGACACCACGCAGAGCGCCGATGCCCCGGCGCTGCTCATTGCCGCCGACGAGAGCGACGGTCCGCATTGGCGCGTGGGCTACAACAACTTCTTCGTCATCACGCGCTACAACCACAGTGCGCTCTATGCCATGGCGGTGTACGAGCTCGCCGCGGCGGTCAAGCAATCGGTGGCCGCGGCGGATGCTGCGACCACGGCCGGTAACCGGCAGTGAGACTCGGCCGGCTCGTCCCGGCGTTCATCGCGGCTGCGGGACTGTCCGGCTGTTTTAGCAATCCGCCGCAGCCGGAGCCGCCGGCGGCCGTACCGCCTGCCGTCATCGCCCCTCCCCCGCAGAACGTTCCCGATGCCGTGCCGCATCCCGAACCGCGCTCACGGTCCGGAAATCCGCCCTTTTACGACGTGTTCGGCAAGCGCTACTACGTGCTCTCCTCGAGCGTCGGCTACGTCGAGCGCGGTGTCGCCTCTTGGTATGGACCTGGGTTTCACAAGGTGCGCACCTCCACCGGCGAGCCCTACGACATGTACGCGATGACGGCGGCGCACAAGACCTTGCCGCTGCCCGCCTACGTGCGCGTCACCAACCTCACCAACGGCAGGAGCGTGGTGGTGCGGGTGAACGACCGCGGACCGTTCGTCGGCAACCGCATCATCGATTTGTCCTACACTGCCGCCCAGAAACTCGACATGGTGCGAAACGGCACGGCGTTCGTCGAAGTGCGCAGCCTCGAGAGCGTACCGGCGGATACGCCGTTGAGCGCCGCCAACGACGATAAGGCGGGCGTTGCGGGTGCGGTCGCGCCCGAGCCGCCGCCGGTCGCAGCGCCTGCCGCGCCGGGCACTGCGACACCGGCGGGCGTTGCGCCGCCGGCCGCCACCGCAAACGCGCCGCTCTTCATTCAGGCGGGCGCATTCTCGGATCCGCAAAACGCCAAGCGGATGCAGGAAAAACTGGCGCAGGGCGATTACGGTAAGATATTTGTTCGCGACGATGAGATCGCCGGGCGCCGCATGTACCGCGTACGCATCGGGCCGATCAAAAGCGTCGCCGAATTCGACCGCATCATTGCGGCCTTGGATCGCGACGGCATTCGCGACGCGCA
Source organism: Steroidobacteraceae bacterium (assembly GCA_036494165.1). Classification (GTDB taxonomy): domain Bacteria; phylum Pseudomonadota; class Gammaproteobacteria; order Steroidobacterales; family Steroidobacteraceae; genus Bog-1198. The sequence continues at coordinate 20,788 of DASXOQ010000001.1, forward strand.
TTTGGCGCTGGAATAGCTTGAGTTTCACAGAAAGGGTTCATTGATGCTTCGTTCCGTCACTGCGTGCGCGCTCTCCGCTCTCTTCGTCCTGACGTGCTGCTGGGCGGATACGCCGCCGCCGCCAGCTCCGGTTCCCGTCCCCGTGCCCACGGCGCCGATTCCGAGCGCGCCGCAGGTGGACGCCCGTGCCTATGAAGTGGTGGATTTTCGCACCGGCAAGGAACTCGCCAGCCTGAATCCCAACACGCGCGAGGAGCCGGCGAGCCTGACCAAGCTCATGACCGCCTACATCGTGTTTCAGGAGCTGGCGGCCGGAAAACTCAAGCTCGAGGAGAACGTCACCGTCAGCGAGCACGCCTGGCGCAGCGAGGGCTCGCGCACCTTCATCGAACTCGGCAAACCCATCTCGGTCCAGGACCTGATCCTGGGCATGATCGTGCAGTCCGGCAACGATGCCACCATTGCGCTCGCCGAGCGCATCGCGGGCACCGAACCGACCTTCGCGCAGATGATGAATGCGAATGCGCAGCGTCTGGGGATGACCGGCACGCATTTCGAGAACAGCTCCGGTCTGCCCTCGCCCAATCACTATACGACTGCCCACGACATGGCCCTGCTGGCGACCGCCATCATTCGCGACTTCCCCGCCTACTACAAATGGTTTTCGGTGCGCGAATTCGTGCATAACGGCATCAAGCAACAGAACCGCAACGGATTGCTGGAGAAGGATCCCACCGTGGACGGCCTAAAGACCGGACACACGGATTCGGCGGGATTCTGTCTCGTGACCTCCTCGCTGCGTAACGGCATGCGAATAATTTCGGTGGTGATGGGCGCGGGCAGCTTCAGCGGCCGCGAGAACGCAAGCGCGGCGCTCTTGAACTACGCTTTCACCTTCTACGAAACCAGACTCGCGGTGAAGGGCGCCACGGCGCTGGCCTCGGCGCATGTGTGGAAGGCAGCATTCACCCCGGCGGATCTCGGCATCAAGAGCGACTTGTGGCTCACAGTGCCGCGCGGGCAGTCCGATCTTAAGGTCGTCACCGACGTGCAGCCGAAACTGATCGCCCCCTTGGGTACCGACGCGAACGTCGGAACCGTCAAAGTCATGCTGGGCAACGAAACACTCGCCACCCAGCCATTGCACCCACTGAAGCCGGTGGGGCCGGGAAGCTGGTGGCGGCGGCTCATCGACACCATCAGGCTCTGGTTCGCATGAGCGGACCGCTGCCGATCTGCTATTTGAACGGCGACTATCTGCCGTTGCGGGACGCCCGCATCTCGCCGCTCGACCGCGCGTTTCTGTTCGGCGATGCGGTGTACGAAGTAATTCCCGTCTACGCCGGCCGGCCGTTCCGGCTGCGTCAGCACTTGGAGCGCCTCGATCGCAGTCTCGCAGGCATCCGCATGAGCGCGGCCCTTCCGCATGGGGACTGGGCACACATCTGTCAGGAACTCATCCGCCGCAACGAGGCCGACGATGCCTACGTGTACATGCAAGTGACGCGCGGCGCGGAGTTCGGCCGCAACCACGCGTGGCCCGACGGCCTTAAGCCGACCCTGTTCGCCTACATCTCGGAGTCGGACGGGCTCTCGCACAATCTGATCGAAAACGGCGTGGCCGCGGTGACCGCCAAGGAAATCCGCTGGGCGCGCCGCGACATCAAGTCGACCGCATTGCTCGGCAATATCCTCCTCAAGAAGCTCGCCCATGATCGCGGCGCGTTCGAGACCATCATGCTCGAGAACGGCGAGCTGACCGAGGGCTCGTCCACCACCGTGCACGTGGTGAAGAACGGCATCATTTATACGCCGCCGAACAGCGAGAGGATTCTGCCGGGCACCACCCGCGACGTGGTGACCGAACTTGCGGCACTGCTGAGCGTGCGCTGCGAGACCGCCAGGGTGAGCGAAACGCAATTGCGGGCCGCCGATGAAATCTGGCTCGCCTTCGCCACCCGCGGGGTGCTCGCCGTCACCAGCCTGGACGACGCACCGGTGGGCGGCGGCAAACCGGGCCCGCTGTTCAAGCGCATGGCGCTCGCGTTTTTGAACTACGCCAGCGATTTGAAGGGCAGTCCCGCGCTATGAGCGAGCACAAGGAACGCAAGCCCCTGCAGGAGTTTCCGAGCGAGTTCCCCATCAAGGTGATGGGCCGCAAGGACGGCGATCTTCGCGCCCTCACCCAGGCCATTGTCGAAAAGCACGCGGGACCCTTGGGCGAGGGCGCCATCAAGACCCGCAACAGCACCGACGGCAATTTCCTGGCGCTTACCTACACGGTTCTCGCCACCAGCCGCGAGCAGCTGGATGCCATCTACCGGGAGTTGACCGCCTGCAAGTCGGTGCTGATGGCGCTATAGCCGTCCGCGTGCAGCGCTTCGAGCAGATGCGGAGTCAGGCCGCGCGCGGCGCGCGCCACGTCGATGCCCGGCACGAACTCGGCCAGCTGGGTCACCTCAAGATCGCGATAACCGCAGACATTGATGCGCCGAAACGGTTCGAGATCGAGATTTACGTTGAGCGCCGCGCCGTGATAGCTCGCGCCGCGCTTGATCCTGAGGCCGATGCTCGCGAGCTTCACGCCTTTGACGTAGACCCCCGGCGCTGCGCGCGAACCCTGCGCCTCGATGCCGAGTTCCGCAGCATAGGCAACGATCGCGTTCTCCAACGCCACCACCAGATCTCGCACGCCGAGGCGGTGACGGCGTAGGTTCAGCAACGGATAGATCACCAGCTGCCCAGGGCCGTGGTAGGTGACCTGGCCACCGCGGTCGATCTGCACCACCGGGATATCCTTCGGCGCGAGCAGGTGTTCGCGGCTTGCGTTCATGCCGAGCGTGAACACCGGCGGATGTTCCACCAGCCAGATCTCATCCGGCGTCGCCTCGTCGCGCGTTTCGGTGAAACGCTGCATGGCGCGCCAAGTCGGCTCGTAAGGCGCGAGCCCGAGCGCTCGCACCGCGACCGGCTCAGCCATGGGCGGAGAGCTTGGAATTGTCGAGTCCTGCGTTGTTGCGTTTCAGTGCCTGCTCGGCACGGTAGCTTGATCGCACCAGAGGCCCGGAGACGCATTCCAGAAACCCGAGTCCGAGCGCCCACTCGCGGTACTCATCGAATTCCTGCGGCGTCACGAACCGCACCACGTCCAGGTGATTCGCCGTGGGCCGCAAGTATTGACCCAACGTGAGGATGTCGACCTTGGCGGCGCGCAAATCCTCCAGAGTTTGCTTCAGCTCCGCCTCGGTCTCGCCCAGCCCCAGCATCAGGCTGGTCTTGGTGAGCACCTCCGGACGATGTGCCTTGGCGGCCGTGAGCACCCCGATGGTCTGCGCGTAGCCGGCGCGCGGATCCCGTACCGGATGGGTGAGCCGTTCAACGGTCTCCACGTTCTGCGCGAACACATCCAAGCCCGAATCGAGAACCGCCTGCACGTCCGCAAGCACGCCCTGGAAGTCCGGGGTGAGCGCCTCGACGGCGGTGCCGGGATTCACGCGCTTGATGGCACGGATGGCCGCCGCGTAGTGCCGGGCGCCGCCATCCGGTAAATCGTCGCGGTTCACCGAGGTCAGCACCACGTACTTGAGGCCCATCAGCGACACCGAGCGCGCGACGTTCTCGGGCTCCTCCGCATCCAGCCAGCCGCGGGGATTGCCGGTGTCCACGGCGCAGAAGCGGCAAGCGCGGGTGCACACCGCACCCATCAGCATGATGGTGGCTGTGCCCGCGTTCCAGCATTCGCCGATGTTGGGGCACTTCGCCTCCTCGCACACGGTGCTCAGGCGGTGCTCGCGCACGATCCCGGTCACGGCGGAGAAGCCCGCGCCGCTCGCGAGCTTGGCACGAAGCCACGGGGGCTTGCGCAGCGTCACCTGGGCCTCGCTGAGCGCGCCCTTCTTGACCCCGTCCTTGACGGCGGTAAAGCCTTGAGGCGTCGTGTATTTTTCGCCGCTCTTCACGCGCGGCGCATCCCCGTTTATGGGAATGCCTTTGAATTCGGCCATGGCGCCATTGTACTCCTCTAGGCGTTCAGGGCCGTGAGGCGCTCGGGTGTCCCCACATCCTCCCAGAGTCCCTGGAATACCTCGGCCGAACACCGTGATACCGACATGGAGCGCACCAGCAGGGGTTTCAAGCGGGCAGGTCCGTCGGGTTGCCCGGCGAAGAGCGCCTCGCGGTACACCGCGATGCCGGAAAATGTGAAACGCTCGGCGCCCTCATCCACGGCAAGTCCATTCACGATGCCGAAATCGCCGGCCGGATGCTGTGGAGGATTGGCGACCAGCACCAGATGCGCATCCAGGCCGGGCGGCAGTTTCAAGCTATCGAAGCGATAGTCCGTGAATATGTCGCCGTTCACCACGGCGAAAGGGCCGGGCGACAGATGCGGCAGCGCGCGGATGATGCCGCCGGCGGTCTCGAGGGCCTTCGCTTCCTCGCTGTAGACGATGCGGACACCGTAGCGCGAGCCATCGCCCAGATAGTCGCGGATCTGGCTGCCGAGCCACGCAAGATTGATCACCAGCCGCGTAATCCCGGCGGACGCCAGCGCCTCCACGTGACGCTCGATGAGCGGCCGGCCGCGCACCTTGAGCAGGGGTTTGGGCGTGCTGTCGGTCAAGGGCCGCATCCTCTCCCCGCGACCCGCGGCCAGAATCATGGCGGCGCGCGGCTTGTCGTCGTTTTGGTTCAAGCCAGCGCCCGCCGCTGTGCCTCGGTGAACCGGGGCACCACGCGCTCAGCAAGAAATTGCGCGAAGCGCCGGGTCTCGGGGTAACGGGCTGCCGCTTCCTGCGTGTAGGCGAGCACACGCGGCAGATCATTCAGGTACTGGGACTTGCCGTCGCGATAGAAAAGACGCGCGAAGATCCCGAGCACCTTGATGTGTCGCTGCAGCCCCATGAGGTCGAACCAGCGCAGATACTCGCGCTCGCTCCCGACCTTGAATCCCCGGGCGGCGAGCGCGCGCGCGTGGCCCAAGGCCCAGTCGTGCACCCGCTGCGGATCCCAGGCGATGTAACAGTCCTTGAGGAGGGACACCGCATCGTAGGTCACCGGACCCCACACGGCGTCCTGAAAATCGATGATGCCCGGATTGTCCTCGCGGGTGATGAGGAGGTTTCGTGAATGATAGTCACGGTGCACGATAGCGGCCGGCTGCTCGAGGGCTGCGGCAGTGAGCGCCGCGAACGTCTCGCAGAGCACCCCGCTATCGTCCGCGCTCAAACGCAGCCCCAAGTGGCGTTCGAGAAACCAGTCAGGCAGCAGCTGCATCTCGCGATTGAGCAGCGTCTCGTCGTAGCGCGGCAGGGCGGCGCCGTGCACGGGATCCGCACCCTCTATTTTCAGCAGCGCGTCGAGGGCATCGGCATACAGCTTCTCCACTGACGATTCGGTCAATGAACTCAGATACTGCTCGGTGCCCAAATCGGTCAGCAGCAGAAATCCGCGCTCCAGATCCCTGGCGAGCACCAAAGGCACGTTCACGCCCACATCGCTCAAGGTGCGCGCAACGCTGATGAAGGGTTTCAGATCCTCCTTGTCCGGCGGCGCGTCCATGACAATGAAGCTCTCCGATCCGCGCGTGAGGCGAAAATAGCGCCTGAAGCTTGCATCCGCCGAGGCCGGCGCGATCCGGCTGTCGGCAAATCCCAAATCATCGACGACCCATCCCGTTAATATTCCAAGGCGGGAATCGCTTGCATCCGCTACACCCATGCTTGACCATTCGCATGCCGCAAATACGGCGCTTGAAGTATACCGAGTAAGGCCGGTCCATTTGTCCAACGCGTTTCTCAAAGTCTGCCTCTGCGGCGTGTTGCTCGGCGCCAGCGCCCTCGCCCTCGGCGCCGATATGTGCCCGGCGCCGCCGAGATTCGACTACAGCCGTCCGCTGGAGATAGCGCCCGACGATCACCGCATTCACATCCAGGCCGACAAGGGCTTCGTGACGCTCGACCTGAACGCCGCCGTGCAGGGCCGCGTCATCGTGCAGCAGGACGATCGCAAGATCGGTGCGGACGAGGTCTTCTACGATTTCGTCACCGACCGCATCAACGTCAAGGGCAAGGTCGATTTCATCGATCCGAAACTGCACGTCCGCAGCGAGAGCGGCACCTACAAGACCGAGGGCGGCGGCAATTTCAACGAGGCGAACTTCGATCTGTTCGACCGCAATGGCCGCGGCTTCGCCCGCAAAATCGAGGTGCGGCCGGACGGCAAAATCGACCTTGCGAAGGTGCGCTACACCAGTTGCCCGGCGGGCAACGAGGACTGGCTGCTGCAGGCGACCAGCCTAGATCTTGACACCAAGAAGCAGGAAGGCACGGGGCACAACGTGGTGATGCGCTTCAAGAGCGTGCCGGTGTTCTACACGCCCTACATCTCCTTTCCGCTCGGCGATGCGCGCAAGAGCGGCGTGCTGTTCCCGAGCTTCGGCCACTCGGGCACCAACGGCTGGGAATTCGAGCTGCCCTATTATTTCAATCTGGCGCCCAATTACGATTTGACCGTGACCCCCGGGTATCTGTCGGCGCGCGGGGTGCAACTCGCCGAGGATTTCCGTTATCTCACCCATACCTCGCGCGGCGCGCTCGATGCCACGTTCCTGCCCGATGACAAAGTCGAGCACGGCAACCGCAGCTACCTCCGGCTCACCGACATCACCGACATCCAGCACGGCCTGCGCTTCGATGTGGATGCCGCGAATGTATCCGACAGCAACTACTTCCTGAACTTCGCCGTCGGCTCCGAACAGACCAGCGTCACCTATCTCGAGCGCCGCGCCGACGTGTTTTATTACGATGACTACTGGCGCATCCGCGGCGAGTTGCAGAACTTCCAGACCATCGACGTGAACGTGCCCGATCTGCTGAGGCCCTATTCGCGTCTGCCGGACATCACTGCGAGCGGCCTCTACCCGATCGGCGACAGCGGCTTCGAATTCGCGCTCGACAGCGAAGCGGTCGACTTCGTGCGCTCCATCAACCCGGCCGACGAACAGCGGGAACTCTATCCCGGCACCGACACCGCGTTGCCCAACATCAATCCCAGCGGTCTGCGCCTGAATCTCGCGCCGGAGCTGCGCTACTCGTTTCGCACGCCCGGGTACTTCTTCGAGCCCGCCGTGGGCTATGATTTCACGCAGTACGACCTTCACGACCCGGCGAGCGGCCTGCCCGCCACCCCCACCCGATCGCTGCCCTATGCCAGGGTCGACACCGGGCTGGTGTTCGAGCGCGAGGCCGGATCGCAGGGACAGCGCACCCAGACCTTGGAACCGCGGCTGGTCTACAGCTACGTGCCCTACCGCAACCAGGATGAGTTGCCGGTGTTCGACAGCGGTCTGCCCGACCTCAACCTGACCGAGCTGTTCCGGACCAACCGCTACGTCGGCTATGACCGGATCGGCGATGCGAATCAGATCGCGATGGCCTTGACCACCCGGCTGTTCGATCACGACTCGGGCACGCAGTACCTTTCGGCCACCTTAGGTCAAATTCGATATTTCGACACGCCGCGCGTCGATCTGACGAACCTGGCGCAGACCAATTTGGCCGCCCAAACCATCATGATGGCGCCTCCGGTCAACCCGCTGGCCATCCCCGGCGCCTTGCTGGTGGGACGCGGCACCTCCTTCATCCCCTATCCCGACCAGCCGCTTTACGGCGGTTATTACCCGGGCGTCTATGCGAGTTCTGCGGCGGCCAACGCGGTCAGCCAACCATTGAACCGGGCCTCGGACATCGTCGCGGAAGTGGCGCTCACCGGCTACAAGCACTTCAGTCTCAACCTCGACTATCAATGGAACCCCTACACCTCCAAGACGGAAAAAAACGAGGTTTCGCTGCAGTACAAGCAGGACCCGACCCGGGTGGTGAATATCGGCTACCGGTTCCAGGAAGGCACCGGCGGGCCGATTTTGAAGCAGCTGGACGGCTCCTTCGCGTGGCCGATAGCCGGGCACTGGAACACCGTCGGACGCTGGGTCTATTCGCTCCTGCCGACAGAGATCAATGGCACGCTGAAGGGCCACCAAACCATCGAACAAGTGGCTGGTTTTGAATATAAAAGCTGCTGTTACCGCATCCAGCTGGTGCAGCGCCGATACCTCAGCAACCGCGTGGGAGGACTCGATACCTCGATTGCATTACAATTGGAACTGACGGGGCTAAGTTCGGTCGGAAAGCGAGCGGATTCCTTTCTAGAGCAATCGATCCGCGGATATTCGACCCGAGACCCGAACGCCCAGTAACCGGTATTTGGATTTATGCGTAAATTGATTCTTGCGTGCGCTCTTTTGGCCGCGCAAATGCTATGGCTGTCTCCCGCCCAGGCGCAGACCCGCGACATCAGCGTGCACGGCGAGCTTTTGGATCGCATTGCCGCAATCGTGAACGACGGCATCGTGCTGAAGAGCGAACTGGACGCGCAAATGGACGCGGTCACCCACCGCTTGGTCGAACAGAAGGTCGAACTGCCCTCGCAGAGCGTGCTGCGACAGCAGGTGCTCGACCGCCTGGTCCTGCAGGAGATCCAGATGCAGCAGGCCAAGCATGCCGGCCTCACGGTCTCCGACGAACAATTGAATGGCGCACTGCAGGAAATCGCCGCGCGCAATAAGATTCCGTTCGACCAGCTGCCCACGGCGCTCGCCGCCCAGGGCGTCGACTACAAGCAGTACCGCGAGTCCATGCGCAAGGAGCTGGTGCTCTCCGGCCTGCGCCAGCGCGACGTGATCGCCCGCATCAACGTGACGCCGCATGAAATGGAGCAGTACCTGGCGCGCCAGACGAGCGCCGGCACCAACGACGAATTCAACGTGTCGCACATTCTTCTGTCGCTGCCCGCGGCCGCCACTCCGCAGCAGCTCGAGGACATTTCCAAGAAGGCGCAGGACATCGTGGCGCGCGCCCGCAAGGGCGAGGATTTCTCGCAGCTAGCCATCACCAATTCCAACAGCCAGACCGCGCTCGACGGCGGCCAGCTGGGCTGGCGCAAGGGTACGCAGCTGCCGCAGTTCATCCTGGACGAAGTCACCAAGATGAAGCCGGGCGACATCAGCGAGCCGGTGCGCACGCCGAGCGGCTTTCACATCGTGAAGCTCAACGAGCGCCGCGGCGGCGAAGCGCAGGTGATGGTCAATCAGATCCACCTGCGCCACATCCTGATGAAGACCAACGAACTCGACGACGATGAGACCGTCCGGCAGAAGCTCGTCAAGCTGCGTGATCGCATCCTCAAGGGCGAGGACTTCGCCGGCATCGCCTCGACCGCCTCGGAAGACCCGGGTTCTGCGCCGGATGGCGGCGATCTCGGCTGGTCCGGGCCGGGCACCTTCGTTCCGGAATTCGACAAGGCCATCGCCGACCTCAAGGACGGGGATATCAGCCAACCGTTCAAGACCCGCTACGGGTGGCATATCGTGCAGATGCTCGGCACACGCACCTACGACAGTACCGACGATGTGCGGCGTCAGAAGGCCTTCGCAGCCATTCGCGAGAGCAAGGCGGACGAAGAGACCGAATTGTGGCTGCGCCACCTGCGTGACGACGCGTTCGTCGAAATCAAGATGTAGTGTACATACCGCGCATCGTCATCACGTCGGGTGAACCTGCCGGCGTCGGACCGGATGCCTGCGTCATGCTGGCGCAAACTCCTCACGAGGCCGATCTCATCGTCGCAGCCGACGAGGCGCTGCTGAAGAGCACGGCGGAGCAGTTGGCGCTGCCGCTGACGCTGGAGCGCTACCACCCGGGCATGCCCGCCTCGAGCCACCCTGCCGGCAGCCTCAGGGTGCTTCAGGTTCCGTTGCGACAGCCGGTGAAGGCCGGGGCCCCCGATACCCGCAACGCACCCTATGTGATCGAAATGCTCGATCGCGCCTGCGACGGGTGCATGAACGGCGAATTCGCCGCGATGGTGACCGCGCCGGTGCAGAAAAGCACGCTGATCGAAGGCGGCTATGCCTTCAGCGGCCACACCGAACATCTGGCGGAACGCACGCGCGCGGCCCTGCCGGTGATGCTGCTGCTCAATGACCGACTCAAGGTGGCGCTGGTCACCACGCATTTGCCGTTGAGCGAGGTGCCGAAGGCCATCACGCGCACGCGGCTGCGCGCCACCTTGCTGATCGTGCACAACGACCTGCAGCGACACTTCGGCCTCGCAGCGCCCCGCATCGGGGTGCTGGGCCTGAATCCTCATGCCGGCGAGGCCGGCCATCTGGGACGCGAGGAGATCGACACCATCGAGCCGGTGCTCGCGGAGCTTCGGGCGCAGGGCCTCGATCTGAAGGGGCCGGCCCCGGCGGACACGGCATTCACGCCTCACTTTCTCGAGGGCTGCGATGTCATCGTCGCGATGTACCACGACCAGGGATTGCCGGTCATCAAGCACATGGGCTTCGGCAACGCTGTGAACATGACGTTGGGCCTGCCGATCCTGCGCACCAGTGTGGATCACGGCACGGCGCTCAGCCTGGCGCGCACCGGCCGAGCCGATACCGGTAGCCTGCGCGCCGCCCTCGGCCTCGCGATCGACCTTGCCAGCGTGCCCCGCGTCGATGCCGGTCCGTAAGCGTTTTGGACAGCATTTCCTGCACGACCCGGGCGTCATCCGCCGCATTGTCGAATCGATTGGGCCCGCGGAAGGCGAGGCGCTGGTCGAGATCGGACCGGGGCGCGGTGCCCTCACCTTCGAACTGCTGAGGCGCAGCGGCGCGCTCGAGGTGGTCGAGATCGACCGCGATCTGGCGCACGAGCTCGCCTGCGATGCGCGCGCCACTCCCGGCCTCAAGATACACGTGCAGGATGCGCTCAAGACCGACTATCTGGCCTTGCGCAGTGCAGGCCCGCCGCTGCGCGTGGTGGGCAACTTGCCCTACAACATCTCCACGCCGCTGTTGTTCGAGTTGCTGAGGCAGCGCGCCGCGATCGCCGACATGCACTTCATGCTGCAGAAGGAAGTGGTGGAACGCATCACATCCGCGCCCGGCACCAAGGAGTACGGCAGGCTCACGGTGATGCTCGCGGCCTTCGCCGAATCCGAATTTCTTTTCGATGTGGGACCCGGCGCCTTTCAGCCGCCGCCCAAAGTGTGGTCGGCCATCGTTCGCCTGAAACCTTCGGCTCACGCGCGATTTGACATCGGCAGCGAAGCTGCGCTTCGCGCGGTGGTGAGCGCGGCTTTTTCCCAGCGCCGAAAAACATTGCGCAACTGCCTGAAGGGCCTGCTCGACGCTGCGGACATCGAGGCTTGCGGCATCGATCCGTCGTTGCGACCGGGCGTGCTTTCACCCGCGCAATTCGGCCTGCTCGCCTCTCGCCACTCTCGGTTATACTCAAATGGAGATGCTGCGTTATAAAAAAATATTGTTATTGCTGGATCTGACCGACGCCAGCGAACAAGTAGCCGTCGCCGGACGCGAGATCGCCGAAAACAGCGTGGCGGAAATCGTGGTGCTGCACGTGGTGGAATTCCTGCCGATGGAACCGATGGGGGACAACCTCCTGCCCATCTCGCCCATCGACGACAGCATCCTCGACGGTTCTCGCGATCGGCTCGCGGCGCTCGCGCAGCGCACCGGCCTCAAGCAGGCTAAGATACGAGTCGAAGCGGGCAACACCAAGGCGGAAATTCTGCGCGTTGCCGAACAGGAGTCCGTCGATTTGATCGTTCTGGGAAGTCGCGAGCGGCATGGTCTTGCGATACTTGTAAATCTTACCGAAGACACCGTGCTGCACGCCGCGCATTGCGACGTGCTGGCCGTGCGGCTGAAACCGCGCACACCATGAGCATCGAGAGCGGCAACCCGCGCATCCGCGTCGAGGTCGAGACGGCGTATATAGAGGAACAGTCCGACCCCAAGGACAAGCGCTTCGTGTTCTCCTACACCATCACGATTCGCAACGAAGGCCAGGTGCCGGCGCGACTGTTGACCCGTCACTGGATCATCACGGATGCCAACGGCAACGTGAAGGAGACGCGCGGGGACGGGGTTGTCGGCGAGCAGCCTTACCTGAAGCCGGGCCAGGGATTTCGCTACTCGAGCGGCGCGGTGATCGAAACTCCCGTGGGCACCATGCAGGGCAGTTACCAGATGGTCGATGATGCCGGTCAGCGCTTCGATGCGCCGATCGCGCCCTTCAGGCTGGCGATGCCCGGAGTATTGCACTAGGCGCACCGATGGCCCTATACGCGATCGGCGACGTGCAGGGATGCGACGAGGAACTGGGGCAACTGCTCACCGAGCTGCGTTTCTCTGCCGACCGCGATCGGTTGTGGCTGGTCGGCGACCTCGTCAACCGCGGCCCGGAATCGCTCAAGGTGCTGCGCCGGGTGCGCGCACTCGGCGATGCCGCGCAAGTCACCCTCGGCAATCACGATCTGCATCTGCTTGCGGTGAGCTTTGGCAAATCCAAGGTGCGCGAGGACGACACCATCGAGGAGGTGCTCGCGGCGCCCGACCGGCAGCAGCTGCTCGAATGGCTCCTGCACCGGCCGCTGCTGCACGAAGATCCGACTTTGAACGTTTGTCTGCTGCACGCAGGACTTGCCCCGCAATGGGACATGGCGCAGGCACGTGCCTGCGCCCGCGAGTTCGAGAAGGCTCTGCAGCGAAGTCCAGAGAAACTCTTCGACACCATGTACGGCGACGAGCCCAATCGCTGGGACGACGACCTCAGCGGCGAGGCGCGGCTGCGCTTCATCGTCAACTGCTTTACGCGACTTCGCTATGTCGATGCCGAGGGCCGCCTCATGCTCCGCGCCAAGGGTTCGCCAAAAAAAATTCAGAGCAAGACGCTGATTCCATGGTTCGAGGCCGAAAACGCGCGCTGGCGCGGACCGCGCATCGTCTTCGGGCATTGGTCGACGCTGGGTTTCTATCAGGACTCCCACGTTACCGCGCTCGATACCGGCTGCGTGTGGGGAGACAGGCTCACGGCATTGCGGCTCGATGCGCCGGGTGCCCGTCCGGTACAGGTCGGCTGCCGCAGACCTTAGCGGTCGCCGACGATCGCTTCACTGCGCTCCGGCCGGAAGCGGGCGCAGAATCTCGCCGCGCACCAGATATCCGCTGCCGTTGCTCCGATGCCGGTATGCCGTGCAATCGATATCGGAGCGTACATCGCGAGTCGCAAGCTTCGGCAACACCTGTCGCACGAATTCCTCGATCAGCTCGCAGTCGGCACTGACGAAATTTCGGAACTCATCGGTGGTCAGCGTAAAGCGCTCGAACCTCGCATCCACCGGCTTGGAATAGCCTTGATGTGCGGCTTTGGACGAATCGGGCGGCAACGCCGGGCTTGAAAACGACAACTCGACTTGCGTATGGGTGGGATCGCAGGTCAGGCCGTGCACCTTCAAATCGAAGCGCGCACCCAGCTCGAGAAGCAAGCCACGCAGCTTGTCCGCCAGGCTGTCGCACGAATAGCGCGAGGTGCGCCCGGCATATAGAAAGGTCACGTGTTGCGTGCGCCACAAGGCGGACAACGGCACGCCGGTTTCGGGCAGGTCGGATGCCTGCGAAATTCCGCCCAACAGCAATCCCGCTCCCACAAGCCATCCGACGGCACGCATACCGACCCTCCAGTGCGGTTCGACTATGGAGCCGGCGGCGAAGTTTCCTACTCATCGTATAATGTGCGCATGGCTTTCACTCAACCCTTCAACCTGCTGAGCTGGATCGAGTCAAATCGCTCGTTACTGAAACCGCCCGTGGGGAACAAACTTCTGTTCGAGGACGCCGGCTTGATCGTCATGGCGGTGGGCGGCCCCAATTCACGCAAGGACTTTCACCACGATCCGGGCGAAGAACTGTTCTATCAGGTCGAAGGCGATATGGTTCTGAAGACCGTGCAGGACGGGCGCATCATCGATGTGCCGATCCGCGCCGGGGAGATGTTCCTGCTGCCGGCGGAAATGCCGCACTCGCCGCGGCGCCCCCCGGGCAGCGTCGGGGTGGTGGTCGAGCGGCGGCGCGGGCCGGAGGAACTCGACGGCTTCTCCTGGTACTGCGAGAACTGCGGCCACCAGCTTTACTTCGAACGCGTGCCGGTGCGCAACATCGAGACCGAACTACCCGGCATATTCCAGCGCTTCTACTCGAGCGCCGCGCACCGCACCTGCAGCGTCTGCGGCACCGTCATGCAGGCGCCATCCTGAGCGACCGCCCTTGCAACGCGGGTGAGGAGGCGGCGCGCCTCGACAAGGAGGATCCGCTCGCCTCCTTCGCGGACGAGTTTCACTTTCCAAGCGATGTCAATGGACGAAAACTCGTTTATCTCGCCGGTCATTCGCTGGGGCTCGCGCCGCGCCGCGCCGCCGCGCTGATCGAGGAGGAACTCTCGGGTTGGCGGGCGCTGGGCGTGCTCGGGCATCACCAGGGCTTGAGGCCTTGGATTTCCTATCACGAACAGCTGGCAGAACCCCTCGCCCATTTGACGGGCTCCCAAGCAAACGAAGTCGTCGCGATGAACTCCCTCACCATCAACCTGCATCTGATGATGGTGAGCTTCTTCCGCCCCGAAGGCCGCCGCTCCAAGATACTGATCGAGCAGTCGGCTTTCCCCTCCGACCGCTACGCGGTGCTCTCGCAGCTGAAATTTCACGGCCTCTCGGAACGAGACCTCGTCGAAGTCGCACCGCGCCGCGGCGAGCGCCTGCTGCGCAACGCCGATGTGCTCGAGGCCATCGAACGCAACGCCGGTGAACTCGCGCTGCTGCTGCTGCCGGGCGTGCAATACCTATCCGGGCAGCGCCTCGATCTTGCACCGCTGATTACCGCCGGCCGGCGTGTCGGCGCCGCGGTGGGCGTGGATCTGGCCCACGCCATCGGCAATACGCCCCTCGAACTGCATGACTGGAACGCCGACTTCGCGGTGTGGTGCAGCTACAAGTATCTGAACGCCGGCCCCGGGGCCGTCGGCGGATGCTTCGTGCACGAGCGCCATGCGAATGGCAAGCTGCCGCGCTTTGCCGGCTGGTGGGGCCACGACAAGGAAGCGCGCTTTATGTTCGAGCCTGGCTTCAGGCCGATCGCCGGCGCGGAGGGCTGGCAGGTCAGCAATCCGCCGATCTTCTCGACCGCCCCGTTGATCGCCTCGCTGGAGCTTTTCGAGCGTGCAGGCATGGCGCGGCTGCGCGAAAAGTCGCTCGCACTCACGGCATTCCTTCGGCAGCTGATCGAGTCGAGACTTGCGGGCCGCATCGACATCATCACCCCGAGCGCGCCCGGCGAACATGGCAGCCAGCTGAGCTTGCGCGTGCTCAAGAGTCCCGCGGACGCGCGCCGTTACCAGGAAGCATTGAGCGCCGACGGATTGATCGCGGACTGGCGCGAGCCTGACGTCATTCGCATGGCACCGACGCCCCTGTACAACTCGTTCAGCGACGTGCTCACCGCCGTGGACATGCTCGAACGGACTTTATGAATCGAAAGCAGACCGTACGCATCGCGGGAGCCGGGCCCACCGGCGCGCTGCTTGCGCTGCTGCTGGAGCAGCGGGGCTTCACGGACATCGAGCTGTATGAATCGCGGACGGATCCGCGCAGCGCCCCCGCCGATGCCGGCCGGTCCATCAATCTCGCCCTCGCCGACCGCGGCATCCATGCGCTCAAGGTGGCCGGCGTGTTCGAGCGCCTGCAGACCACGTTGCTGCCGATGCGCGCCCGGGGCGTGCACCTGCCGGACGGTTCAGTCTCCTTCCAGCCTTACGGGCAGCGGCCCAACGAACTCAACTACTCGGTGTCGCGCCATCGCCTGAATCAGGAACTGACCGCCCTGGCGGCCGCCAGACCCGGCATCCGCTTTTTTTTCGAGCATCGCTTCGAGAGCGCCGATTTCGGTAGCGGCTCCGCGACCATACGCGATCTCGAGCACGATCGAATCGTAACAGTGCCCATGCAACCCCTGATCGGCGCCGACGGTGCGGGCTCGGTGCTGCGTCGGCGCTTGGCCGAGCAGCGATTGATCGAGGCGCACGAAACCGATCTAGAGCACGGCTACAAGGAGCTGACCATACCCAAGGGCCCGGACGGCGGCTTCAGGCTCGCTGCCGACGCCCTGCACATCTGGCCGCGCGGCAATCTCATGCTGATCGCCCTGCCGAACGAGGATGGCAGCTTTACCGCGACCTTGTTCCTGCCGAAACGCGGCGCCGTCAGTTTCGAGCAGTTGAACGACGCGAGGCGCATCGAGCAGTTCATGGCGGAACACTTCGCGGACGTCTATGCGCTAATGCCGGATTGCCTCAGCGAATTCCGCGCCCATCCGGTGGGATTCTTGGGCACGGTATCCGCGGGCTCATGGCATCTTGGCGGCCAGTGCCTCTTGATCGGCGATGCGGCGCACGCCATGGTGCCGTTTCATGGCCAGGGCATGAACTGCTGTTTCGAGGACTGCATCGAATTGATGCAGCACCTTCAGCACCATGAGCGCTGGGAGGATCTCTTCGAAAGCTTCGCGACAGCCCGCAGGCCAAACACCGATGCCATCTCCGAAATGGCGCTCGAGAACTACCTGGAGATGCGCGAGCGGGTCGCGGACCCCAAGTTCCAACTGCAGCAGAGCGTGGCGCTCGACCTCGAGCGGCGCTTCCCCGGACGCTTCGTGCCGCGCTACTCAATGGTCATGTTTCACCATGAAATCCCCTATCGCATGGCGCTGGAGCGCGGCAGAATCCAGGGTGAAATCCTGCAACAACTGACTCGCAATGCCCAGCGCGTCGCGGATGTGGATTTCAAGCAGGCCGCGCTCGAGATCGAGCGGCGGCTCGCGCCCTTCTAGGAACGCTCCAGCGTCAGGAACGCGTAGCCGAAGGCGTTTTTATCGTCGCTCGCATGTTCCTCGCGCCATACTTCCCGCCAGGGCGCGTGGCGCCAGGCCGAAAAGAAGGTATCGCCGTCGGCAATGTCGGTATCGACGAGCGTGAGATGGATGCGCGTGGCCGCCTCCAGGCATTGTGCGTAGATCTGCGCACCGCCGATCACCATGAGCGGTGCGTTTCCGGCGATTCGTTGCGCCTCCCCGAGCGAGGCAATGACGGTGCAATCCTTGGCTGAGAAACTTGGATCCCGGCTCATCACCAGATTGACACGGTTGGGCAGCGCCTTGCCGATCGACAGGTAAGTCTTGCGGCCCATGAGCACATGCCGGCCCTGGGTGAGCGATTTGAAATGCCTAAGGTCAGCAGGCAGATGCCAGGGCAGGCTATTGCCGCGGCCGATGACGTCGTTTCGCGAGGCGGCCACCACCAGTTCCAGCACCGTATCTCCTCAAGCCCGAAAGATAGCGGGTTATACGCTAGATGACGTACAACCCGCCATCGGGTCCGCGTCAGCGGGCGGCGAGGGTCGTAACGCTTGGGCCCGACTTGGTGGAGAGCGCCAGGATTTCGCCATGGATGTTCGCCTCGCAGGTGGCCTGCGCAAACTCGGCTCCGGTCTTGATGTTCTTCGCGCTCATCGTGAAGGTGAAGCTGCGCGCGTAATAGTCAAGGATCGGGCTGGCAACATGCTGCTGCGGATAGGCCACCTTCACCGAGGGCGCGGCGGCCCCGGCCGGCGTGATCTTGTCCGCAAAGGCGCGAACGCAGGCAGACAGCGCGGCATCTTCTGGGGCGGCGTTGGCGAGGACGGGCGACAGGGCAACGAGGGCGGTGGCGGCGAGAGACAGCTTGCGAAAGTCCATGGCGGTATTCCTTCAATGAAAAATACCAACGCCCCGGATGGGACCATAGCAAGGCAGGAAGCGCCGACGAGCGAGAAATGTTGCGACGAGCCGAAGAATTTCCTCATGCATCGAGGATGCACCGACTTAGATCACGCCACGCGGCACTTTTGCAGAATCCAATGCGTGAGTTCCTGCAGGTCTTCGCGCGCCCGATCCTCCGGACGGTGCAGCAGAACGTAGCTTTCGTTGGTCAGGAGTTCGGCATCGAACAGTTTGACCAAGCCGCCGGCGATGAAGCGGTCGGCGCTCAGGCGCGACGGAACCAACGCTACGCCCACGCCCTGCTCTGCGGCGCGCACCACCGCCGACATGGTGTCGAGCCGCACCAGACGATTCGGCTTGATGGGCTCGATACCGAGCCCCGAACTCCAACGCTCCCAGGCCTCGCGCCGCTCCTCGTGCAACAGCAGGGTCTTGCCGTTCAAATCGCCGTAGTTATCGATAGGGTTTTCCAGCAGGAACGCCGGCGAGCACGCGGCGATGAAACTCTGCGCGAACAGCTCGTGCACCGTCAGCCCCTCCCAGGGCCCGGTCCCTACCACGATCGACAAATCCGCCTCGGGCGGATGCGTCTTCGGCGTCGAGAAGGTGGTCTCGATTCTGATGTCCGTTTCCTCACGCGACTGCGTGAACGACGCCAAGCGCGGCAGCAGCATTTCGTTGGCAAAGAACGAGGGCACATTCAATCGAATGATGGTGCGCCCGTAACGCATTCTCAGCTGCTCGGTGACCGATTCGAGTTTCGAGAACACGTCGTTGATATGCTCGAGATAATGCTTGCCGGCATCGGTGAGGGTCAGCGTGCGCACGCCGCGCTGGAACAGAGCCACGCCCAATTGCTCCTCGAGCGCCTTGATCTGATGACTCACGGCGGAGGGAGTGACGAACAATTCCTCGGCGGCGGCCTTGAAGCTTTGGAGTTTGGCCGCAACCTGAAAAGTCTTTAGGAACTTAAGGCTCGGCAGACGCATAGGATGAGCCTATATACTACACGATAGCTCGAGCAACCTTCGTGCCAAAACTGAACGCTGGTTTGATGGTCTGACATATCGCTTCCGTGCTCTATTGGCGGGCGCGGGGCTTCCGCGATCGCACGATGATAGCGCAGCAACTTGCGATTCCCTATGACACGCACGCATCTCATCACCGGCAGCTTTGGCGCCGGCAAGACCACGGCGATCCGGCGCCTCATGTCACGCAAACCGCAGGACGAATTCTGGATGGTGGTGCTCAACGAGTTCACCGAGGCCGGAATCGACGCGATCACCGTTGCCGAGGCGGCTCGCGGCGCCTACGACGTGCGCATGGTGGCGGGTGGGTGTCTTTGCTGCGTGGGCGAACTCGAATTCGAAAAGCAGCTGCGCGACATTCTGCGCAACTCGAAGCCCGCCCGCCTGCTGATCGAGCCCAGCGGCGCGGGCCACGCTGCGGACATCGTCGATGCCTTGGCATCGTACCAAGCTCAGGGCGCCCTGAGCCTCGACAGCATTGTCTGCCTCATCGATCCTTTGGACACGGAGCGAATCCTGAAATCCAAACCGGCGGGCGAATGGGGCCAGATCCAGTCGGCCGATGTGCTGCTGCTCTCGAAGCCCGATCTTGCGGGCGAAGCGGAGCGGTTGCGCTACAGGCAAATCGCCGAGCAGCAGTTTCCGAGCAAAGCCCATCTCGGTGAGGTGAGCTTTGGCGAGCTGCCCCCGGAGGCGCTCCACGCCTACCAACGCGCGCCGCGCTTCTCGCTGCTGTATAAGGCGCCCGCCACCGCGCCCAGCGCCACGTCCATCGAAATCGGACCGCACCAAGGGACCGAGACGCAGCTCGCGCAACTCGACCTCTTTGCCGTGCAGTGGCTGTTGCCGGCGGGGATGAGTTTTTCGCGCATCGTGCTCAAAGCTCGTCTGGACTGGCTGCTCGGCGCCTACCAGGGACAGGTTCGCCGCATGAAGGCGGTGTTTCGCACCGGCCCCGGGCCCTCCTGGTTGGTCCAGTGGAGCGGCCACGGCCTGAACGAGGAGGACAGCGCGCATCGCCGCGACAGCCGCCTGGAATTAGTGCTGGAGAGCTCGCCCAGCGAAGCGTTCCTCAATGATTGGCGCGGCACGCTCGCCGATGCCGCCAATCCTTAAGCGCTCCGCACCCTGAACCAGCCGGTCAAGGAGAGCCGCTCGCGGCGCGCGGCCAGCACTTCGTGCTCCCGGCCTTCGGTTCGAAACAGGACCAGCCGCCCGCCCTTGGGAACCACCTCGTGGCAGCGACCGTCGCTCTCGTAGAGCTTAAGCTCGCCGCCGTCGAGCTCGTTCCAATCGGGGTTCAGATACAACACCAGGGAAAGCTGGCGTTGATTGCGCCCCTGCGGCTGATCGACGTGCCGCACGTAGCGCGCGCCCGGCGGGTAGCTGGCGTAATGCACCTCGATGTCGAGGAGCCCGAGGAACAGCGTGCGATTCAGCTCGAGGCGCAGATTCTCCAATCGTTGCAGCAGCGCACGCTCGGCGGCCTCGATTGGCTCCTTCAGCCAGCATGTGGCATCGCCCCGTACCGCCGGGCGCTGTTGCAGACTCCTCCCCGCGCCGATTGCGGCCGAGGCGAACTCGCCGCGATCGCGCCTCAAATACAGGCATTCAAGGAGCGCCTCGACCTCGGCTGCATCGAGGAATTCATCCTCGATGCAGTAACCCTGGGCGGCCAGCGCCTCGGCTCGCATCAGCGACGCTGGGTGCGGCGTTTGGCGGGCCGCTTCGCCGCGGCCTTTTTCTTCACCGGCTTGGCGGCGCGTTGCGGTTTTCGCGCCTCGAGCATGCTGCCGCGGCACTTGGCCGCCCCGCAGCGGCAGGCGAACACTTCGTCCACGTTGTCCGCGTCGTCAGCGTCGCGCTGGATCTGATAGTCGTAACACAGCTCTTCGCCCGGCTGAATGCTGCGGATCGCCTCGATGAAAATGCGCTTTTTGAGCATGGTGCTCTGGCAATTCGGATCGCAGCCGTGATTGATGAAGCGCGCCTCGTTGCCGTTCACGCCGGCGTCGATGACGGTGTGCTCATCGACGGTGAACAGGAAGGTGTGATTGTCCTCGGCATCCTTGTCGGCGTAGCGCTCGTCCGCTTGTTGATGGGTCAGCCGTTCGCCCAGGTACTCGAGCACGGTGGTGCCTTTGCGAATGCGCCGCAGCGCGAATACGCCGTGGCCGTGAACGGCTGAGTGCCGGACCTCGAACAGAGGTCCCCGCGGTGCATTTGGACGCTTCATACCGCGATCGGCGCTTTTATGGCCGGGTGCGAGCGATAGTCGAGGATTTCAAAATCCTCGTAGGCGTAGTCGAAGATGGACGGCGGGCGGCGCTTGATCGACAGGCGCGGCAGCGGATAGGGCGGGCGCGCCAGCTGCAGGTCCACCTGCTCCAGGTGATTCAAATACAAATGGCAGTCGCCGCCCGTCCAGATGAACTCGCCCGGCTCGTAGTCGCACTGCTGCGCCAGCATCTGCGTCAGGAGCGCGTAAGAGGCGATGTTGAACGGCACGCCGAGCAGCGCGTCCGCGCTCCTTTGATACATCTGGCAGGAGAGCCGTCCATTCGCGACATAGAACTGGAACAGCGCGTGACAGGGCAACAACGCCATCTGCGAAAGCTCCCCGACGTTCCACGCGCTCACCAGAATACGCCGGGAATCGGCATCGCTTTTCAGCTGCGTGACCACCTGCGAAATCTGGTCGATGTGCCGTCCGTCGGGCGTCGGCCAGTTGCGCCACTGCTTGCCGTACACCGGTCCGAGTTCGCCCTGCTCGTTCGCCCACTCGTCCCAGATGGTGACTCCGTGATCATTGAGGTACTTGACGTTGGTGTCGCCGCGCAGGAACCAGAGCAGTTCGTAGATGATGGATTTGAGATGCAGCTTCTTGGTGGTCACCAGCGGGAAGCCTTCGGTCAGATCGAAGCGCATCTGGTAACCGAACACGCTCAAGGTGCCAGTGCCGGTGCGGTCGCTCTTGCGCGCCCCGTTCAAGCGGATGTGACGGAGAAAATCGAGGTACTGACGCATCAGGCTTTCTCCGCGACCAAGTTGCCGGTGGGCTCGTGGCGATGGTAGGCGTAGATCATGATGGCGATGCCGATCAGGATCATGGGCGCGGTCAGCAGCATGCCCATGGTGAGCCAGTCACCCAGAAGATACCCGATGTTGGCGTCCGGCATGCGTACCGATTCCACCACGGTGCGTCCGCAGCCGTAGAGGATGAAGAACAGCCCCGTGGGCGCGAGCCTCGGGCGGGGTTTGGAAGTGAACCACCAGAGCACCGCAAACAGCACCAGGCCCTCGAGCGTGGCTTCGTAGAGCTGCGAGGGGTGACGCCCGACCAGAGCGCCGGTCGTGGGGTCGGGAACCAGAAATCCCCAGGGCACCGTGGTCTGACGCCCCCAGAGTTCGCCGTTGATGAAGTTGCCCATGCGTCCGGCAAACAAGCCAATGCCCGGCAGCGGCGCCAGGAAATCGAACACGTCGAAGACCACCTTGCCCTTTACTTTCGCAAACACCACGGCCGCGACAATCACGCCGGTGAGACCGCCGTGGAACGACATGCCGCCATCCCAGATGCGGACCAGGTTGTACCAATGTTCGGCAAGAACATCATGACCGTAGACCAGGCACCAGCCGAGCCGGCCGCCCGCGATCACCCCGAGGGCGCAGTAAAAAATGAGATCGTCGATGTCGAGGCCGGTCCAGGTGGATCCCGGGCTCTTCGCACGGCGCCGGGCCAGCCACCATGCCCCGACGAAACCGATCAAATACATGATGCCGTACCAGTGGATGCGCACGGGGCCCAGGGAAACGGCAATCGGATCGATATGCGGGTACTTCAACATGGGGCTACTTTAAACTTTCGCTGACCCTACAGAAATAGGCTTTCAGATAGCGTGTTTCGGGAATCGCAGGATGCACCGGATGGTCCCAGGCCTGCATGCCGGTTTCGAGAATTTGCAGCTGCTTCTCGGCGCCGCGAGCCGCCTTGGCGATGCTGTCCTGCAGGTCTTCCGCGCTGAGGTGATACGAGCACGAGCATGACACCAGCACGCCCTCGCCCATCAGCTGCATGGCGAGCTGATTGAGCTTCTTGTAGGCCGAAAGCGCCTTGGGCAGCTCCTTCTTGCGCTTGGCAAAGGCCGGCGGGTCGAGGATGACGACGTCGAACTTTTCCTTCTGACGCGCCAAGGTCTCCAGCGCTTCGAAGGCATCGCCTTTTAGATCGCGAATCTTGCCGCCATTGGCCGCGGCGTTGCGCTGCGCGGCTTCGAGCGCCGCGGCCGAACTGTCGACGCACACCACCTCGCCGGCGCCTGCAGCCAGTGCGCGCACTCCCCACGCACCGACATAGCTGAACACGTCGAGCACGCGCGCGCCGCGGGTCACGTATTTGACGAGGTTGCGGCGGTTGGCGGCCTGATCGAAGAACCACCCGGTCTTTTGACCGCCGCCCAACGGCGCTTCGAACTTGAGCGCATCCTCGAGCACGCTCACGCGCTCCGGAAGCTTGCCGAATCCCTCTTCCACGTAGCAGGGCAGGCCTTCGAGTTCCCGCGCGGCGCTGTCGTTCTTGAAGAGCACCGCAGTGCAGTCGAACACCTTCGGCAGCGCCTCCTGAATCTGCGCCTTGAGGCGCTCCATGCCGGCCGTGCCGATCTGCACCACCGCAATTTTTCCGTATCGGTCGACCACCAGGCCCGGCAGGCCGTCGGACTCGCCGTATACCAGGCGGTAGAAAGGCGCTTGATACAGCCGCTCACGCAGCGCAAGCGCATGGCGCATCCGCGCGGCGAGCCATCCGGTGTCGGGGATCGTCCATGTGTTGAGCAGGCGGGCGCAAATCAGCGACTTGGGATTGACGTAGGCGAGTCCCATCGCCTTGTCGTTGTGAGAAAGCAGACGCGCCAGTTCTCCCGGCTGGAACCGGGTGAGCGGCGTCTGCTGGGTGTCCACTTCGTTGGAAAAGACCCACGCATGCCCGGCATGCAGGCGCCGATCCTCATTTCTTTTCAAGCGCAGCACGGGCAGCTGCGCCACGGAACCGACATCGGACATGGGAATACTTAAGGGATATATTGGCCCTCCATTTTAGCTTACTCGGGCAGTAAAGCATGCAGCGCAATCGTCTTGCCGCGGAGACCAGCCCCTACCTGCAGCAACACGCCGACAATCCGGTCGACTGGTACCCGTGGGGCGCGCCTGCGCTCGAACTGGCGAAGCGCGAAAACAGGCCGATCCTGCTGTCGGTCGGCTACTCCGCCTGCCATTGGTGCCACGTCATGGCCCACGAGTCGTTCGAGGATCCGGCCACCGCCGCGGTCATGAACGAGCTATTCGTCAATATCAAGGTGGATCGCGAGGAGCGCCCGGACCTGGACAGGATCTACCAGATCGCGCAACAACTCCTGACCCATGGAAACGGCGGCTGGCCGCTGACCATGTTCCTCACCCCCGACACGCAGCAACCGTTCTTCGGCGGCACGTATTTCCCAAAGCAGGCGCGCTACGGGTTGCCGGCATTTGCGGATCTGCTCCGGCGCGTCGCCGCCTACTACCACGAGCACGGCGAGGAAATCCGCGCCCAGAACTCGCAGCTGAAGGCCGCCTTCGCATCATTGGAACCCGCCGCGCCGTCCGAGGCGCAGCTCGATGCAAGTCCCTTGGCCGCCGCGCGCCTCTCGCTCGAGCAATCCTTCGATTCGACATTCGGCGGCTTCACCCGGGCGCCCAAATTTCCGCACCCAGGGAGCATCGAGCGGTGCCTGCGCCACTGGTATGGCAGCTCCGATGCCACCAGCCCCGACTTGAAAGCGCTCTACATGGCCACTCTCACGCTCACGCGCATGGCCGAAGGCGGCATGTACGATCAGCTCGGCGGCGGCTTTTCCCGTTATTCGGTGGATGAGCACTGGATGATCCCGCACTTCGAGAAAATGCTCTACGACAACGCACTGTTGCTGGCCGAGTACGCTCGCGCCGCCCTCGCCACCGGCGAGCCGCTTTATCGGCGGGTGGCGAACGAGACGGCCGACTGGGTGCTCAGGGACATGCACAGCCCTGAAGGAGGCTTCTACTCGAGTCTCGACGCCGATTCGGAGGGCCATGAGGGCAAGTTCTATGTCTGGGATGCCGGCGAGGTGAACTCGCTCCTGGGAGCGAAGCGCTATCCCGCTTTCGCGCGCCGCTTCGGGCTCGACCGGACGGCCAACTTCGAGGGCGCCTGGCATTTGCACGCCTTCACCTCGCTCGAAAGCATCGCCGCGGAAGGCGCGCAATCGCCCGACGAGCTCAGCGCGGAAATCGATGCATCGCGCGCGCTGCTGCTCAAGAACCGAAACCTTCGCATTTGGCCGGGGCGCGACGAAAAACTGCTCTCGGCCTGGAACGCTCTCATGGTGAAAGGGCTTGCCATCGCGGCACGCGTGCTCGACCGCGCCGATCTGTTGCAGGCCGCGGAGAGGTGCGTGGATTTTCTGCACCATCATCTGTTTCGAGACGGGCGGTTGATGGCCACCTACAAGGACGGCCGCGCCCATCTAGCTGCCTATCTCGACGACTACGCATTCCTTGCCGATGCCCTGCTTGAACTCCTGCAGACGCGCTGGCGCAGCAAGGACCTGGAGTTCGCCGTGGTGCTGGCGGAAGTGCTGCTAGAACAATTCCAGGACCCGCGCGGTGGCTTCTTCTTCACGGCGAGGGATCACGAGCAGCTCATCCACCGCAACAAGAGCTTTACCGACGATGCGCTGCCGGCAGGCAATGGCATCGCCGCCCTGGTCCTGCAGCGGTTGGGATATCTTTTGGGTGAGCCGCGTTACCTCGAAGCGGCGGAGCGCACCTTGAAAGCGGCCTGGGGCGGCCTGAAGCAATATCCACAGGCGCACATGAGCATGCTCGATGCGCTGGAAGAGTACCTGGAGCCGGTCGAGGTGCTGATCATCCGCGGCGCGGCGGCGCAAGCTCAGGCCTGGTCCAAGGAGCTTTCGCGGCTGTATGCGCCGCGCCGTCTGATCTTCGCGATCGCTGCGGACGAGCCGCTGCCGCCGGGGCTTGCGGAGAAACGCGCCGAAAACGCCACGCTCGCCTATCTTTGCCGCGGCAGCACCTGCTCCGCGCCCATGCGCGATCTGGATGAGGTGGCGCGAGGATTGAAACTGCGGCTCGACTAGAACCGCTTCTTCAAGTCCTGGGCGAGCCGCTGCCTGAACTCGCCGTTGAGTTCACGGCTGAACTTCGGTGCTTGATTCCAGTCGAGCGCAAAGGGCTGCAGTTTGGCGCTGGTGGGCGGCTCCGAGGGCAGTCGTGGAAACAAATGCGCGTGCAGGGCGGGCTCTACGTTGCCGAAAATAGCGTAGTTGATCCTGATGGCCGCCGTCAGCGCCAACAGCGCGTCACCGACCACCGCAAGATCGGTGAGAAATCGGCTGCGTGCCACGCCGGCAAGCGCGTTGAGATCGGGAACCACCGGATCGGGCAGCAGCAGGCAGTACCCCGGCAGCACCTGCTGCTCGCCCATGACCACCCAGCCGGACGGCACGCGCGCCACCGCCGGCCCATGCGTCCCGGCCCGGCAGGCCTTCACCATGCGATGGATGGCGGTGCTCATGGCTTGCGCGCCTCCGCCACCGTGGCTGGCGCCACCGGCGGGGAGTCATTGCCGAAGTGAGCGCGCACGTAGGTGAGCAGCGCCGCAGCCTCCTCGTCCTTCATCCAGCCAAACAGCAGCATCTGGGTGGAATAACGGCCGCTCGGCAAGTTGGGCGGGCGTTTACCGTTCAGCACCCACTGCGCGAGCGCTTTGGGATCGCCGTTGACCACCGGAGAATGCGACAGGCTGGGATACACGGTGGGGACGCCCGTTCCGTCGTCGCGATGGCACGGAACGCAGTTCTGCATATAAATCTTCTCACCCAAGTCGACAGGCCCGGGCGTAGCGGTCGGAGAATCGCCCGAGCAACCGGCCATAAGCGCCGCGAGAGCGGCGGCCGCGAGCTTGCAACGCCTCATCAAAACGAAGGTTAGCCGCGCCAAGTGCGAAATGCACCGGTGTCGAGATGCACGAAGTCCGAAGCACGGTAATAACCCACTCCGCCGCGCTTGAGCTCGATGGCTTTGGCGGCAAGCTCCTGGCAGTCGATTCCGGCCATGCGCACATCGATGGCGCGGCCCTGCATGTGCAGGCTGTGCTCGGATACCCCGTTGCTGCGGGCGTGAAGCCTCGCATTGGTCTGCGGAGAACGGTAACCGGAAATCACGCTGTATTTGGGCTCCCGGCCGGCGCTTTTGGCCACGGCGACCAGGTAGTCCATGAGCTTGGGATCGATCTCATGGCGCTCGCCGTTGCGAAAATCCCGCAACAGTACTTCGAGCTTGGCGAGTGCCTCCCGATCGTAGGCACCGCCGCGGAAGTAGTCGATGCTCAGCTGCTCATCCGTATGCAGATTGGTGAGTGTGATGCCGCGCGAATCCTCGCTCGCGAGGCCGACGGCGCTTTTCAGCATGCCCGCGGCGGCGCCGAACGCACCGGCGATCAGCAGCTCGCGGCGCCTCATGCTCACCGGTCGGCCCGGCTGTAGAGCAGGCGGCCGCGGTCGAGCGCAAGTATCGTGGCTCGCGGGAAGAAGTTGAAATCCGAGGCCGAGGCCCAGGTGTAAGCACCCATGGCCCGCCCCACCACCAAGTCCCCCATCTTGAGCTTCGGCAGTTCGAGCTTTTCTCGGATCACATCGATGCTGTCGCACGTCGGCCCTGCCAGCACCGACGGATAGGTGGGCCCCGCCGCCAACACTTCAACCGGGTATACCGAATGGTCGTAGATCTGTCCGCTGTAGCTGCCGTAAAGGCCATCGTCCAGGTAATACCACCACTGCCCGTCGCGCTCGGCGCGACCCATGACGCTTGCCACGGCGATCGCCGCGGGCGCCGACAAATACCGCCCGGGCTCGGCGATGATGCGGATGTGCCTCGGCAGGCGCTCGAGCGCCTCGCGGATCGGCGCGCAGAATTCCTCGATGGGCTGGGCGCGGCCGAGATAATCCACCGGAAAACCCCCGCCAATGTCCAGGATGGAGGCAGGATGGCCCGCGGCGGCGGCATGCTCCAGGAGGGTTGCGCAAATGCCGATGGCGGAGACCATGCGGCGCGAATCCGCAGCCTGGGAACCTGCGTGGAAGGACAATCCCGCGACGCGGATTCGCAGCTCGGCCGCCAGGCGAAACAGCGACTCGGCATCCTCCTGCGCGCAGCCGAACTTGCGCGACAAATCCACCACCGCATCGGCGCTGCGGAAGCTCACGCGGATCAGCAGCTCGGCGCGTGAGCGGAACTTCACGAACTTTCGCAACTCATCGGGATTGTCGACGACGAAGCGCTTCACGCCATAGGCGAGCGCGGTGCGGATGTCGCTGTCGCGCTTGATGGGGTGGGTATGAATGCAGCGCTCGGGGGCGATCTTCAGGCGCCGCATCAGGTCCACTTCGCCATTGGTGGCAAGATCGAAATACGAGCCCTCCGCCGCCAGCGTGTTGATCACCGCGGAATGGGGCAGCGGCTTCAAGGCGTAGTGCAGATCGACGCCGGGCAGCGCGGCGGCGAGGCGCCGGTACTGGGCGCGCACGCGCTCGGCATCGATGATGAACAGCGGCGAGCCATAGCGGCTCACCAGATGGCGGATAGCCGCTTCCGAGAAAGGATCCTGATGAGGATCGAGTTCCGGCGCATCGTCGCCGGAACGGCCGAGCAAGGAGGCTTTCGCCAAGGGAGGTCTCCGAAGGATTAGCTGACGGAAAGTTCGAGCGAATCGTCGCCCAAGCCACTGGCTCGTTGCAAGCGGTCGAGGATCGCCGCCCAACGCTCGTCCTGCGGCAGGCTCTGCACGAAAATACGCACGCAACCGGTGCGATCCAGGGTGCGCAGGTGGTTGTACAGGTTATGGGCGTAGGTCTCGGGCTTCTTGCCGGCGTTGATCCAGGTCATGTGCCGCTGCGTATGCAGCGGCGGGCGCATGGCCAGCACCGCGACCTTTTCCTCGCGCGCCAGAATCTCGCCGGCGCGCTTTTCCAGATCGTCCGAAGGAACGATTTCGAGCGGCGTCGAGGGCGCATAGTGCAGTGCGCGATCGCCGGGAGCGCGCGGCACCGACCCGCCCACCGCCAAGGCGCCGATTTCCTTTTCCAGCTGCGACTTGGTGATGAATCCCGGCCTCAGCAGCCGTGCCTCGTTGTTCAGGCAGGAGACGATGGTCGATTCCAGGCCGATGGGCGAGTCGCCCCCGTCCAAAATGACGCTCACCGCTTCGCCAAGCTCATCGCGCACATGTTCGGGCTTGGTGGGGCTTAAGCGTCCAAACCGATTGGCGGAGGGCGCAGCGATCCCGCCGCCGAAGGCATTCAAGAGCTGCTGGGCCATCGGGTGAGAGGGCACCCGGATTCCGATGCTGTCCTGTCCGCCGGTGACGATGTCATTGACGCTGTCGGCCTTCGGCAGAATCAGGGTGAGCGGGCCGGGCCAGAACTTCGCCGCCAGGGTCTCCGCCACGGGCGGGAGCTTCGATACCCAGCGGTGCAGGTAGCGTGGATCATCGAGATGCACGATCACCGGATGATCCGCCGGCCGCCCCTTGACCTCGAAAATCTTGCGCACGGCCGCAGGGTTGGATGCGTTGGCGCCGAGTCCGTACACGGTCTCGGTCGGAAAGACCACCAGGTCGCCCGCGCGCAGCGCTTCCACCGCGTTTTCGATATCAGTCTGTGTAGCTCTTACCACACTCTCATGATATCAAGACTGTGCGCGCTGAATACCTCGCTTCGCGGTTCTGTGTTGCAATCGCGATTTTTAACGCGTGCTCGCTGTCGTCGGAAGGATACATTGTAGGAATTCCAAATCGAGCCAGCGGCCGAATTTGAATCCCACCTCGCGCAGCCTTCCTGCGCTGTCAAATCCCAGGCGCTTATGCAGCTCGATCGATACGGCATTTTGCGTGTCGATCCCCGCGATCATCACATGCTTGCCGGAGCTCATCGCGCGCCGCATCAGCTCTTCGACCAGCGCGCGCCCGGTGCCCTTGCCGCGCCGGTCGGCGCGCACGTGCACGCTGTGCTCGACGGTGTGCCGATAACAGGGCCAGACGCGAAAATCTCCATAGCTTGCGAATCCGATCACCCCGGACTCGTCGCGCGCCACCAGAAACGGGTTGCCGCCGGCGAGCTTGCCGTCGAACCAGGCGCGGCCGCGCGCCTCGTCGTACTCCTGCTCCGTATATACCGCGGTCGAGTTCCTGATGACCTCGTTGTAGATGGCGAGCACCTCGGGAAAATCGGCTGTGGCGACCGCTTCGATCATGTTCAGTCCAGGTAGCGAGGGGGTTTCGGCAGGGCTTGAAAATCGGCCGGATCGTGCTGCACGATCAACCTGCCGCCGGTGTTTTTCAGGATGGTATCGACCCGCGCCATGGACGCCAGGGTGTCTGCGCGGCTGACGTTGAATACGGGCACGCGCTTGAAATCGTGGTTGGCCCGCAGATGGAAGAGGTCTCCGGACAGTATTACGGTGCCGCTCTTCTGCAGCTTGAGCTTCAAAACCTGATGCCCGGGGGTATGTCCCGGCGCGCGCAGGATGACGACGCTGCCGTCCCCGAATACGTCATAGTCGCCGTCGATGCTTTCGAGCTTGGCGGACTTGTAGGCGGAAAAAGTGTCCGGGAGAACGCCGTTCGGCGGCGGCAGGGTGGTGCCCGCGGCCAGTTCCGTCTTGTTCATGATCCAGGTTGCGTCGGGAAACAGGTTCGCATTGCCGGTGTGGTCCCAGTGCAGATGCGAGAAGGCCAGGTAGTTCACGTCCTTGGGCTCGAGATTCAGCGCCTTGAGCTGCGCAATCAAGGTGACGGGGACCGTCACGTGCACGCCGGGCGCCACATCGCTGCCCTCCTTGTTCGCGGCGAACCGATCGCCGAGCCCCAGGTCCCACAGCAGCACGCCCTTCGGGTGGCGGATGAGAAAGCAGGGAGCCGCGATTTCGCCGGACTTGCCGTCGTATTCTCCCGTGTCGGAGAACGAGCCCATGTCCTTGAAGGTTCCGTGGCCGCAATCGAGCGCGTAGAGCCTAAGTTCCGCCCCGAACGATGTTCCCGCGAATAACAGCATCAAAAACAACAGTGTGGCGCGCAGCATCCTGTTCTCCCGTGATCTGTGTTCGTATACTAAGCCAATGCCCATGGACGAACATGAACACGATCACGATCACCCGCATCCGCCGCATGCACCGGGAGAGAGCATCTACGACGCGCGAGTGAAGGCGCTGGAAAGCTCGCTCGTCAAGAAGGGTTATGTCGATCCCAAGGCCATCGACGAAATCATCGACACCTACAAAGACAAAGTCGGTTCGCGCAACGGCGCGCGCGTCGTCGCCCGCGCCTGGACCGATCCCGAGTTTCACGCATGGCTGATGACGGATGCCACCGCGGCCGTTGCTTCCATGGGTTACGAGGGGCGCCAGGGCGAGCATTTGGTGGCGGTGCAGAACACGGCGGAGCTGCACAACATGGTGGTGTGCACCCTCTGCAGCTGCTACCCCTGGGCGGTGCTCGGCTTGCCGCCCACCTGGTATAAGAGCGCGCCCTATCGCTCGCGCGCCGTGAAGGATCCGCGCGGAGTGCTGAAGGACTTCGGCGTGGAGCTGCCTGAGAGCGTGCAGATCCGCGTTTGGGATTCCACCGCGGAAATCCGTTACCTGGTGGTTCCGCTGCGCCCCGTCGGCACGGAAGGCTTGTCCGACCGGCAGCTCATGGACTTGGTGACGCGCGACTCGATGATCGGCACCGGTCTGCCGCGCGCGCCCAAAATCGCGTGACCTATCGATCGCACGCCGATCTTGGCGGCCGCGAAGAGTCGCGCAGGGTCGTTCCCGAGCCGGACGGGGCGCAATTCCATGCGCCCTGGGAAGCCCGCGCCATGGCGCTCACGGTGGCCATGGGTGCCTCGGGACTCTGGAACATCGATGAAAGCCGGGCCGCGCGCGAGACGCTGCCCGACTACGAGCGCCTGAGCTACTACCAGATCTGGCTCGATGCGCTCCAAAAGCTCGTCGATGAGCGCGGCATCCTCCGGGAACCCTCGCCACTCGCGCCAAGGATGTTGCGCGCCGCAGATGTCGCGGGCGTGTTGAAGAAAGGTGCACCGACCTTGCGTACCAGCACCCGGGCGCCGCGCTTCAAGCTCAAGGACAGGATCAGGACCATCGGCGGCGATTTGCCGCATCACACGCGGCTGCCACACTATGCGCGCGACAAGCTCGGCCGGATCGAGCGCATTCACGGCATGCACGTGTTTCCCGACAGCAACGCGCACGGCGGCGGAGAGTCGCCGCAGTGGCTCTACACCGTGTGCTTCGAAAGCGGGGAACTGTTCGGCGGCGAAGGTGCGCGCGAGGCCTTGATTTCGATCGATGCGTTCGAGAGTTACCTCGGACCCGCCTGAGAGGGGCGCGGCTCAGGAGCGGACTGCGCCGTCACATCCGGCGGATCGAGCATGGTGCGCGTCCACGTTCCGTCCTTCTGGCGCCTGAGTTCATAGGCGGGCCAGAAATGCTTGTCGAGCTTCAGGGTGATGACGTCTGTCTGGCCGTTCCAACTGATGGTCTCAAGGCGCAACGAGGCGCGGTCCGCCTTGCCGCTCACTGCGCGGATGAAGGCATCCATGTCGGGCGTCGGCTGTCCATCGACTTCGGTGATCCGCCTGCCCGCATACAGCCCGTAGTGCGTCGAGGGCGACCCGTAGAAGAAGAACGCCACGAACACGCCGTAAGGTGCGATGCCGCGCTGCGCGGCCATCGCGCGGTGCGGCGCCTGCAGCGTGGCGCCTGCCCAGATCAGCACTCTATCGACATCATTACCGTCCAAGGCCACGGTCGAGAGCTTGAGGGTCTTCTCGGCGCCGTTGCGCCACACGGTCACCGCCACCTCAGGGCTCTGCACCGCGCGCTCCACCTCGCGGAAGCGATTCACCACCTTGCCGTCGATGGCAAGGACCAGGTCCCCGGGTTCGAGCTCTCCGGCCGCCGGTGTCCCCGCGACCAGCCGGTCGATGCTTAAGACCTGGCGACGGTCGGAATTGTGTTCCTCGAAGCGCTTCACCCATGCGTCCGGAAGGCCGAGTTCTCGGGCGCCGGCGAGCGACTGCACGTCGAATTCGGCCTCCATGGAGTAAAGCGGATGGTGCTCGGCGACGACGCCGAGCATTTCGCTCACCAGATCCGCCGGGATGCCGCGGATCATCTGCTCAAGTTCGCGTTGCGACTCGAAGGCGAAGCTCGACCACAGCGCGACGACCTCGCCCTTCTCGTTCGAGATCACGCCGTCGTAATCGTTGGGCGGATTAATCAGGCTGATCGCCTCGAGGTTCGAATCGCGGAAGCGCAGCGTGCGCGACAGCGGGAACGACACCACGTCGATGGAGGAAACCTGCGTCTTCTGCGACAACAACCGCGAATCGCCGCGTTGGCCCACCACCCACACATCATCGCCCGACTTCAAAGGCTTGGTGTTCAAGGTGGCGGAGCGCACCGGTGTGTCGCCGATGGATTTGGGGTCGTAGGAGATCACCGCGAGATTGTGCAGCGGGTGCACGAACACCACTTTGCCCGGCACTTCGACGGCGCCGCCGAAGGTTACGCGCACATCGCCCATGGCGACGGGGACGGTATTGCGGTCGACCGCCACCAGGCCGCGCTGCGCGTCGAGCACCACCCCGGTGCCGTGGTAGTTCTTCTCGGTGACGCCGG
Source organism: Steroidobacteraceae bacterium (assembly GCA_036494165.1). GTDB lineage: Bacteria > Pseudomonadota > Gammaproteobacteria > Steroidobacterales > Steroidobacteraceae > Bog-1198. The sequence goes on from DASXOQ010000001.1 coordinate 54,313, forward strand.
AAATCGAGTACGGCATGTCGAAATTCACCAGCACCAGCGAGGGCGCGAGGCGATCGATGCGCGGATCGCCGCTCTTGGCGAATTGCGTCGAGGCGACGATCTGCGGCGAGCTCGCCGGACCTGCGCTGATGGCCGCACACGGCCAGGTGCCCAGGCTGTCGTCGCGCTTGCAGCGGCGCGCCGGGAACCAGCGACGGTCCATATGAATGACCTTCAGCTGCTGGGCGCGCGGATCCTCCAAAGTCACGTAGCGCACGGGCGCGCGCGCGCCGTCGGCGAGTTCCGCGAGCGCGGCTGCGAATTCGTCCAGGTTGTCGACTTTCTTGCCGTTGAAGGAACTGATGAGTGCGGCGCGCGGGATGCCGGCACTGCCGAACACATATCCGGGGTTCGCGACGTACACGCCCTTGATCGGCAGGTTGAAGTGCCGCGCCTGCTGATAGGAAAGGTTGTGCACCACCGCCTCGCCGAATTCGATGTACTCATCGGCGGTGATGGCGTGCAGCGACTGCACCTTCAAGTCATGGCTCACCGTCTGGTGGCCGCGCTGCACCTCGACCTTGACCAATCCGCCGACATGCGAATCGACCACATCCTCCAGACCAAAGAATTCGGGCACCGGCTTGCCGTCGATGGCGACCAGGATGTCGCCGGGCATGAGCTTGCCATCCGCATCGGAGCCGGGCTGCACGTCCTGCACCACCAGCATGCCGGTGAGCTTCGGATAGTCGCCGCGAATCTTCCCCTCGGTCTCGGAGTTCAGACCCAGGCGGCGCAATTCGTCGTAAGGGGTGTACTTGAACACCGTTTCCAAGGTGCCGCGCGGCACCGGTTTTCCCGCGTCGATGAACTTGAGGGCACGGACCACGGCGGTCAGGGGCAGATAGAAGCTGGACGCCGCCCCGGTGGCACCGCCGGCATTCAAGGCCACCACGCGGCCTTCGATGTCGATTACAGGCGAACCTGAAGAGCCGCCGGAGGTTGCCGAAGCGGCCTGGAAATAGAAGGTGTTGAAGTCGTTGTACTTGCCGTAGCCGTACTCGGGCGCCTCGCGGTCGAGGCGCGCGAGGGTGCCCGCAAGGATCGAGAGCTGCTCGCCGGCATCGTTGCCGACCACCCGGATCTCGCGTCCCACCACGGCGCCTTGCGGATAGAGCGGCAATTCCGCCGGCTGGATGAATTTAAGCTTGCTGGGATCGTAGCGGTAGATGCCGAAGTCGTGGATGGGGTCGCGGTACACCGGATACAGCTGAACCTCTTCGCGGTTCAGGAAGATAGCCTGCGCGATGACCGGGCCCGGGGTCACCACGTGGCGATTGGTGAGGATCAACCCGCGCTTGGCGTCGATGACGAAGCCGGTGGCCTGCGCCGTGGTGTTCCACTCGGTATCGAAGGCACGCGTGCTGTCGATCTGGATGGTGACCACGCCCGTGGCGATGCGCTCCAGGGTCTGCGCCCAGTTGGCGGCCGGGGCAGGCACCGATCCTGCCATGGCGGCGGCCTGCTTGGCGGCGGGCGTCGGCGGAGGCGTGGCCGGAGCGGCCAGCGCAGATGCAGCAAAAGCAAAACAAAGCGACAACAACAGCGAGCAGCGTGACATGCCGTTCCTACGGTTAGAGTGGGTTTAATGCCCGTGGTCGGACAAGATCGACGGCGTGGCGGTTCCGGACATTCGAAGCAGCATAGCCTAACCCGCACCCGCGGGCAGACCCTGCGGTTCAATTGGCCGGTGCGGCAGGCCTCCAGGCCAGATCCAGTTGTTTTGCCGCGCGCACGTCATCCAAGCGCCGAACCGGCATTGTATGCGGGGCGCCTTTCAGTTTCTCGGGCTCCTGCTGCATTTCGCGACGTATCGCACCCATTGCCTCGCAAAAACGGTCGAGATCCTCCTTGGCTTCCGTTTCGGTGGGTTCGATCAGCAGACATTCTGGTACCAACAGGGGGAAATATGTCGTGGGCGCGTGAATGCCATAATCCAAGAGCCGCTTGGCCACATCCATGGCCGTGACGTTGTACAGCTTGCTCTCCTGTTTCAGGGTGATGATGAATTCGTGGCTGGCGCGCCGCTCGGGGTAGGCCGCCTCGTATCCCAGCGCCTGCAGGCGCTTCATCAGATAGTTGGCGTTCAACGCCGCGAATTCCGACACGCGCACCATGCCGTCGCGACCCAGAAGGCGCATGTAGATGTAAGCGCGCAGATTGACGCCGGAGTTACCCATGAATCCAGACAACCTGCCGATCGACTGCGGCAGATCCTTTTCGCTGAGCCAGCGATAGCGCGCACCTTCCTTGCCGACGATGGGCAGCGGCAGGAACGGTCGCAGGCGCGCATTCACGCCGACCGCGCCGGAACCCGGACCGCCGCCGCCGTGCGGGGTGGAGAAGGTCTTGTGCAGGTTCATGTGGATGACGTCGAACCCCATCTCGCCGGGGCGCACCTTTCCAAGAATGGCGTTCAAGTTGGCGCCGTCGTAGTACAAAAGGCCGCCGGCCTCGTGAACGATGCGCGCCACTTCGGAAATGCGGTTCTCGAACACCCCCAAGGTCGATGGATTGGTGAGCATGATGCCCGCCGTGGCAGGACTCACCGCCGCCTTCAAGGCCTCGATGTCGACGTTGCCCGACGCGTCGCAGGGAATTTCCCTGACGGTGCAGCCGCACATGGCCGCGGTCGCAGGGTTGGTGCCGTGCGCCGCCTGCGGCACGATGATCTCAGTGCGCGCCAGATCGTTGCGCGCCCGATGATAGGCCCGGATCATTGCAACGCCCGCGAACTCGCCCTGCGCGCCGGCCATGGGCGTCAGGCTCACCGCCTGCATGCCGGTGATCTCTTGAAGCATTTCCTGCAGGTCGTGCAGACATGCAAGAAATCCCTGCGGCTCCGGCCCCAACGGATGACGCCCCAGGAACTCCGGCAGCATGGCGTAGCTGTTGCAGGCCTTGGGGTTGTACTTCATGGTGCATGAACCCAAGGGATAGAAGTGCGTGTCGATGGAGAAGTTCATCTGCGACAGGCGCGTGAAGTGCCGCACGGCCTGCAGTTCCGACACCTCCGGCAGCGCCGGCGGCACGGCACGGCGCAGTTCGGCGGGCACGCCGGCAGAGGCGGTGTGAACCGGGAACTGCGTGGGCGCGTGCCTACCGGCCCTGGAGTGTTCGAAGATCAACGCTTCGCGCGGACTTAACTCGCTCATGGGATTGTTCTCTTCAGGCCGCAGCGCGCGAGGTGTTCATCACCTCGGCGAGTGCGGCGGCATAGGTTTCGATGTCGCTACTCGTCTTGGTCTCGGTCGCGCACACCAGCAGCGCGTGTCCGAGATCGGGGAAGCTGGCACTGACATCCAGGCCGCCGAAAATACCGCGGCGGGCGAGCGCGGCGAGCACCGGCCCCACCGGCCGATCGAGCACCAGCAGCGCCTCGTGGAAGTGCGGCGCGTCGAAGGCGCGGCGCACACCGCCGATCCTTTGCAGCGCCGTCACCAATTCTTCGGTGCGTTGCCAGCAGCTGTCGGCGACCGCGGCCAGGCCCTTGGCCCCCAGCAGACTCATGTAAATGGTCGCCGCCGTGACCATCAAGCCCTGATTGGTGCAGATGTTGGAGGTGGCCTTGCTCCGCCTGATGTGCTGCTCGCGCGCCTGCAGGGTCAGACTGAAACCTGAGCGCCCATCGAGATCCACCGTGCGCCCGACGACGCGGCCCGGCATCTGGCGCACGTGCTGCATGCGCGTGGTCATGAAGCCGAAGTACGGACCGCCCAGGGACAGCGGCACGCCGAGCGCCTGTCCCTCGCCGCACACGACGTCAACGCCGCCCGGGCCGCCCCACTCGCCCGGCGGTTTCAAGATGGCGAGCGAGGTCGGATTGACCACCGCGATCACCAGCATCTTGCGTTGGTGCGCCCAGTCGGTGAGCGCATCGACCTCCTCGAGCGTGCCGAAGAAATTCGGCTGCTGCAACACCAGCGCGCAGGCCTCGGCGCCGGCATGGCGATTGAGCGCCTCGAGCGAGATCCGGCCCGTGGCCCGGTCGAAATCGACGAACTCGAAACTGAGGTCCTGATTGCCGGCGATGGCCTGCGCGACTTGCGCATACACGGGATTGACGGTGCGCGGTATGAGGATGCGCCGCGCGTTCGAGGCGCGGTTGGCGCGGATCGCCATCAGACAGGCCTCGGCGAGCGCCGAGGCGCCGTCGTAGAGCGAGGCGTTGGACACGTCCATGCCGGTCAGCGCGCACATCATCGACTGATATTCGTAGATGAGCTGTAAGGTGCCCTGCGAGGCCTCTGCCTGGTAGGGCGTATAGGCCGAGTAGAACTCGCCGCGCGTGGTGATGGCCCACACCGGCGAAGGAATGTGATGCTCGTAGGCGCCGGCGCCGATGAAATTCATCGGCCTGCCATCAGCCAGGGCGCGCTCCTGCATGAGCCGGCCTATCTGCATTTCGCTCAGCGCCTCGGGCAACGACAGCGCCCCGGCGCGCAGTTCCCTGGGAATTTCGTCGAACAAGTCCTCGATCGAGCCGACGCCGATGGTCGCGAGCATGCTGGCGACGTCCTCGGCGGTGTGGGGAATGAATGCCATCGCGCCTCCTAGTGCGCCTCGGCCGCGAGGAATGCCTCGTAGCCTTCTGCGTTCATCAACGAACTCAAGTCCGCTGCGGTTTCCAGCCGGAACAGCCAGCCCTTGCCGTAGGGGTCTTCGTTCAGCAGCTCGGGTTTGCCGGACAGAGCCTCGTTGGCGGCAACCACCTTGCCGGCCACGGGGCTGTAGACATCGGATGCCGCCTTCACCGATTCGACCACCGCCGCCGCGTCGCCTGCCTTGAAATTCTTGCCGATTTCCGGCACTTCGGCGAACACCAGATCACCCAGGGCGCTTTGCGCATGGTCGGTGATGCCGACTTCGACGCCGCCGGCCACCTGTCTCACCCATTCGTGACTCTTGGTGTACTTAAGATCGTTCGGTGTATTGCTCACTTAAAGAAACTCCCTTGTCTTTCAAAGTTCTATCAGGCACTTGCCGTTGCGCACGAACGGCGGTTTGACGATGCGCGCAACATGCATCCTGCCGCGAATGTCGACCTCGACCTTCGCCGCGTTCGTGGCGGCTACGCGCGCGAGCGCAATGGAACGGTTCAAGGTCGGCGAAAACGTGCCGCTGGTGACTTCGCCATCCGCGCCTTCCGCGGTCTTTACGCGTTGGTGAGAGCGCAGGACGCCCCGCTCTTCGAGCAGCAGCCCGACGAATTGCTTGCAGCCTTGGCGGCGATGCGCCTCAAGCGCGGCGCGGCCGATAAAATCGCGTTCCCCGGGTTCGAAGGCCACCGTCCAGGCAAGTCCCGATTCCAGCGGATGGTGATTTTCATCCATGTCGTTGCCGTACAGATTCATGCCGGCCTCGAGCCTAAGCGTGTCGCGTGCGCCCAAGCCGGCGGCCGCGACGCCCGACTTGAGCAGACGCTCCCAGGCGTCTGCCGCCTCGCCGGCCGGCATCATGATCTCGAAGCCGTCCTCGCCGGTGTAGCCGGTACGCGCGATGAACCAGGAGCCGAAAGGTGCGCCGGAGAAGGGCTTCAAGTTGAGCGCACCCTGCTTCTGCGCCTCGCCCAGAAGATCCACGGCCTTGGCGCGCGCGTTCGGGCCCTGAACTGCGATCATGGCAAGGTCGCTGCGCTCCTTGACATCGACCCCGTAGCTTTCCGCGTGCGTTGAAATCCACGCCAGATCCTTCCGGCGGGTGCCGGCGTTGACCACGAGGCGGTACCAGGTGTCGCTCATGAAATAGACGATCAGGTCATCGAGCACGCCGCCGTCGGGCTTGAGCATGCAGGAGTAGAGCGCCTTGCCGGTGCTCTTGAGCCTGGCCACATCGTTGGCCAGAAGCCCCCGCAGGAATTCGCGCACCCGGCCGCCGGTCAAGTCCACCACGCACATGTGGGAGACATCGAACATGCCGGCATCGCGCCGCACGGCGTGATGTTCTTCGAGCTGGGAGCCGTAGTGCAGCGGCATGTCCCAGCCGCCGAAGTCGACGATTTTGGCGCCGTGTTGGACGTGTACGTCGTAAAGAGGAGTCTTCAAAGCCATCGCAACTCCAAGGTTTGTGAACGAGCAAGCGAAGCACCATCGTGCTTCGCCCCTCTGTCCTTCAGACCTGAGAGATTGCGCGCCGGTTCAGGCGCTACTCCCCTTCGGTGGACCGCGGACGCGGTCGCTCTCCAGAGATCGCGAGAGTCTGCCGTTCATGTGCCTGAGCGTTTCCGGGCGGTTGCGCCTTCGGCGGCCCTCCAATCAATGAGGACTCTCTCCGGACAGCTCTTATCGCGATGGCGCGCATGATACGCGCAAGGCCCGGCCACATGAAGGGAAACGGGCTCATATATCTGGACCAAAGACAGCTTCAGCCGCCGGATTTCTTGGCCGGCCAGCCCTGTTTTATGAGTTCCTGGACGATGGTGTCGCGATGGTCGCCCTGAATTTCGATGATCCCGTCGCGCACCGTGCCGCCCGACCCGCAGCGTTTCTTGAGCTTGGTGGCGAGGGCCTCGATGTCGGAGATAGAGAGTGGCAGGCCCGACACCACGGTCACCCCCTTGCCGGCGCGTCCCTGGGTTTCCCGGCCGACACGGATCTGCGCGACCTTGGCCGCGCCCGGGGCGCCCTTGGGACAGACGCATTCGCGCACGGGGCGGCGGCAATTGGGACAAAGAGAGCCCAGGCCCGTCGAGTAAACTACTGGCGATTTCATGAAGGCGATTATGAAGTCTGTAGGCAACGAAGGGCATCCATGAGCGAACGCAGTCTAAAATTCGATGGTCAGAGCTACCTCGACGGCGAGGCATCCGATCCCGAGCGGCTCGGGTGGATGCAGGGCGCGCCGCCCCCCGTTTCGCAGCGGATCCGGTTTGAGGACGACAAGTTCTTCCGCTTCCCCGAAATTCGTTGGAGCTTGTCGCACATCCGAGAGCTCATGCCGAGCGCAACCGTGTGGCGCGGTTCCGGCGCACCGAGCGATCTCGGCACGCCCTCCCCCGGAGACGTCGCCGCCATCGAGAGACTGAAGTTTACCGACATGACCGGCCAGTCCATGGGTTGGCCGCAGTCCCTGAGCGATACTTACACCGACGGCATTCTTATTCTGCACAAGGGCAGGATCGTCTACGAACGCTACTTCGGCGCCCTGCTTCCGCAACGTGCCCACGCCTGCTTCTCCATCACCAAGTCCTACGCGGCGACCCTCACGGCCATGCTGGTGCACGAGCACGTGCTGGATGAGAACAAGCCGATTCCGCATTACCTGCCGGAAATGGCCGGAACCGCCTATGCCGACGCGACCCTACGCCAAGTCATGGACATGCAGATCGGCGTCCGTTACTCGGAGGCCTATGCGGATCCTGGCGCCGAGATCTGGATGTACGGACGTGCCGGCGGATTACGGCCGAGGCCCAAGGACTATGATGGTCCCACCAACTACTACGACTATTTGAAAACCCTCGCCAAGGAAGGCGTCCACGGCGAGGCGTTCGCCTACAAGACCATCAACACCGAGGTGATGTGCTGGGTGATGGCGCGCGTCACCGGCCTGGCTTTCGCGGAACTGCTGAGCCAACGGATCTGGTCGCGCCTCGGGTGCAACGAGGACGGCTACGTGGTGGTCGATTCCATCGGCGTGGCCATGGGCGGCGGCGGGCTGAACGCCACCTTGCGGGACCTCGCGCGTTTCGGCGAACTGATGCGCTGCGAGGGTGCGTGGCGGGGACAGCAGGTCGTTCCTGCGCCCGTGGTCGCCGACATTCGCCGCGGCGAGGACGCGAAAAAATTCGCCAAGGCCGGCTACACGCTGCTGCCGGACTATTCATACCGGAGCATGTGGTGGGTGAGCGCGCCCAAGGATGGTTACTTCGAAGGCCGCGGCATCCACGGACAGCGCCTCTACATCGCGCCCAAGCACGAACTTGTGATCGCGCGTTTCGCCTCGCATCCCATCGCCACCAGCGCCTCCAACGATCCCATCACCCTGCCGGCTTTTGCCGCGATCACGCAGCTGACACTTTAAGACAAGGACTCGAAACCGTGCGCACCCATCTATCGCGGATAAGCTGCCTGTCGGCCTCGTTGCTCCTCTGCGGTTCGGCGCTGGCCGACTCCGGCGCCTACAGCGTGATTTTCGGCGGCCAGAACATCGGCCATGTGAACGTGAACACCGAATCCGGCGTCACGCACATCGAGACCGACATCAAGAACAATGGCCGCGGCCCCACCATCCACGAAGTCGTTAAATTGGACGCCGCAGGCTTTCCGCTCGACTGGAACATCACGGGAACCACCACCTTCGGCAGCAAGGTGGACGAACATTTCGCCCTCAAGGGCAAACGCGCCGAATGGCTGGATGCCGCCGGCAAGGCCCATGCGACCGTGAACGCGCCCATGCTCTACATCGCGCAGAGCGGCAGCGCCTGGTCCGACGGGCTGTATGCGCGGGCCCTGCTGAAGAGCAAGGATCTTCGCCTGCCGGTGCTGCCGGGCGGCGAACTGCGCATCGAAAAAGGCGAGACCTTTTCCGTGCAGGGCAAGGCGGGCGCGGTCGAGGTGACCCGCTACGATCTCACCGGCATCAGCACCACACCGGACACCATATTGCTCGACGCCAAGGGCGAGCTGTTCGCCCTGGTCGATCCGAGCAGCGTGGTGGTGCGCCAGGGCTACGAGGGCGAGGAGGTGCACCTTCGCGATCTGGCCGCCGGCTGGGTCACTCACCGCTACGAGGACATGCAGCACGAGGTCGCCCACCGCTACGCCAAGCCGGTGCGCATCAAGAACGTGCGCGTGTTCGACCCCGGGGCCGGCGCCCTGAGCGCGCCCGTATCGGTACTGGTGAACAACGATGTGATCTCCGCCGTCGAAGCGCTCGATTCGCCCGCGACGCCCGGCGAGGTCACCATCGACGGCGCGGGCGGCTCGCTCATCGCCGGACTATTCGAGATGCACGGTCATCTTGGGCAGGACGATGCACTGCTCAACGTGCTCGCCGGCGTCACCACCGTGCGCGACATGGGCAACGACAATGCCGTCCTGGACAAGCTGGTGGAGCGCATCGATTCCGGCATCATCGGCGGCCCGCACGTGGTGCGCTCGGGCTTCATCGAAGGCAAGAGCCCGTTCAGCGCCAACAACGGCATCGTGGTGGACAGCCAGCAGGCCGCGATCGACGCGGTGCGCTGGTACGGCGCGCGCGGCTTTTGGCAGATCAAGATCTACAACAGCATGAATCCGGCCTGGGTGCCTGCGATGGCGCGCGAGGCCCATGCGCTCGGCATGCGCGTCGCCGGCCACGTGCCGGCGTTTTCCAACGCGGATCAGATGATGGCCGCGGGCTACGACGAGATGACCCATATCAACCAGTTCGCCCTCGGCTGGGTCATCAAGCCCGACGAGGATACCCGCACGCTGTTCCGTCTGACCGCGCTGAAGCGCCTGCCGGATCTCGATCTGAGCAGCGAGAAAGTACAACGCACCATAAACACCATGGTGCAGAAGAAGATCGCCATCGACCCGACCTTGGGAGTGCATGAAATGCTGCTTCTGCGGCGCGACGGCAAAATTCCCGAAGGCATGGTGGATTACTACGGCCATCTGCCCGTGGCCGATCGGCGCTCGGCGTTGAAGGCGCTCGCCGATACTTCGAAACCGGGCGACGATGCGGCCTATCGCGCCGCCTGGGACAAGCTGCTCGCCATCGTGCGGCTGCTCAACGAGCGCGGCATTTTCATCGTATTCGGCACCGACACCGGCGGCAGCTTCACTTACCACCGCGAGATGGAGCTGTATCAGAAGGTGGGGATGAGTCCGGTGCAGATCTTAAGGCGCGCCACGCTCGAGAGCGCGCGTTATTTAGGGCAAGATCAGCGCCTCGGATCCATCGAGAAAGGCAAGCTCGCGGACTTTTTCCTGGTGCCAGCGGATCCCACCCGGGATCTGAAGGCCATCAAGACCATTTCCATGGTGGTCAAGGACGGCGCCTTCTACTTCCCGAGCGAGGTCTATCCTAAGTTCGGCATCAAGCCTTTTATCGATGCGCCCAACGTGAAGAGCAATTAATAAAGCACAGGCGCCTCCGGCGGCGTTGCGCTGCCGAAAAGTGCGCCTTTAGGCCGCGCCACGACCCCGCAACAGTCCCTTGTATAATGCGGGAATGAGAAATCGCAGGCAGTCACAGACCGTAAAGGTGGGTTCGGTCTCCATCGGCGGCACTTCGCCCATCGTGGTGCAGTCCATGACCAACACCGACACGGCCGATATCGAGGGCACGGTCGCCCAGGTCAAGGCGCTCGCCCGGGCGGGCTCGGAAATCGTTCGCGTCACGGTCAACAACGACGAGTCGGCGGCGGCCGTACCGCACATTCGCGAAAAGCTCGACGCCCTGGGGGTAAATACCCCGCTGGTCGGGGACTTTCACTTCAACGGCCACAAGCTTTTGAAAACCCATCCAGCCTGCGCCGAGGCGCTCTCGAAGCTGCGCATCAATCCGGGCAACGTCGGGCGCGGCAGCAAGCGCGACCCACAGTTCGCGGAGATGATCGAGACGGCCATCAAGTTCGACAAGCCGGTGCGCATCGGCGTCAACTGGGGAAGCCTGGATCAGGACCTTCTCACCCGCATGATGGACGAGAACAACAGGCTCGCCGCGCCGTTGGATGCCATCGATGTGATGCGGGAGGCCATCGTGGTATCCGCATTGGACAGCGCCAAGCGCGCGGAGGGCTTGGGGCTCGGTTCCGACAAGATCGTCATCAGCGCCAAGGTCTCAGGCGTACAGGACTTGATCAGCGTGTACCGGAACCTTGCCAAGCGCTGCACCTATCCCCTGCATCTTGGCCTCACCGAGGCCGGCATGGGCAGCAAGGGCATCGTCGCCTCCACCGCCGCCATGGGCGTGCTCCTGCAGGAGGGCATCGGCGACACCATTCGCGTGTCCTTGACGCCCGAACCCCATGGCGATCGCACCCAGGAGGTCATCGTCGCCCAGGAGATCCTGCAGACCATGGGGCTGCGCGCTTTCATTCCCATGGTGATCGCCTGCCCGGGATGCGGACGCACCACCAGCACCTACTTCCAGGAACTGGCGCAGAAAATCCAAGGCCACATCCGTCATCGCATGCCCGAATGGCGCAAACAGCGCGAAGGCGTGGCCGACATGACCGTGGCGGTTATGGGCTGCGTGGTGAACGGACCGGGGGAGAGCAAGCATGCCAATATCGGCATCAGTCTTCCCGGCACCGGCGAACACCCCGTGGCACCCGTGTACGAGGACGGCGAGAAAACCGTCACCCTCAAGGGCGATCGGATCGCCGAAGAGTTCCAGGAACTGGTGGAACGCTACATCGAGCGCACCTACGCTCCGATCGCCCCATGAGCGAGCTCGCCGACAAGAAATGCGCGCCCTGCGAAGGCGGAGTGGCTCCGCTCGAGGCCGGGGAGGCCCAGGCGCTCGCCGCGAAGCTGCATGCAGACTGGCAGGTGGCGCCAGACGCCAAGAGCATCAAGCGCGCGCTCAAGTTCAAGGACTTCTACCGCACGATGAGCTTCGTCAACGCGCTCGCGCACATCGCGAATACGGAAGATCATCATCCCGATCTCGAGCTCGGCTACAACTACTGCCGCGTCACCTTCTCGACCCATGCGATCGGCGGCCTGTCGATGAACGACTTCATCTGCGCAGCGAAACTGGATCGCCTATAACGGCGTTTGAGCGCGCCTCAGGCGCGACGCGCCAATGCCGGTATGTCCCCTGCGAGGCCCAACGCCTGCCGGGCCAGACGCCGTTTTAAGGGCGGCAGGCGCTCGATGAGCGACAGCCCGCGCTTGCGCATCATGCCGGTCACGGCGCTGGTGCTCGAGAACAGGCGCTCGAGTCCATCGAGCCCCGCGGCGGTGAGCAGATTCTCGCTGCGGCGCCAGCGCTCGTAACGACGCAGCGCTGCTGCGTCTCCCAGCGCATCCGGGCCCTTGGTCTCGAGCACCTCGATGAGCGATGCCACATCCAGAAGACCGAGATTCAAGCCCTGACCGGCGAGCGGATGCACCACGTGGGCCGCATCCCCCACCAGCGCGAGGCGAACCGCGATGTAGCGTTCGGCGTACTTGAGCTTCAGCGGGAAGCAGGCCCGTTCGCTGCCGAGCGAACAGTCTCCGAGCACCGCATCGCTCGCGCGGGTGAGTTCCACCGAGAACTCGGCGGCAGGCAACGCCTGCAATCGCTTAGCCTCGGCGCAGGAGGTGCTCCAAACCAGCGAACTGCGTCCATCGCTCAAGGGCAGGAACGCCAGCGGCCCAGACGGCAGAAAGCGCTGCCATGCGGTCCGCTGGTGCGATTTAACAGTATGAATGTGAGCGACCAGAGCCTCTTGATGATAGGCATGGCCGGCGCTGCCCAATCCGGCCAGTTCCCGTATGGTCGAATCGGTGCCGTCGGCGCCCACCACCAGACGCGCCGTCAACACGCGTCCATCGTCCAAGGTCAGCGCGGCAACCTCGGCATCGGCATCGAGTGCGATCACGGCGGAGTCGATCAGTGATACGCGGAGCGACTTGGCCGCTTCGAGACAGCGCCATTGCAGCTCTGCGCCATCAACGATGTAGCCCAAATTCGCCTCGCCCAGCTGCGCACAATCGAACTCGAGCGATCCTGAGCCGTGCGCGCTGCCGGCGGCATCCCACACGCGCATGCGCTCATAGCTTGAAACGCGATGCGCGGAGAGCGAAGGCCAAATTCCCGCCGCGGCCAGGATACGTTCGGAGGCGCGGCTCAAGGCGAATACGCGAAGATCCCAGTCGCTCGGTGGCGGCGGCGGCCAGCGCGGAGCGATGAGCGCCACCCGCCCGCCGGCGAGCCGCGAACTCTTTGACAGAAGCGCCGCGAGAGTGGCGCCGACCGCCCCGGCGCCCACCACCACGACGTCGAAATCCACGCGTACGCGGCTCATGTCAGCGGCACTCCGCGCGCCAGCTTCGGCATGCGGGCGCCCGCCCCGGTGCTCAGACGCGACAGTGCCGCCTTGGCGGGCGGCAACAGATCGAAGGCCAGCAGGCCGACATCGCGCACCAGCGCAACCGCACGCATGGGGCTCGCAAAGGTGCGCACCAGACCGTCGGTAAAAGCCACAACGTCCCGCCGGTCTTGCGCGCGCCATGCCTCATAGGCATGACGTAATGTGGCGGAGCCGAAATCCACCTCGCTCCTGCCCGTCTGATCCGCGATCAGCTCGGCGAGGCTCGCCGCATCGCGAAGGCCGAGATTGAAGCCCATGCCGGCCACCGGATGCAGCGCCTGCGCCGCATTGCCGATGATGATGCAGCGTTCGGCGCCCAGCTCGCGCGCGCGGCTGAGCGTCAAGGGATAGGGCACGCGGCGCCCCACCTTGAGGAACCGGCCCAGGCGAAAACCGAATCGCCGCTGCAGCTCGGCGATGAACGGCTCATCCGACCACAGCAGCGCTTGGTCCGCCTCCTCCGGCTTCATCGTCAGTACGAGGGTGCAGCGGCCGTCCGCAAGCGGCAGAAGCGCCAAAGGACCGTTGCGGGTGAAGCGTTCATAGGCCACGTGCTCGTGAAATCGCTGCGGCAGCACCGTGGTGATGATGGCCGTCTGCCCGTAATCGCGGCTGTCCGCCTCGACGCCGAGCGCGGCCCGCACCGCCGAATCAGCGCCATCGGCGGCGACCACTAGCTGCGCCGAGATCTCGAGTTCGCCGACGTCCAGGGCAAGATGAACCGCATCGGGCTCGCGTCGCACGCTTTGAACGCGCGCAGGACAGTGAATAGCGATGCCACTGTCCTTGAGCCCTCGCCACAACACCTGGCCGAGGTGCCGGTTGGGCACCACATAGCCGAGGGCGTTCAGGCCCTGCCTCGCCGCCTCGATGCGCGCGAAGCCGAAGTGTCCCTGATCGGACACGTGGATCTTCGCGATCGGAGTTGCCGCCGAACTGAGACTCTGCCATACCTGCAGGGTCTCGAGGATGCGGCGGCTGCCGTTGGAAAGCGCGGTGGTGCGTTCGTCGAAGCTCGGCTGCGAAGCCGAATCGGGTGCAAACGCTTCGATCAGCGCCACCTTGAGCTTGAGCGGCGCCAGGGCGAGCGCGAGGCTCGCGCCGACCATGCCGCCACCGACGATGACAACATCGTAGTTCTTCATGAGCTCATCAACGCCTCGACGGCATCCGGCGTCTTCTCCAGGGACCCCGTCAGCACATCCGGGTCCTCGCGCGTCACCAAAATATCGTCCTCGATGCGCACGCCAATGTTCCAGAGTTCTTTGGGCACCTTGGCGGAGGGCTTGATGTAGATACCCGGTTCGATCGTCATCGCCATGCCGGGTTCCAATACGCGCCACTCCCCTCCCACCCGGTAGTCGCCGACATCGTGCACGTCGAGCCCCAACCAGTGGCCGGTGCGATGGCTGAAGTAGGGCTGATAGGCCTGCTCCTTGAGCAGGCGCGGCAGGGGGCCGTGCAGCAGTCCCAGCTTGACCAGGCCCTGCGTGATAACCCGCACCGCCGCCTCGTGCGGCTGATTCCAATGATTGCCAGGCCGGGCCTTGTCGATGGCGGCAAGCTGCGCCTCCAGCACCACCTCGTAGACCGCGCGCTGCGCCGGCGTGAACCGGCCATTAACCGGGTAGGTGCGGGTGATGTCGGAAGCGTAGTAGTTGAGCTCGCAGCCGGCATCGAGGAGCAACAAGTCGCCGTCGCGCAACAGCTGATCGTTATTTCGATAGTGCATGGTGCAGGCGTTGGCGCCGCCGGCGACGATGGGATGATAGGACGTGTCGGCGTTGTGGCAGCGAAACTCATGCAGCACCTCCGCCATGACCTCGTACTCCATGCGGCCGGGAGCCACGAAGCGCATGGCGCGCTGGTGAGCCCGGACGGCAAGCTGCGCCGAGCGCTTCAGGCAGGCCTGCTCCGCGCGGCTCTTGTACAGACGCATGTCGTCGAGGACGTGACTTAATGCAACGAATTCCTGCGCCCCCCCGCCCTGGCGGGTCTGGACCTTGAGGCCGTTTACCCAGTTGATGATGCGCGGATCGAAATCGAGGTGCGTTCCCATGGAATAGAAGATCTGGGAACGCTGTTCCATGAGGCCGGGGAGAATCTCGTCGATGTCGGCGATCGGAAAGGCATCATCCGCACCGTAGTCGGACACAGCGCCCTCGGTGCCGGCGCGCGCCCCATCCCACGACTCGCGCAGCTCGTCGTGCTCGCGCACGAATAGCAGGTACTCCGCCTGGGCACGGCCGGGGACCAAGACCGCCACCGCATCGGGCTCCGGAAACCCGCTCAGATAGTAGAAATGGCTGTCCTGACGATACGCATATTCGATATCGCCGTTTCGATGGCGCACCGGCGCCGCCGGCAGGATGGCAATGGCATCCTTCCCGATCATGCGCATGAGCTGGCGCCGCCGCCGCGCAAATTCTTTGCGATCCATGCGGGTTCAGTGCAGCCGGTGCTGTGCGGGGTACACCTGGGTTCTCAAGGGCAACAACTCTTCGAAAACCACCTGAGCCGCGACGCGAATGAACTCGACCAGTTCCGCATAGGCCTGCTCGTTGCTTTCATCGGAATCGGCATCATCGCCGGTGGCGCGCGAAATCTCGGTGAAGTCGCGGACAATCTCGCCGACTTCGCCGGACAGCGCCTCGAGGTCCGAGATCTGTCCGGCGCCCAGGCCGTAGAGGAAACCGGTGCACCATAATGCAAGCGCATTGGCCCGCCCGTTCAGCGGCTGTTCGTCGTCGGGCAGGAGGGGTTCGAACTCCATGCCCTGCTCGCCGAAGGCGCTGGCGGTGGCGGCGAATACCCGTTCGATCATGGCGGCCGACTCATCGGACAATGCCGACCCGTCGGGCAGGATCTCGTTGATCCAGTCCTGCATCCGGTACGGCGCGGTGGAACAAAGGGCTCCGCACAAGGAACCGTGCGCTTCGGCCGCATCCGAGAGGCTTCCGGCCGTCGCCAAGACGTCCTCGAAGTCCTTGAAGCGAATCTCAGCCAACATGCAATGATAATAGCGCAGTGGGGCCCCTGCCGCCCTTTGCATTGCGCTAATCAGCGCTCTATATTGGCAGCCTATGAGCGAAACCAACCCGAAGTCGGCCGTGGATCTGGAATTGAAGCGCTTGGAAAAGCGCCTCGAAGACCTCATTGTCACCGTCAATCACATCAAGGAAGAGAATCGCGCTCTGCGTCAGCGTCAGGAAACGCTGACTTCGGAACGCGCCACCTTGCTGCAGAAAAATGAGCAGGTGCGCGCGAGAGTTGAACAGATGATCGGTCGCTTGAAATCGATGGAACAGGCGTGAGCGACAATCAGGCTCGCGTGAGCGTGCGCATACTCGAGAAGGAGTATCACATCACCTGCCCGATCGAGGAGCGTTCCGATCTTTTGGATTCCGCCGAATTCTTGAATGCGAAAATGCGCGAGATTCGCGACAGCGGCAAGGTGGTCGGCTTGGATCGAATTGCGGTGATTGCGGCCCTCAATATGGCCAACGAGCTGATTCGTTTTCGCAATCGTGACAGCAATCTCGAATCTGACGTCGGCGGCCGCTTGCGTATCCTGCGTGAGCGCGTAGAGTCGGCTTTGGAGAAGGGTCAGCAGCTCGAACTCTGATCGGGCGTCTCGATTTCTCCACGATTAAATTTGGCGCTGCCTGCGGTGTTCGATGCGGACCGGGTTACCTCCTGACCCTAAGTTTGTAAACCCCAGGGGCCATGCTTGCTGGCATCATTGTGCAAGTCCGCCTCGAGCGGAAAGCCTTAAGTGCCGCAGTTAGCCCCACCTGTTGCTCAGGTCGGGAGCAACGGTCCAACACGGCACATGCGGGTGGCGCCATCCCTATGAAAATCGCGTTGCGCAAACGTCTGCGCGCGGCGCGGCGCAACTTCAGCGCCCGGGAGCACGCGCAACGCTCGCGCCTCGCGGCCCTCGCCGTTGCACGTCTGCCCGGCTTCTCGAGCGGCAAGCGTGTCGCGATTTATCTGCCCTTCGACCGAGAGACGGATACCGCCACGTTGGTGCGCGCCGCACGGCGGCGCGGCATTTCCTTATACGTCCCGGTTATCACCGACCGTCGCCGCTGCCGCATGAGCTTTCATCGTTACGTAGGACCTCTCATGCCCGGGCACTTCGGCATCGAGGTCCCGCAATGCACGAAGGCGGCGCTGCCCGCGCGCTGGCTGTCTCTGGTGGTGGTCCCATCGGTGGGCATCGATGCGGCCGGAAATCGCCTCGGCATGGGCCAGGGGTTCTACGATCGTGCCTTCGCATACAGGCATCATTTGCTCAAGGCCTTGGGCCCCATGCTGGTCGGCCTCGCGTTCGATGCACAGCGCACCGAAGCCTTGCCCGCCCAGCCGTGGGATGTCCAGCTAGACTGTCTGGCAACCGAATCAGGACTACAGCGCTTCAAACGGAAGGGTCTTACATGAACTACTGGCTGTTCAAATCCGAACCCGACGCCTTCGGCGTCGATGATCTGTCGAAGAAGCCCAAGCAGACCGCTGCATGGGACGGGGTGCGCAACTACCAGGCGCGCAACATGCTGCGTGACTCCATAAAGAAGGGCGATCAAGGGTTTTTCTATCACTCCAGCTGCGAGGTCCCCGGCGTCGTCGGCATCGTCAGCATTGCGAAGGAGGGTTATCCCGATGCTTCGGCGTTCGACCCGAAGAGTGACTACTACGATCCGGAGTCGAAGCGCGAGGCGCCGCGCTGGTTCGTCGTCGACGTGAAGCTCGAACGAAAGCTGAAGCGCATCATCACCCTCGAGGAGTTGCGTGAGCGTGCGTCGAAGCTCGCCGACTTCGCACTCTTAAGGCGCGGCAATCGTCTTTCGGTGATGCCGGTATCGAAGAAGGACTGGGACTTCATCCTCTCGCTTGAGTGAGCTGGCTCACATCGCTAGCACATTCCGGTTCACGTTGGGTGATGTATTGCTTGTAAATTAATTTATCGTGTATATACTCGGTCCCCGGACTAACCCGACAACCGGAGTTTTAAACATGGCAGCGAAAGCGAAGAAGGCGAAGAAGAAGGTAGCCAAGAAGAAGGCCGCCAAGAAGAAGTAAGCCTTCGTAAAGTAATCAACTGTGCCCGCGTAAGCGGGCACAGTTGTTTTTGAGGGCAGGAAAATTTCCACACCGCAAGAAAAGAAACGACGCGCAGCCGAAGCCGCTGTGCGCTACATCGAGCCGGGCATGGTCCTGGGAATGGGCACCGGCAGCACCGTCAATCAGCTCATCGAAGTGCTGAAAGACCGTAAAATCCAGCTTTCCGGCGCAGTCTCAAGTTCGCGTCAAACATCCGAAAAGCTGCGCAGCATCGGCATCGAAGAACTCGAGCTCAACAATACCGGCGATCTCGACCTGTACATCGACGGCGCCGACGAGGCGCGCCGCGACGGCGTGCTCATCAAGGGCGGGGGCGCCGCGCTAACCCGCGAGAAGGTCGTGGCGGGCGCCTCCCGGCGTTTCGTCTGCATCATCGATGACTCCAAGCTGGTGGCGAAGCTCGGCACCTTCCCCCTGCCGGTGGAAGTGATATCCATGGCACGCTCCTACGTGGCGCGACGTCTGGTGGAGATGGGTGGACAGCCGATCTGGCGCGAAGGGGTGGTGACCGACAACGGCAACGCCATCCTGGACGTCCACAATCTCGACCTGAGCAACCCGCAGAGCTTCGAATCGGCCGTGAATCAGATCGCGGGGGTGGTCACGGTGGGGCTATTCGCGTGGCGGCGCGCCGATACGCTGTTGATCGCGGGCGATAGCGCGGTCGATACCTTGGAGTGCCGCTAGATCTCGACGCGTGTGCCGATCTCGACCACGCGGTTGGGTGGCAGACCGTAATAGTCGGCGATGACTTGCGCATTGCGAGCCATCTGCATGAACGCCCGCCGCCTGAGCGGCGGCAACTCCGAGCGGCGGCCCGGAAGCAGTTCTTCGCGGCTCAGGAAATAGGTGGTTTCCTCGGGCTCGTAGGGCACGCCGTGGTTCTCGGCCTCGCGCAGGATCTCGGTGATGTTGGGCTTCTCCATGAAACCAACCTGTGCAACCACGCGGACGATGCCCTCGCATACGGGTGTCACCGAGATGCGCTTGGCGGCGGGCACCCGTGGGGTCTCGCGCGTTACCACCGTGAGCAGGACCACGTGTTGATGCATCACGCGATTGAACTTGATGTTGTTCAGCAGCGCTCGCGGAATGCCCGAGGCCTTGGGATCCAGGAAGATCGAAGTGCCCGGCACGCGCACCGGCGGATCGCGTCTCAGGTCGTCGAGGAAGTCGCGTACCGGCTTCTGCTCGCGCAGCAGTCGCGACAGCAGCGAGGTGCGGCCGCGCTGCCAGGTCTGCATCAGCCAGAAGATTACGATGCCCGCAACCAGCGGCAGCCAGCCGCCATCCTGCAGCTTGGTGAGATTGGCGAGCAGGAAGGCGATGTCGACAATGAAAAGCAGCGAGAGCCCGGTGCGCAACCAGAGGCTCTCCTTACCGGTGCGCGACTTCATCAGGCTCAATGTGAGCGGCGTCACAATCGTCATCGCGCCGGACACCGCCAGGCCGTAAGCGCCGCCTAGCGCCGCGGAACTGCCGAATCCCACCACCAGCGCGAGCGCGGCGAACATCAGTATCCAGTTCATGGTGGGCACGTAGATCTGGCCGGCGTGTTGCGCGGAGGAATGCTCGACTCGCACGCGGGGCAGCAGCCCCAAAGAGACTGCCTGGGTGGTGACGGAGAACACGCCCGAGATCACCGCCTGCGAGGCGATGATGCTGGCCGCTGTGGCGAGGCCCACCATGGGGAACAGGAGCGCCGGGGGCACCAACAGGTAGAACGGGTTGCTGATGGCGGCGGGATTGTCGATGAGCAGCGCGCCCTGCCCGAAGTAGTTCAGCACCAGCGCCGGCATCACCACCAGCATCCAGCTGATGCGGATCGGCTGCTTGCCGAAATGACCCATATCCGCATACAGCGCTTCGCCGCCGGTGACGCACAGAAACACCCCCGCGAGGATGGCGAGTGCACTCACCTGATGCTGCGACAGGAGCATGAAGGCGTAGAGCGGATTCAAGGCGATCAGCACGCGCGGCTCGCGTACGATCCATGAGGCTCCGAGCACCGCGATCACCGCGAACCACACCAGCATCACCGGTCCGAACACCCGTGCCACCGAGGCGGTGCCGTGCTTCTGACTAAGGAACAGAGCGACCAGCGCGACCATGGTGATGGGGATGACCGGGATCTGCGCATCGGGTGCGCCGACGTGCAAGCCCTCCACCGCAGAGAGCACCGTAATGGCCGGCGTGATGGCGCCATCGGCAAAAAACAGCGACGCCCCGAGGATGCCGATTTGTCCGTAGAGCTTGCGGCGCGGGCTTTGCCGCGCCGTATTGATCACCAGCGCGGTCAGGGCCAGCACCCCGCCCTCGCCCTTGTTGTCCGCGTTCAAGACCACGCTCACGTACTTGAGCAGGATCACCAGCACCAGCGACCAGAAGATCAGCGACAGGATGCCGAAAATGTGCTCGGGTGTGACGGCAAGACCCGGGCCGGTGAAGCACGAGGAGACGGCATACAGGGGACTTGTGCCGATGTCGCCGTACACCACACCGAGCGCGGCCAGCGCCATGGGCGCGAGCCGTGCACTCGATTTGTGTTCGACGCCCATAAAGTGTTGTTCTCTTAAAACAAGGCCCACCGCTTAGGGTGGGCCGTATTTTGGCTGGGGGACTAGGATTCGAACCTAGGTAAACGGTGTCAGAGACCGTTGTCCTACCGCTAGACGATCCCCCAAAACCGATCGAATCGTATACCGGAAGGCCGTGCCTCAGCTTACCGCTTCGAGAACTGCGTACCGCGGCGCGCCTTGCGACGGCCGACCTTCTTGCGTTCCACCTCGCGCGCATCGCGGGTAACGAACCCGGCCTTGCGCAGCGGCGAACGCAACGTCTCATCATATGCCATGAGGGCCCGGGTAATTCCGTGACGGATTGCTCCGGCCTGACCGGTGATGCCGCCGCCCTCGACATGCGCGTCGACGTCGAACTTGCCGCCGAGCTGCACCGCGCCGAAGGGCTGTTCGACGATCATGCGGCCGGTCTCACGGCCGAAGAAGTCCTGGAGGCTGCGGCCGTTGATCTGCACCTTGCCCGTGCCCGGACGCAGGTAGACCCGAGCGCTCGAAGTCTTGCGACGACCGGTACCGTAAAACGTATTGCCCGCTGTGTTTGCCATTGACTTGAAAACTCTTATATTTCCAGCGCCTTGGGCTGCTGGGCTTGATGGGGATGATCCTTGCCGCCGAACACATGCAGTTTCTTATACATGCGACGTCCCAAAGGACCCTTCGGCAACATGCCTTTGACGGCGAACTGAATCGCACGCTCCGGATGCTCCTTTAAGAGCTTGCCGAGTGCGATGGTCTTCAGGTTGCCGACGTAGCCGGTGTGCTGGTGATATTGCTTGTCGGTGAGCTTGGCGCCGGTGACGCGCACGTTGCCCGCGTTGATCACCACGATGTGATCACCGAGGTCCTGATGCGGCGCATAGGTCGGCTTGTGCTTGCCCTTCAGGCGATGCGCAATTTCGGAGGCCAGGCGCCCCAAGGTTTTGCCTGCGGCATCGACCAGGTACCAATCGCCCCGGGTCTCTTCAGGCTTGGAAAATACGGTGTACATGGAAAACTTTAAGGTCGTTGGCGAAAGGCGCGAGAGTTTACAGAACAGTCGCCATAGAAGCCAGCCCCAACCGCAGAGCCTCCAAGAGGCATATTATAATGTGTAGATGGAGGCCAGAACCTATCACTTCCTGGACCGCCTAATCGGCGGAATTGACAGGACGATCAAGACCTTAACGGTGCCGCCGAAGGCTTCTCCCGCGCCCGTTTCCGACGCCTCTGATGCGCCGCTGACCCCAGCCGAACGTGCCGAGTCCGCCCGTCTGATGCGGGTCAATCATGCCGGGGAAGTCGCGGCCCAAGCCCTTTATCAGGGACAGGCCCTCACCGCCCGGAGCGAAACGATTCGTACTGCACTGCAACAATCAGCCGATGAAGAACATGCCCATTTGGCCTGGTGCGAGGAACGCATCCGCGAACTCGGCGGCACGGTGAGCTTTCTCAATCCGGTGTGGTATTTCGGTTCGTTTGCCATCGGGGCGCTGGCGGGCCTCTTCGGCGACGGCGTCAGCTTGGGTTTCGTGGCCGAGACCGAGGCACAGGTCGAATCACACCTGACCGGCCACCTCGGCAGGATGAGCGTGCACGACCTCAAGAGCCGGGCCATCCTGGAACAGATGAAGCAAGACGAGATCCGCCACGGCGCCAAAGCCATTGGCTTGGGCGGGCGGCCGCTGCCCGCACCGGTCGCAGCCGCGATGAGAGCTACGTCGAAACTTATGACACGGGGCTCGTATTGGCTGTGATGGCGGGTCTTTTAGTGCTTGCGATTCCGGGACTTATGTAATACAACGTGCGCCAGCAACGTGTTTCATAGCTGACGAAGTACCTACGGGAGTGACCATGGAAGAAGGGGCAAAAGCCTTAAGCGATATCCCAGCGATAAATCGTTTCTTGAGCTACTGCCGAATCCGGACGGTCCCTTCCAAGACCGTGATCATTCACGCGGGCGACTTACCCGACATCCTGTACTACATCATTTCAGGCTCCGTCGAAGTGATGATCGAGGATGAGGATGGCAACGAGATGGTGCTGGCCTATCTCAACAAGGGCCAGTTCTTCGGCGAGATGGGCTTGTTCTACGAGCAGCCCACCCGCAGCGCTTGGGTACGCACCCGTCAGCAATCCGAACTTGCGGAAATGACCTACCCGCGCTTTAGGCAGATCGCTGCAGAAAGCCCCGGACTCATCTTCGAACTCGCCACGCAGCTGGCCACCCGACTGGATCGCACCAACCGCAAGCTCGGCGATCTCGCATTCGTCGATGTCACCGGACGCGTCGCGCACGCCATCATGGACCTGTGCGGCGAGCCGGACGCCATGACCCACCCCGAAGGCATGCAGATCAAGGTGAGCCGCCAGGAGCTGTCGCGTCTGGTGGGCTGCTCGCGTGAAATGGCAGGCCGGGTCTTGAAAGTTCTCGAAGAGCAGGGTCTGCTGCGCGCGACGGGCAAGACCATCGTGGTTTTCAATGCGCGACCGAAAGTCAAAACACGGCCGCTGATCGTTCCCGTCAAGGCAGGAGCCGGTGCCGGAGCCGTGCAGAACAAGCGCAGCGAGCACGTCGATGAAGACGACGAGGATGACGAGGACGACGACGAATAATTGACCGCGCCGCCCACCGGCGGCGCGCCTCTCAGCCGGCCGCTTTGCGGCCCGTTTCGATCTGCGCGCGCATGGCGGCGATGGTGCGCGCGTAGTCCCCGCTCTCGAATATTGCGGATCCAGCCACGAAGGTATCGGCGCCGGCACGTGCGATCTGCGCGATATTGTCCACCTTCACACCGCCGTCGATTTCGAGACGTATGTCGCGGCCCGAGGCGCGGATGCGCTGCCGAGTCTGCGTCAGTTTCGCGAGCACTTCCGGAATGAACTTCTGGCCGCCGAATCCCGGATTCACCGACATGATGAGAATGGTGTCGAGTTTGTCGATCACGTAGTCGAGCCAGTTCAGGGGCGTCGCCGGATTGAAAACCAATCCCGGATTGCAACCGCAATCGCGGATGTGATCGATGGTGCGGTCGACATGCTGAGTCGCCTCGGGGTGAAAACTGATGCGTGTGGCGCCGGCCTTGGCGAAGTCCTGCACGATGGCATCGACCGGACTTACCATCAGATGCACATCGATGATGGCCTTGATGCCCGCCTTGCGCAGCGCCGCACACACCATGGGACCGATGGTGAGGTTCGGCACGTAGTGGTTGTCCATCACATCGAAGTGGATCCAGTCGGCACCGGCAGCGAGCACGGCGTTGACCTCTTCGCCGAGACGCGCAAAGTCCGCCGACAGGATCGAGGGCGCGATGATCTCGCTCATGTTCAGCGCAGGCCCCGAGCGGCACGAATGCCCTCGTAGGCTTCCTGGATGCGTTGCGTCTTTTCCTTCGCCATCTGTGCCATCGACTCCGGCAACCCGTTGGCCACCAGTTTATCAGGATGATGCCGGCTCATCTGGCGGCGATACGCCTTGGTGAGTTCCTGATCGCTCACGCTCGCATCCACCTCGAGTTCGGCGTAGCACTCCTCCAGCGAGCTCTTGGGGCGCGGTTGCGCATGCTCGGCCTTCTGTCGCGAGTACTGCGCGCGCACCGACACCTCCATGTAGGCGAATTCCAGACCGGAAAAGCCCAGCTGTTCGGCCACGTTGAGCAGTCTCTGGCGCGAGGCCGGCGCAATGCCGTTGCCGCGCAGCGCCGCCGCCAGCTGCAGATCCACGAAGTGGCGCAGCAAGTCGTAGCGGCGCGCACACACCTCGCGCAGGCGCTCGACGGCGATGTCGACCACGAAGCCCGGGCTCTTGCCGGCGCGGTGGCTCTCCATGGCCGCGCGCGTTTCCTGCTCGTCCAGGCGGAATTCGCGCATCAGTTGGCGTGCAGCCTCAATCTCGCTTTCCGACACTCTGCCATCCGCCTTGGCCACGTGTCCCATGATCTGGAAGGTCGCGTTCAGAAACTCGGCGCGAAAGGATACGGGATTGGGCGGCCGCGCCGCGGAACGGGCCTGCTGATCGACGAGATAGCCGACGACGGCCCCGAAAACGGCGCCCCACACGGAGCGGGTCAGCGCCAGGCCGAGCAAAGCACCCAAAAACACGCCCGTCCAAGCCATCCAAGTTTGACCTATAGGTCCCGTCCCGCCACAATCGCCGACCTTCAATGGTATCAGTCGGCAGGCCGTCAACGCATGGAACCGTTCTCACCCTCCGCACCCCTTTTTGAAAGTCGTATACCGGGATTGACGAAAATCCACCAGGGAAAGGTGCGCGACATCTACGACGTCGACGCCGAACACCTGCTGATCGTCGCCACCGACCGGCTGTCGGCGTTCGATGTGGTGCTGCCGGATCCGATCCCCTTCAAGGGAGAGGTGTTGTCGCGCATCTCGCTGTTCTGGTTCGGCAAGACCCGGCAAATCATCCCTAACCATGTCGCGCATTTGAAGGTCGAAGACGTGGTGAGCGATGCGCAGGCGCGTTCGCAGCTGCGCGGGCGAGCCATGGTGGTGAAGAAGCTTTCGCCCTTGCCCATCGAAGCGGTGGTACGCGGCTATCTCATCGGCTCAGGCTACAAGGACTATCTGCGCGATGGCGCGGTGTGCGGCATCGCTCTGCCGCCGAATCTGCGCATGGCCGAGCAGCTGCCGGCGCCGATCTTCACGCCTGCCTCCAAGGCTCCTGCCGGCCACCACGACGAGAACATCGACTTCGAGGCGATCGTCGAGCTGGTGGGCAAGCAACACGCCAACGAAGTACGCGAAGCGGCGCTCGCCATTTACAGATTTGCAGCCGAACACGCCCGCGCGCGCAACATCATCATCGCCGACACCAAGTTCGAGTTCGGCATCGACAAATCCGGTCGTTTGTTTCTCATCGACGAGGCGCTTTCGCCCGACTCGTCGCGATTCTGGCCGGTGGCATCGTACAAACCGGGCATCAGTCCTCCCTCGTTCGACAAGCAGTTCGTGCGCGACTACCTCGAGTCTCTGCACTGGAACAAGAAGCCGCCGGCGCCTCACTTGCCCGCGGACATCATCGCGCGCACCAGCGACAACTATCGCGAGGCGCTGCGCCTGTTGACGGCGTAGTGTTCGGCCCCGGCGCGGCGGCATAGGGCAAATAGCGCACGCAAGTCACTGGCGAGCGCCGCGACCTTGCCATACCGAATCGCTAATGTAAGGCTCGAAACATGCTGAAATGGCTTGAGGAGCTCGAGGACGGGCTGTTCGTGCGATCGCGCGACATGGGCAGGCCCTGGGGACCGGTGCTCAGGGTGGTGCGCTATCCGGCGGCCCTGATCCGCGACTGGCTGCGCGGCGAAATCAGCGTGCAGGCGATGAGCCTCGCCTACACCACGTTGCTCTCGATCGTGCCGCTCATGGTGTTCAGCTTCTCCATCTTGAAAGGCCTCGGGGCGCGCGGGGGGCTGCGCTATCTTCTCAACGAGTTCTTCCGCCCCGTGGGCGGCGCCGCCGCGCAGCTCACCGAAAACGTGCTGCAGTTCGTCAACAACATGCGCGGCGACATCGCCGGCACCATCGGGCTCGCCTTCCTGGTGTACACGGTGGTGAGCACCATTCAGAAGGTCGAGGCGAGCTTCAACTTCGTGTGGCGTGTCGATCGGCCGCGCAGCTTCATGCGGCGGTTCGTCGAATACTTGAGCGTGATGATCCTGGGCCCCATCCTCCTGGCGGTGGCGCTGGGACTGCTGGGCACCGCGGAGCACAGCCCGATTGCGCAGCGCGTGAATGCCATCGCGGTGCTGGCCGCCACGTTGAATGCGGTCGGCAGCTTCATCCCCTATCTCATCGTCACGGTGGTGTTCACCTTCATGTACACCTTCGTGCCGAACACCAAGGTGCGCTTTCGCTGCGCCCTGATCGGGGGCGTCACGGCCGGCGTGATCTGGGCGCTGGTGGGCAAGGTCTTCACCGCCTTCATCGTCTATTCCTCATCGCTGGTGGCGATATACACGGGCTTTGCGATCGTCCTCACCACCCTGATCTGGGTTTACCTGAGCTGGCTGATTCTGCTGATCGGCGCGCAGCTGGCCTTCTATCTGCAGTTCCCGCAGTACCTGCGTCACGGACAGCAGCGTCTCGAGCTCTCAGGCCGGGAACGCGAGCAGGTGGGCCTGGCCATCATGTATCTGATTGCGCGCGACTACGCCAAGGGCGAGACGCCCTGGAGCTCGGCGCGGCTCGCCGCAATCCTGGATATTCCCGGCAACGCGCTCGCACCGGTGGTCTACGCGCTGGAGTCGAACGGCTTCGTGATCGCCACGGAGCGCGAGCACTTCGTGCCGGGACGCAATCTCGACGGCATCAGGCTGCGCGACGTCCTCGAGGCGATCCGCAGCAGTTCCGAGTCCCAATCGCGCATGCCCGCTTCGAGCCCGCGCACGCCCGCAACGGGGATCATGAAGGAGATCGATGCGGCAATCGACCAGACATTGGGCGACAAGACGCTGCAGGAGCTGATCGCGCAGAAGTAGCGTCTACTCGCCGGCGATGGTCATCTCGTCGATGAGGATGGAGCCGACGCGGGTGCCGCCGCGCCGGTCGACGTCGTCGCCCACCGCCGCGATACCCTTGAACATGTTTTTCAGGTTGCCAGCAATGGTGATTTCCGCCACCGGAAACTTGAG
Organism: Steroidobacteraceae bacterium; assembly: GCA_036494165.1. GTDB lineage: Bacteria > Pseudomonadota > Gammaproteobacteria > Steroidobacterales > Steroidobacteraceae > Bog-1198. The sequence goes on from DASXOQ010000001.1 coordinate 81,696, forward strand.
TTCGCCGTTCTCGACCCAGAATCCGGCCGCTCCCCGCGAGTAGTCGCCGGTCACGGTATTGACGCCCTGGCCCATCAACTCGGTCACCAAGAGCCCCGTATCGAGCGCCTTGAGCGCGGCCGCGGCGCCGCCCTTCAGGGTGGGTGCCACGATCAGATTATGGGCGCCGCCGGCGTTGCCGGTGGTCTTGAGTTTGAGCTTGCGGGCGGAATAGCTCGACAGGATGTAGCCGGTGAGCACGCCCGCGGCCACCAGATCCCGATCGTGCGTCGCGACGCCCTCATCATCGAAAGGCGCGCTGCCCATGGCCTTGTGGATGTGCGGGCGCTCGGCGATGGAGAACATCGCGGGAAAGATCTGCTGATCGACGGCATGCAGCAGGAAGGACGATTCGCGATATTGGCTGCTGCCGCGGATCGCGCCGACGAAATGACCGACGATGCCGCGCGCCAGTTCCGGGACGTACAGTATGCGCGCACGGCGCGTACTGAGTCGCCTCGGCCCCAGACGCGCAATGGTTCGCCGCGCACTCTCGCGACCGATGCTCTCCGCATCTTCGAGCTCCCGCCAGTCGCGCGAACTCGAATACCAGTAATCGCGCTGCATACCCTCGCCGGATCCGGCGAGCACCACGCAGCTCAAAGTGTGCGAAGTGGTCGGATAGCCGCCGATGAATCCATGTGTGTTGCCATACACGTGCAGCCCCTGGTGCGTGCCGACTGAAGCGCCCTCGGAGTTGTTGATGCGCGGATCGAAACCGAGCGCCGCCGCCTCGCAGGACTTGGCGATCTCTATGGCGCGGTCGGCACCGACATTCCAGGGATGCGACAGCTCGAGATCCGGCGGCGCTGTGGCCATGAGCGCCGGATCCGCAAGGCCGGCGCAGGCATCTTCAGCGGTGAAGCGCGCGATGCTGCAGGCTTTAGCCACGGTGGCGCGTACCGCGTCGGGCGAGAAATCGGCGGTGCTGGCGGAGCCTTTGCGGCTGCCGAAATACACGGTGATCCCCATGCTGCGGTCGCGCTGATGCTCGAGGGTTTCGACTTCGCCGAGGCGCACGCTCACCGAGAGCCCGTTGTCCTGGCTGACGGCCGCTTCGGCCTGCGAGGCGCCGCGACTGCGGGCCTCCTCGAGCGATCTTTCAATGATGGATTCAAGGTCGGATTGCGCGAGTCGCGCTGGGGGATTGCTGGTTGCCATGACGTGATTCTACCGGCCCAGGGTGTAGCATGGGAGCATGGACCGAGAAGAAGACCCCGTGGACGAGGAGTCCAACTATCGTCCCAGCAAAAGTTCCCGCAAGCGCGAGGCCGACGCCCTACAGACCCTCGGGGTGGAACTCGCCTCCCTGACCGAGCAAGAACTCGACGCGCTGGAACTCCCGGAAAAGCTCCTCGTTGCGTTGCGCGACTTGAAACGCCTGCCGACGCACGGCGCCCAGCTGCGGCAACGACAGTACATCGGCAAACTCATGCGCAACGTGGACGCGGAGCCGCTGCGCGCCAAACTTGAAGCGCACAAATTGCGTCACGATGTGGAGATCCGGCGCTTTCAGAAAATCGAGCGCTGGCGCGACCGGCTGATCGGAGAACCGGGCGCCATGGGAGAGTTTCTCGAGGAATTCCCCGACATCGATGCAGCGACTTTGAGGCGCCTGGTTCAGATGGCGGGCGCTGAACGTGCCGAGCGGCGGCCGCCCAAGAGCGCCCGCGAGCTTTTCGCGTTTCTGCGTCAGCTCCTCGGCTAGCCTGCTAAACTCGCGGGTCTATGCAGATCTTGGTCGGAATCATCATGGGCTCGTCTTCCGATTGGGAGACCATGAAGTGCGCCGCTGATACATTGCAAGCTCTCGGCGTCGCTCATGAGGTCAAGGTGATCTCTGCGCACCGCACCCCGGACCTTTTGTTCGAGTACGCGGCGGCGGCGCGCGCACGCGGCCTCAAGGCCATCATTGCCGGCGCGGGCGGTGCGGCACACCTCCCGGGCATGACGGCAGCCAAGACCTCGGTACCGGTGCTGGGCGTGCCGGTACAGTCCAAGGCGTTGAACGGCATGGATTCCTTGCTGTCGATCGTGCAGATGCCGAGCGGCATCCCGGTCGCCACCTTTGCCATCGGCGTGGCCGGCGCCAAGAACGCGGCGCTGTTCGCCGCGGCGATAATCGCCAACGAGGACGCGGCGCTGCGCGCCCGGCTCGATGCCTTCAGAAACGAGCAGACGGCCGGGGTGCTGGCGAAGCCGGACCCGCGTACCCCTTGAGCGCGAGCCGCGTTGGTATTGTCGGAGCAGGTCAGCTCGGGCGCATGATGGCTCTGGCAGGCTATCCCTTGGGTGTCCGTTGCCTGTTTTTGGACCGCGCCGCCGACACGCCGGGCGGCCAGGTCGCGCCCATCCTGGTTGCCGACCTCGAGGATCCGGTGGCGCTCAAGGAACTTGCCGAGCGCAACGAGGTGCTGACCTTCGACTGGGAAAACATTTCCGGTGCGGCGCTTGCCCCCATTGAATCCCTCACCAAGGTGCGCCCTCCCCGCGGGGCCCTCGAGGTTTCGCAGGATCGCATCAGCGAGAAAGCGTTGTTTCGCAAGCTCAAGATCCCGGTGGCGCCGCACGCGCCCGTCGACAGCCTCGAGGATCTTCGCGAGGCGCTCAAGAATCTGGGCGCACCGGGGATCTTGAAGACCCGACGCTTCGGCTACGACGGCAAGGGCCAGTGGCTCGTCAAAAGCGCAAACGACGCGGAGGCTGTGTTTGAGCAGGCCAAGAACCCGGGCTTGATCTACGAGAAGTTCCAGTCCTTCAGCCGCGAGCTGTCCATCATCGGCGCCCGCTCGGCAGGGGGCGCATGCGTGTTCTATCCGCTCTCGGCCAATACCCACGGCGGCGGAATCCTGCGCTACAGCATTGCCCCCTATGTGAACTCCGCGCTGGAAAAGAGCGCCCGTGTCTACTTGAAGCGAGTCATGAACGCGCTCGGCTACGTCGGCGTGCTGACCATCGAGTTCTTCGTGGTGGGTGGCAAGCTGGTCGCCAACGAGATGGCGCCTCGCGTCCACAACTCCGGACACTGGACCATCGAGGGCTGCATCGCCAGCCAGTTCGAGAATCACCTGCGCGCCATCTGCGATCTGCCACTGGGCAGCACCCGCGCGGTGGGACATGCGGCCATGGTGAATTTTCTCGGTGAAATGCCCGACCGCGACCGGCTCCTGTCGATCGAGGGATTGAGCTATCACGACTACGGCAAGAGCCCGAGACCGGGCCGCAAGCTCGGCCACTGCACCATCGTTCAGGCTTCGGCCGCCGGCCGCGAGCGCGCTCTGTCCAAGGCCCTGAAACTGATCCGATGGAGCTGAGACAGGCCGCATTTCACGCTATTGGGCGAATCCCGTAGACTGCGAAGTCCGATGTACCTGGAACACTTCAAACTACATGAACTGCCGTTCCGCCTAAGCCCGGACCCGCAGTTTTTGTACCTGAGCAAGCAACACGCTCGGGCCAAGGCGTACATGGAGTCGACCATCTGGTTCACCGACGGGTTCGTGGTGATCACCGGGGAGATCGGCGCGGGCAAGACCACCCTGATCGAGACGTTCCTGCGCGAGCTGCAGCCGGACGTGGTGGTGGCCCAGGTCAATCAAACGCAGCTCTCGCCCACCGCCTTCCTGCAGACGGTGCTGGTGCAATTCGGCTTCACGCCGTTCGACATGAAGAAGGCCGAGGTGCTGGCCACGTTGAACCAGTTCCTCACCGAGCAGCACGCCAACGGCCGCAAGGTGGTCCTGATCATCGACGAGGCGCAAAACCTCAGCAACAAGGTGCTCGAAGAAGTGCGCCTGCTATCCGGCGTCGAGACGACCAAAGAGAAGGTCCTGCGGATCATCCTGGCCGGCCAGCCGGAACTGAATGACAAACTGAACTCGCACGATTTGGTCCAGCTCACGCAGCGCGTGCGCCTGCGTTTTCATCTGCATGCGCTCAGCAAGGCGGAGACTTCGCACTACATCGACCACCGTCTGGAAGTCGCAGGCTCGCAGGGACGGCGCATCTTCGACGAGGACATCTATCCGGCCATTTTCCGCTACACCGGCGGCGTGCCGCGCCTGGTCAATACACTGTGCGATACCGCCATGATGGCGGCCTTCAGCGAGAACAAGGATCGCGTCACCGCGGCGGAACTCGAGGCGGCGATCCAAGAGTTGCAGTGGGTGGAGGTCGGTTCCAATACCAACCGCATGCATTTGGCGAACATCGAGCACAATTTGTTGCCCGTGACCTCGCCCGCGGTCGGCCGGATACTGCTCGCCTCGGAAGGCAAGACGGTGCTCGAACGGGAACTGCGTCCGGGGCGGCTCGTCATTGGGCGCACGCCCGACAACGATATTCAAATCGACAGCAAATTCATCTCGCGGCACCATTGCCAGATCGTGACGCAGACCGACTCCTGCGTGATCGAGGATCTCAACAGCACCAACGGCATTTCCGTGCAGTCAAAGCGGGTCCGGCGCCACAACCTCAATGATGGCGACGTGGTGCAGGTGGGTCAGCACGAAATCATGTATATCGACGAACGCGCGCCGCGGGTGCGTGCCGCCGTGGATCCGGCGGAGACGGAAGTCATCGAGAAGAGTTGAGCGGCGTCCTCAACCGTGAAGCGATGAGGGCAATTCGATGGTCTCACCCGAATACTCGCGGCTCAACGCGCGGTAATCCTGGCGCCGCAGCACCAGCGTGAGCGCGGCGACCTCCGCCATCACACCAATGAGGAACGCGAGCTTGCCGGGAAATCCCGGCGCACAAAAATACGACAGGGCAATCGCCGCTATGCCGATCGCCATGTAGAGCAGCGGTAGAGTTTCGTAAACGGGTCGAGCCAGACGCATGAATCGCACCTCCGTGTGCCATGTTAATTCGGGGGCTTGGCGGAAGCCCCCCATATTTAACTTAAATTCACGCTGATTTGAACTGATTTCCTCAGTCTTTGCCGACAATAAGCTCGGAGAGGCGGGATAACCATGAGTTGCGCCAACCTTCTACGCGCAATTGTTCGCCTTTTGGCTTAGGTTGACGCTTCGATTCAGACACTAGGTCCTTGGGCAGCTTGAACTGAAAATTGCCCGTCATTGAGTTGTCGGCGGCCATGAGTACTCCGGATTTATTGACGGAAGAAGCCTACAGACACGTGCCGCGGGAACGGTGAGACACGGTGCACGGTCCACCGCAGACACGATTCTCGAACTTGAAGTACGTCGCCGAGCAGCGACGCAATGCACGCTCGGCGAGTTATGACAGGCTAGCTTATGGCAAGTTCCGCGTCACTGCGTCTCACTTCGGCGACGCGCGGCTGCGAACTCATCGCCGCTGTTCCACTTGATGGATTCGTCCGCGCCGAGCGACTGCCAGCCCAGCGCGAAGCCGAATTTTGCAATCATTGCATCGGTACTGAAGTCCATCGACGCTGAATACTCATCGCCCGGACGATGATAGCGCTTCGAATTGTAATCCTCGGCCTGCTCTCGCCCCCACTCGGCGGTATGGCCTGCGAACTTGATGCCCTCGCTGATGGAGAAGGCCGGAATGCCCGCATGCGCCATGCTGAAATGATCGGAGCGGTAGTAGTGGCCAGCACCAGGCGCGGCATCGGGTTGGATTTCGAAGCCGAATGCGGCGGCGGTCTTTTCCACTGTAGGATAAAACGAAGTGCGATCTGCGCCGGTGACCGACACCGACTCGGGGACACCGAGCGGGGCGACCGCATCGAAGTTCAGATTTAGGTTCACGCGGGCCGCGGCCATCGGCAGATGTTTGCTCAGGTAATCCGAGCCCAGCAGGCCTTTTTCCTCGGCGGTCACGGCGGCGAACAGCACCGAATGCGGCGGTTTCAAGGGCGCGAACGCATGCGCGAGCTCCAGGAGAATGCCGCAGCCGGTTGCATTGTCGACGGCGCCGTTGTAAATCTTATCGCCGCTCAGATTAGGATCGATGCCGAGATGGTCGTAGTGGGCGCTGTAGATGACCGCCTGGTCGGGACCGGATGAGGTACCCGGCAGGAGCGCAAGGACATTGTAGGAGGTGAATTTGCGCACCTCGCTCACGATGTGCGCGGTAAAGCGCATGGGCAGCTCACGCGCCTTGAACTTTCGGGTTCCAGCTTCCTTGATGAGGCCATCCACATCGAGATGCGCGCTCGCGAGCAATCTGCGTGCAGCATCGAGCTGCAGCCATGCGGCTGACTTCAACTTCGGATCCTTGTCACCGGCGAGGTACACCTGCTCGTTGCTCCAGGAGTTCTGCACCACGTCCCATCCGTAGCTCGCAAGGTCGGTACGGTGAATGATGAGCGCGCCGACCGCACCCTGCCGAGCAGCCTCTTCGAACTTGTAGGTCCAGCGGCCATAGTAGGTCAGCGCCTCGCCCTTGAAGAACTTGGGATCCTGGGAAGGCGGCTCGTTGACGATCACGAGCACCACTTTTCCCTTGACGTCGATCCCCTTGAAATCATCCCACTGATACTCGGGCGCCTGGATGCCGTAGCCGACGAATACGATGGGCGCGTCAACATCGGTCGAGGCGGTCTGGGTCTGGTTGCTGGTGACGAAATCCGCACCGAGCTTCAACGGGACGCTCGCACCCTGGGCATCCTTGAAGGCGGCCGTGGTGGAAGGATCGGTATGCACGCCGACGAAATTCACCTTCTGCAGGTATGAGCCCGCATCGCCGGCCGGCTTCAGCCCGGCCAGTTCGAACTGCGTCGCGATGTAGGCGGCGGCGAGATCTCCGCCGCGGGTGCCGGGACCCCGCCCCTCCAACAGATCGTCGGCGAGAAACTTCACATGAGCACGGATGCGCTCGGCATCGATGCCGTCCAATGCCGCCGATGCGGGCTGGGGCAGACGCAGCTGCATCGCTGGACTCGCGCCCCAGGCCGTGCAGCACGCGAGCAACGCAGCGATCGCGAATGACTGTAATTTTTTCATATTATTTCGATGAGCCCCCACGCCTCGGAGCGCGAAAGGCTAGCTCGCGCAGGGGGTCGCTGTCACCTCTCGGTAACGCTTGCGAGCTAGCCTGCGCGATTTCCTCGGGCGAAGGTGGCCGTGACGTTGCGACTTCTTGGCATTGCGGCGCTCTGTCTTCTCAGCTTTACGCTGCATGCCGCGCCGGACCGATGCTCCCGGCCGCCGCCCGGAAGTCAGGTGCCTGAGCCTGCCGATCTTCGCAGCGAGAACGGAGAATTACGCGTCGATCTGTCGCTGCGCAACTCCAGGGAAAGCGACGGCACCGTGCGTTACTGCTACGTCACGCCGGACGGCTCGGTCTCCCCGACGCTGCACCTGAAGCGCGGGGATCTTCTGGTCTTGAAACTCAAGAACGAGCTGCAAGATTTCAACCCGCACGCGCATTCCCATGGAGTTCCTAAGAAAAGTGGCGACCCTTGCGCAAGCGGGATGATGTCGATCACTGCAACCAACCTGCACTTTCACGGCCTGTCATTGCCCCCCACCTGCCACGCGGACGAAGTGATCAAGACTTCGGTTCAGCCCTCCGATTCGCCCTTCGAGTACCGCTTCAAAATTCCGATGGAACAGCCCACGGGACTTTATTGGTACCACCCGCATATTCACGGCTTCAGCAAAATTCAGGTGGTGGGGGGTGCTTCGGGAGCGCTGATCATCGAGGGCCTCGAGCGCGCCAATCGACAGCTTGCGGGCCTGCCGGAACGGGTTTTCGTGATCCGTGATCAGGACCTGGTGAACCCCGACGCGCCCCCGAGCGCTCGCGAGCCGGTGGTCCCGAAGATGCTCATCGATCGGGATGGCGACTCGGCAAACAATGGCACCGGCTTCGGGCGTCCAGCCAAGGACCTGTCGATCAATTTCGTTCCGGTTCCCTATCCCGATTATCCGCCGGCGGTCATTCGAATGCGCCCCCACGAGCGCCAGCTGTGGCGGGTCGTGAACGCCGCGGGCATCACCTACCTGAATCTTGCCGTGGTGCAGGGCCATACGCCCGAGAAGATCGGCGTGGTGGCGATCGACGGAGTGCCGACCAACCAGGACGGCAATCCCGGCGATGCCATCGAATGGGTGGATCACATCGGACTGCCGCCGGGCGCGCGCGCAGAATTCCTGGTCGATGCGCCGGACGCCGGCGCGAACGATGTGCTGTTCGTCACCCGCAGCGTGGACACGGGCGCCGGCGGCGAGAACGACCCCAACCGCGCACTTGCGCACATCGTGGCGAGCGACGGAGCGCCGGAGCCGCAAAGCGCGCTGAACGCCACGCCGCAACCGTTGCCGCCGCCTTCGCTGCCCTGGCTCGGCAACGTCGCGCCGGTGCGCGTCCGTCGGCTCTATTTCTCCGAGAAGCTTACCGACCCAAAAAATCCCAACAGCGCCACCGAGTTCTACATCACCGTGGACGGCGACAAGCCACAAGCGTTCGATCCGACGTCAGACACGCCCAACATCGTGGTCAGGCAGGGCGAGGTCGAGGATTGGATCATCGAGAACCGCTCCAACGAACTGCATGCATTCCACATTCATCAGATTCACTTCCTGCTGATGGACTGGTTGGGAATGCCGGTGAACGAACGCTTTTTGCGCGATACCGTGAATGTGCCCTACTACAACGGACGGGCACTGAGCTATCCAAGCGTGCGGCTCAGGATGGACTTTCGCGACCCTGCCATCGTGGGGACCTTCGTCTATCACTGCCATCTGCTCGAGCACGAAGACGGCGGCATGATGGGACTGATCCGCGTGGAGCCGAAATGATCCGCGCTGCAACAGCGTTGTAACTGTTGCAAGGATTTTTTCCGCCAGGTTTCTAGTTAACGTAATCATCATATCAATGCAATGAGCCTCCTCTAAAACGTTGCCTTTCGCGCATTCGCGCAAGCCAATTACTACAGCAACGGGAGGAAGCCTTGTGAATCTACGCACAGTCATCTCGCACACTCTTGCAGGTGTCCGTGTCGGCGTCTGCGCCGCCGCGGCATTTCAACTGTCACTCGGCGCCACATTCGCCGCCGCGGCCGAGAATCACAGCCGTGACACGCGCTCGCCGATCAAACATGTCATCGTCATCATCGGCGAGAACCGCAGCTTCGATCACGTGTTTGCGACCTATGAGCCGAAGCGCGGCGAGTCGGTTTGGAATCTTCTCTCTGAAGGGATCGTCTACAAGGACGGCGCACCGGGACCGAATTTCTACATGGCCGAGCAACACGCGGCGTCCGACCCGGGCGGCGATGCGTTCCTGTTGAGCCCCAGCAAGTCCGCATTTCCGGGCAACGTCCTGCCCGCACCTCTGGTCGGCGGACCGAAGGATTCCTACGTCACCGGTGACAGCCTGAGCCTTGCCCAGCAGTCGGAAAACGGCCTGCCCGCCGATTACTACCAGTATCTGGTGAGCGGTGGCACCGGCCAGACCTCCAAGACCCCCGACCAGCGCATCGCCAACGTCAGCAAGCTGCCCCCGGGACCGTTCCAATTGACCGGCGAGACCTTCTCCTACAACGACTACGCAGCGAGCCCCGTGCACCGCTTCTATCAGATGTGGCAGCAGCTCGACTGCAGCATCGCGCACATCACGCCCGAGCGCCCCTCAGGCTGCGACTCGCAGCTGTTCTCGTGGGTCGAAGTGACCGTGGGTGCCGGCGCCAACGGCGCAGCGCAGCCTGCCAACTTCAGCACCGAGTACTCGCCCACGGCCAGCGTCACCGGCGAAGGCTCAACCGCCCTGGGTTTCTACAATGTGCAGAAAGGCGACGCGCCCTACTTCAAGTGGCTGGCCGACAACTTCGCCATGAGCGACAACTTCCATCAATCGGTCAACGGCGGTACCGGCGCCAACCACATCATGCTGGGTCACGGCGATGCCATTTACTTCACCGACGGTGACGGTCATGCCAAGACGCCGCCTCACAAGGTGGAAGTGGCCGCAGGCACGGCGAATGCGGGCGTGGTGGATGAGGTAGAGAATCCGAACCCGGCACCGAAGACCAACAACTGGTACACCGAGGATGGTTACGGCGGCGGCTCCTTCGGCTCGCCCTCCTCCGGGGGCGGTTCGTACAGCGACTGTGCGGATCCCCGCCAACCGGGCGTCAGCACGGTGGTGAAGTATCTGCAGTCGCTGCCGCGTCCGATCGACCCGCATTGCGAAGTGGGTCATTACTACCTGCTCAACAACTACAACCCGGGCTACTTCGGCAACGGCCACAATGCCTTCACCGATCCTTCCCCCGACAACACGGTGTTCACCATTCCGCCCTCCGCGGTACCGAGCATCGGCGACCGGTTGCTGGAGTCAAAGGTGTCCTGGAAGTATTACGGCGACCAGTGGAACAACTACGTGCCGGATCCTTACCAGTTGAACTACGGCGCGATGGGCGCCAATACGGACGAATATTGCAACATCTGCAATCCGTTCCAGTACGACACTTCGATCATGGCCAACGAGTCGGTCCGCAAGGCCCACATCCAGGACACGAGCGACCTCTACAACGACATCAAGAACGGCACCCTGCCCGCCGTGTCGTTCGTGAAGCCGAGCGGTCTGGTGGACGGTCACCCGGCCTCCTCGAAGCTGAACCTGTTCGAAGGCTTCAGCAAGAAAATCGTGGATGCGGTGCGCGCCAATCCGGAACTCTGGAAGGACACGGCAATCTTCATCACCTTCGATGAAGGCGGCGGCTACTACGACTCGGGCTACGTGCAGCCACTCGACTTCTTCGGCGACGGCACGCGCATACCGCTGATGGTGGTTTCGCGCTACACCAATCCGGGTCACATCTCCCACGAGTATTCCGATCACGTCTCGATTCTGAAATTCATCGAGCGCAACTGGGATCTCAAACCGGTGACCCACCGCAGCCGCGACAACTTCCCGAACCCGATCAGCGAACGCCACAACCCGTACGTGCCGTTGAACACGCCGGCGTTGAGCGATCTGTTCGATCTGTTCGACTTTCATGGCGATCACGGCGAATACTGATCGATAGGACAGTTCACAAACGGAGCACGAGCGGGCCCTGCTGGGCCCGCTTTTTTTATGTGGGAGCGAGCCTGCGACGCAGCCAACCGTTCAAGGGGTCGGCGAAGTAGCGCGCGATCGCCGCAGCGAGCGCGCAGGACATAAGCAGGAACAGCGCCAGGAGCGGCAGCTTCGCCGAGGCACCGATCTCTGAACGCGGCCAAAGATCGCGCAGCGCGCCCAACACCACGATGTGAAACAGGTACAGCTCATAGCTGTGCCTGCCGAGCCAGGCGAGGCAGCGCGCCGCCCAACCGGGCGCCGTGGCGGACCGCAACGCGCCGAACAGCAGCACTGAGGCAAACAGCGCGATGATCGAGAAGCCGAAAACCTCGTGACGGTCGATGCCGGCGAGGTAGGTGGCGGCGATGCCGAGCCACGCGAAGATCCTGAGCACCCTGCCCTGCCGCTCGCCGATCGAGACGTCTGCCGACAAGAGCGCCGTGAGACATCCGAAGGCTATGGCATCGAAGCAAGCGGGATACCCGTACATGAAAAAAAGTTCGTCGTCCCGGTGCCAGAAGCGATACAGCGGCGCAAAGGCAATGGCGGCAACGCACAGCGCAACGATCAGCGCGCGCCGCCGGAGGAGCAGGCAGGCCAGAGGGAAGGTGAGGTAGAACACCTCCTCGACCGACAACGACCAATAGATATTCAGGCAGTAGTTGAAGTAGCCGCGCCACTCCATCAGCACGTTGTGCCAGAAGGTGAGCACCGACAACACCACCACGAAAAAGAAAGATCGCGGCAGCGGCTCTGCGTGCTGCACGTTGTCGAACGAGGGCACGTGCGCCAGGCCCAGCGGCACGATGATCGCTAGCGCCAGCAGCAGGGGCGGAACGATGCGCGCAAAACGGAAGGCATAGAACGAGGACAGGCGCACCGCCGAGAGCGCGCCGAAGCGGCGCAGATTGTTGCTGCTGATGAGGAATCCGGACATGACGAAGAACAGCGTCACGCCATAGTTGCCGTTGTTGACCAGGGCGCGAATGAAGGCGGCCGGAATGAGCACGGTCCAAGGACCGTCCGCGAGATGGTAGGTGAGCGAGAAATGCAGCAGGAGCACCGAGAGGATGGCGAGGCCGCGCAGCACATCGACGCGGCTGCTGCGTTTATCGGGAAGACTCAGCGGCGACACGTCAAAAGAGCGGGCGCGACGCCCGGCATCGGCGTGCGCCCGCACTGCGGTTCAGCTTCCTGCACTAGGCTAATGCCCTGTTCGATCCGTGAAGTCACCGCGAATGCATGCTCGCATGCGCAAATCGCCGCCGACACTGATCATTGCGGCGCAAGTGCACAGAAACGCAGATCAGCCGGTGCCGCCGACGGTCAGCGCGTCGATGCGCAGCGTCGGCTGACCGACGCCGACCGGAACCGACTGGCCCTCCTTGCCGCAGGTGCCCACGCCTCCGTCCAAGCGCATGTCGCTGCCCACCATGCTCACGCGCGTGAGCACGTCGGGCCCGTTGCCGATGAGGGTGGCGCCCTTGACGGGCGCGCCGATCTTGCCGTTTTCGATCAGGTAGGCCTCACTCGCGGAGAACACGAACTTGCCGGAGGTGATGTCGACCTGCCCGCCGCCGAAATTGACCGCATACAGGCCCTTGTCGACCGAGGCGATGATTTCCTCGGGAGCGCGCGATCCGCCGCGCATGTAGGTGTTGGTCATGCGCGGCAGTGTCATGTGCGCGAACGACTCGCGCCGACCGTTGCCGGTGGCTGGCATGCCCATGAGCCTTGCATTCATCTTGTCCTGAATGTAGCCGCGCAAGACCCCGTTCTCGATGAGCGTGGTGCACTGGGTCGGCGTGCCCTCGTCGTCGACGTTGAGAGATCCACGGCGCCGGTCGAGCGTCCCGTCGTCCACCACGGTTATCTCATCGGCGGCAACCTTCTGGCCGATGCGGTTGGAAAACGCAGACGTGCCCTTGCGGTTGAAGTCCCCTTCCAGGCCGTGCCCGATGGCCTCGTGCAACAGGATGCCGGGCCAGCCCGGCCCCAGCACCACAGTCATCGGGCCCGCGGGCGCCGCCACGGCTTCGAGGTTGACCAGCGCCTGGCGCACCGCCTCGCGGCCGTGGGCGAAGGGCGCATCACCGCGCAGCAGTTCGTCGAGGCCGATGCGGCCGCCGCCGCCGCTGTATCCCTGCTCGCGGCGTCCGTTCTGCTCCACGATCACCGAGACATTGATGCGCACCAGCGGGCGCACATCGGCCGTCAGCACCCCGTCGCTCGAGGCGATGAGCACCACCTCGTGCACGGCCGAGAGCGAGGCCATCACCTGCTTGACGCGCGGGTCCGAGCGCCGGGTCTCGGCGTCAATTTTCATCAGCCACGCCACCTTGTCCTCGTCCTTGATGGCGTCGAGCGGATCGATGGGCAGGTACAGCTGGTGAGTGCGCGGACGCTGCCAGGCCTTGACCGCCTTGTCGCCGCCGCTTCGGGCGATGGCGCGTGCCGCGTCGGATGCCTCCATCAGAGCGGGCAGCAGCACCTCGTCGGTATAGGCGAATCCGGTTTTTTCGCCGCTGATGGCGCGCACGCCGACGCCCTGTTCGATGTTGTGCGAACCATCCTTGACGATGCCGTCCTCGAGCGCCCAGGACTCTTCGCGCGACAGCTGGAAGTACAGATCCGCATAGTCGACTCCGCGCGCCATGATCGAGCCCAATACCTGGCTTAGGCGGTTCTCATCCAGCCCGGAGGGCACGAGGATGGACTTTTCGGCAACCTGGAACGTCGAACGGACTACCTGCGCGGCGGCATTCATGCCATCACCGCCACCGGTTCCTGCGAAACTCCGATGCGCCGGTTGTCCAGAGCGGGAAATCGCAGCCGCGACTCATGCAGCTTGGCCAGATCGAAGGCGGCACTCACCACACCGACGCCGTGCGGCAGACGCGCCTGGATGGCACCCCAGTAATCTACGATGAGCGAGTCGCCGAAGGTCTCGCGGCCGCTCGAATGCGTGCCCCACTGGGCCGGCGCCACCACGTAGCAGAGATTCTCGATCGCGCGGGCCTTCAGCAGCGTCTCCCAGTGGGCACGCCCCGTGGGCACCGTGAAGGCGGCGGGCATGGCGAGCCATTCGGCGCCTCGCGTCACGAGTTCCCGGTAGAGCTCAGGGAAACGCATGTCGTAGCAAACCGACATGCCGAGCCGCCCGACGGGCGTGTCGGCGAGCACCGCGGCCACGCCCGGCGCCACGTGGTTCGACTCGCGATACTGCTCATTGCGTCCCGGGATGGTGACGTCGAAGAGGTGGATCTTGTCGTAGCGCGCCACGCGTTTGCCGTCGGCATCGATCAGCAGGGAAGTATTGGTGACGCGCTTGTCGAACTTGCTCTTCAATACGATGGTCCCTCCCAGGATCCACATCTTGAGCGCTCGTGCCGTCTCGCTCAGGAAGGCCTGGACCTCGCCGGTGCCGTCGACTTCGGCGACACCCAGCTTGTCGATGTCCTTGAGGCCTATGAACGGGAAATTTTCCGGCAGGCAGGCGATGTCCGCCCCCTGCTCTTTGGCCTCGCGCAACAGCGCGCCGGCCTGTTTCAAGTTCTCGGCCACGATGTGACCGGATGTCATCTGAATGGCGGCAACAGTGCCCATTATTTCGGTGCCTCGGCAGTTGCGGCGGCCGCTTCTGCGCCTTTAATGCGTTCCACGGTCGGGTTGTCCCAACCGCCCGTAATACGATAATACCCTCGCGCCAGGCCCTTTAAGGGCTGTTTGAACACCTGGGTGAACACCAGCACCGCCCCGGCCACCACCGGGCCGCCCACCAGGGCTGCCAGGGGCAGGGAATTGCCCACGCTGCCCGTCACTACCGCAGTTTGGTCATAGTCGCGGTTTTTCAAGCCGACCCGGCCAATCAGTCCGATCTCGGCGGCGGGGCCCTTGAGCAGCACGTTGTCCGTGTAGGCGTTGCCGTCATGCAGCCCGAAATCGCCGCGCACCGTATCGAAGGCCAATCCCTTGTCGGTCAAGTCGGAAAAATCGAGCGACAGGCGGCGCGGCAGGGTCGCGATGCTGGTGAGTCCGAGGACTCGGCCCGCGCCCGGCTTGATCCCGCTGATCTGCCCCTTGTCGAACGCGAGCGAAACCTTGCCGGCAACGCCGGCGAGGGCTGCAGAGGTCGGCGGTCCCTTCCATTTGAGGTCAAAATCCATCTTCCCCGATTTTGCCTGCATGACTTGTGCGTAACCCAGATCCTTCAGGGTCTTTTGCACGTCGGTGCTGGTGAATGCGCCGACGATGCGGGCGTCTCCGTCATCGCTGCCGCGCCACTCGCCCACTGCCTTGACGTTGAAGGTCGAACCGGTGACGTCGAGCTGCTTGAGTTCGATGCCGTCGTCCAATTTGGCGAGCACGGCCCGCACATCGCCGAAGCGGCGTTCGCCCCAGACCAGTTGGGCCGCATGGAAGTCGAGGGCGGGGATGTTGCGGGGATTGGAGAAACCGCTGGCCGCGCTGTTTGCGTCGGCGACATCGTCATCCTCATCGTCGCGGCCCGCCACTTCGAAGCGCAGCTTCTCGAACTCGAGATTCCACGGCTCCGCCGCTGCGTTCGGCACCGATATGCTGCCCACCGCGTTGGGACCCGAAACCCCGATGGACAGCCCCGAGTCGAGCACCTTCAGATCGAGCCCCACGTCGTGAAATGCGAGGCCGAGATAGTCGAGCTCCGCGACCTGGATCTGCGCGGTCTTCAAATAGTAGCTCAGAGGCCTGCCGCTCTTGCCGGGCTGATTGAGAGCCAGCCAGCCCGCCAGATCCACCCGTTCCACCGACCCGCCGACATTGAGGATCTGGGCATCGTTGGGGCCCGGCGCGTCGGCGCCGAAGTTGAGCGCGAGATGGGTAAGGCGGTAGCCGTCGGCATCGGAACGCAGCGCAAAGACCGCGTCCAGCAGCGAGCCCAACGAGCCGTGCCCCTGCATGCCGCCGCCCGCCGGCCACTGCACCTCGACGGCTGAGGGCAATGGCACCGCCGCCGGCTTGTCGAGCGGAGCGGGAAAATGCAGGGCGAGTCCGGAGAGCGATGAGCTCAGGCGCAACGAGCGTTCGCGCTGCGGCTCGGGGGCGATTTTGAGCACCGCCCGCCAGTCGGTGGTGCCGGACAGTGCGACCGAGTCTGGCAGCTGAAGTTGCGAACGCAGCGCCTCCGCGGACAAGTTGCCGCGGAATTCCAGTTGCGTACGATTTGCAGACTTGCCGCGGGCCGCGCGCGCCTGTGCCTGGAACGGGCCGCCCAACAAGAGTCCATGCAGATCGGCGTGCACGATCTGCGCGCCGTCGATGTCGAAATCGCCGGCGATGTCCGTGGCCTTGAGAGCCGATTGCGTCTTGGCAAGCGTGGCGCCCTCCAGATGTCCGCTTACCAGCACCCGGCGGTGATCGAAATCGTTGAACGGCAGGAACAGGTCGATGCTCGCCTCGAGGTCGCCGGAGGCATCGGCCGCGGTGAAAGCGTGCTCCGCCATCCCGTCCAAAGGCGAGGCGCGAAGGTAGGCTAAGGCCTGGCCGGCATCCGCCTGGGTGCTGGAGCGAACCCGCAACTCGCCGTTCTTGAAATCCGCGAAGCGCGCCTCGCTGGCGCCCACCGGCAAATCGCCGACGCGACCGGCATTCGCATGCACCGTGAGCCCCTCGTTGCGAAACTCCGCCTGCGTGACATTGAGTTCCGCCTGCGGCCAGCCCTCGGCGTAGTTGAGCTTGAGGCCATCGATGGTGGCGTGCACCAGAAACAGCCCGCTGCCGTCGCGAAACGGAAATTGGCGCACCGGGCCGCGGATGAGTGCATCGGCGTGCGCCAGGCGACCGCCGAGGAACGCATGGTTCAGCCACTCAAGCGCGCTCGGCGCTATCAAGCCCTTCGGAAAATAGTTCTTTGCGTTGGACGCATTGCCGCCGCTGATGCCGGCAACCAGGGTGAGCAGCGGGGACTCCTCGCCGCTCTGCCGCCAGGAAACCATGCCGTTCGCCGCGGAGTCCGGTGTCTTGAACTGCCAGTCGCGCGAGGCGACGAGCAGCTGGTCCGCGCCGCGGCTCCAATAGAGGTTCGCCTTCAGGCCGGTCAACTCCAAGGTCTGCGGGAACTGTGACGGCCAAGCGTAGGCGCTCTTGCCGCAGTCGAGTGCGATGCGTCCGGCCGCTTCGGTGCCCTGAATGCTGCCGGAAAGTCCGCGAAGGCCCGGGGCGTGACCGACGGACGCGAACCCGGCGTTCTTGAACTTGCCGCGCACCGTGAACCGCCACGGTTCATCCGCGCCGGCGCGGTTGAGCGCGACGAGCGCGTCGGTCCACTCGCCGGTGGGTGCGATGGCGCGCAGGTTGTCGCGCACCTCCTTCTGCGGCAGAAAGCCGGTGAGGGGCAGCAGGGTCTCGGCGCGCAGATAATTGGCGCGCGCCGAGAGCGCCATGAGTCCCTGCGGGGTGCGGCGCCAGCTGACATCGAAGGCCGATTCCGGATCGCGTCCCGTGGCGCGCACCCTCCGACCTGCGAGGGTCCAATCGGAGCCGTTATGGGTGAGGGTCAGCACCCCGCTCATCTGATCGAACTTAGCCACCGGTCCGTCGGCGAGTTTGGTGACGACGCCGCTTGCCGCAAAATCCAGATCCGCGCGCAAGATGCTCGCCCCACTGCCCCCCGCGCTGACCTGGAAGGCGCCGACGCCGGCATCGAGGCCCGACAAATACTCCGGCAGAAGCTTGCGCCAGCCCTGGAAGGTCACGCTGCGCAGTCGTGCCAGCCCGTTCCACTCGAGCGAGGCAAGATCGCCCTTGCCGCGCGTGCGTACCCGCACGTTGACATCGCCGCCCAAGGCGGCCGGCAGCGCAGCGCTCGCGGCGATCTCCAGCTTGTCGGAGTCGTGACGCGCCTCGAGATTGACGTCAGCCAAAGTCAACCGCGGCAGGGTTAGGTTCCAGTTCATAAGAGTGATGGCCGCGTGACGAATCGCGAGCCTGCCGCTCGGCAGGGCATCGAGACTCAGATGCTTGCCGTTGTCGCTGCCGCCGACGATGAACTCGGAGGCTACAAGGAAACGGTCCGGCCCCAGGCGCTCGACGGAAATCTCAGGCGAATCGAGCTCGATGCGGCCGGCCAGGAGCTTGCCGCTCAAGGCCAGGCGCAACAGATCCGCGCCCACCCTGCCGCCGCGGGCACGCGCCAGCACTCGCTGGCCGTCCTGCGATTTAAGCTCCAATCGGTCCAGATAAAGTTCCGGGCCGTACCAACGGAAGGCCGGCGAGACGCTCGCAAACTCGACGTGATAGCCGGTCTGCTGAAACAGCCAGGCCTTGATCTGGGCCTGATACTCGGGGGCGCGGTCCAGCAGAATCTTGATCGCGAGCATCAGGATCACTACCAACCCCACGACGCCCGCGGCGCCGTACAGCGCTATCTTGCCAGCCCTACGGAGTTGCATTTACATCAGCACGACATCGTATTGATCGACGGTGTAGAGCGCTTCGGTCTGCAAGCGGATGGGCTTGCCGGTCACCAGCTCCATCTCCCCCAGGGCCGATGATTCCTCGTCCAGCAGCCGCTCGATGACATCCTGGTGCGCGAGCACCATGAGCTGCTGGCATTCGAATTGACGGGATTGACGCACGATCTCGCGGAATATTTCGTAGCACACTGTTTCCGCGGTCTTGACGAAACCCCGGCCCTCGCACGTTGGACAGGCCTGGCATAGCAGATGTTCCAGACTCTCGCGGGTGCGCTTGCGGGTCATTTCCACCAGTCCCAACGGGCTCACGGAGGATATGTTGGTCTTGACATGGTCCTCCTTCAGCGCTTTTTCCAGGGCCTGGATCACCTGGCGGCGGTGCTCCGCCTCCTCCATGTCGATGAAATCGATGATGATGATGCCGCCCAGGTTACGCAGTCTTAACTGCCGCGCGATGCTGACGGCCGCCTCGAGGTTGGTTCGGAAGATGGTTTCCTCGAGGTTGCGGTGCCCCACGAAGGCGCCGGTGTTGACGTCGATGGTGGTCATCGACTCGGTCTGATCGATGACCAGATGGCCGCCGGATTTGAGCTGTACCTTGCGCTCGAGCGCCTTCTGGATCTCCTCCTCGACATGATGCAGCTCGAATACGGGCCTGGGTTCCGCATACAGTTCGATGCGCTGCACCGCTTCCGGCATGAAGGCGGCGGCAAACTCCAGCATTTCGCGGTGTGCGCTCGGCTGGTCTATGAGCACGCGGTCCACATCGTGCCGCATGAGGTCCCGCAGTACCCGCAGGTGCAGCGGCAGGTCCGCGTGCACCAGGTTCCCCGGCTGGGTTCTCAAGCCTTTCTGGCGCACGAATTCCCACAGTTTGCGCAGGTACGCCATGTCGGCACGCAGCGCCTCGGGCGAGCTGTCCTCTGCCGCGGTGCGCACGATGTAGCCTGCCCCCTCGTTGGTCTCCACGCCCGCCTGCACCGCAGCGCGCAACCGCTCGCGCTCGCCCTCGACCTCGATACGTGCCGAGACGCCGACACCCTGGCCCTTGGGCATGTACACCAGGTAACGGGATGGCAGGGTGATGTAGGTGGTGAGGCGCGCTCCCTTGGTGCCGAGCGGATCCTTCACCACCTGCACCAGGATCTCGTTGCCCTCGGCGACCAGCGACCTGATGCTCTCGGTCTGGGGCGGTTCGATGCCCGTGCCCGCATGCTTCGGATCCAGGATGTCCGAGGCGTGCAGGAACGCGGTGCGCTCCATGCCGATGTCAATGAAGGCCGCCTGCATCCCGGGCAGGACTCGCGACACGCGGCCCTTGTAGATGTTGCTTATGAGCCCGCGGCGGCTGGCGCGCTCCAGGAACACCTCCTGCAGCACGCCGTTCTCGACCACCGCGGCGCGCGCCTCGTGGCTCGAGGCATTGATGAGGATTTCGAGGCTCATTGCTGCCCGTACACCTTGTTCCAGTGGGCGACGCCGGCGTGGCTCAATAGCTCTGCCGTTTCGAACAGCGGCAGCCCCATGACGCCCGAAAAGCTGCCCCGCAGCGCACTGATGAATACTGCCCCCAGGCCCTGCACCGCGTAGCCACCCGCCTTGTCGTGCGGCTCCCCGGTTTCCCAATAGCTCTCAGCCTCGGCTGCATCGAGGGCGCGGAAGGTCACCTCGCTCTCGCTCAGCGCTGTCTGAAGCCCGTTTGCGGAGCGCACCGCGACAGCGGTGAGCACCCGGTGAGTGCGGCCGGCGAGCTTCATCAGCATGGCCACGCAATCATCCTCGTGCTTAGGTTTACCGAGTATTTCGCCCTCGATGACTACGGCCGTGTCCGCGCCGAGCACGCAGGCCTCCGGGCTTGGGCGTAGCGCCCACCCGGCTTCGGCCTTGGCCCGGGCGAGCCGCAGCACATAATCGCCGGCCATTTCTCCCGGCAGGGCGCGTTCATCGATGGCGATGGCAAGTACGCGGAAAGCCACCCCAATTTGGCATAACAACTCGCGGCGTCGCGGGGAGGCGGAGGCGAGATAGACGAAGTCGGCGGGCATCCGCCACAGGATACCGAAGCGACCCGTCAGGCGCGATGATAGGGATGTCCGGCGAGCAGGCTCGTGGCGCGGTAGATCTGTTCGGCCAGCACCACGCGCACCAGCGCATGCGGCAGCGTCAGGGCCGAGAGCGACCAGGAAAAGTCGGCGCGCTGGCGGCAGCCCTCCGAGAGGCCGTCGGGGCCGCCGATCAGCAGGGCGAGCGGCCTGCCCTCCTGCAGCCGGCCCTTCAACCACTGGCTCAGCTGCTCGGTGCTCATGGCCTTGCCGCCGATCTCAAGGGCCACCACGTAATCGTCCTTGCCCAGCAGCGCAAGCATGTCGGCGCCCTCGCGCTGCACGGCTTTTTTCGTGTCCTCGCCGGCGCGTCGCGTGGCGACGCTGATCTCGTGCAGCTCGAGCGACAACGGCGTGCGCAACCGCTTCTGGTATTCGGCGAATCCCTCGTTGATCCACGAAGGCAGGCGCGTACCGGCGGCGAGCAGCCGGCACTTCATGAGCCAGGATCGATCAGCCGCGGGCGGCGCGCTTGGAGAGCGACAGGTCCCACAGTTTCTCCAGGCCGTAGAACTCGCGGACCCGGGGCAGCATCACGTGCACGATCAGCTCGTTCAGGTCGATCAATACCCAGTCTCCGTCCTGTTGTCCTTCGACGCCGTGAGGCCGGAAGCCCGCTTCCTTGACCTTCTCGACCACCCGCTGCGCCACCGAGCGCACGTGCCGATCGGAGGTGCCGCTGGCGATCACCATGTGATCGGCGATATCGGTGATTCCGCGCACGTCGAGCATCTTGACGTCGAGCGCCTTCATGTCGGCGAGCGCGTCCATCACGACGCTTTGCAGCGCCGGCTTGGTGCTTTTGGATTTTGCGGACGCAGTTTTGGTTTTTTTCGGCTGCTTGGGCGGCTTCGGCTCCGCCGCGGTCTTTTTGCGTTTGACTGCCACTACGTCGTCCGGCCCTTGGAGTAACACTGGGTATCTAGGATGAGTTTACGCACTGCATCCGGCATGAGGAAGCGCGGATCGCGCCCCATGGCGATGAGCTGGCGCACTTCGGTGGAGGAAATCTCCAGCTGCGTGACCGCATGGATGTAAATGCAGCCGGCCCGCTGCTCATGCAGATCGCCGATCCGGCCAGTGCCGCGGTCCACCAGCAGCTCGCCCAGGGGCCCCATGCCCGGCGCGCGCCATCCCGGGCGATGAGCCACAACCAAATGCGCGAGTTGCAGCAATTCCTGCCACTGGTGCCACTTCGGCAGCGACAAAAACGCGTCCATGCCCACGATCAGGCAGATGCTACGGTCGGGATATTCGTGGCGCAGTTCCGCCAGCGTCTCGACCGAGTAGGAGGGCCCTTCCTTGCGCACCTCGCGATCGTCCACCACGAAGCCCGGTTGATCCTGGGTGGCGAGCTTCACCATCTCCAGGCGCAGCTGCGCGCTGGCGAACGGCTGGTCGCGGTGCGGCGGGTTGCCCGCCGGCAGAAACCTGATCTCCTTCAGCCGCAGCGCCTGCTGCAGCTCGAAGGCGGTGCGCAAATGCGCGTAGTGAATGGGATCGAAGGTTCCGCCGAAAATACCCATCGGGTTCATGAAGCTACCCTGCCTGATTCCGCGCCGGCTTGCAAAGCGCCCGCAAGCGCTCCGGTGAGTGCCGTCAGAGCGCTCCAGGCGTCCCCCGGGGCCACGCCCTTGAGCGTCCGGTCGACTTGGCTCGCCTGGACCAGCAGTCTTGCCAGCGGCAGCTTGCGCAGCCGCGACAGCGACTGGGAGGTGGGCGTGGCGGCGAGATTCCAACCGCTGCCGCGGGCACTGCTCGCGAGCCGCTCGCGCTCGCGCGCCTGCCAAAGCCCGCGGATCTCCCGCAACAAGGCCCAAAGTATCAGCGTGGGCTCGACGCCCTCGCTGCGCAGCCCCACGAGTATCTTCAAGGCGCGCTGCGCCTCGCCCTGCGCGGCCGCCTGCGACAGCTGGAACACGTCATAGCGCGCCGAGTCGCCGACCGAACCTTCCACCAGCTTCGCATCGATGCGCCGGCCGGCGGCGAGCAGGGCAAGCTTTTCGAGCTCCTGCTTCGCTGCCAGCAGATTCCCCTCCACGCGCTCGACGATAATCTGCGCAGCATCGCTCGCAAGCTCCACCTTCATGCCCTGCGCCCGGGCCTTGAGCCACTGCGGCAGTGCGGCCGTCTCCACCGGCCATACCGGCACGAACACCCCGGCCTTTTCGATGGCGCGCACCCAGGCGGTTTCGGTGGCCTTCTTGTCCAAGCGGTCGGTGACTATCAGGATCAGAAGATCCGGCTGCGGACGGCCGGCAAGATCCTCGATCATCTGTGCGCCCTTGTCGGGCTTGCCCGACGGCATGCGCAGCTCGATCAGGCGCTTCTCGGAAAACAGCGACAGCGACTGTGCCGAGTTCAATAGCTCGTCCCACGAGAAGCCGCGCTCCACGAAGAACACCTGGCGTTCCGAGAAACCCTGCGCGCGCGCCGCCGCGCGAATCGCATCGGCCGCCTCGCCGACGAGCAACGGCTCATCGCCGCTCACCAGATACAGCGGCGCGAGCGAGCGGCTTAAGGCCTGGGCAAGTTGTTCGGGGCGCAGTCTCATGCCGCGTTGTTCAGGCGGCCGAGCGCGGCGAGGTACTCGCGCTCGAGTTTGTCGACGAGCTGCGCGACGCCGTCGATTTCATGGATGCCACTGACGCTCTGTCCCGCGCCCCAGATCTCCTTCCACGCCTTGGGCAGCGCCTCGGTGCCGAAGTCCATGGTTTTCTTGCTGCCCTCGGGTAGATCGTTAGGATCGAGTCCGGCGCGCGTGATGCTGCCGCGCAGGTAGTTGCCGGGCACACCGGAAAAAAGATTGGTGTAGACGATGTCCTCCGCCGCGCTGTCGACGAGCATCTGCTTGTATTCCGGGCTCGCATTGGCCTCGAGCGCGGCGATGAAGCGAGTGCCCAGATAGGCAAGATCGGCGCCCAACGCCTGCGCCGCGAGCACATCCGCGCCGGTGCTCATCGCGCCGGAGAGGATGATGCATCCGGGATACACCTCGCGAATCTGCTTCACCAACGCGAAAGGGCTCAGGGTGCCCGCGTGTCCGCCGGCCCCTGCGCAAACCGCGATGATGCCGTCGACGCCCTGCGCGGCGGCCTTTTCGGCATGTTTCAGGTTGATGACGTCGTGAAACACGATCCCGCCATAAGCATGCACCGCCTGCACCACTTCGGCGGGAGGCCTCAAACTGGTGATCACGATGGGCACCTTGTGCTTCACGCACATCGCCATGTCCTGTTCCAGGCGGTTGTTGCTGGCGTGCACTATTTGATTGACCGCGAACGGCGCCACCCTCGCCTCGGGGTGTTGGCGACGAAACCCGTCAAGTTCCGCGTTCAGTTCCGACAACCAGTCATCGAGCTGCGGCGCCGGACGGGCGTTGAGCGCCGGGAACGATCCGACGATGCCTGCCTTGCACTGAGCGCCGACGAGTTTCGGCGTCGAGACGATGAACATTGGAGAACCGATCACCGGCAAGCGCAGGCGACCTTCTAGAACTTGAGGAATGGGCATTGATTGGAGTGGTGTGTAATGAGGAAGACTCGCGCCATTATCGCCCAGCCACAGTGCAGGTGCGCGCAGAATCGTTCAAAATGTGCCGCAACACCGGTGAAGGGAGTAACGCCTTGAAACACTTGTCATACTTGCTCGCCGCGCTGATCTGCCTGACGCTTTCGCCGCCGGTGCGCGCCGAGCAGCCGCCGGTCATCGACCGTAACCTGTTCTTCGGCGAGCCGGCCATCTCCGGCGCACAGATCTCGCCCGATGGAAAAATGCTGTCGTTCCTGAAGCCCTACAAGGGAACCCGCAACATCTGGGTCAAAGGCGTCAACGAGCCCTTCGCGGCGGCGCGGCCGCTTTCGGCCGAGTCTTCTCGTCCCATCCGCCAGTACTTCTGGAGCCGCGACTCGAAGTTCGTTCTCTGGGCGCAGGACTCCGGCGGCGATGAGAACTTCAATGTCTACGCCGTCGATCCGAAGCAGCCGGCAGGCGCCGATGGCGTGCCGCCGACGCGTGCGCTCACCAATCTTAAGGGCGTGCGCACCGAAATCTTCGCGGCCCCGAGAAAGCAGCCCGACGTTCTCTACATCGGACTCAACGACCGCGATCCTAAGTGGCACGACTTGTACGAGCTGCACATTTCCAGCGGCGAAAAAAAGCTCTTGCGCAAGAACACCGATCACATCGCCAACTGGCTCATCAACGACGCCGGCGTGCTGCGTGCCGTCGAGCGCACCAGCGAGGCGGGCGACACCGAAATCCTCAAGGTCGGAGAGGATGGCTTCAAACTGATCTACAGCTGCAGCGTTCTGGAGTCCTGCGGGGCGGGCGAGTTCGACCCTTCCGGCGAGAAGCTGTATCTGACCACCAACAAAGGCGATCTTGACCTCACCGAACTCGAGCTCCTCGACATCGCCAGCGGCACCGCCGCCAGGCTTGAGAGCGATCCCTTGAAGCGCGTCGACATCCGCGACGTCGGCATCTCCGAAGTTGATCATCGCGTGCTCTATTCGGAATACGAGGACGACGCGCTGCGCCGCTATTTCAAGGACAAGGCCTTCGAGGCGGACTCGAAATGGCTGGAGAAAAAGCTCCCCGGCCTGCAGATCAGCTTCGGCGGCCGCTCAGCGGACGAAAACGTCTGGATGGTGATCGCGCACAGCGACACCGAACCCGGCATCGTGTATCTCTGGGACCGCAACGGCAAAAGCGTCACCGAGCAGTACAAGGTACGCGAAGAGCTGCCCCGCGCCTCGCTGGCATCGCGCAAGCCGTTTCACTTCAAGTCCTCCGACGGGCTCGACATCCCTGCCTATCTCACCCTGCCGAAAGGCTTGGACCCGCACAAACTGCCCTTGGTCATCTACCCGCATGGCGGCCCCTGGGCGCGTGATTTCTCGGGCTACGACACCATGGCGCAGTATCTGGCCAATCGCGGCTACGCGGTGCTGCAGCCGAACTTCCGCAGCTCGACCGGCTACGGCAAGAAGTTCCTGAACGCGGGCAACGGTGAGTGGGGCCGCAAGATGCAGGATGATCTGACCTTCGGGGTCAAAGCCCTCATCGCGCAAGGTACGGCCGACGCGTCGCGCGTCGGCATCGCCGGAGGCTCCTACGGCGGCTATGCCACGCTCGCCGGCGTCGCCTTCACGCCCAAGCTCTACGCCGCGGCCGTGGCCATCGTGGCGCCCTCGAACTTGATCACCCTGCTCGAGGCGATTCCGCCTTACTGGGAGGCGGGGCGCAAGATCATGTACACGCGCATGGCCGACCCCACGACAGCGCAGGGCAAGGCGTTGCTCGTGGCCGAATCGCCGCTCACCAGGGCGAAGGACATCGTCACGCCGCTGCTGGTGGTGCAGGGCAAGAATGACCCGCGGGTGAATATCCGCGAGAGCAATCAGATCGTCGCGGCGGTGCGCGACAACGGCAAACCGGTGGAGTACCTGGTGGCGCCCGACGAGGGCCACGGCTTCGCGCGGCCCATCAACAATCTGGCCATGGTCACGGCCATGGAGGAGTTCTTCAAACAGCACCTGCACGGCCGGGACCAGACCGAGGTGCCTGCGGATGTCGCCGCCAAGCTCAAGGAAATCACCGTGGACCCGAAGAGCGTATCGGGCGCCGTGACGATGAAAGGCGCCCCCTAGCGCCGCCGACCGATGGTCGCAACCGGGATCTTCACCTCACGCGAGTCCGGCGCGGGAGTCTTGGCGTCACCGCAAGAGTCGCAGCCGCCGCAGGCCGAGGCGACCCCGACCCGCTCCAGCCGCGCTACGAGCGCGGGCCGCCTGAAGGCTCGGGGCGCGCGCGCCAGCCAGCGCAAGAGCCGTTGCGCCAGGGAGCGGCGCAAGCTGCGCGGCCCCAGCGTGAGGACGGCGTAGCTCAAGCACACCACGATCACGGTGACCACCAGCAGTTGGTCGAGGATGCCGTTCACGCGCCCGCTCCGAGGACCGCGCTGGCGATGCGGTAGGTCAGGAAGGAGCCCACGTAGGCGAGCGCGAACAGATACGCGGCCATGATCAAAGGATAGCGCCAGGAGTTGGTCTCGCGCTTGACGGTGGCGAGCGTCGAGAGACACTGCGGCGCGAACACGTACCAGGCAAGGAGCGACAGCGCCGTGGGCAGACTCCAGGAGTGCGCGATCAGGGGCGACAGGACGCCCGCCACATCCTCGCCCGTGGCCGACAGCGCGTAGACGGTGCCCAAAGCGCCCACGGCGACTTCGCGGGCCGCAAGTCCAGGCACCAGGGCAATGGAGATCTGCCAGTTGAAACCGATGGGCTTGAACAGCACCGCGAGCCAGGCGCCGAGGTGGCCGGCAATGCTGTACTGAATGGCCGGGCCCGTGGCTCCGGGGGGCGGTGCGGGGAATGAACTCAACGCCCAGAGAATCACCATGAGCGCCAGAATGATGGTGCCGACGCGGCTGATGAAGATCTCGATGCGCTGCCAAAGACCTAAAGCGAGATTGCGCAGACTCGGCCAGTGGTACACCGGCAGTTCCAGCATCAGCGGTTGAAGGTGCGAGCCCGCCTTGAGGCGCTTGAGGATGAAGGCCACGCCCATGGCGCCCAACACGCCGGCAACATACAGCGCGAACAGCACCAGACCCTGCAATTCCAGGCCGCCCCACACGCGCCGCGCGGGAATAAACGCGCCGATGATGAGCGCATAGACCGGCAGCCGCGCCGAGCACGTCATGAGCGGGGCGATCATGATGGTGGCGAGCCGATCGCGTGGATTCTGGATGGTACGGGTTGCCATGATGCCGGGGATGGCGCACGCAAAACTCGATAACAGCGGGATGAAAGCGCGGCCGGACAGTCCGACACTGCCCATGACCCTATCGAGCAGGAATGCTGCGCGCGGGAGATAACCCGAGTCCTCGAGGATCAGAATGAAGAAGAACAAGATCATGATCTGCGGCAGGAACACCAGGACGCTGCCGACGCCGGCCAGAATGCCATTGATCAAAAGGTCCTTGATCAGGCTCGCTGGCAGCACGGTGTTCAGGTAAGTCCCGAGCACGCTGACGCCGTTCTTGATGAAGTCCATCGGCCACTGCGCCCAGGCGAACACCGCTTGGAACACCAGAAACAAAATGCCCGCGAGGAGCAACGGCCCGGCGACGGGGTGCAACACAACGCGGTCGACCCGATCGGAAAAAGTAACCCCTTCGAGCCGGTCGCCGCCCACCAGCTTCAGGATGCGGCGCAC
The DNA here is from genome assembly GCA_036494165.1 of Steroidobacteraceae bacterium. GTDB lineage: Bacteria > Pseudomonadota > Gammaproteobacteria > Steroidobacterales > Steroidobacteraceae > Bog-1198. The sequence goes on from DASXOQ010000001.1 coordinate 109,513, forward strand.
CTCGGATTGATCGTGCTCGAGGTCGGCCGCGCTCGAGGCCCGCCACTCGAGCGGCGCGCTCTTGCGTTCGGGCAGCACCGTGTCGTTCAGCACCTTGACGAGCGATTTGACCCCGGCGCTCCTCACCCCCACGGTCTCGACCACAGGGACCCCGAGTTCGGCGGCGAGTTTCTCGGTGTCGATCATGATGCCGCGACGGCGCGCGATGTCGGTCATGTTGAGCGCCACCACCATGGGGATGCCCAGGCGCTTCAAGCTCAATACCAGACGCAGGTTCTGCCTCAAATTCGTGGCATCGGTGACGCAGACCACGAAGTCCGGCTGCCCTTCCCCCGCGCGGCGACCGAATAGCACGTCGGCGGTGACCCGCTCGTCCGGGGTCAGCGGTTCCAGGCTATAGGCGCCGGGCAGGTCCAGGATGCGAACGCGCAAGCCCTTCGGGGTGACGAGCGTGCCCTCCTTGCGTTCGACAGTGACCCCGGCATAGTTCGCCACCTTCTGGCGGCTGCCGGTCAAAATATTAAACAGGGCGGTCTTGCCGCAGTTGGGGTTGCCGACCAGGGCGATCAGCGGACTCAGGGCGCTTGGCGCAGAATCCATGGGGAATCCTACGGGAGCTTAAGTCTGCTCCGGGCGCACCCGAATGCAGGCGGCCTCGAAAAGGCGCAGCGCGAAGGTGCCGGTACCGATGCGTACGGCGATGGGGGCGCGCGGCAGGAGTCCCCTGGCGACAATCCGCACCGCCTCGCCCGGCAGGAATCCCAGTTCGGCCAAGCGGCGGCCGAGGTCCGCCGGAACCCGGCCGGCCTCCGCACTGACCGAGGTCACCCGCGCCGACATCCCCGGGGGAAGGTCGGCCAGCGCCATCTCGGTTTGGGGATTTCTCGTCATAGACGCAATTCTACATGAGAATCGTTCCCATTTCTATTATCGAATCACATTGCTGCACCCCAAAATCGGACTCTGGATCCTGATAGGCTTGTCATTATTAGGGGTTACGGAGGCGTATGAAATGCCTACGCTTTTTGAAAAGATCATCGCCGGTGAGCTGCCCGCGACGGTACTCTACCGGGATCCCAGAGTGGTCGCTTTCCTGGATATCCGACCCGCCGCGCCGGTCCATATATTGATCGTGCCGAACAAACCCATCCCGACGGCGAACGACATTGCCGACGAAGACGAATCGCTAATCGGGCACATGTTCATCGTGGCGCGCGACCTGGCGCGCCAACAGGGCATTGCAGAGAGCGGCTATCGGCTGATCGTCAACTGCAACGCGCACGGCGGGCAGGAGGTTTACCACCTGCATCTGCATCTTCTGGGCGGCAAGCCGCTCGGGCCCATGGTGCAGCGGAGTTGAATTTGACGGGTCAAAAGAGCGAAGAGGATCGAAGATGAAGAAAAAGAAGACCGCGAATGCCAAGACGCGGATCAAAAGCAAGAAACCGGCCGCGGGCCGTGCGAAACCCGCAGGCGCCGCCAAGAACACGCCGCGAAACGTCAAAGCGGCGGACTTACAGCGAGTGAGCGCGCGGCAAGCGCCGCGCCGCGAACTGTATCCGCACATCGAGCCTTACAAACACGGGTACCTGCGCGTCTCGGACGTGCACGAGATCTACTATGAGGAATCCGGCAATCCGGCGGGCAAACCCGTGGTGTTCCTGCACGGGGGCCCCGGAGCAGGCTCCGACAAGCGCGCGCGGCAGTTCTTCGACCCGCATCACTATCGGATCGTGGTGTTCGATCAGCGCGGCTGCGGACGCAGCCGCCCGAGCGCCAGTCTGATCGAGAATACCACCTGGCACCTGGTGGCCGACATCGAGCGGCTGCGCAAGCATTTGGGGATCGAGCGCTGGATGGTATTCGGCGGCTCATGGGGCAGCACGCTTGCCCTCGCCTACGCCGAGGCAAATCCAGATCGGGTGACTGAGTTGGTGCTGCGGGGCATTTTCATGCTGCGCTATGAGGAGATCCGTTGGTTCTATCAGAACGGCGCCTCCTCAATCTACCCCGATGCATGGGAGGCCTATCGCGAGGCCATTCCGCCTGATGAACGCGACGACTACCTGACTGCCTACTACAAGAGACTCACCGGCCAGGACCAACGCCAGGCACTCGCCGCGGCGCGGGCCTGGTCGATATGGGAAGCCTCAACCAGCTTTCTTCACAGCAATCTCGACAACATCAAGAAGTGGGGCGAGGATCAGTTCGCCCTCGCGGTGGCGCGCATTGAGTGCCACTATTTCGTGAATCGCGGCTTCCTCCGCTCCGAGAATCAGTTGATCGATGACGTACCACATATCCGCCACATCCCGACGACCATCGTGCAGGGCCGTTACGACATCGTGTGCCCCGCGACCACTGCCTGGGACCTACATCGCGCCTGGCCGGAGGCGGACTTTCGGATCGTCGGCGATGCCGGCCACTCCGCATTCGAAGCCGGCAACACGCACGAACTGGTGCTCGCGACCGATCGTTACCGCAGCCGCTGACGGAAAGCGCTCAAGCATCGCGCTCGCCCTCGCCGCGACGCTGCTGTGCCTGAGCGCGGCGGCCGGGGCCGCGGGCACCAAGCTGCTGCGCTTCCCCAACATCTGGCACGAGCGCATCGTATTTACCTATGCGGGCGATCTTTGGACGGTGGGCGCCTCGGGAGGCACCGCGAGGCGCCTCACCTCGCATCCCGGCTTGGAGCTGTTTGCGAAGTATTCTCCCGACGGCACGAAAATCGCCTTCACGGCGCAGTACGGCGGCGATGAGCAGGTTTACGTCATGCCGGCCGAAGGCGGCGCGCCAAAGCAGCTCACGTTTTATCCCGCCACGGGCCCGTTGCCGGAGCGCTGGGGTTACGACAACCAGGTATACGGCTGGACACCCGACGGCTCGGCCGTCCTGTTCCGCTCCACGCGCGACTCTCACACGATCACCCACACGCGCCTGTACACGGTGCCGGTCAACGGCGGGGCCGCCAAAGCGCTGCCGATGCCGATGTCCGGCGCGGGAAGCTTCTCGCCAGACGGCAGGAAAATCGCCTATTCGCCGCTGTGGCGCGATTTTCGCAGCGAAAAGCGTTACCAGGGCGGCTGGGCCAATGACCTCTTCATCTTCGATCTTGCGGATCTAAGCTCGCTGCAGGTCACCGACGACCCGCGCACCGACCGCGATCCAATGTGGATCGGCGCCGCCGTCTATTTCAACTCCGACCGCACCGGCACCTTTAATCTGTACCGCTACGACATTGCCAGCCGCGCAACCACTCAGCTCACCCACTACAAGGATTGGGACGTGCGCTGGCCCAGCGCCGATGGCGGACGCATCGTGTTCGAATCGAACGGCGAGTTGCATGTGTTCGACACCCGCGAGGGCACCGACAAGCCGCTGCAAATCACGGTTCCGGCGGACGATGCCAGCCGCCAGCCGCAGCTGGTAAACGCCGCCGACAACATCGAAAGTCACACCATCAGCCCGGGAGGCGAGCGCCTCGCCATCGTGGCGCGGGGCGATGTCTTTTCGGTGCCCGTGGAGCACGGCATCACCCGCAACCTCACCCATTCATCCACGGCGCACGACCGCGAAGTCGCCTGGTCGCATGATGGCAAGCGGGTCGCCTATGTATCGGACAGAAGCGGCGAGGAAGAGGTCTACCTGCAGGCGCAGGCCGGCGACTCCGCCGCCGTCGCTCTCACCGAAGGCTCGAAGGCACGCTACCTCGCGCCGCGTTTTTCCGGCGACGACAAACGCCTCGCGGTGGCGGACAACAGCAACCGGCTCAATGTGGTCGAAATAGCGGGCAAGCATCGCCTCACCATCGCGCAGGATCCGGTCGGCATCGCACTCGACTACCGGTGGTCAGCCGACGGTCGATACCTGGCCTACACGCTCAACAACAGCGACAACGTCGGCAACGTGTTCATCTGGTCGGTGGCGGACGGCAAGTCGCGCCGCGTCACGCCCCTGCCTTTCAACGCGCACACGCCCGCGTTCGCGCCCGACGGCACGCTGCTTTACTTTCTGAGCGAGCGCGAATACCAGCCGCTGCTGAGCACCATCGAGTTCAACTTCGCCACCGACCGGCAGACCGGCATCTTTGCCCTCACCCTGCACCGGGACGACAAGAATCCTTTCGGCGTGCGCGACGATGAGCCCGGCGAGAGCAAGGAGCAGGACAAGGCCGAGGCGGACAAGCACAAGAACGCCAAGCCCAAAGGCGAGCCCATCGACTTCGAGGGCATCGAGTCGCGCGCCATCCGCGTGCCGCTCGATGAGGACAATTTGAGCGAACTTTACGTCGGCGAGGAAAGCCTGCTCTACGAGAAAAGCGGACCGTTCTACTATGGGCGAAGCGCCGCGCAGAAGCCCACGGTGATGGCCTACTCGATCAAGGAGCGCGAGGCGAAGCCGGTGATCGAAGACGTGACCGAGTGGTCGCCGACCGATGACGGCAAGCACGTGCTCGCGCAGCTCTCGAGCAAGGAACTGAAATACGTCGAGGTCGGCAAGAGCGATGACGCCAAGACTGTATCGCTCGCCGGCCTCATGACCACGCGCGTACCGGCCGAGGAGTGGCGGGAAATCTTCAATGAGGCCTGGCGCCGCTACCGCGATTACTTCTATGTCGAGAACATGCACGGCTACGACTGGGAGGAATTGAAGCGCAAATACGAGCCACAGCTCCAGTATCTCGGGCATCGCGCCGATCTTAACTACATCATCGCCGAAATGATCTCGGAACTGACCGTGCAGCACGCCTATGTGCAAGGCGGTGATTTGGGGCTGCCGTCCCGGCCTTTTGTGGCCCTGCCGGGAGCGCGCTTCGAGCTGGATGCGAAGGCGAACCGCTATCGCATCGCGAAGATCTTCGCCGGCGAGAACGAGGAGGAGCCATATCGGTCGCCGCTCACCGAGGTGGGGGTCGACGTGAAAGTCGGCGATTACGTGCTCGCGATCAACGGCCGCGAGCTCAACGCTGATGTCGACCCGTATGCGCTGTTGATCGCGCCGCCCAATCAGCCCGTGGAGTGGCGCGTGGCCCGCGACCCGCAGGGCAAGGACGCTCACTTTATCCGCTACCAGCCGCTCGCCAGCGAGACGAACCTTTTGTACCTGGCCTGGGTGACGGCCAATCGCGAACGCGTGGCGCGCCTGAGCCAGGGACGCCTGGGGTACATGCACATCCCTGACATGGGCTCCGAGGGGCTGCGCGAATTCATCAAGTGGTTTTATCCGCAGCTGCGTCGCGAAGGCATGCTGGTGGATGTGCGCGACAACGGCGGCGGCAACGTATCGGAACTGCTCATCACGCGGCTCGCCAACCAGCTGCATGCACTGAACTACGCCCGCAACCAGAGCTTGCCCGGCACTTTCCCGCGCGCCGTCCTCCTCGGCCCCAAGGCCGCGCTCATCAACGAAGACACGGCCTCGGATGGCGACATATTCGCTTTTCAGTTCCGCGAATGGGGCTTAGGCAAGCTGATCGGCAAGCGCACCTGGGGCGGCGCGGTCGGCATCACGGATCACGGTCCGCTGCTCGACGGCGGCGCGATATTTGTGCCAGAGTTCGGCTACGCCGATGCGCACGGTCAATGGAACATCGAAGGTCACGGGGTGGATCCCGATATCGTGGTCGAGGAAGATCCGGTGGAAGTGCTGAAAGGAAACGATCCGCAGCTAGAACGCGGCGTCGCGGAACTCATGAAGCTGCTGCCGCCCACGCCGCGGGGGCTGCCGCCGCGGCCGGCCGCCCCCGTCAAAACCGAGGCACACTAGTGTCGGAGCTTGCCTATCTCGGACTCGCACGCAGTTCCGATGCCCGTGAAATCGCCGAAATGTCGCGCGATCTCATCGAGCAGGGCCTCACTTGGTCGTGGACACCCGCGCGGGTGCAGCATTTCATCTGCGGCAGCGAGTCCTCGGTGGTGGTCGCGCGCCGCGAGAGCCGCATCGCGGCCTTCGCCATCATGCACTTCGGCGATGAAGTGGCGCATCTGAACCTGCTCGCGGTCTCGCCCGAGCATCGCCGCCAGGGACTGGGACGCAAACTCATCGAGTGGCTCACCGCCTCGGCAATCGAGGCCGGCGTGTTCCGCATCAATCTCGAGTTGCGCACGCACAACGAGGCGGCCCGCCAATTCTATGAGCGCTTGGGCTTCGAACAGCTGGGCGTGGTGCAGGGCTACTACCAGGGACGCGAGCCGGCACTGCGCATGTCGCGGCAGTTCGCAATGTCGCCAAAGGCGCCTTGACCGCAAAGATAATTGCCGTCCGTTGTCAGCTCCTGGCAAGGATTGGCAACGCGGCGTGAACGCCGGCAACCACCATGACGCTCCGACGTTAATTTGAAAGGAGCCTCCCATGATTCGCAGCCTTGCTCTTACCCTGCTCATCGCCGTCGGCGGCGCAGCCCTTGCCCAGAGCAGCGACGGCACCGAGGACTTCGCCACCGTGAAGTCGCAAATCGTCGCGCGCCTCAACAAGGAATTGGCGTGCGTGGAGGCCGCCACCACCATGGAAGAATTACACGCCTGCCGGCCGAAGCCGCCGGGCGGCCATCCGCCCGGACCGCCACCCAATTGATGAAGGCTCTGCGCGCATGGCGTTTCGCCATGCGCGCCTTTGCGGCTAGACTGCCGCATGATCCGACTTACCAAGCCCTTCGGTAACACCGGCAAACTCGTTGCCGCCGTCGGCCAGGGTTCCTGGAAGTCGGACTCCGACGGCGAATCAGACGCGATCGCGGCGCTGCGCTTGGGGATGGACCTCGGTCTTACGCACATCGACACGGCGGAAATGTATGGCGGCGGCGCCGCCGAGTCGGTGATCGCCAAGGCAATCGCCGGTCGGCGCGATGAAGTATTTCTGGTTTCCAAGGTGCTCCCCAGCAACGCCTCGCACCGCGGCACGCTCAATGCCTGCGAAAAATCGCTGAAGCACCTCAAGACCGATCATCTTGACTGTTATCTGCTGCATTGGCGCGGCAGCCACCCGCTCGAGGAAACCGTCGGCGCCTTCGAGGAGTTGAAGCGCGACGGCAAAATCCTTTCCTGGGGAGTCAGCAACTTCGACGTGGGCGATCTTCAGGAACTCGCGAACGCCGGTGCCGTGCCGGCGTGCAATCAGGTGCTGTATCACTTGAAGGAGCGCGCGATCGAGCACGCCGTGATTCCTTGGTGCCAGGGGCACGGCATCGCCGTGGTCGCCTACACGCCGTTCGGCCAGACCCTGGCAATCTTCGATGGTGCCGGTGGCGCTGCAAAGACGCTTGCCGACGTGGCTTCCCGCCATGGCGCCACGACTCGGCAAGTGGCGCTGGCATTTCTGCTGCGCTTTCCCAATACCTTTGTCATACCCAAGGCCTCGGGCGCAGCGCATGTGCGCGACAACGCCGCGGCGCAGAACCTAAAGCTGAGCCCCGATGAACTTGCCGCCATCGATGCGGCCTTTCCGCTCGGCAGGAAACCGCGGACGCTGCCCACCATCTGAGATGCTCAGGTCCACGCGCGCTCGAGTGCGTTTAGCGCAGGATCTGGCGCCCCACCGAGCGCGCGTTCGTCGTGCCGGTCAGCGCCAGCGTCACCTTGAGTTCGTTGCGCATGATCTCGAGGCACTTTGTGACGCCCGCCTCGCCGGCACCCGCCAAGGCGAACAGGAACGCCTTGCCGATGAGGGTGCCCCGAGCGCCCAGCGCCAGCGCCTTGGCAATGTCTTGTCCGGACCGGATGCCGCCGTCGAACATCACTTCGCATGCCCCGTCGACCGCGGCAACGATGTCCTCGAGCACCGAGATGCTCGAGGGAGCGCCATCGAGCTGGCGCCCGCCATGGTTCGACACCACCACAGCATCGGCGCCTGCTTTGACCGCCTCGCGGGCATCGTCCGCTTCCATCACGCCCTTCAAGATCAGCTTGCCGGGCCATCGGCTGCGCACCCACTCGACGTCGCGCCAGTTGGCCGAGGCATCGAACTGGGTCGAGGTCCACTCAGCCAGGGTGCGTATGCCGCTCGAGCCGCCGATGCGACCGACCAGATTGCCGAAGGTTCGGCGCTTGCCGAACAGCACGCCTGCGGCCCATTTGGGCTTGCTGATCATGTCCCAGGCGCTCTTCGCCGTGAGCCGCGGCGGGATGGTGAGGCCGTTCCTGGGATCGCGGCGCCGCTCGCCGATCACCTGTAGATCCAGCGTCAGCATGAGCGCCGAGCACTCGGCCGCCTTGGCGCGATCGATGAGCTCTTGGTTGAAGCCTCGATCTTTCATCAGGTATTGCTGAAACCAGAAAGGCTGCCTGCTGGCCTGCCGCACATCTTCGATGGAGCAGATCGACATGGTGCTCAAGGTGAACGGGATGCCGAAGGCGGCCGCGGCCCGGGCACCGAGTATTTCGCCATCGGCATGGAACAGACCCGCAAGACCGGTGGGCCCTATGGCGAGCGGTATGGATGCCGCCTGGCCGAGAAGCGTGGTTTCGAGCGAAATGTTCGACACGTCCACCATCACCCGCTGGCGGAACGAGAGCGCGTCGAGGTCGCTGGCGTTGCGCGCCAAGGTGCGCTCTTCGTAAGAGCCGCCCGCGGCATAGTCGAAAATGGCCTTCGGCACTCGGCTGCGAGCGAGCTGGCGCAGGTCATCGTTGCTCAGAATGGGCCGCATGGCGTTCGAAGGATGCCAGTGCGCTCCCTTCTCAACAACCCTTGGGCGCGGACGCTGCCGTGCGCTAAGCTTCCAAACGCATAGCCAGGGAGAAATAAATTGACGAATACACTGGTTCGCCGCGCCGTGCGCGGCACGGTCCTGAGTCTTGCCGCGATCTCGGGACTGGCCTTTGGCGCTTCGAATCCCGGCAACATCGACTCCAGCCGTCTCGAGAATGCAGATGCGGAACCGCAGAACTGGCTGACCCCGGGACGTGACAAGGACAGCACCGGTTATTCTCCCTTGAGCACCATCAACGCCGACAACGTCGGCAAGCTGGGCTTTGCCTGGGACTACGACCTGGGCGAACCGATGCGCGGCCAGGAAGCCACGCCCATCGTGGTCGATGGCGTGATGTACACCTCGGGTACCTGGGGCTACGTGTATGCGGTCAACGCGGTCACCGGCAAGGAACTGTGGAAATACGACCCCAAGCCCGATTTCTTCATGGGGCGCAATCCCTGCTGCGACCTGGTCAATCGCGGCGTAGCGGTCTGGAAGGGCAAGGTTTACGTGGCCTCCGTCGACGGCCGCCTGCACGCCTTGAATGCCGCGACCGGACAGAAGCTCTGGGTGGTCGATACCATCCTCGACCACAAGCTGCCTTACTCGAGCACCGGGGCGCCCGAAATCGCGGGCAACGTGGTGGTGATCGGCAACGGCGGCGCCGACATGGGGCACGGCGGCGTGCGCGGCTACGTTTCCGCATATGACCTCGACAGCGGCAAGCTCAAATGGCGCTTCTTCACCGTGCCGGGCCCGGTTGGGCAGCCCTATGAGAATCCGGAACTCGCGGCGGCCGACAAAACCTGGGACAAACACCGGGCGCCGGAATTCAAGGGGGGCGCCACGGTCTGGAACGCCTTTGCCTACGACACGAAGCTTAATCTTCTGTACTTTGGCACCGCCAATGCGGCGCCTTACGATCTGCGTCAGTTGGGCCCCGAGAAGCTCGACAGCCTGTACGCCGCCTGCATCATCGCGCTCGATGCCACCACCGGCCGCATGGCTTGGTATTACCAGACCACGCCGCGCGACAGCTGGGATTACGACTCGGTACAAAAACTCACCCTTGCGGACCTCTCGATAAACGGCCAGACGCACCCGGTCATCATGCAAGCCAACAAGAACGGCTTTTTCTACGTGCTCGACCGCAAGAGCGGTGCGCTCCTCTCCGCCGACAAGTTCGCTTTCGCCAACTGGGCTTCGCACATCGACATGAAGAGCGGGCGGCCGGTGGTTGTGGACTCTGCGACCGACTGGTACAGCAGTCCCAAGGTGCTCTATCCCTCATGGTTCGGCGCGCATACCTGGAATCCGGATTCCTACAGCCCCAAAACACGGCTGGACTACATTCCGGTGATCGATGTTCCTGCCATCTGGGTGGATCTGGAGCACAACGGCGGACCGCTCAAGTACCTGGAGGGATTCTTCACCGTCCAGGGCATCATTCCCGATGACACCTACGATTCCAAGGACGCGTCGCGGATCTTCGGGCCGGTGCCGGACGAGCCGTCGATCAAGCGCCTGCGCCACGTCAAGGTGGTGCGCGAACTGATCCGCGCCTACGATCCGGTGACGCAGAAGATGGTCTGGGAACATGAAACCTCATCGGGCATCCGTGGCTATGACGGCGGGGTCATGTCGACGGCGGGAAATCTTGTGTTCCAGGGCCGCGGCTCCGGCGAACTGTTCGTCTATGCGGCAGATACCGGCAAGGTGCTGAAGGTTTTGGAGACCGGCTCGCATATCATGGCGGCGCCCATGACCTATGCGGTGAATGGGGAGCAATACGTCGCCGTGCAGGCCGGCTACGGCGGCACCGGCATCACAGTGGGACCGACGCCACCCTCGAGCGCGGCGCTCAAGTACAAGAACACCAATCGCATCATAGCCTTGAAGCTTAACGGCCCGGCGGTCCCGTTGCCCCCGCCGCGCGTCGAACCGCCGATGGACAAGCCGCCGGAAGAGAAGGCGGGCAAGCAGCAGATCGCGGCCGGCGAATTAGTGTTCGTGGCGCAGTGCTCGCGCTGCCACCAACTCGGACCGAGCATTACGCCGGATCTTCGCAAGCTCAACCCCGGATTGCACCTCGCCTTCAAGGATATCCTGCTGCGCGGCGCGTTGTCGCCCGCCGGCATGGAGCGATTCAACGACATCTTGAGTGAACAGGATGCGGACAATGTGCATGCATACCTCATCGATCAGGCCTGGCTGGCGTACCGCGAGCAGCAGAAGGCGGCGGCCCACAATTAAATGCTAGTCCGCGCCGCGAGCATCTCCGACGCGGATGGCATTGCCCTGCTGGTGCGCGAGTACTGGAAGTTTGAAGGCATCGCCGGCTTCGATCACGAACGCGTTCGGGGCCTGCTGGTGCGCCTGCTAGCGGCCCCGCAGAGCGGCGCCTGCTGGGTGGCGAGCGAAGATTCGAGGTACTGCGGCTACCTTCTTGCGGTGTACGTGTTCAGTCTGGAACACGGCGGCACCATGGCTGAGATCGACGAGTTCTATGTGAGCGCGGCCGAGCGCTCGACGGGGCTCGGGGCACAACTGCTCGACACCGCGGAGCGCGACATGGCGCAGCTCGGCCTGGTACGGCTGCAACTGCAGCTCGGCGTCGAAAATCTTCGCGGGCGAGAATTCTACAGCCGCCACGGGTTCGAACCTCGCGCTGGCTACACGCTGCTCGATAAGCCACTATGAAGCGCACTTCGGGAAAGTAAGCAATGCATCAAGCTGCCCTCATGATGAATCCGCCGCTGCTGGTCTCCTCGATCTTGGAGCACGCGGCGGCGCAATGGGGACATTCCCAGATCGTCTCACGGGAAACCCACGGCGAGGTGGTCCGCTACTCGTATAAAGACTTTGCAGCGCGGACCCGCAAGCTTGCCAATGCCTTGATGGGACTCGGCCTCCACGTGGGCGACACGGTCGCCACTCTGGCGTGGAACAATCATCGCCATCTCGAGGCGTACTACGCCGTATCGGGCAGCGGACTGGTGGTGCACACCTGCAACCCGCGGCTGCATATCGATCAGCTCGCCTACATCATCAACCACGCAGAAGACAAGGTGCTGTTGTTCGACAGCAATTTTGCCCCGCTGATCGAGGCGCTGCGGCCGCTTTGTCCCTCCGTGAAGGTCTATGTCTGCCTGAGCGATGTGGCTCACGCGGCCGCTGCACCGCAGGGCGAGCCAGTGCTCGTCTACGAAGACTTCATCGCACCGGCGAGCGAGGCATTCGACTGGCCGCCATTGGACGAGCTGTGCGGTGCGGCGATCTGCTACACCTCCGGCACCACGGGCAATCCCAAGGGCGCGGTGTTTTCACACCGCGGCATCGTATTGAACGCGATGATGATCTGCCATCCGCATCTGGTGTGCATGTCGCCGCATGAGACCATCTTGCCGGTTGTACCGATGTTCCACGTCAACGGCTGGTGCATTCCCTATGGCGCGCTGCTCGGCGGCACCAAACTGGTGCTGCCGGGACCGAAACTCGACGGTGCGAGCCTGTATGAACTCATGGAGCGCGAGCGAGTCACGGTGAGCGCCGGCGTGCCGACCATCTGGATGGGATTGCTGCAGCATCTGGAGCAGAACGGCCTGCGCTTCTCCAGCCTGAAACACATCATGTCGGGTGGCTCGGCGTTTCCAACCGCACTCATCGCCAAATATTCCGAAGCATTCGGCATCGAGGTGCGTCACGGCTGGGGCATGACCGAAACGGTGGCGGTCGCCACGTTGAGCAGTCTGGACGGCGCGCAGCTCCACTGGCCGCCCGCGGAGCGTCACAAGGTGATCTCCAAGCAGGGTAAATCGGTGTTCGGCGTGGAGATCAAGGTGGTGGACGAGGCCGGCAACACGTTGCCGCGCGACGGCACATCGCAGGGCGAGCTGATGATCCGTGGACAATGGGTCATCAACAGCTATTTCAAGAACGACGTGTCGCCCTTGCGCGACGGCTGGTTTCCCACCGGCGACATCGCCACTATCGATCCTGAAGGCGTCATGCAGATTCGCGACCGTTCCAAGGACCTCATAAAAACGGGCGGCGAGTGGATCAGTTCGCTCGACCTGGAAAATGCGGTTTGCAGCCACCCGGCCGTGGCGCAAGCGGCTGTGATCGGAGTCAGGCATCCGAAGTGGCAGGAGAGGCCTTTGATGTTCATCGTCAGGCGGCCCGACGCAAGCTGCTGCCGCGAGGAACTGATGGAGTACCTCGAGGCTCGGGTGGCGCGCTGGTGGTTGCCGGAAGAAGTGATATTTTTGGAGTCATTGCCCCTGGGCGGCACCGGCAAAGTGCAAAAAGCGGTGCTGCGCGAGAAGTACGGCAATGTGTTCGACTGAATTCGAGGAGGATTTCTCATGAGCCATCATGCCGTGCCGATTTTCGCCCTTGCGGTCGTGTTGCTTTGCCCCGCCATCGCCAGCGCCGACGATCCGCCAGCCGCTCCCCCAGCCGATCCGACCCTGATCGGGGATCAGGCGCGTGCCGTGAAGCAGACGGTCAAGCACGATGCGAAGGTCGTCAGCGATGCCGCCAAAGAAGGCGCGCAGCAGGTGGCGACGACGGCGAAAGAGGTCGCACACGAAGTCGCATCAGCGAGCAAGGAAGGTGCGCAAGAGGTGGCGGCGACCGCCAAGCGCGGCGCCACCGCGGTAAAAACCACTGTGAAGGGGCAAAAACCCCCGGCGGATCAACAAACTACAAAGCCAAAACCGCCGCCTAGCGATCCTTAGCAATAAATATTTGTTGCCGCCGCATCCAAAGCCGCCCGTAACTGCATCTTTACGGGCAGGTACAAACGTTTTTGATAAGGAGCGGCAATGAGCGGTGGGGCATATTTGGTTGGGGTTGCATTTTGGGTGTTCGTGGGCGCCTCGGCGGTCGCGGCAATCATTTCGGAACACAAGAAGCGCAGGCTCGGCGTGGATTTGTTGCGAGCGGCGATCGATAAGGGGCAGCCGCTCGATCCGCAAATGGTGGAGCGGGTGTTTCAGGCGCAGGAACGCGAGAACGGCTTCGACCCGGTGGGGTTGCGACTGGGCGGCATTATCACCATTGCCTGCGGCGTGGGCCTCGTGCCCGTTGCGGTGTTCATCCGCATGGTGGCAACCGTCGCCTTCTTCCCCATCATGGCGGGTGCGGCGCTCAGCGTCTGCGTGGGATTGGGACTCCTGATCGGTGCGCGGATGGTGGCGAACGCGAATCAGGCGAAGGGCAAGCCGACGCCGTGAGCCCATCGCCGCCTGGCACAAAACTGGCAACGGCGAACGAGGACAGTCTGGTGATTCTGGCGATGAACGGCGACGATGTGGCGTACGGCGAGTTGGTCCGCCGGCGCCACAGCGCGGTTCGCAATCTCCTGAAGCGCCTGTGCCGCGATCAGGCGCTGGCGGACGATATCGCGCAGGACGTGTTCGTTTCCGGCTGGCAATCGATTGCGGCGCTTCGTTCGCGCCCTGCCTTCGGCGGGTGGCTGCGCAAACTGGCGATCAACCGCTGGCTGGAGCAGGCGCGGAAATCAAAACCCGAGACCCAGTTGGTGGACGAGCGCAGCGAGGCGCCGTTCGCGCGCGTCGTCGAACAACTCGATCTGGATTCGGCGCTTGCACGGCTTGCGCCGGAGGTGCGGCTTTGCATCGTGCTTGCCTACAACGAGGGCATGAGTCACAGTGAAATCAGCCAAAGCGCCGATCTGCCGCTCGGTACGGTGAAATCGCATCTGCAGCGCGGCACCGCTAAGCTGCGCGAATTGCTGCGCGATTACGGAGATGCCAATGCTCGATGAGCCCGATCCGACCCTTCTGGCGGCGTTTGCCCAAGCGCAAACGCCCATGCAGGAAACCGAATTCCTGTCGCGCGTCATCGAGCGGATCGAGCGGCGACAACGGCGCGCGTTGGTCGAACGCTCGGCGATGGTCATCGCCGCCGTGGCGCTCATGGCAATCGCCGCCCCCTCGATACTCCAGGCCACTGCCGACGCGATGAGCTTCATTGCGCAGAGAAGCAGCGACTATTCGTCGCTGCTTCTATCCCCGGCCGGCTGGGTCGTCTCGTTGCTGGTCGGTTTCGTCGTGGTGCATCGCTCGCTGCGAACGCGCTAGACCGCGAGCGCGTACAGGAACTCGACGAACGAGCGCGCTGCACCGTCCAATCCTTGAACCTTCGGATTGGTGGAATCGATGAGATAATACTCGTCCGGCGCGTGCGCCCCGGTGCCGTGTCCGAGACCGTAGTGGCCGGCGGGCAGGTTCAGCGGCGGGCCGGTAAATACGTAGCCTGGCCATGAGCCCGCGGAGCGCGGCCAAAGATTCGGATCCAGACCCATTTTCCGGTACACGGCCAAGTGGGTGCGTATCAGCTTGCTCTCCGGGTCGGTGCTGGTTGGATCGTAGCCGCCACTCATGTTCACTTCGATGTCCGGAAACCCGTGCTTTGCAAGGTGGGCCTTGAGCTTGGCAAGCGTATCTGCGGCGGTCATGTCGGGCACCAGGCGCATGTCGATCTTGGCGACAGCGCGGTGCGGCAGCACCGTCTTTCCGCCGGGACCCGTATAGCCTGCGACCAATCCTTCGATGTTGATGGTGGGTTGCGACTCGAGCAGCTTCAGGGAGTCGGCCCAGTCCTTGTCGTGCACCCAGTGCTTGACGCCAAGGGCCTTCATGGCGGTCGCTTCGCTCGCCTTGGCGGCGTGCTCCAGAATCATTTTTTGCTCTGCGCCCGTCAAGGGCTTGGCTTTTTCGAAGAAGCCCTCCACCGCGGGCGTATGCCCGTCTTTCTCGATCAGCGTGTTCAGGGCCTGAACCAGATGCCAGGTGGGCGAGTCAACCTGCGCCTCGAGGCTGGAATGCACATCGTGCGCGGGACCTCGCCCCCAGCTCTCTCCGCTCGAAACCAATTCGAGTTCCACCACCCCCTTTGCCCCGAGACTGATCTGCACGCCGCCATCGCGGTCCTGCCCTGCTTCGGGAATGAATACGCCGGCACATTTCCTGAGCGCCGCCAGCACCTCGGGGTTCTGAACGACCTGCGGAAAATGCGGAGAAGCGATTTCCTCCTCTCCTTCGCATACCAGCACCAGATTGACCGGGAGTTTCTTGCCGGCCGCCTTGAAGGCGTGCAACGCGCTCAAGAATGAGTTCTCCGGACCCTTCTGATTTACCGCGCCGCGCCCCATGCACACGGTCCCCAGGCCCTCCTTTTGCACCAAACGCGCTTCGAGCGGCGGTGAACTCCACTCCTCCGGCACAAACTGCTTCACGTCGTACATGAAATACACGCCCATGGTCGTTCGCGCGCCCACATCCATGGTGCCGAAGACACCGGGCTTGCCCGAGGTGGGGATAATCTTCACGCCGGTAAAACCCGCATCCTCGGCGAGCTTCTTCATGTATTCGGGTCCCTGCGGATAGTTGCGGTTCTCGGCCGCGATAGAGGGCACCGCAATCCATTCCTGCAGGCGTTTGACGTTGGCATCGTGCATCTTGGGGATTTGATCGAGGACCGCCGCCTTGTCAGCTGCCGCGGCGCCCGCGGCCAGCAACGTGCCCGGCGCTGCGGCCAGCGCCACACCCGACACCGCACTCTGCACGAAACCGCGCCGACTCAAATTTCGCTCGCCCGAATCGTTCATAAAACTCCCCTTAGGATCGCCCTCAAAGCGTTGTTGGTTGCAGATAGACCCGATAGTACTCAGCACGCGCGGCATAGTTAGCCGCGATCTTGCGCAATTTTTCGCGTTCCTCGGGCTTCAAGTCGCGCTTCACCGCTGCAGGCGCGCCGATGACGAGCGTGCCGTCGGGAAAGCTCTTGCCCTCGGTGATGATGGCGCCGGCACCAACCAGACACTCCTTGCCGATCACGGCGCCGTTGAGCACCACCGCTTGAATGCCGATCAACGAGCCTTCGCCCACGGTGCAGCCGTGCAGCATCGCCTGATGTCCGATCGAAACGTGCGAGGCAACGGTCAAGGCGAACCCCGGATCGGTATGCAGCACGGCGCCATCCTGAACATTGCTGAAAGAGCCAATGCGGATTCTCTCGTTGTCACCCCGCAGGGTGGCGCCGAACCACACGCTCGAGGACTGCTCCAATGTCACGTTGCCCAGCACCGTGGCGGTCGGCGCGATATACGCGCTCGCAGCGATCTGCGGCACCACATTTCCGAGCTTGTAGGCCGGCATGAAAGCTCCTTCGGCTTATTCGCGGTCGATGTGCGCAACGCCGTGCAGGTCGAGCGCCCAGGGAAGCGCCGAGCGGAACCAGATTTGACGCCTGGGCGCAAGCTCGGCGCGCTGCTTCATACAGCCCACTCTGAGTCCGAGACTTTTTCCCTGATCGGGATCGGTGGCATAGAGCGGCGTTCCGCAGTCCCCGCAGAAGGCCTGCACCCGCTTCCGGCCGCTGGCGGCGGTGGTCTTCATGTAGATCTTGGGCGTGCCCGCGAGCAGTTTGAAATTCTCGTTCGCCACCGGCACGGTCACGCGGTAGGCGGTGCCGGTCAATTCCTGACAGTCGGTGCAATGGCAAATGCCGACGCGTTCAGGATCGATTTCAGCTTCGTAACGAATGTTGCCGCAGTGACAAGCGCCATCCACTTTCATGCAAACCTCGCAATATTTCACAACATCATCCTGCGAGCGGAGCGCCAGCGCAACACCGTCCGGGCGCTGGGCTATCATCGGGCCCATGCGAGTTTATTTTGCCAGTTTGTTGCGTTTCTTGGCGCTCCGGCCGGTCGGCGAGGTGTCGCTACCGGTCCGCGGCTCGGTGTGCGTGCTGTTGTTCCTGCTGTTTCTCTGGGTCGACTACGATTGGTTCGACGCCGGCCCCCATCCGCAGTTTATTGCCGACAACATCCCGCTGCTGGCGTGGTATTGCCTGGGGGTGGTGGTACTGGCGGCGCTGCTGCATTTTGCTTCGCGGCGCAGGGCGCGCTTCGAGAACTCGCTGGCGCTCGCCGTTTGCGTCATGCCGTTACCGCTGGCCTTCGCCGTGCTTGCGACCGCGTATCTTAGCTCCGTATGGCTGCTGCTCAGCGCCGTTGCCTCGGCAATCTACCTGCTCATTTACTTCGCACTCGGCCTGAAGGGGATGACCGGCCGCCCTCACCGGCTCGCGGCGTGCGGCGGCGTGCTGTTCGTCGTGCTGTTTTACATCGCAAGCGATTCGCTCGCCGTGGTGCCGGATCTGTTCGTGCCGCCGGAAGCCGAAGAACCGGTTGCCTCCACGGATCAGGCTCCTGCCGATGCGGAATCACTGCTATTTTCTCAACCGGCCAAGATCGACCACGCGCTCGCCACCTTCGCGCCGGCGCACGACGATGCGCCGCATGCCTATTTTGTCGGCTTCGCGGGCGTCGGCGGCGAGAAAGTGTTCGCACAGGAAATCGAACTTGCGGGACAAGTCATCGATGCCCGCTACCACACAGGATCCCGCGGCCTGGAGCTCATTAATGATGCCCGTGATCTGGAGGGGGCACCGCTGGCGAGCGCCAGCGCCCTGGCTTATGCACTGCGCGGCGTAGCGGCGAAGATGAACCTCGATCGCGACGTGCTGTTTCTGTCGATTTCATCGCACGGGTCGCAGGAACCTTCGATCGCCGTGGAGAATTCCGACCTGCCGCTCAACGACATGGACGAAGAAGCCTTGAAGCGAGCGCTCGATGATTCGGGCATCAAGTGGCGGGTGATCATTATCTCGAGTTGCTACGCCGGCGGCTTTATCGACTCGCTCAAAAATTCGCATACCGTGATCCTCACGGCCGCAGCGGCGGATCGAACTTCCTTCGGCTGCGGCACGGACAGCGATTTGACCTATTTCGGCGAGGCCTTCTATCGCGATGCATTGCCGGCTGCGCGCTCGCTGCGCGACGCCTTCGACAAGGCAAAGACCGCCATTGCCGCACGCGAGCGGCGCGAACACATCGACGCCTCGCGCCCGCAAGCGTTCTACGGAGCCGAATTGGAAGCCAAACTACCGTCCCTGGAGCCCAAGCACTGAGTCTCTTTTCTGATAGGCTACGGCCCGGTGAGCGGCATCACTCATAGAACTATCGTCGCCAACGGGATTCGACTGCACCTCGCGGAACAAGGCTCAGGGCCGGTGGTGCTCTTGTGCCACGGCTTTCCAGAGTCATGGTATTCGTGGCGTCATCAGATGGCGGCGCTGGCAGCGGCCGGGTATCGCGCCGTTGCACCCGATATGCGGGGCTACGGCGAATCCGATCGGCCCGAAGAAATCGAGCGCTACACACTGTTTCACCTGGTCGGCGATCTGGTCGGCATTCTCGATGCGCTCGGTGAAAGCCGGTCGGTGATCGCCGGTCACGACTGGGGTGCACCGGTCGCCTGGCACGCAGCGCTCACTCGTCCCGATCGCTTTCGCGCCATCATGGCCTTGAGCGTGCCCTATCGGCCGCGCGGCAGCGTGGCACCGACCTCGGTCATGCCGCAAACGCCGGATGGTATTTTCTATCAGTTGTATTTTCAGAATCCCGGCGTCGCCGAGGCGGAGTTGGAACGCGACGTCCGCGACTCGCTCAAGCGGATCCTTTACTCGGGATCGGGCGATGTGCCGCGACGCAGTCCGGGCGTTGCACACGCGGGCGTCGGCATGGTGCCGCGCTCAGGAGGTTTCTTGAGTCGCATGCCCGAGCCGAATCCGGTACCGTGGCTGAGCGGTGCCGACCTCGACGTCTACGTATCGCAATTCATGCAGTCAGGATTCAGGGGCGGACTCAACTGGTACCGAAACATCGACCGCAACTGGGAATTGCTGGCGCCCTTCGCGGGCGCGCCGGTAACGGTTCCGGCGCTGTACATGGCGGGCGACCTGGATCTGGTCGTCGCCTTTCCGCGCATGAAAGAGTTGATCGCTGACCTTAAGCGCTTTGTGCCCGAACTGCGCTCAAGCATCATGTTAGAGGGCTGCGGACACTGGACCCAGCAGGAACGTGCCGGGGAAGTGAATACCGCGATGCTGCAATTTCTGCGCGCCCTGTAGCGCGTCACCACGAGGACCATCGATGAGCCCACCAGTCGAATCGCATGAACTCAGCCGCTCCCTGAAGGGCCGGCATCTCACCATGATCTCGATCGGCGGTATCATCGGTGCCGGCCTGTTCGTCGGCAGCAGCACCACGATCATCGCGTGCGGGCCGGCCTCATTCATCAGCTATGCGATCACCGGCGTATTGATTCTTTTCGTCATGCGCATGTTGGCGGAAATGGCGCTGGCGCTCCCCAAGGTGCGTTCCTTCACCGAATTTGCACGCGCAGGATTGGGCGATGGCGCCGGATTCGTGATCGGATGGCTTTACTGGTACTTCTGGGTGCTGGTGGTGCCGGTCGAGGCCATCGCCGGGGCCAACATTCTGCACACCTGGATGCCCGAGGTGCCCAACCTTGTCATCGGCATCGGGCTCATGTGCGCGATGACGGGCGTGAATCTCATGTCCGCGCGCTCTTATGGCGAGTTCGAGTTTTGGTTCGCTTCCATCAAGGTCGCTGCCATTCTCGTTTTCATTGTCATTGCGGGCTGCTATGCGTTCGGTCTTACCTCGCCGAGCGGCAATACGTTCGGCAACCTGGTGAACTACGGCGGATTCACTCCCAAGGGCTGGATCGCGGTGCTTGCCGCGGTACCCACGGTGTTCTTTGCCATGACGGGCGCAGAGATAACCACCATTGCCGCGGCGGAGTCCTCGCAACCTGGCCCTGCGGTGGCGCGCATGAGTTCGACGGTGATCTGGCGGATTCTCACGTTTTACGTGATTTCATTGTTCTTCATCGCGGCGGTGACCCCTTGGACCACGGTACAGTCCGGACAGTCGCCCTTCACCCTCGCGCTCGACACCATGCATGTGCCCTACGCCGGCGGATTCATGAGCGCCATCGTGCTGACGGCGGTGCTCTCCTGTTTAAACTCCGCTTTCTACGTAAGTTCGCGCGTGTTGTTCATGCTGGCCGATCGCAGCGATGCGCCGAAATTTTTGGTGAGGCTGAACAAGCGCAAGGTCCCGGTGGGTTCGGTGCTGATGGGCGCGGTGGCGGGATTTCTGGGGATCATCGCGGCCAACCAGGAGCCCAAGGTGTTCAATTTCCTGGTCAGTTCCTCGGGCGCCATCGCGGTCTTCGTCTACATGGCGATCGCCCTGGCGCAGATCAATTTGCGGCGCAAGCGCGCGCAAGCCGGGGAGCCGCCACCGGCGATCAGCATGTGGTTGTTCCCTTACCTGAGTATTTTGGTGATTCTCGCCATGGCGGGGGTGCTCTTTGCCATGGCCATCACCGAAGGCATGCAGCGCGACTTGTTCTTCAGCTGCATCACCCTCGCGGTGACGGTTACCGTGTACTTTGTCATTCGGCAGATCCGCCAGCCCCGCACGGTCACTTCGACGCAGCCCGGCAGCTAGCACTTCTCGACATGAGCTGATGCTCACGCTGCGCCGCAGCAGCACTGGTTGCAGGGCATCTTATACGAATCAAGCAGTTATAAGTGCTTGATTCGTGTCGCAGTGCGGTCAAGTGAAAAAAGTTAACCTGTAGGTTATAAAGAATACATTCTTGTCTGAGTATTTTTTGGCACGATGAATCTCGAAGCGATCGAGGCATGAGCCTCCGCTTCAAAAGTTTAGGAGACTCTCGCGCCGGCAATCCAGCCAACTCCCCCGTCGGTGCGATATCCCAGCGGCGTGGACCTTAAAATCCACGCCGTTTTTTATTTCCCTGCGAACTTCTCGCGGCCAGGCCCCGTGGCAGATGGCTCACGACCGACGCGTGGCCTTGCTCGCACCCTTCGAGCGCGCGAACGGGACCCGCCGCGGCCGCTGCTTGGCCGAAACTGACTTGATGAGAAGCTGACGAGGGGGAGAATCGCTCAAGGGAATGCGCGCCTTGCTGCATGCCTGGCGAATCAGGGCGAGCACTTCCGGGCGCCTCAACGTGGCCATGCTCTCCAGCTTCACGCTGCGCACCTGCTTGCCGCCGCCGAGCAGCAGTCGATGCGGGTCGGCCAATTCCTTGCCGTGCAGAAAGAAGAGCGTCAGGCCCCTAGCATGCGCGGCCAATGACAGGATGGCCTGTGACGCCCGCTCGCTCGGGGCGTAAGCAATGACGAAAAAATTGTAATTGTCGTAAACCAGTTCGGAGGCGCGCGGTAGGAGAGCACGCATCCGGCGGCGCGCCGCGCGGATGAAAGAGGCCATGGGCGCCTCGAACTTGTCGATGAACTCGCCGAGCTGCTGCTCGGGTGTCGGGTTTTTCTTGGCCATCGGCAATTCCATCTTGTTTGCACGGAACTATTGACTGTTGCCGGCCTCGTAGTCTATACCTCGACCCACGAGGTATAGACACTTATGACAAGCGCTCTCATGTCCGGGGTATCGGAACTGCTGTTGCTCAACCTGCTGGCGGAGCGCGAAATGTATGGCTACGAACTCGCACGCGCCATCCGCACCACCACGCGCGAAGCCATTGCGGTGGGCGAATCGGTGCTCTACCCCACGCTGCATACGCTCGAGCAGCGCGGCTGGTTGCGAGCCAAGCGTCGCGTCGTTGCTGGACGCACGCGTGTCTACTATTCGGTGACCAGTGCCGGCAAGCGGCGCCTGGCGCTGATGAATCGGGAATGGCGGCGTATCGCCGACGGCGTGCACGCCGCATTGGGAGCCTCACATGGATGAATACTACGAACAGCTGGTCCGAGGCGGCATCGCACCGCGGCGCGCGCGACGGCTGCTGACGGAGTTCGACGATCATCGCGCCGACATCGTGCGCGAGCGGCTGGAGCTCGGCGAGAGCGAACGCGATGCGCAAGCAGCTGCCGACGAACGACTCGGCAGGGTTCAGGATTTCGTGATACGAAATCTGGCGCGCCCGGAACTGAAGAGCTTCAGCGCCCGCAGGCCCTGGGCAGCGTTCGCTGTGGCGCCGCTGTTGGCATTTGCCGCATCGCTCCTCGCGGCGGGCGCCGCGATCTATTTCCTTTTGGGCTTCTACAGTCACGTCGCTCCCTGGAATGCGGCTTCGCGGAGCTCGCAGACGGTTGCCGCCGCGGCGACGCTGTTCATTCTATGGATTGCGCCGTTCGTTGCCGCAGCCTCCGTCGCCATCATGGCTGTCGGGCGCCGCCGCACCTTGATTTGGCCGATCATCGGCATCGCGCTCATTTCATTCTTGGCTTCGCTGATCAATTTCCAAATCACTCTCCCCGTTGGGTACGTCCAGGGCAGCATAGGGGGCGGCATCGGCATCTCGAGCGATCCGGCCAAGCTTGCCTCGATACTCGCATTCACGGCCGCGCGGGCTGCGCCGGTGCTGGCGCTGTTGATGTGGTTGCACTCGCGTCGAGCGCAAACCGCCGTGGAATGAACTGCGTTGAGCGGCGCGCAGATGCTTCGGGTTTCACCCGGCATCCGCTGGCCTCGCGCGGCTCTGTTATGCCTCCTCATCGGGTTGCACGCCGCGATATTGTTGCTGCCGCCTCAAACGCTGCGCGTATTCCCCCAGGAACCGCTGGCGCTCATCTACCTGCCTGAGCCCAAGGTTCAGAGACAGGAACCGCCGCCGGCGAAGCACCCGGCTCGACCGCGCAGCGAGACCACCGAGGCCATCACATTGGTGCCCACCTCTCCGGCCGAACAGCGTGCAACCGAGCCCATTCCGCGCATCGACTGGGACAGCGAGGCCTCGATCAGCGCGGAACACCAGACGCAGCTTGCGAATGCGCCGAGACCCCGCTCGCTCGACGATCACAAGGACCACGGCGATCACCACGATGGCCTCGGACTGAGCAGCCACTATGCGCCGGAGTTCGGATGGGATCAGAAGGTGATTCACCGCTTCGACACGCGCGGCGAGATTCCGCTCATCCGGTTGAGCGATCGCTGCGTGCTGCCGCTCGGGCCCTTCATTCCGCTGCCGGCGTGCGGCTTCGGCAAGAAGATCGAGCCGCGCGGGGACCTGTTCGAGCACATGCGGGACACGCTGCCCGCCGCCCAACCCCCTGAGGAGTCAGGTCCGTTTGAGGGCCTCGATGAGGTCAACGGCGCGCGCCGCCCCATTCCCGTCGAGGCGAGCGGCGATGTTCCGGCATTGCGAGGCGATGCTCACTCCCGACAGTAGATCGCGCAGGGTGCGCACCACACGCGCGCGACGATAGCGGCGCTCCACGATGCTAGCTCCCACGCCCAACCGCTCGACGCGCCAGCCGCTGTCGAACTGATCGTAGCCGTGGGGAACCACCAACTGCTTGACGCCCGCGCGCAGCGCCTGGGCCAAGGTGCCCACTCCCCCGTGGTAGATCAACAGTTCCGAGCGCGGCAGCACTTCGCTGAACGGCAGGTAGCCGAAAGCTTCGATGCCGCGCGGCAGACCGCTGGGGAGCTGTTCCGGGAAATTGGTGACGAGCATGCCGCGAAGCCCAAGCTCGGCCAGCGCGGCGACCGATTCGTCGAATAAACGCCGCATGGTCGAACCCGCGGAACCCGGCGTCACCACCACCGGCGGCGGCCCGTCCTGCAGGAATTCTCGAGCCCGCGAACGCTCCGGCGACGGCTCCTGGTCCCAAAGAGGAAAACCCACCGTGTGGGTATTGGGAGGCCAGTCCGGCTGCGGCGGCGCGAACCAGTCCGGGAACATGGCGAGCACCAGCTCGGGCGAATGCATCCATTGATGCATCAGCCGCGACACGGGCGGCAGCGAGAGCCGGGCGCGCAGCTCATTGAGCGGGCGCTGAAGATTCCGATCGATCACCAGCAGATCGATGAGGCGGAATAGTCCCTGCTTGAACCAGCGGGGGTGCGAGGCGGAGAGACGCACGTTGCCGAGCATTCCCTGCTCCCCGAACGTGCGCAGG
Source organism: Steroidobacteraceae bacterium (assembly GCA_036494165.1). Taxonomy (GTDB): domain Bacteria; phylum Pseudomonadota; class Gammaproteobacteria; order Steroidobacterales; family Steroidobacteraceae; genus Bog-1198. Next base: position 134,063 of record DASXOQ010000001.1, read on the forward strand.
ACGCTCGGCTGCAGATGCACCGAAGCGCCCGCGAGCCCGAGTTTTTCCTGAGCGAGGCGTCCGCCGAACGCCAACGTAGAGTAGACAACGACCGTGTCGCGATTTGCGCGCCGTTCGATGAGCCGATAGACCTCTTCGATCGCAGGCCCAACAACCTGCGCCAAGATGGCGAAGCCTCGGCGCAGATGCCAGACATCGGGGTTGCCGATTGCAGCACGCGCAACCGCCTCGCTGCCCACCGGCAGGTAGCCCAAGCCGTGACTTTCAATGAGCGCTTGGAACAGAGGATTGGTGAGCAACGTCGCACGATGGCCGCGGCGCTTCAGCTCCAGGCCAATGGCGATGAAGGGGTGCACGTCGCCGGCGCTGCCCAACGTGGGCAGCAGCACGTCAAGACGCCGTGCTACCACGCCTAGCGCTCGAACTTGGTGGATAGAATGATGGACGACGTGGTGCGCTCGACACCGTCCAGGGCACCGATCCGGTCGATGACTTCGTCCATTTCCGCCACCGAGCCGGCGGCCGCGACGGCGATCAGATCGACATCGCCGCTCACCGAGTGCAGCACGCGCACCTGCGCAATGGCCCGCAGCGCCGCGCCCACCGCACGGGTCTCCTTAGGACCCACCTTGATCATGACGTGGGCCCGCACCGCCCCGAGATTATGTTCAGGAGCAAGCCTCACACCGTAGCCCGTAATCACACCCTGCTTCTCCAGCCGCTCGATGCGGCTCTGCACGCTGGTGCGCGAACGGCCCACCAGACGCGCCAGTTGCGCTGTCGAGGCACGGGCATTCTCGGTCAAAGCCAGAATTAGCTTCTCGTCGATGGCATCCATGGCAAATCGCCGGTTTTCCCCTACGAATTGCCGAATCCTACCTTAAAAACGCCCAGAATGCCCCTACCATTCGCAAGACCTTGAGATAAGAATGGCGCGCCATTTTTGTCGGGGAAATTCCATGAAAGACATCGTCATTGTGGGCGCCGGAAAGATCGGCTCCATGATCAGTGAACTGTTGGCCGGCAGCGGCGATTACAGCGTCACGGTCATCGACCGTTCGCAGCAACAGTTGGATCGCCTCGAGACCGCTACGCCGGTCAAGAAATTGGCCCTCGACATTGGTAAGCAAGGCGCACTCCACGAGGCCCTCAAAGGGCGCTTCGCCGTGCTCTCCGCCGCTCCCTATCACGCCACCCGCACGATCGCCGAGGCTGCCAAGTCCTCGGGCGCTCATTATCTCGATCTCACCGAGGACGTGGCGAGCACGCGCACCGTCAAACAGCTCGCGGCCGAGGCGAAGACCGCATTCATCCCGCAGTGCGGCCTCGCACCCGGCTTCATCACCATCGTTGCGAGCGACCTCGCGTCACATTTCGACGAGTTGCACGACGTGCGCATGCGTGTCGGCGCGCTGCCGAAGTTTCCTTCCAACGCGCTCAACTACAACCTCACCTGGAGCACCGACGGCGTCATCAACGAGTATTGCGAACCCTGCGAAGCCATCGTCAACGGCAAGCTCAAGGAAACTCAGCCGCTTGAGGAACTGGAGGAGTTCTCCCTGGACGGGATCCTCTATGAGGCCTTCAATACCTCCGGCGGTCTCGGCACCCTGTGCGAGACTCTCAACGGCAAGGTGCGCAATTTGAACTACCGCACCATCCGCTATCCCGGACATGCCGCCATCATGAAGGCGCTCCTCAACGATTTGAGGCTGCGGGATCGGCGCGAGATGCTCAAGGACATCCTAGAGAACGCCGTGCCGATCACCTTGCAGGACGTCGTGATCGTGTTCGTCACGGTCAGCGGCATTCGCGGCGGCCAATTGATGCAGGAGACTTACGCCAACAAGATCTACGCGGCGCCTTTGGGCGGCCGGGTGCGAAGTGCGATCCAGATCACCACGGCAGGCGGCATTTGCGCGGTGCTCGACATGCTGAGCTCCGGCGCCTTGCCGCAAAAGGGCCTCATCCGACAGGAAGACATCGGCCTCAAGGAATTCCTTGCCAACCGATTCGGCAAGGTTTACGCCCAGTCGGTCCAGGCCTCCCAGCACGCAGCCTGAAATGGCAATGATGCCGCATCAGGCGAGAAACGCCTGATGCGGCCGCATTTTGCCGACGATGTCCTTAATCTCGCCTCTCAGTCGCTGCAGATGTGAGCGATTCGACTCCCGATCGATCGAATCGATCAAGGGGTTGTAGTCGCGGGCGCAAAACCCCTGTCCGTTCAGCACCGCGAACCAACTCGATTCTTTGAACAGGTCATCCGCATCGAGAACGATTCTTCCCGAGCGCTTGAACTGCTCCTCTTTGTAGATGAGCGAGTCGGGCAGCGTCATGTTGCGGCAATGCTGCCACAGCGCAGTGTCGTGACCCCCAGTCGCATGATAGTGAAGGACTAGAAAATCTCGCACCGCGTTCAACTCGCCGGCACACACGCGGTTGTACTGCTCGGCGGTGTAGGGATCGCAATCGCGAGTCGGAAAGAGCGATAGCAGCTTCGCGATGCCACTCTGGATGAAATGGATGCTGGTGGACTCGAGCGGCTCGAGAAAGCCCGCGGACAAACCTATGGCGACAACGTTCTTGTTCCAGAGTAGCCGGCGCTTGCCGGCCTTGAAGGGTATGAAACGCGGTGTACCGAGCGCTTTGCCCTCTACATTTGCGAAAAGAACTGCGGCGGCCTCGTCATCGCTGATGAAGCGGCTGCAAAATACATAGCCGTTCCCGGTGCGCTGCTGCAGTGGAATGCGCCACTGCCATCCCGCCTCCCGCTGGGTGGACCGGGTAAAGGGCTGCGGGGCCTCCATCCGCTCGCTCGCAACCGCAACGGCACGATCGCACGGCAGCCAGTGCGACCAGTCCTCAAACCCAGTCTTGAGCAACCCCTCGATGAGCAATCCGCGCATCCCGGAGCAGTCGATGAAAAGTTCCGCCTCGATCAACTCGCCGCGGTGGGTGCGCACTGCGGTGACGAAGCCGGTTTCGGGGTGTTGATCGATGTGATCGACCTTGCCCTCGCAGCGCTTGACGCCGCGGCGCTCGGCGCCGGCCCGCAGGTGCTTGGCGTACAGGCTGGCGTCGAAATGGTAGGCGTAACCTAAGGTGGAAAGCAGGGAGCGCGGATCGGTGGCGGGAAATTCGAACTTCCCGGCGAGCGCCGCGACCGTATTGAGCGAATAGTCCTCGAAGTTGTCGACCTGGCCTTCGAGCTGCGCCCGGATCCAGCGATGCTGAAAACTGATACCGTCCTGCGGAAACCCATAGCGGCCGAAAGGATGGAAATACCGATGGCCGGGTTTTGTCCAGTTCTTGAATTCAATGCCGAGCTTGTAGCTTCCCTGCGTCTCGCGCATGAACTCGCGCTCGTTCAAACCCACCAGCTGATTGAACCAGTGGATGGTAGGAATCGTGGCCTCGCCCACGCCGATGGTGCCGATGTCGTCCGACTCGACCAGCGTGATGCTGCAGGCGCGGGCGTCGAGAGCGTGCGCTAGCGCCGCAGCTGTCATCCAGCCTGCCGTACCGCCACCAATGATGGCGATCTTGCCTATTCGTCTGTCGCCCACCGTGGCGCAGTTTAGAACTTGTAAGTGAGACTCACCATGGCATTCGGGCCGACGATGCCCCGGCCGTAGAAATAGCCACCCACCACCGCCTGAGTCAGGCCCTGGCGCGGGTTGCCTTCGGTCAGACCCAGCTGATTGGTCACGTTCCAGACGTTGAGGTTGAGGTTGAGATTTTCGGCCACGTTGAAATTGCCGCCCACCGACAATACACCGTATCCCGGAAGGGCTAGACCATCGCCCGAATCGGCGTAAATCTTGCCGGTGTATTCGTAGCGCATGTACACGGAGCCCCAATTGTTGGGCAGGTCATATTGCGGTTGCAGCGAGTACAGCAGCTGCGGCGTGCGCTGCGGGACCAAGCCGTTATAGGTCGCCGCCGCCGCACTGTTGATGGTCTGTCCATTGACGATCTGACCTAGGAACACGTTCGACAGCTTGGGTTGCTGCCACGTGAAGTTCACGCCCAGCGAGAAGGCGCTCAGCATGTCGAAGGTCGGCCGATAGGAGCCGTCGAGGCCGATGCCGTTGGTGGTGGAATTGGCCTGAAAGCTGCCGCTGACCGCCGGGTTCGCCGGATCGATGTACGCGTAGTTCTGGTTGTTGAACGTAGTATGGAAGTACTTGAGCGCCGCGAGCACTCCATAACCCCCGTAACGCACGCCTACTTCCGACAGGCCGATACGCGGCGGGCTCGCGAGATTGTTGCCGCCGTTGGTCTCGTTGCCATTCTCATACCGCGCGTAGACGGAGAGATAATTGGTGAACGCGTAGTTCGCGCCAATCGTGTACGAGGTGGGAATATAGGTAGCCTGGGTGCGCGTATAGGTGCCGTCAAAAGAACTGCCCACATTCTGCGCAAGCCCCGTGGTGCCCGCCGGAACCGGAAACGGCGTCGCCGCGGTATTGCCGCTCAACAACACGTTGTTGACGTCTTCGCGGCGGATAGCGGCGTCGATATGCAGCTTCTTGTCGAGGAATGCCGCTTCGTCGCTCACGTATTCGGACAAGGAATTGAGCGTATTCGACCAGATGCCCTCGCCCCAATCACCATAGTTGAGCATACCGTTGTTCGTGAGCGTGCCCAGCACTGCGCCCGAGGCGTTGAGCGCCTCGATGTCATAGATCGACGAACTGTTCGAGACGCCGTTGATGAGGGTGGCCACGGCGGATTGGTCGTTGTACTGCCGCACCCGATAGTACATCCCGCCAAACGTGAGAGAGTTACTCCAACCGGCTCCGTCGAGGTTCCACTTCACGCCGAAGTCATTGCCGAAGTCCCGCGTCGCGAGATATTGCTGATTGAGCACGGTTTGCTGCAGCAAACCGTTGCCGTTGAGCGCGTTCAAGGCGGCAACGTTCGATGCAGCGATCAGCTGCCCGGTGGTCAGATTGCGGATGCCGAACTGCGTTGTGCCGGGAAAGGCGGTGAGGCCTGCCCCGAGCACTGAGGAGATGGGCGATACGGTGCCCGTCGGGTTCAAATAAGCCACGGCAGGCGCAAGACCCGCATTGCCGGATCCGCTGCCGGGAAACACGCCGTTGAAATCCCAGTTCGACTGCAGGTAGCGGGAATGCAGGAAGACGCTCCACTGATCGCTGATGGGCACGTTGATATCGACGCGATATTGATTGCCGGTGGCGTGAATGCCATTCGACGAGCTGAATTCTCGATAGCAGTTGCCCGTGAAACAAGAATCGGGCACGCCGATCGCGGCGAAGCCAGGGCCCGTTATGTTGCTGCTCTGCGGGTTCAAGCCCGGAACGCCTGTGACTTTGCCGTCAGCGTACTGGTAGGGCATGTCTGCATAGTAAGGATCGTGCTCGTCCCAGCGCTTGTAGGTGACCTTAACGAAGGCGCCGTTATCCCATTGCTTCTCGATCGCCGTTTTGAAGTGATACGTCTGGAATGTGAACGGCGAAGACCGGACACCCTTGGTGGAGTCGAAGTAGCCGCCGAACATGAAGCCCACGCCGTCACCCAAGGCCTTGATCGGGGCCGTATAGAAGACGTCCGAGCGATATTCGCCGTAGGTCGCACCCATGAGGCGCACAGAGCCTTCGGCCTTGTCGAAGTTGATGGGCCGCGAGATGAAATTGATCATAGCGCCGGCGCCGTTCGGCGCGAGAATGCCGGCCGTTCCGCCCTGCACGCCTTCCACTCGGTCGATGGTGATGTCGTTCTGGAAATATTCGTCGCTGCCGCCGCCGCCGTAGAGCACCGGCATGCCATCCTCTTCCAGTGTGATGAAAGTCTGTCCGCCGCCCGGCAGGCCGCGCACCGAATAGTTGTTGGATACCGGACCTGCGGTGCTTTCCACAAAGATTCCGGGAATGAGCTGCAAGACATCGGCCGTAGAACGCGGCGCCTTCACGTCAATTTGGGCGCTGGTGATCGGGGTGATGTCGACCGACGAATCGAGGAGAGTGCGTTTCGAAGTCGAACCCGTCACCACGATCTCTTGAAGCGAGTTGGTGTCGACGGTGTCGGTGGTCGCGGCGGATTGATCTGCGGGCGGGGAGTTCTGCGCACCCGCCGGCTGCGCCGCCTGATCAGCAGCGCTCGCGTTACACGGCGGAAAAAAAGGCGCTGCCACGCCGACAGACAGTGCCGCCAAGATGCTCAATCGCAACTTATCCTTGTTGGTCGCTCTCATACTTCCCCCCATGTCGCTGTTGTGGCGACGCTACAAGTTAAGCTGCAGACCGTGACTGCGAAGAGGCAGCAGCATCCGCGACCCGTATGAGACGTTCTGTAGGAAAAATCCGCTATCGTCCGCCGGTATTGCGGTCAGCGCTTGTAAGCTGCACGGGGAAATTCTTCGGGAATTTGCGCAGTGATCGTAGGTGGTTGTAAAAATGTCGCGATGTCGCGGCGTATGGAAAGACGATCGCTCAGCAGCTGACTGAGCGCCGCAGCGGTGGCCGCATGCCCGACCTCGGGCAAACGCAATGTCACCGATACGCCCGCCCGCTCAAGTGCGGCGGCGAGGTTGCGCGCGTTCTTCGGGCGAACCGTGTCGTCCTTGAGGCCGTGGATGAGGAGAAAAGGTGGCGCGCCAGCATGGGCGTAATGAATCGGTTGCGACTCGAGGTAACTATCGGGCGGACCGAACATGTCCTGCACGTCGGCATCGTTGAGCGGCAGGAAATCATAAGGGCCCGACAACCCGACCACGCCTGCTATGCGCGCCGCACGCGGCGCGGCCGCGGTCACGTATCGCGAATCGAGCGCCAGCAGCGCTGCCATGTGCGCACCAGCCGAGTGGCCCATGAGGAAAACCCGTTCTTCGTCAGCGCCGAATTCTCGAGCGTGTGCGGCGGCAAACGCCAGCGCGCGCGCCGCGTCCTGCATGAACCCGGCCATTTTGACGGCCGGATAGTGGCGGTAGTTGGGGATGACGGCGACGCAGCCCAAGGAGGCGAGCATGGCGCCGACAAAGCGGTAGTCGCGCTTGTCGCCGAAAGTCCAGCGTCCGCCATGCCAGAAAAGCACCAGGGCGCGTGGCGCGGAGTCGCTCGAGAGCGGAAAGTACACGTCGAGCCGTTGCTGCGGCAACTCGCCGTAAGGCAGGTTGATGCTGCGGTGATACTTGCCGAATCGAGCGGGAAAATTGACGATACCGAACAGCAACCGGGTCACGATCTCGGAACATGCCGCGGTGAAGCGCACCCACAGCGTCGGAGGCGGCGGCTTAGTGTCGGCAGGCATAAGTCGGTTGCTGAGCCGAATCAAGGATGCCGTGTGTTATCAGCCAGTCGCGGGCATCCTCGGCATCGGACTCAAACCATGCCGAGGCGCTGCCGAGCCTGAAGGTGTAACCCCAGGCATCCATGTCACGGCACATGCGCCCGGCACCCACGTTCGGCAGCGCCGCGCCGAGAATGATCTGCAGATAACACACCGCGTTCTCTTCGGCGAAGTCCCCACCGGCATCGGTGTCGAGACCGGCGCGGCGTTCCGGCGACATGCAGATGAAGTGCGCGCCTTCGTGCAGCACCGAATGCACCGGCGTATCCAGGCGCGCGTAGAGTCGGTTGCCGATCAGTCCTGCTTCGCGTTCGCCCCAGTAGGAACCGGGGATCAATTGGTCGGGAGCCACCAGCGTCAAATGCAAGCCGTAGTGGTCGAGCAGCACCTCCAGGCCGAGCCTATCGATGGAGTTGACCAGGATCACCGCAATCCTTCGCCAGACTTACTTGAGGCTGGTCAACCGATGCATCGCGATGACCACCAGATCGCGCGCCATTTGCTGCTTGAGGATGTCAGCCTCGTGCTCCTTTGCAAGCTGTGCGAATTCGTTGAAGCTGTAATCCTTGGACAGCGAAATGGTCTGCGGTTCGAGTAGCGGCTTGCCGGCCCCCGGGAGGCCCTGCACCACGAAGGTCACCGTGTAGGTGAGTTCGTATTCGGTGGGAATGTTGGATGCACTCACGGCCAGTGTCCGCTGTTCCACCTGATCCCGCGTCACCTCGACCGTTGCCGTCGAGCCGTCTCTCTGCGGCTGCAACTGCGCTCCCGCTCCTTTGAGCTGGTGCTCAAATTCGCGGGAAAAATCGGTGTACGGATCCTTCAGCACCAGATAGGGCCGCGCCAGGAGGGTGGGCAGCGGTTCGCTGCCCGCGAGCCTGAAGCCGCAGCCCGCAAGCGAGACCGCGGCGGTCGTGACCAGAACGCCCGCGAGGCCGAGATGCCTGGTCAAACCACGATGCTCACGAGTTTCTTCGGCACGATAATCACCTTCTTGACCACCGCGCCTGCGACAAATCTCTGCACGTTGGGATCGGCCAGCGCCGCCGCGCGCACGGTGGCCTCATCGGCGTCCGCAGGCACCGTGATGCGCGCGCGCATTTTGCCGTTGACTTGAACGCCCATTTCCACCGTGGCAGACAGCAGCGCCTCCGGGTCAACACTGCGCCACGGCTCATCGATTATGGCATGCGGGTGTCCGAGTGCCTCCCACAGGACATGTGTGACATGCGGAATGACGGGCGCCAAGCCGAGAACGGCGATTTCGATGGCTTCGCGCGCAACAGCACGATCCTGCGGAGCCTCAAGCGGAGCTTTCGCGAGTGCGTTCAGCAGTTCCATTACCGCGGCGATCGCCGTATTGAAAGTGCGGCGGCGACCGATGTCGTCAGTCACCTTCGCAAGGGCCTGATGCGCCTGCCGTCGCACGGCTCGTTGGGCATCGTTGAGCGAGGTTTTGTCGAGCGCCGGTACCGCGCCGGCGGACAAGTGATCATGCACCGCCTTCCACAACCGCTTGATGAAGCGAAACGCGCCCTGCACACCCTCATCCGACCACTCCAGGCTCTGCTCGGGGGGCGCGGCAAACATCATAAAAAGCCGGGCTGTGTCCGCGCCGAACTCATCGATCAACGCCTGCGGATCGATGCCGTTCCGTCGCGACTTCGACATCGTCACCACGCCCTCGGACTCCACCTCCGCGCCATCTGCGCGCAGCACCGCGGTGCGCCGCTGTGTAGCCTGGTCCTCCGTCACGATCACCTCGGCAGGATCGAAGTATTCGACTCGCCCCGCCTCCGGCTTCCGGAAAAATGCCTCTTTGAGCACCATGCCCTGGGTGAAGAGGTTCGAAAATGGTTCGGAGAAGCCGACCATGCCGAGATCTCTCATGAAGCGGGTCCAAAAACGCGCATAGAGCAGGTGCAAGATGGCATGTTCGATGCCGCCGATGTACTGGTCGACGGGCAGCCAATAGCGTACGCGTTCATCGACCATAGCCTTGCTGTTGTCCGCACAGGCGAAACGCAGGAAATACCAGGATGAATCGACGAACGTGTCCATGGTGTCGGTTTCGCGCCGCGCGGCGCCGCCGCACTTGGGACAATCAGCTTTGAGAAATTCAGGGCATTTGAGCAGCGGATTGCCGCTGCCGTCCGGCACCAGATTGGTAGGCAGCACCACCGGCAACTGCTCGTCGGGGACAGGAACGGCACCGCAGCGCTCGCAGTGGACGATCGGAATCGGGCATCCCCAGTAGCGCTGGCGGGAAATGCCCCAATCGCGAAGGCGCCAGGTGGTGCGCTTCTCGCCCAAGCCCATCGCGCTCAAGTCCGCCGCAATGGAATCGATCGCGGCTCGATACGAAAGGCCGTCGTATTTCCCGGAGTGCACGCACACGCCGTAATCGGCGTACCAGCCCTGCCAGGCCTCGTCGGAGTACTCCTGGCCGTCGACCTGGATCACCTGCTTGATCGGCAGGCCGTATTTCTTCGCAAATTCGAAGTCACGTTCGTCGTGCGCAGGCACGCCCATCACGGCACCTTCGCCGTAGCTCATGAGCACGTAGTTGCCCACCCAGACCGGGACCTGCTCGCCGCTCAAGGGATGGCGCACGAAAAGCCCGGTCGGCATGCCGCGCTTCTCCTGGGTGGCGAGTTCCGCCTCCACGGCGGGACCACGGCGGCACTCTTCGATGAATGTCGCGAGCTTCTGATTTCCGCGCGCCGCAAAACTGGCAAGCGGATGCTCGGCCGCCACCGCACAGAATGTCACCCCCATGATGGTGTCCGCGCGCGTGGTGAAGGCGTGCAGTACGCCCCCGCCGTCGATGTCGTGCGGAAACCCCAGCCGCACGCCCTCGCTCCGGCCGATCCAATTGGATTGCATGGCGCGCACGCGATCCGGCCAGCCCGGCATATGATTCAACGCATCGAGCAGATCCTCGGCGTAGGCCGTGATCTTGAGGTAATACATGGGTATTTCGCGCTTTTCGACCAGCGCGCCGGTGCGCCAGCCGCGCCCGTCGATCACCTGTTCGTTGGCGAGCACGGTTTTGTCGACCGGATCCCAGTTGACCGATCCGGTCTTCTGGTACGCGATGCCTTTCTCAAGCATGCGCAGGAACAGCCACTGGTTCCAGCGGTAGTACTCGGGGCGGCAGGTGGTGAGCTCACGGTCCCAATCGAGGGCAAACCCCAAGGATTTGAGCTGCCCCTTCATGTATTCGATATTGTCAAACGTCCACTTTGCGGGCGGCACGCCATTGGCCATGGCGGCATTTTCGGCCGGCAGACCGAACGCATCCCAGCCCATGGGCTGCAGCACGTTTCGGCCATTCATGCGCATAAAGCGCGTGACCACATCGCCGATGGTGTAGTTGCGCACGTGGCCCATGTGCAAGCGGCCGCTTGGATACGGAAACATGGACAAGCAATAATACTTCTCGCGGCCGGGATCCTCCTGGGCGGAAAAGCTGCGATGATCGTTCCAATGCTTTTGTGCCTGCGCTTCGACGGCGCCGGGTTCATATCGTTCTTGCATGATTGAGCGTCAGAATACCAAAAAGGTGCTAATGCGAACTTTGAATTTCCCGACAGCTTTCGGACTGGTGACCTTGAGTGGCTGCCTGTGGTTTCTCTCCGTTACGCCCTTTGACCTCGCACCGCTGGCCTGGATCGCATCGGTGCCCATGCTGCTGGCGATCGACCGCACACCGAGCTATCGCCGCGCGCTGTTCTTGGGATGGTGGGCCGGCGTGGTGGAGTCCGGCGGGGGATTCTATTGGCTCATCGATGTACAGCAGCGATTCGCCGAATTTCCTTGGATCGCGGCAGCCGCGGTGTTCTTTGCTTTTTGTGCGGCCCGCGCCCTGATCTTCCTGGTATTTACCGCGATCGTATGCGCGATACGCCGTTGGCGGCCGCTGCCCATGGCCCTGCTGGCCCCGCTCGCCATGGTCTGCGGCGAGATTTTGGTGCCGCAGATTTTTCCTTGCGGCCAGTGGATCAGCCAGGCCTGGCAACCGTTGGTGATTCAGATTTCCGAGTTCACCGGGGCATACGGCGTGACGGCGCTGCTCATGATGGTCAACGGTGCGCTCTTCGATCTGCTGCGCGACAAAGCGTCGGCGCGGGTACCGGCGGCGTGCGCACTCGGCGTGCTGGTCGCGTGCTTGGCATTCGGCGCGCTGCGCATGAAGCAGGTTGACGCGCAGATGGCACAGGCGCCGAAGCTCAGTATCGGTCTGGTACAACCGAATGTCGGCTACAGCGTCAGCGGGACCGATTCCCGCGAGGAAATACTTCGCCAGTTGCATGGTCTGCAAACCCAATCGGAGCGCCTGCAAAAGGCCGGTGCGCAACTCATCCTGTGGAGCGAAGGCGCCTACCCCATCGCCATGGAGCGCGATCGCGACACGGATTACCCCGAGGGCTCCTTGGCGATGATCCGTCGCGGATTCGACATACCGAGCATCATCGGGGCGGTCACCCTGACTGCGAACGACGATGCCTATAACTCCGCGCTGCTGCTCGACGAAAAGGGTCGATTCACCGGTCGGTACGACAAGGTCGAGTTGCTGGCCTTCGGCGAATACGTCCCGGGCGTTCAGACCTTTCCATGGCTGCGCAAGCTTCTGCCGGATGGCGCCGGTCGCTTCACGCCCGGAGCAGGTCCTGCGCTTCTTAACTTCAAGGCCAAAAGCGGCATGTCCTGGCAGCTTGCGCCGGTTATCTGCTACGAAGACATACTCCAGGATTATCTTTCCGGCGTCGGCCGATTGCATCCGAATCTGCTCGTAAACCTCACCAGCGACTCGTGGTTCGGCGCCGATACCGAGCCTTACGAACATCTGGCATTGTCGGTGTTTGCGAGCGTGGAACTGAGAACGAGCATGGTGCGCGCCGTTAACTCGGGCATATCTGCATTGGTCGACGCCAACGGGCGGGTGGTTGTGAAGACCTATGCCGATGACCCTTACCGGCATCCCCGGCCAGCCGACGGTGTGCTGGTGACGGCGCCCATGATGGCGGCCAGCCATACGGTTTTTGATCTCGTTGGAAACAGCTTTGCCTACCTCTGCGCACTGGCGGCGCTCATTCTGGCGGGGCGCGCAGGGTTTATGCTGCGACGCAATAAAGCATGACTTCGCCTTCGCCGAGGGGCCGCACCGACTTTTTGGCCGGCGGCGGGCACGTTGGTCAGCTGATGCGCGCCAAACACTGGGGCGATACGCCCCTGGGCGAGCCTGAATCGTGGCCGCAGAGCCTCAAAACGATTGTGCGCATGCTGCTCTCGTCGCGCTACCAAATGTGGTTGGGCTGGGGTCCGGATCTTACGTTCTTTTGCAACGACGCCTACCTCCCTACCCTCGGCGTAAAACATGGTTGGGCCCTGGGAGCGCCAACCCGCGAGGTTTGGAAGGAGATATGGCCTGAAATCGAGCGCCGTTTCGCCCAAATCGTGAGCACCGGCAGCGCGACGTGGGACGAAGGCCTGATGCTGTTCCTCGAACGCAGCGGTTACGCCGAGGAGACGTATCACACCTTTTCATACTCTCCGCTTTCCGACGACGAGGGCGCGATCGCCGGCATGCTTTGCGTGGTCACGGAGGAAACCGAACGGATCATCGGCGCGCGGCGACTCTCACATCTGCGCGAATTGGCGGCGCAGAGCCCGAGCAACAGCACGCGCGCGGCGGTCCTCGATGCCGCGGCGGCGCAGCTGAATCAGAATCAGCGCGACCTACCCTTCACCCTCACCTACTTATTCGATCCTTCCGGCAAGGCGCAACTGGTCGCGCGCAGCGGCTTTACGGGCGAAAACCCATTTGCGCCTCGGGAGATCGATCCACAGCGGACCGCTCTCTGGCCCGCGGCGGAAATTCTCGCCAATCGGGGTGCAGTGCGCGTGACCAATCTGGCGGAACGATTTGCGGATCTGCCGCTGGGCGCTTGGGACAAACCGGCGACCGAGGCCGTGGTCGCTCCCATGGCTCGACCGGGCGAAAAAATCCCGGCGGGTTTTTTGGTCGTGGGAGTCAATCCGTATCGCCGGCTTGACGAAAGTTACCTCGGTTACATCGATTTGCTGGCCGGACAACTCGCGCAGGGTCTCGCCAATGCCGAGGCGCACGAGAGCGCGCAGCGTCGGGAAAACGCGCTTGCCGAACTGGACCGCGCCAAAACCACGTTCTTCTCGAATGTCAGCCACGAGCTGCGCACTCCGCTGACGTTGATATTGGGTCCGCTCGAGGACCTGATCAATACTCCGGAGACACAGTTGCCGCAGCAGCAGCAATTGCTGCGCATCGCGCTTCGCAACGGCGTGCGTCTGCTGAAACTGGTGAACACGCTGCTCGATTTCTCGCGCATCGAGGCCGGCCGCATGCAGGCGAATTTCGAGCCTGTCGACCTCGCGCAATATTCTGCTGAGCTAGCCTCGGCATTCCGTTCCACCGTCGAACGTGCCGGTCTTGAGCTCAAGGTAAAAGGCGGCCCGCTGCCCCGTCCGGTATTCGTCGACCGCGACATGTGGGAAAAAATCGTACTGAATCTCGTCTCCAACGCCTTCAAGTTCACGTTCACGGGGGAGATCGAGATCGAGGTAGCCTCGACGCCGCGCGGAACCCATGCGGAACTGCGCGTGCGCGACACCGGCTGCGGCATTCCGGAAGGGGAACTTCCTCACATCTTCGACCGCTTTCGGCGCGTGGAGGGCGCGAGGGGCAGGTCCATGGAGGGCAGCGGCATCGGGCTCGCACTGGTGCAGGAACTCGTGAAGGCGCACGGCGGCACCATCCGCGTCAAAAGCGCCCTCGACGTCGGCAGCACTTTCACCGTCTCCCTACCTTACGGAAGTGGACACCTGTCGAAACAGCGCATGGGCAGCCCCGCCAGCGTGATTGCCGGCACGCGGGGCCGCGCGTTCATCGAGGAAGCATTGGCGTGGATCAGCGATATCGGACAGCCCTCTGCGCCCAACAGCACGGAGCTGGAGCCGACGATGTCGGTTCGCCGGCCGATGAATCGAACGGTGCTCCTTGCCGACGACAACTCAGACATGCGCGACTATTTGCGCAAGCTCCTCGAGGCGGCCGGCTTTCACGTCACCGCAGTCGGCGATGGCGAGCGGGCGCTGGAGGCGGCCCGGATTCAGAAGCCCGATCTTTTATTGTCCGACGTGATGATGCCGCGCATGGACGGTTTCAAGTTGCTCGCGGCGCTGCGCGCCGATCCGCAGCTCAAGGATGTCCCAGTGCTGCTGCTGTCGGCGCGAGCTGGCGAGGAGGCAAAGGTCGAGGGGCTCGCAGCGGGCGCGAGCGATTATCTCACCAAGCCTTTCAGCGCCCGAGAGCTCATTGCCAGGGTGCGCGCGAATCTGGAAATCGCGGAACTGCGCAGAGAATCGGAGCATGCATTGCGCCTTGCCAACGAATCGCTCGAGCGGCAGATCGTTGAGCGCACCCGGGATCTATCCGTCAAGGAAGCGCGCCTGCGCTCGATTTTCTCGACCAGCTACGTTTTGAATGCGTTCCTCTCCGTCGACGGGACCGTGCTCGATGCCAATGCGGTTTCGCTCAACGCCATCGGCGGCACCTTGAATGACGTGGTGGGCCGTAAGTATTGGGACACGCCGTGGTTCTCAGGTTCCCCGGGGATGGCGGAGCTGATTCAACTCGCCGTCCCCCTGGTCGCCGGCGGAGAGTTGTTTCAACGCGAGTTCAAATTGAATCTGCCGAAGGCCGGATGGCGATGGTTCGATTTCCAAATGCGTCCGGTGCGCGATGCCGGCGGAGCAGTGGTTGCGATCGTCCCGGAAGCGGTCGATGTTACCGCGCGGCGCAGCGCCGAGGCAGCACTGCGCCAAGCCCAGAAGATGGAAGGCATCGGCCAGCTGACCGGCGGCGTCGCACACGATTTCAACAATCTTTTGACCATCATCGGCGGCAGTCTCGAAACCCTGCGCCGCAGCCTTGCGCAACCAGTGGTGAACGCCAGCACCATCGAGCGGGCCCTCGACAGCGCCTCCCGCGGCGCGCAACGCGCCGCGTCGCTGACCCAGCGGCTGCTGGCATTCGCGCGCCAACAGCCGCTCGATCCCAAGCCCGTTGACCTGAGCCGACTGGTGGCGGGCATGTCGGATCTTTTGCGGCGCACGCTGGGCGAACAGATCGCCATCGAGACTGCGCTCGCAGGGGGCTTATGGCGCGTCAACATCGACGCGAACCAGCTCGAGATCGCCATCATCAATCTTGCCGTCAACGCCCGGGATGCGATGCCGACGGGAGGCAAACTCACCATCGAAACCGGCAACGCTCAACTCGACGAACTTTACGCGTTCGACCAAGCCGAGGTGGTTCCGGGACAGTATGTCTTGCTGGCGGTGAGCGACACGGGCATCGGCATGGACGGCGACACGCTGGCGAATGCCTTCGAGCCCTTTTTCACCACCAAGGACGTCGGTCACGGCACGGGACTCGGCCTCTCGCAAGTCTACGGCTTCGTCAAACAATCCGGCGGGCACGTCAAAATCTACAGCGAGCCCGGCGCCGGAACCACGGTGAGAATCTATCTGCCGCGACTGTATTCTGCCGATGCGCCGCTCCCTTCTGAACCGGCCGCCAAGGTCGCGCAGGCGGGACATGCCGAAACGATCCTTGCCGTGGAAGATGATCCGGACGTTCGCGCGCATACCGTGGGAGTGCTTCGCGAACTCGGCTATCAGGTACTGGAAGCGCCAAACGGTCGGTCGGCGCTGGAACTGCTCAAGGCACATCCGGAAGTGGACCTGATGTTTTCAGATGTGGGATTGCCGGGCGGAATGAACGGGCGGCAGCTCGCGGAGGAGGCTCGCAAACATCGTCCGCACCTCAAAGTTCTTTTTACGAGCGGGTACGCTCGCAGTGCCATCGTGCATGGCGGTCGTCTCGAGCCAGGCGTGCAGCTCATCACCAAGCCATTCAGTTTCGCGGCGCTGTCGGACAAGCTGCGCGATTTACTCGATGCGGGCAGCGGTGTGGGCAGGATTCTGGTGATCGAGGATGAGGATTTGATCCAGATGCTCCTGGTAAATCATCTGGAGGAGCTCGGATTTGACAGCGAAGTCGCGGGCAGCGCCGCCGAGGCCAAGAGCAAACTGTTGCTGATGGGCGGCGCGTTCGATGCCATCATCAGTGATCTGGGGCTGCCGGACGCGCGCGGCGAGAGCTTGGTCAATGAATTGCGAGAGACCTATCCAAATCTACCGGTGGTCATTTCGAGCGGCTACGACAAGGGCACGCTGCAAGAGCGGTTCGCCGGCGTCGGCCGTGTGGAGTTCTTGAGCAAACCGTTCACGCAAGAACAGCTCGCGCAAGCGCTGCAGCGAATCGGGGTGCTGGACGCTTAGTCCCGGAAGTCGAACTGATAGTAATAGAGGTTCTGATCGCTGCCGATGGCAGCGGGGCGGCTGAACTCAGCGCGATCGCGATAGGCCGAGCCGAATTGAGCGAACAGCGTCGCGTTGCTTGCGCACTCCTGCCACTCCAGCCCCACCCCCTGCGCATCGTGACGTACCACGTTGGCGATCAACCGCTTGCGCGCGCCGTTATTGGCGTCGATGGTTTCCAGGTGCAGCACCGAGGCCAGCGGCAGCTTGGCGTAGGTTTCCATAAACGCGCCGGTCACGCTCACGTTTGTGATCCGGCCCAGCCCGAAGGTTGCGGGCAACGCTATGAAGCGAACCGTCGCATCGGTCACCTTGCGCCTGCCCCATCGATGATCCATGGACAGCATCATTGCGCGGTGGCCACGACCGGAAAGTTGCGGTGACCCATCAGGCGTACCAGCCTCACCAGGGCTTCCCATACCTTCTCGTCGGTGTTGTCGGCGCGTGATTTCGCCGCATGCACGGCCGCCGCCTCCAACGCTCCGGCAGCCGATGCCACGTCTGCTTCGTCGAAAATCGCGGCGCCGCCCTGCAACCGATGCGCGCGATATTGCAAGTCCTCGAATATCCACGCCGGATTCTCATCGGCGCGGGCCAGCGCTGCGCTCAGGGTGACGAAATGCACACGTTCGCTCTCGAGCCGCGCCTGAAACGCGAGCTTCAAGCTTTCGAAGCCATCATCGGCCGGCGGCTGCGCCTCCTTGCGTGGGCGCCGTCTAATTGATCCCATTCTTGCCTCCTGGCCGTCGCAATGGCTTCTTGGGTATCTGTATTGAGGTCGACGTGGCCTGATTGCCGCCGAGCTTCTTGCTTGCGTACAGGCCACGGTCCGCGGCGCGCAGTAGGTCCTCGATCTTTGACCCGTCCTTCCCGTCGTACTCGGCTTCCACGGCGGTCACTCCGATGCTGGCGGTGAAGGTGACCGGCCCCGCCTGGGTCGCCACCGGAAACCGCGCGAACACCTGGTGCAGCTTCTGAGCGACTCGATTGGCGCCTATCGCATTTGTTTCGGGGAGCACCACCAGGAATTCGTCGCCGCCGACGCGCGCCAGCCAATCGCTGCCCTTGCGGATACAGCTGTCGGCGCGCGCCACGAATGCCCGCAGCACCTCATTGCCGATCTCGTGCCCGAAGCCGTCGTTGATCTGCTTGAATCGATCGATGTCGCAGCTCAAAACCGCCAGCGGGTGGCCGTAGCGTTGCGCGCGGGCCAGCTCACGCGGCAGATTTCTCATGAGATAGCGCAGATTGTGTGCTCCGGTCAGAGCATCGGTGACGGCCAACCGGCGATTCTCGCGGTTGCTGGTGCGCAGCGAGTACTCCACGTGGGTGATGCGCCGGGCAACCTCCAGGCGCGCCATGATCTCCTCCACCGGCGCGCTCTTGCTGACGTAATCGTCGGCGCCCGCGGCAAGGCCGGTGAGCACATCTTGCTTGCTGTCGCGTACCGTAAGCATCAGCACATAGACGTAGCTTTCGCTGTGTTCGGCCCGCACAATTCGGCACAGTGTCAGGCCGTCCATATCCGGCATTTGCCAGTCGGTCAGCAGCACCTGGCAGTGACGCGATGCCATAACCTTGAGGGCTTCCTCGCCGGAACCGGCGCACTCCACTTCAAAGCTCCCGGTGCGAAGCAGCGCCGCGAGGCGTGCGCGCACCAACTCGTCGTCATCCACCACCAGGACGCGGCACGGCCGATCAGCCTCCATCCGCTCGGTCAAGATGGTGTCGTGCAAATCGAGCCCGGTATCCTCGAGGACGTGTAATTTGCGGTCAGGCTGCATGGAGCCCTCCGTCATCCGGGCGGCTGATTCGCGTTCCGGTCTTGAATCGCGCGCCCCAGGGCTCTCGCATCAGCGAACGCGCATCATCGGCAGGGACCGAGGGACAAAGCAGATTGCCCTGCCCCTGCCGGCAGCCCAAGGCATCAAGGGTCTTTAGGTTCGCCTCGGACTCGACGCCCTCGGCCAGCACCTCGACGCCCGTGTCCTCACCGAGAGCTACGACGGAACGTATGATCGCCTCCGCCTTGCGGTGGGTGCCGAGCCTGGCAACGAAATAGCGATCGAGCTTGATCCGATCAACCGGCAGCTTCAGCAGATAGTCGAGACTCGAATATCCGGTCCCGAAATCATCCAGGGCGATCCGCACTCCAAGCTCCTTGCAGGCATCCAGGCATCGCGTGGCGCGTTTGAAATTCGAAATCAAGGTGGTTTCCGTGACCTCAAGCTCGAGACAGGAACCCGGGAAGCCGGTGAGGTCAATGACGCTTTCGACCACCGCGCTGAAATCCTCGGTGAGCTGCTGGGGCGAGACGTTTACGCTTAAGATCGGCGGCCTCGCAGCGAACTCGGACCACTCGATCAGCGTGGCGCAGCTCCGATACAACACCGAGACGCCGATGGCACCAATCATGCCGAAGCGCTCGGCTATCGGGATGAAAAGCGCCGGTGGCGTTTCGCTTCCGTTGGACTGCATCCACCGAGCCAGCGCCTCCACGCCGCAGCAGCGCCCGCCGCTCAGTTCGAATTGAGGCTGGAAATGCACGTCGATGTTGTGGCCTGCGATGGCATCGCCCAATTCCGCAGCCAATTTGTTTCGCTGGCGTTTGGGAGTTCCGGCGATCTTCTTTACCGAAACTACTTTAAGCTCACTATCCATTGCCCAGTTTCCTGCGCCAAATCTGCGTCTTTTTTGACGCCTCTAGCGTACTCAGCGGACCTAGTGCCTGCTGTAGGGAGAATGTGACAAACCTGATCGGCGCTTTCCATAACGTCACAACGCCAGTAGTTCATTCTCGATTGCGAAGCGGATCAGAGCGGTTCGATTCGACACGCCGAGCTTCACCATCAGGCGCGCCCGATAGGTGTCGACGGTTTTTCGCGACAGGGAAAGTTCCTTGGCGATCGCCACACTGGTCGAACCTTCGACTATGCGATGCAGAACTTCGCGCTCGCGACTGCTCAGGCGTTCGATCGGGGTCTTGGCGAGCCGCCCGTCGCGCAAGCCTTCAGGCGGCAGCGCAACCCGCTGACTCAGGTATTGTTTGCCAGAAGCGACGGTCTTTACGGCCTCCACAAGTTCGGCGCCGCGCGCATCTTTGACCACATATCCTCGAGCGCCTGCGCGCAGCGCTCGGCATACATGCTCGGTGGTATGACTTGCAGACAACGCGATGACCTGGGTGGCCGGATTCGTCGCGAGGATGCGCTGTGTGGCATCGATGCCGTTTACATCCGGCAAGACCAAATCCATGATGATGATGTCCGGCCTGAGCTTTTCGGCCGCCTGAATGGCGCCCTTACCCGTGGCCGCCGAGCCCACTACGGTCATCCCCTCCTGCCTGTTGAGCAGGGCCATGAGCCCTTCACGGACGATCCCGTGGTCATCGACCACGACGATGCGGACGGAGAGCGACGGATTCTCGCTGTTCATGCCTTCCATGTCCTTTGCTACACGTTACGGGCGATATCACGTGCTCCTGTGCCGCGCGTCAATCAGACGAACGAGCAAACAGGCCTGTTTGTGCGGTGCGCTATTTCGCGTCCGTGCTGCATCTCACATTGACGACAGTGCGACGGTGCCATCTTGAGCATTGCCCCGGGTGGCAGAGGGATGGGCCGGAGCACCTTTTGGCCTGAATAAATGAGCGGTTCAATCAGCAAAATACTGCCTGAGACGACGGGCGCACTGCCGCGAGAAGCGGTGGCACATCTGATGAGTCAGATAGTGGAGTCCGCACCGAACGGCTTTGCATTGACCGCCGTTGATGGCCGCATAGTCGTGGCGAATGCCGAGCTGGAACGCATGTTCGGCTATTCGCGCCGCGAGCTGCTGGATATGCACATCGACGCTTTGTTGCCGGAGCGCTTTCGTAGCGGCCACGCGCAGCTGCGTGATGGCAACTGGAACGATTTCAAGCCCCGCACCATGGGTGCCGGCCGCGAATTGTTTGGCCTGAAATCCGATGGCAGCGAATTTCCCATCGAAATTGGTATCAACGCCCTGGTTGCGCCCAGCGGAGTCATGGTGGTGGAAAGCATCGCCGACATCTCGGTGCGAAAGCGCCTCGAACGCATGTTCCAGAAGATCGTCGAGGCGACCCCGTGCGGGATAATCATGATCGATGCTCAAGGCCGCATCGTGCTCGCCAATCCTCAGGCCGAGTTGATGTTCGACTATTCCCTCGCCGAACTGATCGGCAATTCACTCGAGATGCTGCTGCCGGAGCGTCTGCGTGCAGCGCACGGCGTGCATCGGCAGGCGTTCATCGCGGCTCCTGCAATTCGCCAGATGGGCGTCGGACGAGACCTGACTGCGCGCCGCAAGGATGGCTCGGAATTTCCGGTGGAGATAGGCCTCAATCCGGTACCGGGTGATCGCGACGGAATGGTTCTCGCCGCGGTAACCGATATAACCCGGCGCAACAACATGCAGCTCGAGCTGCGCCAGGCGAACGCGAATCTCGAGGAATTCACCTACGCCGCTTCGCACGACCTTAAGTCCCCGCTGCGCGGCATTGCCGATTTGGTCGAATGGATCGTGGAGGATCTGGGCGACAAGGCATCCCCGGAGATCACGCGCAACCTCGGACGCGTCAGCGACCGCGTCAAACGCCTGGATCGGGTTGTGGATGATCTGCTGGCCTACGCACGAGCGGGTGCCCCGGCCTCCGAGGCCGTTCCGGTGGACGTCAAGTCGCTGATCGACGGCGTGCTCGAGCTCCTTCCCCGGCCGGCGGGATTTACCGTGCGCAGCCATGTGGATGCCAGGCCTTTCGTCACCAACAAAACGCCGCTCGAGAGCGTGATCCGCAATCTGGTCGGCAACGCCGTCAAACACCACGACCGGGCCAGTGGCGTGATCGAAATTCGTGTCGAAGATGTGGGTCGTTATTGCGTGTTCACGGTCTCGGACGATGGCCCCGGCATCGCACCGGCCTATCAGGAGCGCGTGTTTCGCATGTTCCAGACGCTCAACGCCAATGACCCTCACAGCAGCGGGATAGGTCTTGCCCTCAGCAAGCGTCTGGTTGAAGCCCACGGCGGTTGGATCAAGCTCGATTCGGTGGAAGGCGTCCGCGGCACCGCCTTTCATGTGTGGTGGCCGCGTTTTCAATGGAGGAAGAACTATGACTAAGGCGCCCCCTCCGAACTTCAGCGTGTTGCTGGTTGACGACGATGATGTCGCAGCGGAAGCGGTGGTGCGCGGATTGCGCAAACATTCAATGGATTGTCCCGTCGTGATAGCGGAAGACGGTCGTGCGGCACTGCAAATAATGCGCGGAGCTCACGAACGTCGGATCTCGAAGCCCTACCTGGTGCTTCTCGACCTGAACATGCCGCGCATGAACGGCATGGAGTTCCTTCGCGAAGTGCGGCTCGACAAAGAACTCAAGGGCACAGTGGTGTTCATCCTGACCACCTCCGGTGCGGAAGTGGATCGCACTCGCGCCTATGATGAGAACGTGGCCGGCTATATGGTGAAGTCGGGTGTCGGCCCGCAGTTCGCCGGGTTGGCGCGCTTTCTCACCGAATATCGTTCTTCGGTGCTGTTTCCCTAGAGAAGTCCGTGGCCACGATCCTCGTCGTCGATGACAATGCCATCAATCGCAAGCTTCTGGTTGCGCTTCTGAGCGGCGATGGCCATGTGACGCTGGAGGCCTCGGACGGCGCCGAAGGCCTGAAAGTCGCTGGTTCCGAACAGCCACAGCTCATCATCTCGGATGTTTTGATGCCCACCATGGATGGCTATGCATTCGTGCGCGCACTGCGCCGCGACGCGGCGCTGCGCGGCACGCCGGTCATCTTCTACACGGCACATTATCATGAGCGCGAGGCGCAGAATCTCGCGCAATCATGCGGCGTGAGCCACGTATTGGTCAAACCGTGCCCGAATGAGGAAATCCTCAGGACAGTGGAGCAGGTGTTGGCGGGCATGGCTGAATCGGAGCACCTGCTGATGTCCGACCAATTCGACCGCGAGCACGTGCAACTGTTGACCAACAAGCTATCGGAACGCGCCACCGCGCTGGCCGCTTCGAATGCGAGGTTCACGGCCCTGACCGAACTTAACCTGGAATGCGCGTTCGAGCGCGACCCCGTTGCGCTCCTCGAGCGCGTTTGTGCCGGCGTACGCCACTTGCTCGCCGCCAAATTTGCGGTCCTTGCCATCGCCGACGACCTTGCACCCAATGGCGTGTTCTTTACCACCAGCGGAATCGATCTTGAACGATTGCCGCTGCGACGACCCGACCTGCACGCGGGCGCGCTCGGGCGGGTCCTGTCGAGCAGACAACCGTGGCGATCGTCAGGGAACGAGGCGGCCGAAGATCCCGGTTTGCCGCACGGTTATCCCGCAGCCAAGGCGTATCTTGGCGTCCCTATCATGTCGCCTCGACGCGTGTGTGGCTGGCTATGCCTGGCCGACAAGCTGGGCGGCGGCGGATTCGATCATCTCGATGAGCGACTGCTTCTCACTCTCGCGGCACTCGCCTGCCGCAGCCATGAGAACATCCGGCTGCAACGGGAAGTCGAACGCCATCATCGCAGTCTGGGCCGATGTCTCGCCGTGCTCGGCGGCGTCGGCGCAGCAATTTCGCAGGCTCATGACAGGGACGAGGCCTGCCAGGAAGCTTGTCGCCTCATGACCGAAGTGGCCCGCTATCGACTTGCCTTCGTAGAGATCTCACCGCACCACGGCGAGAGTGCCCAGTTCATCGCGGCCGCGGGTGAGCACAGCGAAATCGAGCGCATCGCCTGGAAGCGCCGCCGCGAGCGAGCAGGGAGCGACGATCTTGTCGAGCTGGCCTTGACCACGGAAGCCGTTGCGCTGTGCAACGATCTGCGGGCGACGCAGCTCAACATCCGGTTGCGGGAGGAACTGGTGGCTCGCGGCTATCGAGCGATGGCCGTGCTGCCTTTGAGCAGCTGCATCCTTGGACGGATGATACTGCTGTCGGACGAAGCAGGAATCTTCGACCAGAACGAGCTTTCCTTGCTGACCGAATTCTCTGCGGGACTATCCTTGGGCATAGCGCAGCTTTCGGAACGACTGCCGGTCGCCTCGTAGGCCAGTCCTTTGGCACGTATTTCGGCCCGCAAGTAATCACAGCCCCGGGAACCCAGGGCCGTGATGATTCGCTTCTATGATTTCTGCGTGGTCGAATTACTGCCGGTGCTTGCCGACGCCGGGGCCAGGCCAATGATCGATTCTAGAGAGTCCATCAAGCTGCCAAACAGATTCTGAGTGGAGCCGGTCGGGCCGCTCGTCGAACTGCTCGACGTCGCCGAGTCGTTCTGCGAATCGCCATGGATGCCGTGCTTGTGGCCGTGACCGTGCAGGCTCAATGCCGGCAGAGTCGAGCTGTTGGCAGCAGCAATGGGTGCTGTGGACATGCAAATTACCTCTGATGAGTGAATGTAGGCAGGCGGCAAACTCTTGCCGCCGGCAGCACCGACGGCGGCCATGCCTTGCCGCTGATCAATGCGCCGACGCGTTTTCTATGCACGAATTGCCTCATTTGGCCGCCATTCGGTGTTGCCCGAAACAACTTCGGGCTTCCCCAAGCTAAAGAGCAGCTTTCGTGCCAACCACGGCGGCAGATGTAGGACGGCGCTGCCAAGCGACCCCGGCGGACCGGCAATGCGCACCGATTCATGCGTGGGCAGAATTTGGCGGTGAACGATATCAAAGCCAGTGAGCAGGACGTGCTCCGATACTTGCACCCCGATACTTTCTGGGGCGCCCTCGCCTATCTTCTGCTGTTCGTGCTCGTCGCGCTTATCCTGTCGCGCACGTTGCGCGCGGCTGTGCACGCGTCCTTGACGCGCAAAGGGCACTTCGATCGCACGACCATCAGCTTCCTGCAGCAGTTTGGATCCGCCCTCATCTGGGTGGTGATGCTCATTCTGTATGCTCACCTCATCCCGGTGCTCCGCTCCATGGGCACGGCGCTCCTGGCAGGTGCCAGCGTCGCCTCGGTGGTGATCGGCCTTGCGGCGCAGAGCACCCTCGGAAACCTGGTTGCGGGGGTCGCAATCACCATCTATCGGCCCTTCCGCCTCGGCGATACCCTGCAGGTGACCGGGCCGGGCGGCGCGGACGTTGGTGTGGTCGAGCTGATTTCACTGGGCTACACCACGCTGCGTGCGCCCGACGGTCACATGATCGTGCTGCCAAACGCCATCGCCGCCAGCCAGGTCACCATCAATCTCACCAGTTTCTTTCCCTGGCCGCTCAACGTCACCATCCGTTTGAGCCGTGATGCGGATATCGAGGCGGCCCGGGCCCTCGCGGTTGAAACCGCCAAGGAGCACGCCGGCGAGAAAGCGGTGATCGGTTGCTTTTTGACTAAGGTGGACGCGGCGGCGATCACCCTCGAGTTGCGCTTGCAAGCACAGGACGCGGCGGGGCGCGATGCGCTGCGGACCAAGCTGCTGTCATCGCTGCCGCGACGCTTCGCCGACTCCCACATCGGCAGCAGCGGCGCCGACCTGCCGAGCTTCTCCTAATCTAGAAGGGCAACGCCTTTGAGATAGGGCGTGCAATAAGAATACCGCGGGCGGATGCCTTAGACTGTCGGCATAGGCGAAAAGTACTGGGGGAATCGCTGCCATGAACGCTGTCGGTGCGGAAAAAATTCGTTTATATGAACTTGCCCTCGAGAACGGCCATTCGGCGAGCCCCTTCGTCTGGCGCATCCGCTACGCGCTTGCCCACAAGGAGCTGCCCTTCGAGTCAGTGCACCTGGGCTTTACGGAAATACCGGCCATTTTGGATGGCCGCTTCAAAACCGTTCCGGTGCTCGAATGCGGTGACACCGCCATGGCGGAAAGCTGGGACATCGCCCTGTATCTGGACCGGGCTTTTCCGAATTCGCGGCCCTTGTTCTCGACACCGGCCGAAGCCGCCCTCGCGCGCTTGACCGATGAATGGTTCACCGCCGAAGTGCTGCGCAAGATGTTCAGGATCTACATTTTGGACGTGCACAACGCGGCGCGCCCCGCGGACAGGGACTATTTCCGCGCCAAGCGGGAGAAGTCTTGGTTCCTGGAGGGTCAAACGCTGGAGAATTTCGCCGCCGACCGCGAGGCACGCCTTCCGGCCCTGCGCGATTCTCTCGCGCCGCTGCGCTCGCAGCTCAAGCGCCATCCATTCATGGGCGGTCAGACTCCCAATTACGCCGACTACATCGTCCTCGGCGCCTTCATATGGGTCGCAAGCGTGGGCACGATTCCGATGCTGAAAGCCGACGACAGCCTGCGCAGCTACGTGGACCGGGGTCTCGATTTGTATGGCGGCATCGCCCGAGACCCGCGCATCAAGTCATTATTCGGCTGATTTCGGGACCGCAATTGGCGCCGCGGCTCAATTCGCGATTGCGCCGCTAACGAGCGGATTCTTCGCCGACCTCGATGTCGACGGGCGTGGTCACGCGTACCAGGTCAATGCGTCGGCGGTCGGCGCGCAGGATGCGAAACTCCAACCCGTCGATTTTAGAAGTCTCGCCGCGGCGGGGCAGGCGGCCGAATTCCTGCATCAGCAAGCCTCCGATGGTATCCACTTCCTCGTTCGAGAAGCGCGTGTCGAAATACTTGTTGAATTCTGTAATCGGCGTGAGGGCGCGCACCGTGAATTCGCGCGGGCGTTCCTTGCGAACGGCCTGGTCATCCTCGACGTCGTGCTCATCGTCGATTTCGCCGACAATCTGTTCGATCACATCCTCGATGGTCACGAGGCCACACACACCACCGTATTCATCCACCACCATGGCGATGTGATTGTGGTTGTGACGAAACTCTTTCAGCAGCACGTTGAGACGCTTGCTTTCGGGCACGAACACTACCGGCCTCATATATTCTCGGATCTCGAAGCTGTCGGTGCCGGCGGTCTGCAGCCGCAACAAATCTTTCGCAAGCAGAATGCCGAGGATTTGATCGCGGTCCTCGCCTATCACGGGAAAACGCGAGTGGCCGGATTCGACTACGAGTTCGACCAGCGCCTCCGGGGATTCGTCGCGCGCGACGAAAACCATCTGCGAGCGCGGCACCATGATGTCGCGCACCTGCATGTCGGCGACCGACAGAACCCCTTCGAGCATGACCAGCGCATCGCCGTCGAACAGGCCGCGCTCCGAAGCGCCGCGCAGAGTCTCGATCAGTTCGGCGAGGTCACGCGGCTCGCCGGTCATCGATTGGGTAATACGCTTTAACCAGCGGCCGGTGGTGCCGCCATGAGGCTGTTCAGACATGTGATCGCTACTATACTGGATCAGGCGTACGGGTCGGAAAACCCAAGCCGATCAAGTATTTGAAGCTCTTTTTGTTCCATTCTGCCGGCCTCGGCGGCGCGCGCGTGATCCATGCCGAGAAGATGCAGCACGCCGTGAACCGTCAGATGCGCCCAGTGGGCTCTCAAGGACTTGCCCTGGGCCTTGGCTTCCCGCGACACCACCGGCGCGCAGATCACCAAGTCTCCGAGTAACCGGATCCCGTCGGGCAGCACCCCGGTACCCGCAAAGGAAAGCACGTTAGTCGGCCTGTCCTTGCCGCGATAGCGCGCGTTCAGCCTCCGGCTGGCGCTTGATCCGACGATCCTGATGGACAGACTCGCCGGCAGAGCGCTCGAAGGCAACGCCGCGCACGACCAGTCGCGGAGCTGTGCGCGGCTCGGCGACCAATCTGCACGTGCGCTACGCGAGACGGAAATCTCAAGTCTCGGATTTTTCGTTGGACGCCTTGGCTTCATAGGCCTGCACGATCCTTTGCACCAAGGGGTGGCGTACCACATCCCGCGAAGTGAACATGGTGAAAGCGATGCCACGAACGCCCCGCAGGATGTCGATGACTGTACGCAGTCCCGACTGCTTGGAATTCGGCAGGTCGACCTGCGTGATGTCACCGGTCACCACGGCCTTGCTGCCGAATCCGATGCGAGTCAGGAACATCTTCATCTGCTCGTTGGTGGTGTTCTGCGCCTCATCGAGGATGACGAATGAATCGTTCAGCGAACGGCCGCGCATGAACGCGAGCGGCGCGATCTCGATGACATTGCGCTCGATGAGCTTGGCGACGCGTTCGAACCCCATCATTTCATAGAGCGCGTCGTACATCGGCCGCAGATAAGGATCGACCTTCTGGGTCAGATCGCCCGGAAGAAATCCCAGCCGCTCGCCGGCCTCCACCGCGGGACGCACCAGCACGATGCGGCGCACCGCCTCGGACTGCAACGCTTCCACCGCGCAGGCCACCGCAAGGTAGGTCTTGCCGGTGCCCGCGGGACCAATGCCGAAGGTCAGATCATGGTTGCGGACGTTGTTCAAATACTCGGTCTGGTTCGGGCCGCGCGCACGGATCGCGCCGCGCGCGGTGCGCACCTTGAGTTCGTCGCTGCGCTCCGTTGCCTCCTCGCCGCTTGCGGCGTCGGGTCGTTCCCTGCTGTCCTGCATATCCAGCTCCTGCAATGCGATGTGCACCCGCTGTGAATCGACCGGTTCGCGCTGCGCGCGCGCGTACAGATCGCGCAGCACCGCTTCAGCCCGCTCAGTCGCCGCGGCGAGCCCGACCAGATGGAAGCGGTTGCCGCGGCGGCGCACCTCGACTCCGAGCCGCGATTCGATCAGGCGAAGATGCTCATCGAGCGGACCGCACAGCTCCACCAGCCGCGTGTTGTCGGCAGGCGCCAGCAGCACATCGCGCGTCGTAGGCGCGGTACTCATGCGGCCAGTTCACCGACCAGCCGGCCGCGCAGAGAATTGGCCATCGCTTCGGTGACAACGACGTCCGCGAAGCGATTGATGAGCGTATGTTCCGCACCTTCGGGCACATTGAAGTTCACCCAGCGATTGTTGTCGGTGCGGCCCGCCAGCTGTTTCGGATCGCGTTTCGAGGGTCGCTCGACGAGAATCCTCTGCCGGCTGCCCACCATGAGCTCTGAAATGGCACGGCCCTGCGCACTCAAGCGTTGCTGCAACAGCTCCAGCCTCTGCTGCTTGGTCTGGTGCGGCACTTCGTCGGGAAGGGAGGCAGCCGGGGTACCCGGCCTGCGGCTGTAGATGAAGCTGAAGGACTGGTCGAAGCCGATTTCCGCGACCAGATTCATCGTGGCTGCGAAGTCAGCGTCGCTCTCGCCGGGGAATCCCACGATGATGTCCGTGGAGATGCAGATATCGGGACGCACCGCGCGCAGCTTCCTGATTTTTTGCTTGTATTCGAGCACGGTGTGGCCGCGCTTCATGGCTGCAAGGATCCGATCCGAACCACTCTGCACCGGCAGGTGGAGAAAATTGTTGAGCTTGGGAACGCTGGCGTATGCCTCGATGAGACTGTCGTTGAAGTCCAGCGGATGCGAAGTGGTGAAGCGGATGCGCTCCACACCGTCCACCTGCGCGACGAAATGAATCAGGGTCGAGAGGTCCGCCTGGGCTCCATCCTCCATCATCCCTGCATACGCATTGACGTTCTGACCGAGGAGGGTGATTTCCTTCACGCCCTTGCGTGCGAGCGCGGCGACTTCCGCCAGCACCTGCTCGAACGGCCTGCTGATCTCCTCGCCGCGGGTGTACGGCACCACGCAGAAGGTGCAGTACTTGCTGCAGCCTTCCATGATGGAAACGAAAGCGGTTGCGCCGCAGGCGCTCGGCTCCGGCAAGCGGTCGAACTTCTCGATCTCCGGAAAGCTCACATCGATCTGCGACCGTCCCGAGCGCTTGACGCCGCGGAGCATCTCCGGCAGGCGATGCAGTGTCTGCGGCCCGAATACGACATCGACGAACGGCGCGCGCCGGGTAATGCCGTCCCCTTCCTGACTGGCCACGCAGCCGCCCACGCCGATGAGGACGTGCGGGCGCCGTTGCTTGAACTGGCGCCACTCGCCGAGCAGCGAGAACACTTTTTCCTGCGCCTTTTCGCGCACCGAGCAGGTGTTGACCAACAGCACGTCCGCCTCGGCCGGGTTATCGGTTGCGGTCATGCCCTCGGCGGCGGCCAGCACGTCCAGCATCTTGCTGGAATCGTATTCATTCATCTGGCAACCAAAGGTTTTTATGTATAAACGACCGGGCATCCGCGCACAGGCTTGAGTTTGAAAAGGCCGCTAAGATACTAGGATCTATGGCAATACGCGAAGTCTTGAGAATGGGCGATCCCCGCCTTTTGGCGGTTTCCGAGCCGGTTCAGGCGTTTGGCACCCCGGAACTCGCCGCCTTGCTCGCCGATATGCGGGACACCATGAAGAATCTCAATGGGGCGGGC
Organism: Steroidobacteraceae bacterium; assembly: GCA_036494165.1. Classification (GTDB taxonomy): domain Bacteria; phylum Pseudomonadota; class Gammaproteobacteria; order Steroidobacterales; family Steroidobacteraceae; genus Bog-1198. Next base: position 164,059 of record DASXOQ010000001.1, read on the forward strand.
CTTGCCGCGCCGCAAATCGGGGCCAATTCCCGGGTAGTCATCTTCGGGCTGGATAAGAACCCCCGGTACCCGGAGGCCGAAGAGGTGCCCTACACCGTGCTCATCAATCCGCTCCTGACTCCCCTGGGTGATACCCAGGACGAGGGTTGGGAGGGATGTCTTTCAGTGCCAGGCATGCGGGGCTTGGTACCCCGGTATCGGGAATTGCGCTACACCGGCTTCGATGAGCACGGCAATCCCATCGATCGAACGGTCCGCGATTTCCATGCCCGGGTGGTACAGCACGAGGTCGATCATCTGGACGGCATCCTCTATCCAAGGCGCATCCGCGACCTGCGGTTTTTTGGCTTCAACGAGGAGCTATTTCCCGGTCAGGCCCTCAGCGACGACTAGTCGATACCGCGGAAGCGGGCCGTCGGGCTAATCGAAGAGGATGACGCCCCGCCCCTGCTTGCCGGCGCTCAAGTCGGCGAGCGCTTGCGGCGCCTGATCGATGGCATAGGTGCGGGCGATCAGTTCATCGAGTTTGAGCCGGCCGGTGCGGTACAAGCCGATGAGACGGGGAAAATCCTGCTGCGGCCGCGCGGAACCGTAGTAGCTGCCGGTGAGCGTTTTCTCCGAGGTGGCGACCGCCTGGGCACCCAACGTGATCTGATCCTTTGGGCCCGAGATGCCGACGATCACGGCGGTACCACCCCGGCGCAACACGCCCCACGCCAATTCGGAAATTTTGCCCACCCCGACGCAGTCAAAGGCATAGTCCGCACCGCCGCCAGTCAACTTGTACAGCGCCTTGCCCACGTTCTCCTGGCCGGTCACGTTCAATCCATGGGTCGCGCCGAAGCGCTTGGCAAGCTCGAGCTTCTCATCGGTGGTGTCGACCGCAACGATCATGCCGGCACCGGCGATGGCGCAGCCTTGAATGGCGTTCAACCCCACCCCGCCGCAGCCGAACACCACGGCAATCGACCCTGCCTGTACCTTGGCAGTGTTGACTGCGGCTCCGACCCCGGTCATCACGCCGCAGCTGATGAGCGCGGCACGGTCGAGCGGAATGCTGCGGTCCACCTTCACCGCATTTCCCTGGTTCAAGGTGGCGTACTCGGACATGACGCCGCAGCCGCAGAAGACATTCAGGTCCTTGCCGGAGCTGTCGCGCGTGCGCACGGTCCCGTCGGGCAACGTGTAGAGCGCCTTTAAGGATTGCACGCACAACTGCGGGCGCCCTGTCTGACAGTAGTGGCAATGCCCGCACATGCTGACGAAGGAGCTGACCACGTGATCGCCCACGGCAAACTGATCAACGCCCGCGCCCACCTCCACGACGATACCCGCGCCCTCGTGGCCAAGCACCAGCGGCATAGGATAAGGAATGGTGCCATTGGTACCGGAAAGGTCGCTGTGGCACACGCCGCAGGCTGCCATCTTCACCGTCAACTCGCCGTGTTTCGGCGAGGCGACTTCGATTTCCTCCACGCTCACCGGCTTGCCGATCTCGCGCGCCACCGCGGCCTTGGAACGATATGCCATGAATTTAGTCTCCGCGCGAAAGGGCGGCAAAGCGTTGAAGATGTGTGTCGCTGTCGCCGAACATGAGCTCGGATGCGGTCAGGCGCTTGAACCAATGACTCACGATGAGTTCATCCGTCATACCCATGCCGCCATGCAGCTGAACAGCCTGCTGGCCGATGAATCGGCTCGCCTGACCGACCACTGTCTTTGCCGCTGCGAGCGACTTGCGGCGCAAGGTGATGTCGCCATCTTTGCATCGCAATGCCGCCAGATAGCTCATGGAACGCGCCTGCTCCAGCTGAATGAGCATGTCAGCGATGCGATGTTGCAAAGCCTGGAATTTTCCGATGGGCTGACCGAACTGCTGCCGGGTCTGCACGTATTGCACCGTGGCCTCGGTGAGCGCCTGCATCACCCCGACGCTTTCGGCGCACAGCGCCGCAATGCCCACATCCAGCGCGGCTTCGATGCAGCCGAGCGCCTGCTCGCCAAGCAGCTGGCTGGCCGGCACTTCGACGTCCTTCAGGTAGAGGTCCGCCGCGCGTTGTCCGTCGATCGTGGGGTAGGCATCCAATGTGAGCCCGCGCGTACCGGCCGGCACGCGGAACAGCGACACGCCGCTCTCGGACTGCGCGCTTCCAGCGCTGCGCGCCGAGATCAGGAATTCATCGGCAGCCGGTGCGTGCATTACCACCGCCTTATGGGCGTTGAGCACGAAACCGGTGCCACGAGCTTCCGCACGAGCAGTCACCCAGCGCGTTTCAAAACGCGAGTCGAGCTCGAAGTGCGCCAGCACGGCGATGCGCTTGCCAATCGCCATGTCGGACAGCAAACCCGCGGCTGCGGGATTGCCCGAGTACGCCTTCAACAGTTCGGTCGCGATCACCGCGCTCGACAACAGCGGCTCCAGTACAAGATTCCTGCCGCAGGCGCCCATCACCGTGAGGGTTTCCAAGGGCCCGAATCCCAGCCCGCCGTGCTGTTCCGGCACGTTGATGCCGAGCACGCCGATCTCGGCGAGTCCGGCCCAGTTGCCTCGATCCCAGCCGTCTTTGGAGGCGATCAACTCGCGGTATTTCTCGAAGCCGTACTGCTCCGACAGATAGCGCTCAACGGTATCCTTCAGCTGTTCCTGCTCTTCGCTCAAATCAAAGTTCATTGGGTCACAGGCCGACGATCATCTTGGAGATGATGTTCTTCTGAATCTCGTTGGTGCCGCCGAATATGGAGAGTTTGCGCAGGTTCATGTAGGCCGAGGCCAGCGGCGCGGCATAACGCGGTCCGGACTCCATCTGCGCAGGGTCCGCTTGCCAGCCGGCCTCCATGGCTTCGCGCCTGAAGGGGAGCGCATAAGGCCCCACAGCGCGCATCAGCAATTCGGAAATGCGCTGGGCGATTTCGGTGCCGCGAATCTTCAATATGGACGCCTCCGGTCCCGGCGCCTTGGCGCCGCGCTCGGCGGCGAGTACGCGCAAATTCGTGATTTCAAGCGCCCACAGCTCGACTTCCACCTGCGCCACGTTGGCCGCGAACAGAGGATCCTCGATGAGCGGCAGGCCGCCCTTGCGCTCGCTCGCCGCAACGCGCTTCAGCCGCTGCAACTCGCGCTTTGCAATGCCCACCCCGGCGATGTTGGTGCGCTCATGGCCCAGCAGGAACTTGGCATAGGTCCAGCCCTTATTCTCCTCGCCGATGCGGTTCTCTACAGGCACGCGCACGTTGTCGAACCAGATCTCGTTCACTTCGTGGCCGCCGTCGAGCAGCGTGATGGGCCGCACGCTGATGCCGGGCGAACGCATGTCGATCAGCAGGAACGTGATGCCCGATTGTTGTTTCGCGGAGGTATCCGTTCGCACCAGACAGAAGATCCAGTCCGCGTACTGGCCAAGTGTGTTCCAGGTCTTCTGGCCGTTCACCACGTAGAACTCGCCCTCGCGGACGGCGCGGGTCTTGAGCGAGGCCAAATCCGAGCCCGCGCCGGGTTCAGAATAGCCCTGGCACCACCACTCCTCCCCCGAACTGATTTTCGGCAGAAAGCGCTGCTGTTGAGCCGCGTTGCCGAATGCCATGATCACGGGCGCGACCATCTTGGTGCCGAACGGGATCAAGCGTGGGCCGCCGGCAAGCGCCGATTCCTCTTCGAAGATGTACTGCTGCACCGAATTCCAGCCGGGACCACCGAAGGCCTTGGGCCACGCCATTCCACCCCAGCCACGCTCGTGCAGGGTGCGCTGCCACTTCACGTGGTCTTCGCGGGTGAGTTCGAAGCCGCTCAACACCTTATCGCTGATGGACGCGGGCAGCCTGTCGCGGAGGAAGGCACGGACCTCCTCGCGGAAGGTCAGTTCTTCCTCGGTGAATTCTAGGCGCATGAAAAATGGGTAGTTCTGCGGTGCAGAATTTAATTCTGCAATGTGCGGCAATTATGCGTATCATGGCCGCGCCATGTCAACGAACATCTCTGCCAACCGCCAGTTCGATCGTGTCCAATCGTTGAAAACCTCGCGCGCCGTGGCCGACGCTGCGTTGAGCAAGGCGGATCGCCACTTCGTTACCGCGCTGTCGCGCGGGCTTGAAGTCCTTTCATGTTTCCGCCACGGCGAAAAGATGCTGGGTAACCAGGATTTGGCGCGGCGCTGCGGCCTGCCGAAATCGACCGTGTCGCGGCTAACCCATACCCTCACCAAGCTCGGCTATCTCGTGTACGTCGAGGACAGCGCCAAGTACAGCCTGGGCACCGCGACACTGAGCTTGGGAAGCGCGATGATCGCGCGCCTCGATATCCGCAAGCTCGCACATCCGCTGATGCTCGAGCTCGCCGAGTTCAGCTCTTCCATGGTCAGCCTGGGCACACGCGATCGTCTGTCGATGATCTACATCGACGTAGTGCGTGGGCCCGCGGCGGTGACCTTGAGCCTCGACATGGGCTCACGCATCCAGATAGGCACCTCGGCAATGGGCCGCGCATATCTCACGGCGGTCGGCGAATCCGAACGCAGCGACATTCTTGAGCGGGTGCGCGAGCTCACCCTAGAGGAGCGCCGGGAAGAACTCGAGGTGGGTGTGGCGCGCGCCCTCATCGACATCAAGGAGCTGGGCGTGTGCTGCTCGTTCGGCGAGTGGCAAAAGGACGTCAACGCCATCGCCGTTCCGGTGCGACCGGGCGGCGGTCTGCCGCCCATGTGCATCAACTGCGGTGCGCCGGCCTACATTGTGTCCAAGGAATTCCTGCTCAACGAAGTGCGCCCGCGTCTGATAGCCATCGCCAAGGAACTCGAAACCTCACTCGGCACTTCGGCCGATTCGACCTGATCTTCAGGCGCGCACCGCCCGTGCGCAATTCGAGCAGATCGCTTCCGCGATAGCGGGCAGCATGGGACGCGGCAGATTGTGGCCCATGCCTTGGAGGATGACGAGGCGGCTGCCGGCAATCCCCCGATGCAGCTGCTCGCCGCGTTTCAAGGGGATCAACGGATCGTCGCTGCCGTGAATGATCACGGTGGGCGCGCGAATATCGCGCAACAGCCGCTTGAGGCTCCCTGTTTTTTGGGTCGCAACGAGTTGCCGCTGGCTCCCGGCGCTGTCGACCGAGCGCTCCACCGAAAGCTGCGCCATCTCGCGTAGCACCACCTCCGGCACCGACTGCCTCGGACCTCCTATCACCCGGTAGGTGTCGATGCGCAACTTGATCAGCTCTTCCTTGCTCGCGCCGCGCGACGGACGCTTCATGAGCGCCCGTCGCGCAGCGGCGGTCGAATCCCAGGGCAGCGGTGCACCCGGACTCGACATGATCGCCGCAAGGCTGCGGACGCGCGATGCGTGTTTTGCCGCCAGCAACTGTCCAATCATCCCGCCCATGGACGCGCCGACGATGTGCGCCGCGTCGATGTTGAGCGCGTCCATCAGGCCGACGGCATCCCTCGCCATATCCTCAAGATCGTAGGGCGCATCGATCTTCAAACGCAGGAGCGCCCTCAGCGTCGCCGACACCGGGCTGGGCACTCCTCGATCTGCGAATTTACTCGACAAACCGACGTCGCGATTGTCGTAACGGACGACCCTGTAGCCGCGCGCAACCAGAGCGTTGCATAGCTCCATGGGCCACGCGATCAGCTGCGTGCCGAGTCCCATGATGAGGAGAATCGTCCCGTTGGCGCCGTCGCCGAACTGCTCTATCTCCAGAGTGAGCGCAGCATCGCCGCTCTTGATCGCTAACTGCATGCTGTGCTTAAGGGGTGAGCTGCCCGACGCGCATCGACGCCTGGAGCACCGGCAAAGTTGCGCGCGGCGCCCCCGCGCTTCGCCGCCAGGCAGTAGGCGATTGTCCCGTCCAGCGGCGAAAAGCGCGCGTAAAGCAGCTGGCCGCGGAGAATCCCAGCAGGAAGGTCACGTCGCTGACGGTGTGATGCGGGGCCGAGAGGTAGGCGAACGCCAGGGTACGGCGCGTCTCATTGAGCACTTCGATATACGTGGTGTCCGCGTCGGCGAGTTTTCGCTGTAGGGTGCGCGCACTCATGTTCATTAGCTCCGCCACTTCCTCCTGCGAAGGCTCGCCGCGCGCCAAGCGGTGCCGCAGAACCTCGCGCACGCGGGTTTCGACATTGCCGCGCTCCAACTGCGACAGGTATTCGAGCGCGATGGCGTCGTTGTGGCGCGCCAGCTCGGGATTTCCGCTGTCGAGCGGACGCTCCATGCTCTCGCAATCGAACGCGATTCGTGTGGCGGCGGCGTCGAACACCATGGGCGCGCGCAGCATCGAATTGAAGTCCTCGATGCGGGCAGGACGCGGCCGTCGAAACTCGATGCGCAATGGCGAAAATTCGCGGCCGATGAGCGAACGGCACATGCGAAGGTAGATCCCCACGATCGCATCGACGGTCTCATGCGGCAGTTCCGCGATCGGATCGACCTCGAGCTGGTACTCATCGCCCGACCGTTGGAATCGATATTCGACCGCGTCGGTGGCCAGGTGACAGTAGCGCTGTATGCGCTCGAAGGCTTCTTTCAGCGTGGAACTCGCGGCGATGCCGTAACTTAAGGCATGGAAGGTGGTGTGCTTGATCTGGCTCGCCACCTTGAGCCCGAAGGCAGGATCGCCAGTGGCGGCCATGGCGACGCGCCACAGTTTAAGGCTTTGGTTCAAGGGGCAGCGCGCGGTGGGGTTTTCCAGGCTTTTCGGCGTCAATCCTGCAGCGGCGAGCAACGCCTCGCGATCGCACCCCAAAGCCTCGGCGGCGCGGCAAATCGCCTTGATCCAATTGCCAAGCGTGGTCTTGCCGCGGGACAAGTCGCTGGCAGACCTCAAACGCCCATTGCGGCCGGTCTGCATCATGCAGTAGCCCCTGACTGGAGAGTATTCCTAAGTCGGCTCAGAACGGGATGTCGTCGTCGAAGTCTTCCTTGCCACCACCCGCCGGAGCCGGCGTCTGGTCGTAGTCGTCCCGCGGCGGCGGCGCGCCCATGCTGCGCTCCTGGCCACCGCCTCCACCACCACCGCCGCCGCCCGCGCGGCCGCCCAGCATCTGCATGTTGTCGGCGATGATCTCCGTGGTGAACCGATCGTTGCCCTGCTTGTCCTGCCACTTGCGGGTGCGAAGCTTGCCTTCGACGAAAACCTGCGAGCCTTTGCGTAGGTATTCGGCGGCGATCTCGCCAAGCCGCCCGAACAGGGCAATGCTGTGCCATTCAGTACGTTCCTGCTGGGCCCCCGAGGACTTGTCCTTCCAGGACTCGCTGGTTGCGATTCTGATGTTGGTGACCGTGGTGCCGCTGGGCATGGAGCGGGTTTCCGGATCGGCCCCCAGGTTGCCGACCAGAATCACCTTGTTTACCCCTCGCGCCATGTGAAACCCCCAAATCTCGTGAATTGGCCGACATTGTACACGCCGCCCGCCGCCCATATATCGGGTGCTTCCGGGTGCGTTTATCGATAAATGGCCGCCTGCAGGGCCAATTTCGGGCGCATCTACCGCAGCCCGGTACGGCAAAATCGCCGGCCGGCGTATAGTGACCGGTTACATGCAAAATATCCGAATCCGGGGTGCCCGGACGCACAACTTGAAGAATCTGGACCTCGATCTGCCGCGCGACCGGCTGATCGTGTTCACCGGTCTTTCCGGTTCCGGCAAGTCCTCGTTGGCCTTCGACACTATCTATGCGGAAGGTCAGCGTCGCTATGTGGAATCGCTGTCCACCTACGCCCGGCAGTTCCTCTCCATGATGGAGAAGCCCGACATCGACACCATTGAGGGCTTGTCGCCGGCGATCTCCATCGAGCAGAAGTCCACCTCGCACAACCCGCGTTCCACGGTGGGTACTGTGACCGAGGTCTACGACTACATGCGCCTTTTATATGCTCGCGCCGGCACGCCGCGCTGTCCGGATCATCACATCGATCTGGCGGCGCAGACGGTCAGCCAGATGGTGGACGCTGTGCTAGCCAATCCCGAGGGCACCGCGCTCATGCTGCTGGCGCCGGCTATTTCCGAACGCAAGGGAGAACACGCCGAACTCATCGAGGAACTGCAGGCTGCGGGCTTCGTTCGTGCGCGCATCGACGGCGAGGTGGTGGAGATCGATCAGGCGCCGAAGCTCGATGTGCGCCGCAAGCACACCGTGCAGGCCATTGTGGATCGCTTCCGGGTCAGGCCTGATCTCAGCCAGCGGCTGGCGGAGTCCTTCGAAACCGCCCTGCGCGTCGGGCAGGGTGTGGCGCGCGTCGCGTTCATGGACGATCCTGCACGCGAAGAAATGGTGTTCTCCGACAAGTTCGCCTGCCCGATCTGCAACTATTCGTTGAGCGAGCTCGAGCCGAGGCTGTTCTCGTTCAACAGCCCCATTGGCGCCTGCCCCACCTGCGACGGACTCGGTACCCAGGACTTCTTCGATCCGGCCAAGATCGTCGCCAATCCGCATTTGTCGCTGGCCGGCGGTGCGGTGCGCGGCTGGGACCGTCGCAACGCCTACTATTTCCAATTGATCCAGTCGCTGGCGCGCCATGCCAAATTCGACATCGAGGCGCCGTTCGAGAGCCTGCCGCAGAAAGTCCGGGACCTGGTGCTGTTCGGCAGCGCCGAGGAGCAGATCGAGTTCAAGTACCTGGACGGCAAGGGCGGAACGGTCAAGCGCAAGCACAGTTTCGAGGGCATCGTCAAAAATCTAGAGCGTCGATACGACGAAACCGAGTCGATCACGGTGCGCGAGGAACTCGCCAAATACCGCTCCTCGCGCCCTTGCCCTGAGTGCCATGGCACGCGGCTCAACCTCGCCGCGCGTAACGTATTTGTCGCAGGTGTGGGGATTGCCGAAATCTCCGCCATGTCGGTGCAGCGCGCCGTGGCCTTCTTCGGCACCCTGACGCTGCCCGGCTGGCGCGGTGAAATCGCCGTCAAGATCGTCAAGGAAATCAGCGACCGGCTGGGCTTTCTGAGCAACGTGGGCCTGGGTTACCTCACCTTGAATCGCAGCGCCGACACGCTCTCGGGCGGCGAAGCGCAGCGCATCCGTCTGGCCAGTCAGATCGGCTCTGGGCTGGTGGGCGTCATGTACATCCTCGATGAACCTTCCATCGGGCTGCACCAGCGCGACAATCAGCGGCTCCTCGATACGCTGGTGAACCTGCGCAATCTCGGCAACACCGTGATTGTCGTCGAGCACGACGAAGATGCGATCCGTCAGGCCGATTACGTGGTCGACTTGGGTCCCGGCGCCGGCGCACACGGCGGCCACATCGTGGCGCAGGGAACTGCCGCGGAAGTCGCCGCGCACCCTGACTCGATCACCGGCCAGTACTTGAGCGGCCGCCGTCGCATTGCGATTCCCTCGCTCAGGCATTCGCCCGACCCGAAGCGCATGCTGCGTGTCACGGGCGCCACCGCCAACAACCTAAAGAAGGTCACGGCCGAGTTCCCGCTCGGGCTCATGACCTGCGTGACAGGCGTGTCAGGTTCGGGAAAATCCACGCTGGTCAACGACACCCTGTACCGCGCGGTGGCGACGCAACTGAACCACGCCTCCGCCGGCAGCGCGCATTTCGACCGCATCGAGGGGCTCGATCATCTGGACCGCGTCATAGAAATCGATCAGAGCCCGATCGGGCGCACGCCGCGCTCCAATCCTGCGACCTATACCGGCCTCTTCGCGCCGATCCGCGAGATCTTCGCCGCAGTGCCGGAAGCGCGCACCCGCGGCTACGAATCCGGCCGCTTCAGCTTCAACGTCAAGGGCGGGCGCTGCGAGGCATGTCAGGGCGATGGTGTCATCAAGGTGGAGATGCACTTCCTCGCCGACGTATATGTGCCCTGCGACGTATGCAAGGGCAAACGCTACAACCGCGAGACGCTCGAGATCCGGTTCAAGGGCAAGAACATCCAGGAAGTGCTGGAGATGACCGTGGAGGATGCATTGCCTTTCTTCTCGGCGGTGCCCACCGTGTATCCGAAACTGCAGACCCTGATGGATGTGGGTCTGTCCTATGTGCGCCTGGGCCAGAGCGCCACCACGCTATCCGGCGGCGAGGCGCAGCGCGTGAAGCTTGCCAAGGAACTGTCGAAGCGCTCCACCGGCCGCACGTTGTACATCCTCGATGAACCGACAACCGGGCTGCACTTCGCGGACATCGCACAACTGCTCACCGTGTTGCACCGGCTGCGCGACGAGGGCAACACCATCATCATCATCGAGCACAATCTGGACGTAATCAAAACGGCGGATTGGATCGTGGATCTGGGTCCCGAGGGAGGCGATGGCGGCGGCCGCGTCATCGCGACCGGCACGCCGGAAGACATCGCCGAAAACGCGGCGTCCTTCACCGGGCAGTACCTGAGGAACGCATTGGCGGCGCCGCCGGCACGGAAACGGGCATGAATTCCGCGCCGCCGGACAGCGGCGTGCGGCAGTTGCTCGAGGCCATGCGATCGCCGGCGCCCACGCGCTACGCCGCGCTCGTGGGGCTTGTCATCGGCGCCATTGCCGGCACGGTCTACTGGTTCTCGGCCGAACTTTGGCCGAGCAGCATTGCTGTGACGCTCGCGATGCTGGTGAGCGCGCTGCTCACCAACGATTTTCGCATCGCATCCAGCAGTCGCCTGGACCTCGTCACGCAGTTCTTCTATCTGCTCCTCAAATACAACGCGCTCATGGCGCTGTCTGCCGCCAAGCTGCCCTTTCCCGCGCCGGCGCCGTTCGCGTTGCCGCTCATCATGGTCTGCGGCTACGGCGCAAGCCGTGCCCTGCTGGTCTCGCTGATGGCCTCGGTGCCGCAGCTGCTGCCGCGGGTCTCGCATCTGGATTTGGTGCTGGCACTTGTCATCGGCCTGTCCCCGGCGGTGCTGTTGGCGGTGCCCGGACTGGTGGGTCTCGCCGTTGCCATCGTCTCGAGCATTGCGGTGGGCTCGTACCTTAAACTCCACCCGCCGGGCGAGGGCGCATGGCTGGTGGCGCTCGCCCCTTTGCTGGCGGAGATCTGCTTCTACCTCGGAGCCCGCGCGAGTTGGAGTTACGTCAATTGAAGTACGCGTTTTCGGCTATGGCGCAGGGCGTCTTGCCGCTGCTGATCCGGCTCGATCCGGAGCTGGCGCACGATCTTGGCCTTCGGGGCCTAGGAAAATTCGCCGGCTGCTGGCCGCCGCTCGACACCCCGGCCAGTCTTGCGGTGAAGTCCATGGGGCTGTCCTTCCGCCATCCTTTGGGTCTTGCAGCCGGATTCGACAAGAACGGCGACTGCATCGAGGGCTTGGGCGCGCTCGGCTTCAGCCATCTGGAACTCGGCACCGTGACGCCGCGCCCGCAGCCGGGTAATCCCAAGCCGCGCATGTTCCGCTTCCCTGCCGATTCTGCGCTCATCAACCGCATGGGCTTCAACAACAAAGGGGTCGACCACCTCGTCTCCCGCCTGAGACAACGCCGCGTGCCGCGTTACGAGGGCATACTGGGCATCAGCATCGGCAAGAATTTCGACACGCCGCTGGAACGCGCCCTGGACGACTACCTGATTTGCCTGCGCAAGGTGTTTGAGTACGCCGATTACATCGCGGTGAACGTCTCCTCGCCGAACACCGCCCGACTGCGGGAACTGCAGAGCCGGGAGGGCCTCAAAGCAGTCCTCGGCGGCTTGCTGGAGGAGCGCTCGCGGCTGGAGCAGCGAATCGCCCGCCGTGTACCGCTGTTGGTGAAGATCGCGCCCGATCTCGATGATGAGGACCTTGATGTACTCGCCCGCGAAGTACAGTCGCTCGGCATCGACGGCATCATCGCCACCAATACCACCATCAATCACGCGCTGCTGCAGGCTCCGCCCGCCCCCCCGCTGCCGGGCGGCTTGAGCGGCGCGCCGCTGCACCCCCGATCCGTCGCCGTCATCCGGCAGCTGCGGCGCGTACTGCCGGCAGGCTTCCCCATCATCGGCGTGGGCGGGATCGTCAGCCCAGAAAGAGCCAAGGCCACGCTGGCCGCCGGCGCCACGCTCATCCAGATCTATACCGGTTTCGCCTACCGCGGCGCTACACTGGTCAGGGAGATCGTCAAGGGGTTGCCATGATCGACGAGGCGGCGGTGCGGGACTTTCAACGCGATGGCGCGTTTTGTATCCGCGGCTTGTTCACCCCCGCGGAAGTGGCGGAGCTTCGCGCTGGAATCGACTACAACCTCGAACATCTCTCGCCGCGCGCCATCGTTGCCAGTGGTTCGAACGATCCCGGGCGCTTCGTGGAGGACTTCTGCAACTGGGCGGACAATCCTCATTATCGACGCTTCATTTTCGAATCGAAGCTCGCGGAAACGGCGGGGCGCCTGATGCAAAGCTCCACGGCGCGCCTCTATCACGATCATATGCTCACCAAGGAGCCCCGCACCAAGCAGGCGACGCCCTGGCACCAGGATCAGCCCTACTACAACATCGACGGACGCCAGAATGTCAGCTTTTGGATTCCGGTCGATCCTGTGAACCGCGAATCGACGCTGGAATTCGTTGCCGGTTCGCATCTGGGTCCCTGGCTCATGCCGCGCTCGTTCATGACGGCCCAGGCCAAGTGGTTTCCAGAAGGCACATTGGCGGACCTGCCGAACATCGACGCCGATCGTTCGGCATTCCCAATCCTGGGGTGGGCGCTGGAACCGGGCGACGCGGTTTGCTTTCAGATGCTCACGCTGCATGCATCGAGCGGTGTCACCGGGCCCAATCGACGGCGCGTATTCTCGGTGCGCTTCCTAGGCGACGATATCCGCCATGCGCCGCGTCGCTGGAAGACCTCGCCGGAGTTCCCCGGGCTCGCCGCCGTGCTACCGGCCGGTGCGCCGATGGAGCACGAGTTCTTTCCCCTGATGTGGCGCGCTTCGTGAACCGCGGCTTTTCACTGCTGGTGTTCGTCGCGGCCCTGGCGCTCGCCTACTACTACATCGGGCAATCCGGGGCGGCGCTGCCGCCCATGGTGGCAGCGCATTTCGATGCCGAAGGGGTAGCCAACAGCTTCATCAAGCGCGATCGCTACGTGCATCTGATGCACCTCTTCGCATTGGTTGTGCCGTCCGTCATCGTCTGCGGCACGGCGCTGATCTATTCGCGCGCCAACAACTTCAAGATTCCCAATCGGGACTATTGGCTGGCCCCAGAACGGCTCCCGGCCACGCGCGCCTTCCTGGTCGGCCATAGCATCTGGTTCGGCGTCGTGCTCACCGCAATGCTCTGCTACGTGCACTCCCTGGTGGTCAAAGCAAACCTTGCCTCGCCGCCGCACCTTTCGAACAGCGCCGCCATCGGCGGCGTGTTCGGCTTCATGCTCGTGACCTTGGGCTGGGCGGTGATGCTGGTGTTCAAGTTCCGCCGCACGGATTGATCAGGTTTTCAGAGACGCCGTCAATGTGATTTCTGGAACGCCCGCCAGCGCCTTGGAGAGCGGACAGTCCGCCTTGGCCTTGGCGGCGAGCTTCTGAAATTGCGTTTCGTCGATTCCCGGAATGCTCGCTTCGAGACTCAGCGCTATGCGGTCGATCGAAAATCCGCCACCCTTCATCACCAGGCGCACGGCGGCCTTGGTGTCGACGCTCTTGGTCTCGAATCCCGCGGCATCGCAGGCGAACGAGAACGCCATGCTGAAGCAGGCCGCATGCGCCGCGCCCAGCAGTTCCTCCGGATTGGTGCCGCGCTTGTCGTCTTCGAAGCGGCTGGCATAGCCGTAAGGGTAGGTGTTGAGCGCCTGGGTTTCGGTGCTGATTCGACCGACGCCCTGCTTACCGCGCCCCTCCCAATGCACACTCGCCGTTTTGTCGCTCATGGAAATTCTCCTTTGAGATGATCTATGTTGACGGAACCCCCGGCGCATCGACCGTATAGCCGGACGCGCGCAGCGCGTCGACGAAACCGTTCCGCTCCAGCAGCATGTCCATGCTCACCACCGCCAAGGTGACACCGCTTTGTTGCAGGTGCTGCTTCATGTTCGCTAGCCAGGTTCGTCGCAGCTGGTCGTATAGATTGCCGGAAGCGGATTCCATTGTGATGGCCGCACGACAGGCCGCCACTTCCGCCGGCTCGGGCAGGCTCTGGATTCGCTCCACATTGCCGGTCGCCCACGCCTTGGCGCGCTCTATGAGCCGCGGCAGGCCTCCCTCGAGGGTTGCCAGACTCGCCGCCACGCATTTGTTCTCGGTTGCCGGCGGCAAGGTCTTCAAGGCATCGAGCAGATCGCGCATACCGCCGATCTTGAATTCCTCGATGCGCACATGGTGCTTGCGGGCGAGCGAGCGCACTTCTTCGGCCAGGTCGAGCCGCGTCGACAAGCCGATGCGGTGCAGCGCCTCTTCCTCGAGGAATATCGAGGCGATGATGGGCCGGTACTTCTCCCATTTGTCCGGATCGTCAGTGAAGCGGGCGCGTTGCACGGCGAAACGCCGATACAGATCGGGCGGCAGGTCGTCCTTGAGTTTCTTGCCCTTGCCTGCGAGCAGCAGCGAGCGCTGCGTCATCATCAGCCAGAGAGCGCGCGCGATGCCGATTTCAACCGGTTTCGCAACCAGCACTTGGTTGGTGCTGTCGAGCACGGTTTCCAATTGCCGCGAGTGCCACGTCATGTCCTTGGGCAGCGGCGAAACGCTGGCCACGATCCACAGTTCGCCTTTGGCGGGGCCGCCGTGCACGTGCCAGAGGCCCGGTCCGGCACGCTCGCCGGTGACCACCACCTCATCGAGCTGCTGTGGTTGCTGTGCCGCCGCGGACACCGCTCCCGCCGCGGCCAGCAGAGCGGCCGCAAGAACCGTGGGCAGAACTCTCATTGACGTGGCAGCGGGATGAACTCGGTCTCACCCGGCACGGGAGCGAATTGTCGGTCCCGCCAGCGCGCTTTGGCCTGCTCGATGCGCTCGCGCGAGGACGCGACGAAATTCCACCAGATGTAGCGAGGCGTGGCGAAGCGATCGCCGCCGAGGAGCATCAGCCGGCTCGCGCTCAACGATTCCAAAGTTGCACGGCTGTGCGGCGCCAGCAGGCCCAGCTGGCCTGCACGCAGGCGCGTTCCCGCGACCATGACCTCGCCCTCGGCGACATAGACGGCCCGCTCGGTGTGATCCGGCACTTCCAATCGACTGTCCTGGCTCATGGAAACATCCACATATAGCGTGGGCCACAATGTGGCGACAGGTGATGTCATCCCATATGCCTGTCCGGCAATGACCGACAACGACACGCCATCCGCGCTGCGCGTGGGTAATGCCTCTTTGGGGTAGTGGGCGAAGGCAGGCTCCACATCCTCCATGCCGTCGGGCAGCGCCACCCAACTTTGAATGCCGTGCGCCGCCGCACCGGCAGCGCGCTCGGGCGCAGGCGTTCGTTCCGAGTGTGCGATGCCGCGGCCCGCGGTCATCCAATTGACATCGCCCGGCCTGATCACACGCACGGTCCCCAGGCTGTCGCGGTGCTCCAGGGCCCCGGAGAACAGATAAGTCACTGTCGCGAGCGCGATGTGCGGATGCGGCCTCACATCAATGCCGGTGCCCGGCGCAAACTGCGCGGGACCAAGATGGTCGAAAAAAATGAACGGCCCGACCATTTGCCGGCCCTCGTGCGGCAATACCCGGCGCACGACAAAGCCACCCAGGTCACGTTCTCGCGCGCCTATCACTTGTAGTATGCCCATGTGCATATTATGACATCCGGCCGGCGACGCTCCGTCGCGAAATTCGTCGTCGCGCTCCTACCGGGCCTGACACTCGTGGCTTCGATAACACGTGGCGACGAGACTGCGGCGCTCGGCGGAGTCAGTCCGCTGCCCGCTGGCTACAATTTCTCGTATGACCGCGACCGCTGGACCGACCAGTTCTCCGTGTTCCAGGTGTCGATGACGGACGACTACGGCAGTCTTAGCTCCTCGGCCGCGGCCTCTGTCGATCCGCGCCTTAAACCCCTCACGCGGCTCGATACGGCGCTGAACTTCTCCTCGCCCTGGCTGCACTTGCCGACGCGGCTCGGCGACACGGTGTCGAGTTCGGCATTCTGGGATCAGCCGGTCCGCATGGGTGGTCTGCAGATCGGCACCTTGCACCCCGATCTGCCGCCGATCATCACGCCGGCCGAACTCCTGGAACCGAGCATCCTGGACGGTGCCGCCGGCTACACCCTCCCGGTCAATGCGCTATCCAACCGGCTCATCGAGCACGTCAATAGCGTCGCGCATCTGGAGCACGAATTCCCCATTGATCGCGGCGAGTCGGCCTACTCGATCGAGGTCGGCAAGGTCCGCGACGATTTCGAGCTCAAGAGCAACAGCTATGGCACGTGGCTCACTTCCGGCACCTATCGCTACGGCGTCACCTCGGCCACCACTCTGGACGGGCAATTCGCGCAGGTTGGGGCCTTGCAAAGCGTGGTGGGCATGGGTGTCCTGGAAGGCTTGGGGCCGCTGGGACAGGTTTCCGCGCGTGTCGCCAATAGCCGCGATGAGAGCGGTTCCGGATGGCTTGCGCGTTTCGGTTACGACTACAGCCGGGAGAACCTGAGCATCGCGCTTCGCACTCACTTGCAATCGAGCGGCTATCAGAACCTCGGCGATATGCAACTCGTTGAGCCCCTGAAACAGCGCACCCTGGCGAGTGCCGGCTGGGACATGGGAAACATGGGAAAGGTTTCAGTCGCCAGCGCCACCCAGACCTACATCGACGACAGCCGTCGCGACGTGCTCGCGCTCAGCCATGCGATCGCGATCGCCGGCGGCGGAGTCCTGTCGACCGCCGCAGCCTACTCGCCGGGAGAGATGGCCGGCTCCGCTTTGTTGTTGTCGGTCAGCTATCCGTTCGGTTACTGGAATGCCCAGAGCCGCGGCGTGATGCAACAGTTGGACATCAACCTCGATAAAACCATCTCGGATGCACTGAACCAATATCGATTGCCCCTGAGCGGTCATGCGATCGCGAGCGGCCTGTCGGGCCAATAGCTAAAGGCCGCGTCGGCGGTCAGGAGCTGCAGCAATTGCCGCCCAGCTGGATGGGCGGGCACTTCACGCTGCCGTAAGAACAGAATACGCAGCAATCGCCGGCTTTCGGGCGCAACATCGCCCGGCAACCACGACACTCATAAAAGTAGATGCAGGCGTCCAGCGGCATCTCTTCCACCGCGGCCATACCACACTCCGGACAAACGATCCTGCTCTGCAAGATCGGCTGCGACATCAGCGGTGGATCGGCGCCGGCTGCGATCGCAGGGCGCGCGCGGTCAATTGCAGCGCCATGGATTCCAGCGCCGCGTACCGGGACTTGAGCGTCCTCACCGGCAGGAAGATCACTTCATTGCCAAGCCCGCAGGGCACGCGCAGCGATATCAGCAGGCAATGGATCGCAAGCCGCGATGTGACCGCAACGGTCCTGATGTCATGGAAATTGATGCGCTCCTGCCGCGAGCCGCGCTTGATCACGAGCACTGCACCATTGTCGACCACCTCATCCGCAAGCGCATGGAAGCCCGTCCACCAGAGCAGTGCAAGGCATGCGAGACAGAGCAGAGCGAGGCCAAGGGGCGCTGACGGCACGCCGAAGTAGCGTGCATTCAAGAGACTCTGCACGTAGACAAGGGCGAGCACCGCGAGCGCGCCGAGCCACACGCCCACTTTGAGCAAGCGCGAATGGGGATGGGATATCAATTCGCCCGTCATCATTACCTCCCGCGAGCCGCCGGCAACCGCACTTTAAGTCCCGATTCGCAATCGGGATCGGCCGCGCTTCCTGAATATGATTCACCATCTCCCATCAGGGTTCAATCTTGTAGCGGAACCGGAGTGAGGCCCGCTTGCGGAACTGAGAAGATTTCATCTTCGAGCCAGTCGCCGGACCGCGGCCGCGCCGCGAGGGCCAATCGCAGCGGTTCGATGTCTCGAACCCAGTACAAGTCGGCGCTATTTGGCATCAATGACCGGTTTAATCCAAGTATTTCCAAGTATCAGCGCCGTCAAGATGACGGACTCGCAAATTTGTCAGGATCTTAGGATCAAAATTTCTCGCGTTGACGCCGATTCTCGGCCGCGCCATCTTTTTGACTTCTTCCCAGTGGGTGACGCAGCCGCATCGGCGGCAACGCACGAAGCGAATGCCCTTGGTGCCCCACGAATAGGATGATCGCGCATGACGCGCGGCACGAACCACGACCTCCGCGGCCGGATAATAGGCCCAGAGAACGCCGTAACGCCGGCAGATCGAACAATTGCAATCGGTGATTGCCTGAGGTTTGCGCGGCACCTCGATTCTGACGGAGCCGCAATGACACGATGCTTCTAGCATTGTCCGCTCCACTGCCGGTTATTGCTTGGGCTCCAGCTCGGGCGGGTACCAGAACACCAAATGGCACGACTCGCAGGCTTCGTCCAATTCCGAGCCCAGGTCCATGAGGCGCTGCGGATCGCGCGCATCGATGGCCTGTAGAGTCTTCATGCTGAGCGACTTTATCGACGTCGCGAACGCCAGAAAGGCCGCGCGGTTGCCATCGAGTTTCTTCTGCAGAACGGCGGTGCCCGCCTCGTATGGATAAACCTTGCCGGTGGGTGCAATACTTCTGCCCGGCATCGTGATTAGATTCATCGACTCGAACAGCGTCACGGCGCTGCGCCTCACCGTCTGCCATTCCTCGGCGGTCCGCGGTTGCTTGTCGGTGCGGCCGGCGGCGTTGACGATCGTGCTCACTGAATCCCAGAGCACATCGGCCGACGGGTCGACCTCGGCTTCCATGATCTCGCGAATGCTGAAATCCGGCTTGCTCGGCTTCGGTTGGGCCGGCTGTGCCTGAGCGCCGATCAGCACCAGCGGAAGCAGCAGGAGCAAATTTCGCATACTCATAATGCCATCCCGAATCTGATCAGGGATTATGGCCAAGATGCGCAGCGCCTGCCGGATAATTTGCTCGACTCAAGCGCGCGTCAGCCCGTCGCGCACAGCTCGGATCGGATCAGAAAGCGTTTGTTGAGCGGCGCTTCGAGGGAAAAGCTCGCACCCCGTCCAGGAACCACATCCACCGTCCAAGTGGTGTGCGCCCAGCGCTTAAACTGCTCCCGATCCATCCAGAATCCGCAGCCGACGATTTCTCCCACCTTCTCATCGACCCCGCCCAGCTTGAATTCGCCCACCGGAAAACACATGGGCGCGCTGCCGTCGCAGCAACCGCCGGAGAGGTGGAACATGATTTCGCCGTAACGGCTTTTGAGCTCGTTGATCAGCGCCTCGGCGGCCGAAGTGACCGATACGCGATTCGATTCGAAGGGAGCGCTCATGAATACCTCACGCTCGAATGACCGACCGTCGCCGATCCTACCCTTTCCTTGAGCATCGGGCCATTGCGCCGCCATGCCGGCGCGATGGCCCGGAAACCCTGCTATCCCGTGGTGAGGGACTTCAGGAACAGGTAGTAGAACTCCAGCCCGTCATAGAACGCCTCGGCCTTCACGCGCTCGTCGCGGCCGTGCATGCGCTCATCGTTGCGATCTATTGCCACCCCGCAGATGCCGTAGCTCGGCAACCCGTCGGCCATGGTGTAAATGCTGTCGGAGGAGCCGGTTTCCATGATGGGAATCACAGTGGTTCCAGGCCACATCTGCTGCGACACGTTGCGCAACGACTTCATGACGTCGTCGCGCAGCGGCGGCACCGCCATGGCCTTGCGCGGCGTGTCGTGATCGGTCACCTCACCCTGCAGATTCTTGGCCCGCACGCTGACGGCCGGATCGTCGATGACCTTGATGAGCGCCCGGCGGATCTCTTCCTGAGAGTGTCCCGGGAAAATACGGCAGTTGACGTTCGCAGCCGCGCGCTGCGGCAACGCATTGGGCGCGTGGCCACCCTCGAGCATCGTGGCAACGCAGGTGGTGCGCAGGGTCGAATTGTAGCGCGGATCCTTCGACAAGCGCTCCGCGGCCTGCGCATCGGGAGGGCTTTGCAGGATGGCGCGCATGTCGGCGGCGGTCTGTCCGCTCTCGATCTTTTCCATGGCGCCGTACATTTCGCGGGTCACGGGATTCAGTTCCACGGGGAAGTGGTAGCGTTGAACCGCCGCGAGCGCATCGGCCACATGGTAGATGGCGTTGTCCGGCGTGGGCAGAGAGGAGTGTCCGCCGGCATTGGTGGCGCTCAGTTCATAGTCGCTGTACATCTTCTCGGCAGCCTCGAATTCCACTGCGAGCGGCTTGTCGGTGCGCACCTGGCCGCCATCGGGATTCAGCACATATTCGGCCTGGACCAGATCGCGGTGATTCTTCAACAGCCAGTCGACGCCGTTCGACTTACCGCCCTCTTCGTCCGCGGTCAGCGCCAGAATGATGTCTCGATCCGGCACGTAGCCCTCCCTGCGCATGCGGATGAAGTCCGCCACCGCAATGGCATCGCTCACCTTCATGTCTTGCGTGCCGCGGCCGTAAAAATAGCCGTCCTTCTCCGTGAACTTGAATGGATCCAGGCTCCAGTCCGAGCGCTTGGCCTCCACCACGTCGGTATGGCCGATGATGAGAATGGGTTTTTTGGTCGAACCCGGCTTGCCGCGGAATCGCGCCACCATGTTGCCCTTGCGGTCATTCGGCCCGAGGACCACGACGTCCTCTTTGGAAAATCCGGCCTCCAGCAGGCGCTTGGCCATGGCATTGGCGGCCGTGGTGGTGCTCCCGACTGAATCGGTGGTGTTGATCTCGACCAGTTCCTTGAAGACGTCGTGTGCCAGCGTCCGATCCTGCGGATCCGCCTTGGGCTGCGCCCCGAGGGCCGCGCCCGCCATGCTCATCGCGCCAACAATGAGCGCGATGCCACGCATTGGACGGTAATTCATGAATCGCCCCTTGTTAAACCATCGTTCAGCATCTTTTTGATATCTTATGCGATATGGCCAAGAAAAAAACACGCGCGACCACTCGCGCCGATGCCGAAGACGCCGTACGCACCCTGCTGCGATTTGCCGGTGACGACCCGGATCGCGAGGGCCTGCGCGACACGCCGACCCGCGTGGTTTCGGCCTACAGCGATTGGTTCTCGGGCTATCTTGCGGATCCCGGCGAGTATCTGCGCCGCACCTTCGAGGAGGTCGAGGGTTATGACGAGATGGTGGTGCTGCGGGACATCTCGTTCGAGTCGTTCTGCGAGCACCACATGGCGCCCATCATCGGACGGGCGCACGTCGGCTACCTGCCGACGGACCGGGTGGTGGGCATCAGCAAGCTCGCCCGCGTGGTCGATGGCTATGCGCGCCGCTTCCAGGTACAGGAGAAACTCACCGCGCAAATCGCCGGCTGCATCAACGAGGTCTTGAAACCGCGCGGCGTCGGCGTGGTGATCGACGCCGTTCATCAGTGCATGACCACCCGCGGAGTGCACAAGCGCGGCGTGTCGATGGTGACCAGCAAGATGCTCGGCACGTTCCGTGCCGATGCCAGCACGCGCGCCGAATTCCTACGCTTTATCGGAATCGAAGGAAACGGCCACCGCTGACCGTCAGTTGCGCTTGAGGGTGGCTATGCCCCGCACCGGCACCAGTTCCACCGAAAAGGCGTACCTGTGGCGTTCGCCCGGCTGAAGTGCACCGACGCCCACCACCTGGCGAGTGATCTTTTCACCGCGTTCGTTGGTGACCGAAACGACCACGCAGTATTCGCAGGGCTCGTCGCGTTTGTGCTGGATGGAGCCCTCGATCCGCACCGCGGGCTCCGACACGACTTTCGGCTCCTGCCTGGCGGCACCTGTGGCGAAGCGCAGGTGGTGCTGGCAACCCGGGCATATGTCCGCACTTTGCAAGACCGTAGCCTTGCAATGCGGACAGATGCGGGTTGCGCCTAGACCGCTCTGGCGAGCGACGGCCATCGTCAGCCGCTGCTCACCAAGCCCGGCTTGACCTTGGCGGTCTTTTCATCATCCCAGCCGAATTCGACATGACCGCGCATGCGCGAGCCGGCGGCCACCGTGATGGAGCCCGCCTTGACGTCGCCGACGATCACGCCGCCTTCCAGCACATCGACGCGCTTTGCGTTCTCGATGTTGCCCTGCAACTCGCCGCCTACGACCACGATGCCGGCCAGAACCTGGCCGGTGAGCTGGGCGCCGGTTTCGATGTTGAAATTGCCGTCGATACGCACATCGCCTTTGAAGCGGCCGGCGATGCGCACGTTGCCGACGCCTTCGATCTTGCCTTCAATGGTGAGGTTCGCCGCGATCACCGATTCACCGCCGTCTACGGCGGCTTTCGGCGTGGGGCGTCGGGGTGAGACCGCAAGCGCTGACGGATCAGCGGCGGCGGCAACCACGCGTTCCGAACGTTCCGGGGTCGCAGGCTCCGGGCGCGAACTGCTGGGCGCCGGCGGAGGAACGGGGGAACCCGCAGAACCAGGCGTGGGCGTCGGGGATTCTTTCCAAAGGGCCATAACTAACTCTCCCGTTGTGAGGTGAACAAGAGCGTACACGCTAATGCCGCACGATGTCATCGGACCACTGTCTTTTAATGGAGACGGGGCCGCGGCGGCAAGTGCCGTCGAACTGTGGCTATAATGTGTACAAATTTCATTTTCGGACGAAAAAGATTGTTTGAGCAAGTCACGCGTCTAAACCCCGATGCAATCCTGGGGCTGATGGTCAAATTCCGGGCCGATCCGTTCCCTGAAAAAGTCGATCTCGGTGTCGGGGTTTTCCGGGATCTGTCCGGCAATACGCCGGTGCTCGACTGCGTGCGGCGCGCTGAGGCCAGGGTGCTGGCGGCGCAGACCACCAAGACCTACGTGGCCGCGGCGGGTCGCGAGGAATTCAACACGGCGGTGGAGGCGCTGGTGCTGGGCGCGGACCATCCGGTACGGCGCGATCGGCGGGCACGGACCGTGCAAGCGCCCGGCGGATGCGGCGCTCTGCGCGTCGGCGCGGAGCTGATCCGCGTCGCGGCGCCGAACATCACGGTGCATGTCAGCGATCCCACCTGGGGCAATCACATTCCGTTGCTCGGCAGCTCCGGCTTTAGGCTGGAGCGATACCCCTACTACGAGGCGAACTCTCACCAGGTACGGTTCGAGGCCATGCTGGAGCGGTTGGACAAGGTGCCGGCCGGCGATGTGGTGCTGATCCACGTCTGCTGCCACAACCCGACGGGCGCGGATCTGTCCATCCCCCAGTGGGAGGCGCTGGTTTCCCTGCTCGAGCGGCGCCGCCTGGTGCCGTTCCTGGACCTGGCCTACCAGGGATTCGGGGTGTCCCTCGAGCAGGACGCGGCCGGTGTGCGGTTGGCCGCCGAGCGCCTGCCGGAGGCGCTCATCGCGGTGTCGTTCTCCAAGAATCTGGGACTGTACCGCGAGCGCGTGGGCGCCCTCATCACCATCAGCGAAAACGAGGAGCGTGCGCTCGCGGCCACCAGTCACGTGCTGCAGATCGCGCGCAGCATCTACTCCATGCCTCCGGATCACGGTGCGGCCATTGCCGCGCAAATCCTCGCCGATCCGCAACTCATGCAGGGCTGGCTCGCGGAGCTTTCCGCGATGCGCAACCGCATCACCGACATGCGCGCGTTACTGGCCGAGCAGTTGGGCCGCGCGGCCGGCGATCGGAGCTTTGACTTCATCCGCACCCAGCATGGCATGTTCTCGCTGCTGGGGGTTTCACCAGCCGTGGTCGACCGGCTGCGCGAGACCCATCACATCTACATGCTGCAAGACAGCCGCATGAATCTCGCCGGGGTGATGCCGCACAATGCGGAGTACATCGCGCAGGCGGTGGTGAAGTCCCTTGCGATGGAGCGTGCGGCTTGAAAGCAGCGGCGCGGCGCCCCTAGCCGCCCAGCGCGTTGCTCAGGGCCGTGACTTCCGCGGCCGAGTCCTGCATTACCGCGAAGGTCTTCGACTCGTCGAGCCCGAGCCGCTTGGCGGCGTCCGACTCGCGCAGCGAGGCCTCCAATGCGGCGAAGTCCGTGCCGGACGAGGCGATCAAAATCGCGACACCGACCACATCGCCTAAGTCCGGCGGCCCCTCGTGCTGACGCGAGGTGTCGTTCTGTTCGCCGACCACCTGCGCCATGGATTCCGGAAAGTCCCAGTTCTCCAGAATTGCCTTGCCGATCGAGGCGTGCCAATCGTTGATCAGTTCCTCGACCGCCGCGGCGCTGGGAAACAACTCGGGATGGTCGGTGGCGCGGGTAAGAATGTAGAGCTTGCCGATGCCGTGCATCATGCCGGTGAGCATGGCCTCGTCCGGATTGACCTTGGAGAAGCCGCGGGCGAGCACATACGCGTAGGCCGCCACCACGGTGCTGCGTTCCCACAGATCGTGCAGGAACTGCTTATGGGTCACCAGCTTGTCGTTGTGACGCATCTGATGCATTGCGAAGGAGATCGCGGCGCTGCGCACCATGTTGTAACCGATGCGGCTGATGGCGGTGCGAAGCTCCGTGATCTGCTTGCCGCTGCGGTTGAGCGAAGCGGAATTGCCGATGCGCAGAAGCCGCGCAGACAACGCCGGCTCCGAGCCCACCACGCGCACGACCTGCTCGATGGTGGAATTGGAATCGGCGAGTACTTTCCGGACGCGGAGCGCTATTTCCGGAAAGGAGGGTAGATCGACGTGGCCGCGCGACAGCTCCGCAGCAAGACTACGCACGAAATCAAAGGCGATTTGCGATTGAGATTGCACAAGACCATCTAGGTCGGCACGTGCCCGGAATTCTTGAGTGCGCTGCAACGAGGAGAATGGTTTCGATGCGTGCGCGCGCCGAGTGGGCAAACTGTGACAGGATGCCTGTTCATTTGCCTGTCGGCGCGCTCAACGGAATGCTTGCGGACGGCTGCGGAAATGCTGCTGGATCTCGCCGTTGCGCGAACGCTCGGTGAAGTCGCCGCGGCAGTACCCGGCAAGCACCCGGCGCCAGAACGCCACCGAGCCCGGATGGCGCTGATATTCAACGATTTCCCAGTCCCCTGCGAAACGATCGAAGATCAGCGTGGCCGCCTCGCGGCCGATGCCGCCGCGCCGATGGTCCTTGCGGATGAAGAATTCCGACATGCGAAAATCGGCCGCCTTGGTGCCGCCGCTGCCGGGAATCCGGGGCCGGGTCACGAGCGAGAATCCCACCGAGTCGCTTCCCTTGGCGATCACCAGGGGATGGGCCTGATCGTTGGAGAACCAGTTGGCGAAAATTTCATCCTCGCGGGGACTGTCGGCGCCGATCACCGAAAACAGTCCGGTGTTCAGATCCGAGAGCGAGTCCAGATACTCGCCATAGACGCTCTCGATCCAGCGTCGATCCTTGATCGAACCTTTAACGTCGCGGATGCTGACCAGCAAGTTGGTGCGCCGCCTTTTTACAGTCCCTTAAAAAAGACACAGCCCGGACGGACATGCCGATCTGGCAGTCCGCCCGGGCCATGGGTCAACTAAACGAAGCGAAATTACGGCTTCGCAGCTGAGGCAGCGCTGGAGGCTGCATCGGCGGCCGCGCTGGCGGCAGCAGCGGCATCGGAGGCGGCGGAGGCGGCATCAGCGGCCGGAGCGGCAGCGGGCGGCGGAGTCGTATCAGCGGCCGGCGCGGGCGCTTCGGTCTTGCTGCCGCAAGCACTCAGCATGAATGCAACGGCAACGGCGCAAAAGCTTAGTTTGGTCTTCATCTATCGATACCCCAGAATTATTGAAGGAAAAGTTTAAGGCCGAGCGTATTGTTTTGGCCCACCACCCAAAAGTCCGGACCGATTTTAGAGTGTTTCAGGCTAATTTCATACCTATTTTCGGCAACCTTTCACGCCTGAAACGCACGGGTTGGCCCCGGCGGGTTAAGGCGCATACTTACGAAACGTTAAGAATTGTCGGAGGCATCAGGTGAACGGGACCCCAGTCGATGATCTGTATCCGGACCATTTGCGCACACTCATGCGACGCACCGATGCCACTCTCGACGCCCTCAAGTTCGACGCGCTGGTTATCCATGCAGGGGTCCCGCCGGTGCTGTTCCTCGACGACCAGGACTATCCGTTCAAGGTGAACCCTCATTTCAAGGCCTGGGTTCCCATCACCGACAATCCCCGATGCACCCTGGTGTACGTCCCGGGCCGTCGCCCAAAGCTGCTTTTCAACCGCCCCGACGACTTTTGGCACAAGCCCGCCGCCATGCCCACCGGACGCTGGACCGAAGCGCTGGACATCGTCAGCATTTCGGACCCGAAGCAGGCCGTCGAGCATTGGAGCGGGCTCGGGCGAACCGCACAGATCGGGCCGGACTTTGCCGCCGAGGCAGTCGCCAATCCGAAGGAACTGCTCGACCGGCTGCACTTCGACCGTGCGGTGAAGACCCCTTATGAACTCGCCTGCATGCGTCTCGCCTCCGAACTCGGCGCGCGCGGACACCGCGCGGCCTACGAGGTGTTCCGCAGCGGCGGCAGCGAATATGCGGCTCACATGGCCTATCTGTCGGCATGTGATCAGCGCGAGGAGGAAATGCCCTACAACAACATCGTCGCGTACGATGAAAACACCGCAGTGCTGCACTACCAACGCCTGGAGCGCGCGCAGGCGAGCCCGGCCCGTTCATTCCTCATCGATGCAGGAGCGCAATTTCGCGGCTACGCGGCCGACATCACCCGCACCTATGCTAGAAACCCCGGCCGCTTTGCCGACCTGGTCGCCGCGGTGGATGAGGCGCAGCTGAAGCTCTGCGAGGAGATCGTGCCGGGACGCGACTACCGCGAGGTGCATCTGTCCGCGCATCGCCATCTGGGCGACGCACTTCATCGGCTCGGGGTCACGCGGCTGCCAGGACAGGCCGCGCTAGAAAAAGGCATCACCAGCGTGTTTTTCCCGCACGGCATCGGCCACCTGCTCGGCCTTCAGGTGCACGATGTGGGCGGCGTGATGGACGATCAATCGGGCAAGGAGCGCGCGCGCCCCGAGGGCCATCCGTACTTGAGGCTCACGCGAATGTTGGAGCCGGGCGTCGTGGTCACGGTCGAGCCCGGCCTGTACATGATCGATTCGCTTCTCGCCAAAGCCCACGCCGATGAGCGCCGTGCGCACATCGATTGGGCCGTAGTCGAGGAGTTGAAGCCTTTCGGCGGCGTGCGCATCGAGGACAATGTAGCGGCAGGCGCGCAGCGCCCTGAAAACATGACCCGCGACGCATTCGCGAAGCTCGGTGCGCGCCGGGCCGCCTAGCCGCTTGAAGATAACCCTGCTTCGGCCGTGCGCTCTTCTGTGCCTGCTCGCAGGCACGGTCTCGGCCGCGGAGCCGCAGCCGGAATGGGCCATGTTTCTTGCCTCGAGCGCTTCGGAGCAGCTGGACGAGAACCTACCGGATGAGGCGGCATTTTCGCTGCCGGGAAGCACCCGCAGCTATGGCCGCGGCGAGCTTGCAAATCCGTTCGAGCCGCCCGATTGGTATCCCAACGAACATCCGCCGATGCCCAAGATAGTGGCGCATGGCACCCCCGGGCAGGTTCCGCAGTTGCCCTGCGCGTTGTGCCATCTGCCGAACGGCATGGGCCACGTGGAGTCGGCCTCGTTGGCAGGGCTCGATGCCACCTATATCGAGCAGCAGTTCGCGGCATGGCGCTCGGGCGAACGGCGTATTCGTGTCGGCGGCGATGCCAATGCGGCCTTCCTGACCCGCATGAAAGCAGGCTACGCGCCGGCCGATATTGCGAGCGCCGCGCGCTACTTCGCGGCGCTCACCCCCAAAACCTGGATCGAAGTGCGCGAAACAACCCAGGTGCCGGCCTCGGCGGTGGTGAGACAGACCCTGATGCGCCTGGCGCTGCCCGGAAGCCCCGCGGAGGCATTGGGCGAGCGTATCGTCGAGCTTCCCGTCGATCCGGTCAGGCTGAAGATTCGCGACGCGCACTCGGGATTCGTGGCCTACGCGCCGCCGGGGAGCCTTGAGCGGGGACAGCGCGTGGTGAGTGCGCCCACGGCACTGGGCGTGCCCTGCGGTGCCTGCCATGGAGCAGCGCTCAAAGGCCAGGGGGCCATTCCGGCCCTCGCCGGACGGCCGGCAAGCTACCTCATGAGGCAGCTATACGCGTACAAGACCAAGGAACGGACGGGTGCCGCAGCGGAACCGATGATGCGGATCGCCGCACCGCTGTCCAACCAGGAAATGCTGGCGGCAGCGGCGTATCTGGCCTCGCTGCCGCCTTGAGAAGGCCTTAGGCGGCCTTCGCCTTCTTGCGCTTCGGCTTCGCCTCCGCGGCGGGCTCAGGGGCCTCAGGAGCTGCCTTTTTGGACTTCTTCGGCGCCTTCTTGGCCTTGGAGTCGTCCTTTTTCTCGGCGGCCTTGGCGACCTCTTCGACCAACTGCATGAGCGCCATGTCAGCCGTATCACCCGCTCGCGGCTCCATCTTCAGGATGCGCGTATACCCGCCGGGCCGTGCCTTGAAGCGCGGACCCAAGTCCTCGAACAACTTCTCTACCACCGCTTCGTCGCGCAGACGCGCGTAGGCCAGGCGACGCGCGCTCATGGAATCAGCCTTGGCGAGCGTGATGAGCGGCTCAACCACGCGGCGCAACTCCTTGGCCTTGGGCACCGTGGTGCGGATGGTCTCGTGTCGCAGAAGCGAGGTCGCCATGTTGCGCAGCATCGCGTGTCGGTGCGCAGTATTGCGCGAGAGCTGACGCCCGGAATTTCTGTGACGCATGTTCTTTAAACCCTAACTTGAACTTCTTCGATTCGATTACAGACCGTCGCGCTCATCGTCGCGCTTCAATCCCGGCGGCGGCCAGTTGTCGATGCGCATGCCCAAGGTGAGCCCGTGGCTCTCGAGAACTTCCTTGATTTCGGTGAGCGACTTCTTGCCCAGATTCGGGGTACGCAGCAGCTCCACTTCGGTCCGCTGCACCAAATCGCCGATATAATGAATGTTCTCGGCCTTCAGGCAGTTGGCGCTGCGCACCGTGAGCTCGAGTTCATCCACCGGGCGCAGCAGAATCGGATCGAACTGCGTTTCGGTGGTCTTGGAGGCGGCCTCGTCCTGACCCTGAAGGTCGACGAACACCGACAGCTGATCCTTCAAGATGCCGCCGGCGCGGCGAATCGCCTCTTCCGGATCGATGGTGCCGTTGGTCTCGATGTCGAGGATCAGCTTGTCGAGGTCGGTGCGCTGTTCGACGCGCGCGCTCTCGACGTTGTAGGTGACCTTGCGCACCGGCGAGAAGGAGGCATCGAGCTGCAACCGGCCGATGGCGCGGGTCTGCTCCTCGAACGCGAGACGCGATGCCGCCGGACGATAGCCACGGCCGCGCTCCACCTTCAAGGACATGGACAGCTCGCCCGCCTTGGTGAGATTCGCGAGCACGAGGTCGGGGTTCAAGATCTCGATGTCGTGATCGCCGGCGATGTCGCCCGCGGTCACGGGGCCCGGGCCCTTCTTGTGCAGGCGCACTTCCGCGACGTCGCGGGTGTGCATGCGGATGGCCACGGCCTTCAGATTGAGAAGAATGTCGACCACGTCTTCCTGCACGCCCTCGATGGCGGTGTATTCGTGCAGCACGCCTTCGATTTCGATTTCGGTAATGGCGGCGCCCGGCAGCGAGGAGAGCAGCACGCGACGCAGCGCGTTGCCCAGCGTGTGGCCGAAGCCGCGTTCAAACGGTTCGATCACGATACGCGCGTGGCGCGGCGACACGGGTTGAACCTTCACCACCCGTGGCTTCAAAAACTCATTGATCGATCCTTGCATGGATACCACCTAACGTTAGAAATCTTCGGAACAGCGCGGCTCGCTAAGGAGCGCCGCGACTACTTGGAATACAACTCGACGACCAAGCTCTCGTTGATGTCCGGCAGGATCTCCTGGCGATCCGGAACCGACTTCAGGATCCCCGACATCTTCTTATCGTCCACTTCCACCCAGTCGGGGAAACCGACCTGGGCCGCAACCGTGAGCGCCGCGGTGACGCGCGTCTGCTTCTTGGCACGCTCGCGCAGGCCGACCACATCGCCGGCCTTGCACTGGTAGGAAGCGATGTTCACCAGCTTGTCGTTCACCGAGACGCCCTTGTGGCTCACCAGCTGGCGCGCTTCGGCGCGCGTGGCGGCGAAGCCCATGCGGTAGACCACGTTGTCGAGGCGGCACTCGAGGAACTGCAACAGAGTCTCGCCGGTGGCGCCGGGGCGGCCCGCGGCCTTCTGGTAATAGTTGCGGAACTGACGCTCGAGCACGCCGTACATGCGGCGCAGCTTCTGCTTCTCGCGCAGCTGCAATCCGTATTCCGACAAGCGCTGCTTGCGCTCGCTCTTCACGCCGCCGGGCGGCACCTCGAGCTTGCACTTCGACTCCAGCGGCTTGCTGCCGCTCTTGAGGAATAGATCAGTCCCTTCGCGACGGGACAGCTTGCACTTCGGACCGGTGTACTTTGCCATTACAAACCTTCTCGGAAATTCTTAGACGCGGCGCTTCTTGGGCGGACGGCAGCCGTTGTGCGGAATCGGCGTGACGTCTTCGATGTTGGTGATCTTCAGTCCGCAGCCGTTCAAGGCGCGCACCGCCGACTCGCGGCCGGGCCCGGGGCCCATGACGCGCACTTCGACATTCTTCACGCCGTGTTCCTGCGCCGCCGTACCGGCGCGCTCAGCCGCCACCTGCGCGGCGAACGGGGTGGACTTGCGCGAGCCGCGGAAACCGCAGCCGCCGGAAGTGGCCCACGACAGCGTATTGCCCTGCCGGTCGGTGATGGTGATGATGGTATTGTTGAAGGACGCATGCACGTGCGCGATCGCATCGAGCACGTTCTTGCGTACTTTCTTGCGCACCGGCTTGCCGGCGGCGGCCGCGCCTTGCGCGTTGTTGGTCTTTTGATCAGCCATGAATTGGTACCCTTAAACCTTGCCCGGGGGCGCGTTCATCTTCACTGCTTGCTTGCGCGGTCCCTTGCGGGTGCGGGCATTGGTGCGCGTGCGCTGACCGCGCAGCGGCAGACCCTTGCGGTGACGGATGCCGCGATAGCAGCCCAAGTCCATCAAGCGCTTGATGTTCATCGACACTTCGCGACGCAGATCGCCTTCGACCGCGAATTTCGCCACTTGCGAACGGAGCGAGGCGACCTCTGCATCCGTCAGGTCCTTCACCTTGGTCTGATGCTTGACCCCAGCAGCATCGCAAATAAGCTGCGAGCGGCTGCGACCGATGCCGTAGATGTGGGTGAGCCCGATGATCACATGCTTGTTCATCGGAATGTTGATGCCGGCGATACGCGCCATCTATTTCTCCACCCGCGCCCTCGAAAAAAAGCGCGTTAGTATATTAGAAAAACCTTTAACTATCAATTCACTGCCCGCGAGGCTGCCTTAGCCCTGGCGCTGCTTATGACGGGGATCCGACGAGCAGATGATGTAAACAATGCCGCGACGCCGCACGACCTTGCAGTTCTTGCAGATTTTCTTGACCGACGGACGAACTTTCATTTCTTGGCTCCAATGCCCCGCAAACTGGCCTTCTTCATCAAGCCCTCGTATTGCTGCGACATCATGTGCGACTGCAGCTGGGCCCAGAAATCCATCACGCCGACCACGATGATCAGCAGCGACGTGCCTCCGAACTGAAACGGGATGGCCGGATTCACCATGCGGATGATTTCCGGCAGCAAGCACACCGCCATGATGTACAGGCCGCCCCACAGCGTCAGTCGGGTCAACACTTTGTCCAGATACTCCGCCGTCTGCTGGCCCGGGCGTATGCCCGGAATGAAGGCGCCCGCCTTCTTGAGGTTTTCGGCGGTGTCGCGCGCGTCGTACACGAGCGCCACGTAGAAGAATGCAAATCCGATGACCAGGAACCCGAACAACAGCACGTGCAGGGGTTGTCCATAATTGAGGACGGCGGCGAACTTTTGCAAGGTACGCTGAATGATGTTCGGGTTCGGGCTGTTGCCGAAGAACTGCGCCACGGTGGCCGGGAACACCAGCAGGCTGGAAGCGAAGATCGGCGGAATCACGCCCGCCATGTTGAGCTTGAAGGGCAGGTGGGTGCTTTGGCCCTGCATCATTCGGCGGCCAACCTGCCGCTTGGCGTAGTTCACCTGAATCTTGCGCTGCGCGGTTTCGATGAACACGCAGAAGAAGGTGACCGCAACCACCACCACCACGATCAGTGCGACGATCAGGGCGTTCATTTCGCCGGTACGCACCATGTCCAGGGTGCTGGTGATGGCGCGCGGCAGGCCCGCAATGATGCCGGCGACGATGATCATGGTGATGCCGTTGCCGATGCCGCGCTCTGTGATCTGCTCGCCCAGCCACATGACGAACATGGTGCCGGTGGTGATCGAAATGGTCGCGACGAACAGGAACTGCAGCCCGGGGATCGGCACCAGATTGCCGCCGGAATTCTGGATGGCGAGCGCTGCGCCGAAGCCCTGGAATGCCGCGAGACCGACGGTACCCATGCGGGTGTACTGCATCAGCTTGCGGCGCCCGGATTCCCCGTCCTTGCGGATCTGATTCCATGGCGGGTAAACCATCGAAGCCATCTGCACGATGATCGAGGCGGTGATGTAGGGCATCACATTCAAGGCGAAAATCGAAAAGCGCTGCAAGGCACCGCCCGAGAACATGTTGAACATGCCCAGCAGCGTGCCGCCTTGCGTCGAGAAGAACTGCGCGAATTTGGCGGCATCGATGCCCGGCACCGGAATGAAGGTGCCGATGCGATAGACGATCAGCGCGCCCACGAGGAACAGAAACCGCTTGCGCATCTCGGCGAAGCGGGTCACATCCCCAAGATTGGCGAGGGCGTTGCTGGAAGTCGCCATTTCGTTAAGCCTCGAACCGTCCGCCGGCTGACTCGACCGCGCTCTTCGCGCCCTTGGTCGCGCCGATGGCCTTGTCCTTGATGGTGAAGGGGCGGCTGACCTTGCCCGAGAGAATGATCTTCACGCGCTCGGTGTACTCGGGCACGAGATTCGCGGCGATGAGGCCCGCGAGAGTCACCTCGGCATCCTTGACGCGCATGAGATCGGAGAGCGTGAGCTCGGCGCGCGAGGCCTTCATGGCCGACCTGAAACCGGTCTTGGGCAACCGGCGCTGCAGAGGCATCTGGCCGCCCTCGAAGCCGACCTTGTGGTAGCCGCCCTTGCGGGCGCGCTGGCCCTTCACGCCGCGGCCGCAGGTCTTGCCCTGGCCGGCGGAAGCGCCGCGGCCCACCCGAAGGTGCGGGCGCTTGGCGCCCTCGGCCGGCTTGATGTTGTTCAGTCGCATTACTTGCTTACCTCAGACTCGACCTTCAACAGATGGATCGCCGTCTGCGCCATGCCGCGGTTGGAGGGCGTATCCGCAACCTCCACCGTATGGCCGATGCGGCGCAATCCCAAGCCCTTGACCGAATTGCGGATGTTGGACAGCTGTCCGTACACGCTTCGAGTCTGGGTCACTTTGAACGTCTTATTTGACATAACTTCAGCCCGTGATCTCTTCGACGCTCTTGCCGCGCTTGGCGGCGATGTCGTCCGGCGAGCGCAGCTTGGCGAGCGCATCCATGGTGGCCCGCACCACGTTGATGGGGTTGCGCGAGCCGTAGCTCTTGGCGAGCACGTTGCGCACACCGGCGCACTCGAACACCGCGCGCATACCGCCGCCGGCGATCACGCCGGTACCGTCGGCGGCCGGCTGCATGTACACGCGCGTGGTGCCATGCCGTCCTTTGACCGCGTAGAACAGGGTATCGTTCTTCAAAGACACGTTAACCAGGCTCTTGCGGGCCTGCATCATGGCTTTGGATATCGCCACGGGCACCTCGCGGGCCTTGCCATACCCGAATCCGACGCGTCCTGCACCGTCGCCGACCACAGTGAGCGCGGTGAAGCCGAATTGCTTGCCGCCCTTGACCACTTTGGCCACACGGTTGACCGCGACCAGCTTTTCCAGCAGGTCATCGCCGGACATGGGTTTTTCTGTTCTCGCCATAAGCGCTCTCGGTGTCCCTTAAAGGTTAGAACTCAAGGCCGGCTTCGCGAGCGGCCTCGGCCAGCGCTTTGATGCGCCCGTGATACATGAATCCCGATCGGTCGAAGGCCACCTTGTCGATGCCCTTGGCCTTGGCGCGCTCCGCGATCGCGCGGCCCACGGCCTTGGCCGCTTCGATGTTGCCGGTGACCTTCAAGTCGCCGCGCACGTCTTTCTGCAGCGTCGAGGCCGCGACCAGCACCTTCTCGCCGCCCGGGGCGAAGATCTGCGCATAGATGTGCTGCGGCGTGCGATGCACCGACAAGCGGTTCGCGCCCAATTCCCGGATCTTCACGCGGCCGCGAGTGGCGCGGCGCATGCGGATGTCTTGCTTGGAAAGTTTCATCGGACTACTTCTTCTTCGCTTCTTTCAGCGAAATCTTTTCATCGGAATACTTCACGCCCTTGCCCTTGTAGGGTTCGGGCGCGCGGAATGCGCGGATCTCCGCGGCAGTCTGGCCGACGCGCTGCCGGTCGATGCCCTTCACCACGATTTCGGTCTGGCTCGGGGTCTCGATGGTCACGCCCTCGGGGATCGCAAAGTTGATCAGATGCGAATAACCCAAGGTGAGCGTCAGGCTCTTGGCCTGCACCGCGGCGCGATAACCGACGCCGACCAGCTCGAGCTTCTTCTCATAACCCTTGGTGACGCCCAGCACCATGTTGGCCAGATGTGCGCGGGTGGCACCGGCAATGGCGTTCAAGCCTTCGATGTTCTCCTGCGCCTGCACGCTCAGGTGCTTGTCTTCTTGCACGACCTTGATGCCATGCTTCAACGCCAGGCTCAGGGAGCCCTTCGCGCCTTTCACGGTGACCGAGTCGGCGCCAATGGTCGCGGACACGCCCTGCGGCAAATCGACTGGTTTCTTTGCTACTCGAGACATGGCTACCTCTGCTATTGCACGACGAACAGCACTTCGCCGCCGGTACCGGCTGCGCGCGCTTGCTTGTCGGACATGATGCCCTGCGGCGTCGAAACCACGGCCACGCCCAAACCGCCCAGAACCTTGGGCAGTTCGTCCTTGCCGCGATAGATGCGCAGGCCCGGGCGGCTGATGCGCTCGATGCGATCGATCACCGGACGGCCATCGTGATACTTCAGCTCGATCGAAAGGGTCTGCTTGGCGCCTTCGCTCTCGACGTTCACGCCCGCAATGTAGCCCTCGTCCTTCAGGACCTTGAGGATGGCGTTCTTCAGCTTCGAAGCGCCCACAGCCACGCTCGGCTTGCCGGCAGCCTGCGCGTTGCGGATGCGGGTCAAAAGATCGGCAATCGGATCAGTCATGCTCATATCTTTTTCCTCACCAGCTCGCCTTGGACAGGCCCGGGATCTCGCCGCGGCTCGCCGCCTCGCGCAGCTTGGTGCGCGCCAGGCCGAACTTGCGATACACGCCGCGCGAGCGGCCGGTGATCGAGCAACGATTGCGCTGGCGGCTCGTGGATGCGTCGCGCGGCTGCTTCTGCAGTTCCGCGGTCGCGGCAGCGCGTTCTTCCGAACCGGTCTTCGGATCGCGGATCAGCTCTTTGAGCTCAGCGCGTCGCTTAGCGTACTTCTTCGCTATCTTGAGACGCTTCTTCTCGCGCATGAGCATGTTCGTCTTCGCCATGGGCTACCTACTTACGGAACGGAAAATTGAAGGCTTCTAACAAGGCACGGCCATGCTTGTCGTCCACCGCCGAGGTGGAGATGGTGATGTCCATGCCGCGAATCTGGTCGATCTGGTCGTACTGGATCTCGGGGAAAATGATCTGCTCCTTCACACCGAGGCTGTAGTTGCCGCGGCCGTCGAAGGAACGGGTCGAAATGCCGCGAAAGTCGCGGATACGCGGGATGGCGATGTTCACCAGCCGGTCCAGGAACTCGTACATGCGCGCGCCGCGCAAGGTGACCTTGCAGCCGATGGCCTGGCCATCGCGCACCTTGAAGGTTGCGACCGATTTCTTCGCCTTGGTCACGGCCGGCTTCTGGCCGGTGATCTTCGCCAGATCCGCGGTGGCCGAGTCCATGATCTTCTTGTCGGCCACGGCCTCGCCCACGCCCATGTTGACGGTGATCTTGAGGATGCGCGGAACCTGCATCGTGTTCTTCAAGTTCAAGTTCTTCTTGAGCTCGGGCACGATCTTGTCGCGATAAACTTGTTGCAGTCTTGCCATGTTTGCTGTCACCCGAAATTACTTCGCGTCGACCATTTCCTTGTTGGACTTGAATACGCGCACCTTGCGGCCGTCCGCCAGCGCCTTGAATCCGATCCGGTCGCCCTTCTGGGTGGCTGGATTGAAAATCATCACGTTCGACACGTGCAGCGGCGCCTCGCGCTCCAGGATTCCGCCCTGAAGCGGCGGGTTGGCGTTCGGGTTCGGACGCTGATGCTTCTTCGCGATGTTGAGGCCCTCGACGCGCACATGCTCGTCGTCCAGCACCTCGATCACGGCGCCTTTGCGGCCCTTGTCACGACCGGCGATCAGGATCACCGTGTCGCCCTTGCGGATCTTTCTCATCTCAAAGCACCTCAGGCGCGAGAGAAATAATCTTCATGAACTGCACGTTGCGCAGCTCGCGCGTCACCGGTCCGAAGATGCGGGTGCCGATGGGCTCGAGCTTGTTGGTCAGGAGCACCGCCGCGTTGGTGTCGAAGCGGATCAGCGATCCGTCCGCGCGCCGCACGCCGTGCCGGGTACGCACCACCACCGCGTCGTAGACCTCGCCCTTCTTCACCTTGCCGCGCGGGATGGCATCCTTGACGCTCACCTTGATCACATCGCCCACCGCCGCATAGCGACGCTTCGAGCCGCCCAGCACCTTGATGCACATCAAGCGCTTGGCGCCGGAGTTGTCGGCGACGTTCAACATCGTTCGAAGCTGAATCATGGTCCTGGCTCCTTACTCGGCGCGGGCGCGTTCCACGACGCGCACCAGGAGCCATGACTTGTGACGCGACATCGGACGGCAGGGCTTGATGGCCACCAGGTCGCCTTCCTTCGCCTCGTTGTTCTCGTCGTGCGCCAGCACCTTGGTGGTGCGGCGGATGTACTTGCCGTAGGTCGGGTGCTTCACCAGACGCTCGATCGACACCGCGATGGTCTTGTTCATCTTGTTGCTGACCACCTTGCCGAAGCCGAGGCGCTCAATCGTGCCCTCGCTCTTGGCAGCAGCGCTCTCGCCCTGTTCTGTTGTCGTCGCCATTAGCCCTTACCTCCGGCTGACTTCGCCTGCGCCAGCACCGTCTTTACGCGCGCAATGTTCTTGCGCACCTTCGAAAACTGATCCGGTTTCGCCGCCTGACCGGTCGCCCGCGCCATGCGCAGGTTGAACTGCTCGCGGCGCAGCTTGAGGAGCTCCTCGTGGAGGTCCTTGGGACCCTTGCTCTTGAGATCCTTTGCCTTCATGTACGCACCTGACGCTTGACGAACGCAGTCGACACCGAGAGCTTGGCGGATGCCAGGCGGAACGCCTCGCGCGCGGTCTCTTCGCTCATGCCTTCGATTTCGAACAGCACCTTGCCGGGCAGCACCTTGGCGACCCAGTACTCGACATTGCACTTGCCTGAACCCATGCGCACTTCGAGCGGCTTCTGGGTGATGGGCACATCCGGGAACACGCGGATCCAGATACGGCCGCCGCGCTTCACGTGACGCGAAATGGCGCGCCGCGCCGCTTCGATTTCGCGGGCGGTCATGCGGCAACGATCGGTGGCCTTGAGGCCATACTCGCCGAACGCGACGGTGTTGCCGCGCTGGGCGTTGCCCGCGATCCTGCCTTTGAACTGTTTGCGGAACTTGGTCCGCTTCGGCTGCATCATGTTCGTCTACCTTTGATCAACCCGCCGGCGCCGGCGTCGCCGCCGCTTCGGGGGCCTTCTGAGCTTCCGCGCCCTCGGCCTCGGGTGCCTCGGCTTCCGGCTGCTCGAATACTTCGCCCTTGAAAATCCAAACCTTGATGCCGATCACTCCGTAGGTGGTCTTGGCTTCGGCCAGCCCGTAGTCGATGTCGGCACGGAAGGTGTGCAGCGGCACGCGGCCTTCGCGATTGGTTTCGGTGCGGGCGATTTCCGAACCGTTCAGACGGCCGGAGATGCGCACCTTGATGCCGAGCGCTCCGGAACGCATGGTGTTGGTCACGGCGCGCTTCATGGCGCGGCGGAACATCACGCGCTTCTCGAGCTGCTGCGAAATGCCTTCGGCCACGAGCTTGGCGTCGAGCTCCGGCTTTCTGATCTCGGCGATGTTCAAGCGTACATCGTTGACCGTCATGCCCAGCAGCTTGGCCACTCCGGCGCGAAGCTTCTCGATGTCCTCGCCCTTCTTGCCGATCACGATGCCCGGACGGGCGGTGTGAATGGTGATGTTGGCGCGGCGCGCGGCGCGTTCGATGTGGATGTTCGAGACCGACGCATCCGCGAGTTTCTTGTTGAGGAAGCGCCTCACCAGGAAATCGGTATGGATGTTCGAGCCGAACGTCTTGGTGTGGGCGTACCACTTCGACGACCAGTCGCGGGTGATACCCAGCCGGATACCAATCGGATTTACTTTCTGACCCATTAGGCCTCTCGCTTCCCGTCGGACACTTGAACCAGGATGTGACTGTTGCGCTTGGCGATACGCACGCCGCGCCCCTTGGCGCGCGCGTGGAAGCGCTTGAACATCGGCGCCGCATCGACCTCGACGCGGGTGACCTTCAGGTCATCCACGTCGGCGTTGAAATTGTTGTAGGCGTTGGCAATGGCCGAATCGAGCACCTTGAGCACGATGCGGGCGCCCTTCTTGGGCATGAACTTCAACGTGTTCACCGCCAGCGTCGCCGACTTGCCGCGGATGGTGTCCACCACCAGCCGGCATTTCTGCGGCGAGATGCGCGCGAACCTGAGAACTGCTGTGGTCTGCATGAGTTACTCCGCTGCCGCCACTTTCTTGTCGCCCGAGTGCGACTTGAAGGTGCGGGTCGGGGCGAATTCGCCCAGCTTGTGGCCGACCATGTTCTCGGAGACGAGCACCGGCACGTGCTGGCGGCCGTTGTGCACGGCGATGGTGAGACCCACCATGTCGGGCACCACCAACGAGCGGCGCGACCAGGTCTTGATCGGGCGCCGGTCATTCTTCTGACTGGCGTTCTGCACCTTCTTGGCCAGATGCAAATCGACGAAAGGGCCTTTCTTGAGCGAACGAGGCACGTTTAGTACTCCAGTCTCTTAAATGCGTTTGTTCTTGCGACGCTGCAGGATCATCGAATCGGTGCGCTTGTTGCGCCGAGTCTTGTACCCCTTGGTCGGCAGTCCCCACGGGCTCACCGGATGCGGATTGCCCTGGCCGGACTTGCCTTCGCCGCCGCCGTGCGGGTGATCCACCGGGTTCTGCACCACGCCGCGAACCGTCGGACGCACGCCCCTCCAGCGGATGGCGCCCGCCTTGCCGTAGACGCGCAGGTTGTGCTCGTCGTTGCCCACCTCGCCGATGGTGGCGCGGCAGTCGACATGCACCTTGCGGATTTCGCCGGACTTCAGGCGCACGCTGGCGTACACGCCTTCACGCGCCGCGAACTGCGCGGAGGCACCCGCGCTGCGCGCAAGCTGTCCGCCCTTGCCGACCTTCAACTCGATGTTGTGCACGGTCGAGCCCACCGGAATGTGCCGCAAGGGCAGCGCGTTGCCCGCCTTGATCGGCGCATCGGCGCCGGAACGGATTTCGTCGCCTTCCTTCACGCCCTTGGGTGCGAGAATGTAACGGCGCTCACCGTCCTTGTAGAGCACCAGGGCCAGGTGCGAGGTGCGGTTCGGATCGTATTCCAATCGCTCCACCACGCCGACCACTCCGTCCTTGTCGCGCTTGAAATCGATCAGGCGGTAGCGGCGCTTGTGACCGCCGCCGATGTGACGGGTGGTCTGGCGGCCCGAATGATTGCGGGCGCCGGAGCGGTTCTTCTTGGTGGTGAGAGCCTCGATCGGACCGCCCTTGTGCAGGTGCGAGCGATCGACCTTGACTACAAAGCGCGTACCCGGCGAGGTCGGCTTCATTTTGATGAGTGCCATGACCTTCTCCTACTTCGCGGGGGTGCCGGTGAAATCGATGGTCTGGCCGGCCTGGAGGCGCACATAGGCCTTCTTGTAGCCATTGCGCCGACCGGCGACGTTCTTGAAGCGGCGTGTCTTGCCGGAGCGGTTGAGGAGATTCACATCCTCGACCTTGACCTCGAACATGAGCTCGACCGCCTGCTTCACTTCGCTCTTGCTGGCATCTTGCAGCACGCGAAACACGTATTGATTGGCCTTGTCCGCGAGGGTCGCGGCCTTCTCCGACACGTGCGGCTGCACCAGCACGTTCATCAAGCGTTCCTTATTCATGCGCGCCTCCGAGACGCTGCTCGAGCAGTTTCAGCGCGCCGACGGTGACGATCACCTTGTCGTGCCTCACCAGGCTCACAGGATCCAACGATGCGACCGCCACCACTTCCACGTGCGGGATGTTGCGGGCCGCGAGAAAAAGCTTCTCCTCGTACGCCTCAACCACGATGAGCGCACGGGCGGCATTCAATTCGGCGAGCCTGCCCACCAGGAGCTTGGTCTTGGGCGCGGACAGTTCGAGGGACTCGACCGCGACCAGGCGGTCCTGGCGGATGAGCTCCGATACCATCGACTGCATCGCGGCGCGATACATCTTGCGGTTGACCTTCTGCGAGTAGTCGCGCGGACGCGCCGCGAAGGTCTTGCCGCCGCCGACCCATATGGGGCTGCGGATGGATCCGGCGCGGGCCTGACCCGTGCCCTTCTGGCTCCAGGGCTTCTTGCCGCCGCCGCGCACTTCGGCCCGGGTCTTCTGCGCCTTGGTGCCGGCACGGCCGGCGTTCATGTAGGCCACCACCACCTGATGCACGAGCGCCTCGTTGTAGGCGCGGCCGAAGGCGGCGTCGGATACCTGGATTTCGCTGTTGGCAGCGTTCTTGAGTAGCAGCTTCATGGCTTATTTCTTGCCTTTGTCGGCCTTGGGGGCCGAACTCGGCTTGCCTGCAGCCGCAGGCGCTTTGTTGGGCGCGAGCTTCTGGCGACGGGTCTGGCCCAAGGCCTTCACCGACGGGCGCACCACGACGTTGCCGCCCTCGGCGCCCGGCACCGCTCCGCTGATGAGCAGGAGGTTCCGGTTCACGTCGACTTCGACGACCTTCAAATTCTCGATGGTGCGATTGCGCACGCCCATGTGGCCGGACATGCGCTTGCCCTTGAACACGCGGCCCGGCGTCTGTCGCTGGCCGATGGAGCCGGGTGAACGGTGCGAGAGCGAGTTACCGTGGGTCTTGCGGCCACCCTTGAAGTTATGGCGCTTCATGGTGCCGGCAAAGCCCTTGCCGACGGTGGTGCCGGTGACATCGACAATCTGGCCGGCCTTGAACATGTCCACTTTCAGATCGCCGCCGGCGGCGAGCGAGTCGCCTTCGCTCTTGGCGAGGCGGAATTCGTGGGAGTTGGCGCCTGCCGCGACGTTCGCCTTGGCGAAGTGGCCTGCGAGGGCTTTAGTAACGCGCGAAGGACGGCGCGTGCCGTAGGTGACCTGAACCGCACGATATCCGTCGGATTCTTGAGTTTTGACCTGGGATATACGGTTGGGCTGCGCCTCGATAACCGTGACCGCGACGGCTACGCCGGCGTCAGTGAATACCCGGGTCATGCCGCACTTGCGGCCAACCAGACCAATGGCCATTTGTCATTCCTCATACGGCCGAACACTGCGATTGGTGTTTCGGCGTTAGTTGCGAAAGACCGGCGGTTTGGGTTCCGGACCCCGAAAACCCTTGGGTTTTCGGCGTCGGCGCCCACGCGCTCCGACCTGAAAAACGGAGCGCGCATTGTACGCGAACCGTTCCATCCGTCAAACGATTAAGCCGGGTTTGCTGCAGTGCAGGCCCGGCTGCGAGGGGGCTACTACCCCCGCAGGTGCATTAGGTTCAGTTGAGCTTGATCTGAACGTCCACGCCGGCCGGCAATTCCAGCTTCATCAGCGCGTCCACGGTCTTGTCCGTGGGGTTCAGGATATCCATCAGGCGCTTGTGGGTGCGAATCTCGAACTGATCCCGGGCGTCCTTGTCGCCATGCGGGGAAACCAGCACCGTGAAGCGCTCCATCTTGATGGGCAGCGGCACGGGCCCTTTCACCGTGGCGCCGGTGCGCTTGGCGGTGTCGACGATTTCGCGCGCGGACTTGTCGATCAGGCGGTGATCGAAGGCCTTCAAGCGGATACGGATATTCTGATTAGCCATAACAATTCCTCAACGCAATAAAACGGGGCCTTGCGGCCCCGTTTCCCAAAGGGGTGCGAATATTACGCTATAACTTTGGAAACTACACCTGCTCCGACGGTTTTTCCGCCCTCGCGGATAGCGAAGCGCAGGCCCTGTTCCATGGCGATCGGGGCGATCAGTTCCACCACGATCTTGATGTTGTCCCCGGGCATGACCATCTCGGTGCCCGCCGGCAGCTCCACCGCTCCGGTCACATCGGTGGTGCGG
>DASXOQ010000002.1:0-1639 GCA_036494165.1 Steroidobacteraceae bacterium
CGACCGCGCCGCTCATGCCGTAATTGCCGTAGAGGCTGTTGCTCACCGGCAAGAGAATGATGGAGAGCAGGAACAACAGGTTCAGTATCACGATGCCTCGGCTGCCCATCGGCTGGCGCGTCAGCCGCCGCTGGTGGCTGAGCCAGAACACGCCGGCGATGATGAAGCTCAGCGCCATGCCGCCGATCCGCCCGCCGAAGGCGTGGTAGAGATCGTGCCAGTCCGGCAGATGATCGAACTGCGCAGCCTTGGGCAGGTCGTAGGCGAGCAACGTCATCGCCACACCGAAGATGGTGTTGGAGAGCTGCTCCAGCTTGCGCATTTCGAGCTGGTCGGAATCGACTTCGGGCATCGGGCCGGCTGCCTTACGGAGAACCCGTGCAAAGCTACCCGGATTCTCGGGCGATGCCAGCCACTTTGCCCTTTCTCGGCTCGTTAGGCAGTCCGGCTTGACCTAGATCAACGGCGCGCCGGCTCGCCTCTGGAACCTTGCGCCGAGCAAGGGAGCGCCGTGATGAGA
Organism: Steroidobacteraceae bacterium; assembly: GCA_036494165.1. GTDB lineage: Bacteria > Pseudomonadota > Gammaproteobacteria > Steroidobacterales > Steroidobacteraceae > Bog-1198. Next base: position 521 of record DASXOQ010000002.1, read on the forward strand.
AAATTCGCTTTCGGCCTTATCGCGGCAGCGATGCTGTCGAGCGCCGCGCACGCTCAGGACAAGGCCGACAAAGGCAAGGTCGACATGGCCCTCATCACCTGCGCGGACTATCTGGCGATGTCGCCGACCGACGATGCGATCTTCTCGGCCTGGATGAGCGGCTGGTTCAACCAGAAGAAGGGTTACGTCACGCTGGATCTGGATGTGTACAAGCGCAACATCTCCAACGTAAAGGCCTGGTGCACCAACAACCCGACTCAGTCGGTGATGGCAAGCATCACGCGCGTCACGACCTCGCAATGACAGGGAATGCGCCCCATGAAATTCATACTCATCACGCTTTCGATATTGCTGACCGTCGTGGCCACGCCGGCGCGATCGCAAGGCATCCTCGACCTGTCGCTGATCACCTGCAAGCAATTGCTGAATGCGGATGCCGACATGCAACGGCTGATCAGCTCATGGATGGCCGGCTATTTCAGCGCCTCGAAGAATCTGAGCGTGGTGGACTTTCGCTACACCGAGCGAAACACCAAGGTGGTTGGCAGCTATTGCAAGACGCACAAGTCCGAGACCGTGATGAATGCGATGGTGAAGAACTGGCGGTGATGCAAGAGCGACGCGAGATCGGCTGTCCGTCTTCGCGTTCGCTGCGCTCAAGCTACGCCGGACACGCGTCGCCCTTGCGTGCTTCGCTCGGCTGCGCCACGCGAAGCCCGTCAGGGCGAAGCGTGGTGGGGGAGGCAGGACTCGAACCTGCGAAGTCATAAGACGGCTGATTTACAGTCAGCTCCCTTTGCCACTCGGGACACTCCCCCGCTTCCACGGCATGGGAATCCATAGATCGCCCGTGGGGCGCTGGACAAGCCATTGAGACGTGAAAACCGCGAGCACGGGGCGTCGCGGCCGGCGCGTTTATGGGGGTAGCGGCGGGGCAAAGTCAACCGAACTAATCCGCGATTCCGGACCCAAATCTTTCCGAAATTGCCAATATCCGGAACCCGTGACACAAGCCATCCATGAGCGAACGCACCTCAAAACCTCCGTTCCGGCGCGGCGGCAAGCCTTTCGGCAAGGGGCGGCCCGGCGGGCAGCGGCCTGCCTGGCGCGACCGCGAGG
>DASXOQ010000003.1:0-2639 GCA_036494165.1 Steroidobacteraceae bacterium
TAGCCTCCATCGCCGATCTCTGCGTTTCGGCCGCAAGGCCGAAATCGCAAGTCGACCGGCTTGATCCCAGCGTCGGGGGATCAGGACCACACGACTTGGCCGTCCGCACCACATCGCAAGTCTGACGATGTGCTGCGTCCACCGCATCCCGCGCCAACGAAACGTGACGACCGCGAATCGCCCCTCTTGGTGGCGCGGGGTGTATTATGAATAGCAGAAATTCTGGAAAATGGAAGAGAAATTTTGCGGGCAAGTAAAATTTTCATAACGTATTGAACAGGCATGCGAATTCCTGCTACGACTACACCGCCTATTTCATGGAGTGAGGCAGAATCCCGGAAACGCCTCTGCCGCAGCGGTTTAAAAAAACAAGCGTTGAGGTTTGATCGATGGTTGTTTGGTCTCCTTTCAGGTTCAACTGCGGACGGGAAATGGCAAATCGGTTTGCAATTGCTCCGCTAACAACCGATTCGTCCCATGAAGATGGGACGGCTGCCGAAAACGAACTCGAATTTGTCCGACGGCGTGCTGCCAGCGGATTCGGAGCTGTCATTTCATCAGCGGCGTACGTCGAGCAGGACGGGCGCTCCTGGCAGGGAATCGGTGCCACGCATGATGGACACTTGCCCGGTCTCAACCGGCTTGCTGAAGCGATGCGTGCTGCAGGAGGTCTCGCGATCCTCCAAATATATGATGGTGGCCGCATCGCAAAGCCCGAGTTGATAGGTGAGCAATGTCTGCGTGCGCCCTCCGCGGTGGCATCGTTGCGTCCCGGAGCAAAGACGCCGAGGGCGATGACGGCCACCGAGGTTGAAAACCTGATCGCAAGCTTTCGAGAGGCTGCTTCGCTGGCTCGAAAAGCCGGCTTCGACGGCGTTGAGATTCACGGAGCCAACCACTACGCGGTTCATCAGTTTTTTTCACCTCGGGCCAATCATCGCGTTGATCATTGGGGAGGCACGCTTTCAAAGCGTATGAATTTTCCTCTCGCCGTCGCGCAGGCCGTTCGCGACGCACTCGGTCCAAAACTGATCGCAGGGTTTCGCGTGACGCCATTCGAGGCCGAGCGGGACGGTTATACGCTCGAGGACGCCAAACTGCTTTGTCATGAACTTGCCAGGTTGGGTCTCGACTACATCTCCGTTTCGCTCGATGATTATCGCAAGAGCCGGCCTACGGGCGAGACCCGTGTTTATGATAGACCGGTGGAGAAGAGTTATACCCCGGCCGAGAGTCCGATCACGGAATTCGCGCGCGTTATAGCGGGCCGCAGTGCGGTCATGGCAGGTGGCGGGATCAAGACGTGCATGGATGCCGAGGGGGCGATCAAAATGGGAGCTGATCTGGTTGCGGTAGGACGCGCCGTGGTGGTTGATCCAGAGTGGCTTTCCAAGGTCCGAAGCAAGAGTGAAGCTTCGATCCTTGCCGGGCTGCCGAAGAATGAACTCGAGATAGAAAAAGCTTTGAGCATTCCTCCGCGAATGGTCGAATATCTGTTGAGCCGTCCAGGTTGGATCCCTCGCCTGTAGACCTCCAACTCCGGCGGCGGATGTTCCTTATCCCCCCGCGGGCCGCCAGGCGGCCTTTACCCTCCCCCACTCATGCGCGCAAATGCGCTGCCGAGCTCGCGGGGGAGGGATAAGAGTTACTCCGCGTATTTGCCCGTCAGTTGCGGAGTGATGTCCGGGTAGGAGCCCGCGGTCTTTTCCTTCGCCTCTTCGTGCATCTGGAGGCGGGTCTTGCGCGCCCAGCTGCGCTTCAGCTCGTCCTTCACAGCGAATTTCAACCGGCCGAGCCCGTCGATTTCCTGCTCGATCATGTCGCCGTCCATGAACGGGTTGAGACCCCGGTGATTGGTGCCGGTGGCGACGATGTCGCCGGGGCACAGCGTATGGATGGCCGACAGCCAGGCGATGCACTTGGCGATCTTGTGGCCCATATCGTCGGTATTGAAGTTCTGCATCAGTACCCCGTTGTTCCACTGCCTGATCTGCAGCTTCTGCGGGTCCTTGATCTCGTCTGATGTGACGAGATACGGGCCGATCGGCGCGAAGGTGTCGCGGCTCTTCATCTGGAAGAACACGTTGCCCTGCGGCGGCAAGCCGCGCGCCGAACCGTCGATGAAGTTCATGTAGCCGAAGACATAGCTCATCGCATCACGCTCGCTGACATGGCTGCACGTTTTGCCGATGACGGCGGCAATCTCGGCCTCGCCCTCGAAGATCGTGGCCGGCGCGTCGGGCAACACCATGGTGTCGCCATGTCCGATGATCGCGCTCGGCGATTTGTGGAAGGCATTGATCGGCGCCGGCGCGCTGCGCGTGCCGTCTTCCATGTAGTTGACCGCCATGCAGTCGATCGTGCGCGGGCCCGGCACGGGCGCGCGGATGCGGACGCTGGAGGCCGGCACGCCTGTGCCGCGCGCTGTGGTCGCCTCGAGCCGCGGCTTGTAGCTGACCCAACGCTCGATCAGCCCGTTCATTAGATCGCCCGGGCCGGTATGCGGGATGTCCTTGACCTCGGCACTGACGTCGACCACGGCGTCGCCCTTCAGCACGCCGAGCTTGAAATCATCGAAATAGAGTATCTTCATGGTGTGCTCCTGCCCTTTTTGTTTTTGTGCCGAGCTTAAGCCCGGT
>DASXOQ010000004.1:0-1922 GCA_036494165.1 Steroidobacteraceae bacterium
CTAGTCAAAGCCGCCGATAGTCGCTTGCCTGATGGCGAGGGCGTCCATCAACGCGATGAGATCGACAGCGACGGCCGCTTGTTGTCCGTCCCGCGGCGTACCGACGAAAATCGTGTTGTTCCATAGCCGCGCAGGAATGGAACAATGACCCGGTAACCCGCTGATGCCAGTTGCGGTGCGACTTCGACAAAGCTGTGAATGTCGTAGGGCCAACCGTGCAGCAAAATCACCACCGGGCCATCGGCTGGGCCAGCCTCGGCAAAGCCCACGTCGAGAACCCCGGCTGAAGTTGCCCCGGTTTCGTGGACACCGAATGATTTGTGTTCGAGGAGTCCACGATGTCCAAGACGAGAGGTGTCTACTCACCTGAGTTCCGCCGCCAGATGGTGGAACTGGTGCAGGCTGGACGCTCGCCGGAGGAACTGGCGCGGGAGTTCGAGCCAACGGCGCAGTCGATCCGGAACTGGCATAGCCAGTCGAAGCGTGACGCAGGCCGCGGCGATGGTGGTCTGACGACAGCAGAGCGTGAGGAGCTGAAGCGGCTGCGGCGTGAGAACCGCCAGCTCCGGCTGGAGCGGGAGATCCTGTCAAAGGCAGCAGCCTGGTTCGCTCGGGAGACGAACGCGATCCCTCCGAAGGGTTCCGGTTCGTGAGCGATCACCGGGCGGACTATCCAATCGCCATCATGTGCCGGCTGCTGGATGTCTCCTCCAGTGGCTACTACGCATGGGCGAAGCGATCGCCGTGTTCGCGGGCAGAGACGGATGCGGCGTTGATCGTGAAGATCCGTGCCGCACATTCGGCCTCGGGCGGCACCTATGGTGCACCGCGTGTTCATGCCGAACTTGTGGCGAAGGGTATTCACACTGGCCGCAAGCGCGTAGCACGTCTGATGCGACAGGCCGGTGTTGCCGGTGTCAGCCGTCGCAGGTTCGTCGTCACCACGGTCAAGGACGGCAGCCGTCAGGCACCGGACCTGGTGGACCGCAACTTCACGGCGGAAGCACCGGACCGGCTGTGGGTGGCCGATATCACCTACGTTCCGACCTGGGCAGGCTTTCTCTATCTCGCCGTCGTGCTGGACGCCTATAGCCGTCGCATCGTCGGCTGGTCGATGGCCACGACACTCGCCACCAAGCTGGTGCTCGATGCGCTGAACATGGCGCTGCTGACGCGTCGGCCGAGGGATGTCATCCATCACTCGGATCAGGGTTCGCAATACACTTCGATCGAGTTCGGCAAGCGCTGTCGTGATGCCGGCGTGCGTCCCTCGATGGGCTCGGTCGGTGATGCGTATGACAACGCCATGTGCGAGAGCTTCTTCGCAACCCTCGAATGTGAATTGCTCGCGCGGTGCCGCTTCAAGACACCGGCCGAGGCACGCCGCACGGTGTTCGCCTTCATCGAGGGCTTCTACAATCCGCGTCGCCGTCACTCCTCGATCGGCTATCTCTCACCGATCGACTATGAGCATCAGCATCACGCAATGGCCGTCGTTCCCGACCCCAGTCAGCCTGCCGCCGTGCTCGCGCCCGTCAAGGACGCTTCGCGCCGCCTTCGGCGGTCGCCTGCGGCGATCCTGGACCCTCGCTGCGCGCCGCAGCCGCATTGCCATGCGGGTCGGGACGGAAGAATGGCTCCGCCGGGGGACGAACCAAAGAATGGCCCGATACAGGAGGTCAACATGACGTCACATCAAACAGCATGATCCCAAGCTCTCAACTCTCCACGAAACCGGGGTAAGCCCAATTGCGGCATTGGCGGGCCGTTTTCGGATGAGCACGTGGTATCAGCGGGTCTTGGTGGTGATGATGATGAATGGCTTTTGAAAGGTTGCGTTTGCCGCGCCTGCAACACTGATGTCTTCTCGAAACTAGAGATGAAGGCGCAGCGGACGCTCGCCGGCGACGCGGTCGAGGGTG
>DASXOQ010000005.1:0-2175 GCA_036494165.1 Steroidobacteraceae bacterium
GTCGACTTCGCCTCCACCGGCTTGACACCAGCAACGGGTGCCAGGACCACACGGTTTTGCCGTACGCGATCTGCCATTCGCCAAGAGACTTCGGAGCATGTGCACATCAACCGAGGCATTGGCGATAACAGAAGCAGCGCCGCTCGTTCACGCGCGAAGCGCTCGCTCACCGGCTTTCCAACCGGCCCTGCGCTTGCCTCGCGCGACAACGCTGCCGCGTCCACCGCATCCCGCGCCCAACGTTCGTGACGATCATGATACGCCCCTCATTGGGGGCGCGGGACAGGGAGAGATAGGTCGGTGATTTGCCTTTTGGGTCAAGCGAGGAACACGCGCTCGCCGGCACAAAATTGGATTGACGAAGCCGTGGTGTAGTCGCGGAATCCGCGCCGCTAGCCCTAGCGGCGCGGTCGGATAAATTAGCAGCTCGCAGGATGGGTAGAGTCATGCGCGTCGTAGCCGGCATGAGGTACGCGTGCGCTCCACTCATCCTGCAATCTCCATGAGCGAGATGCTGTTCAGGCTGCAGCGCACCGCGCGACCGAGCGAAGCCGCATCGGCTTGCCGCCAGGCGGATTCCGCGGTCCACCATCCAGCGCGCACAGCGCCTCCAGAACCTCGTCGATAGTGACGACTGCCTTCAGCCCGTCCGGAGCCCGCAATGCCGGACAAGACGCGATCGCCGAGGCGTCCGATGCCCACGAGGCAAGGATCGCGCGCTTTTCGGCTAGACTGAGGTTAGGGTCGGAAACTACGTCCCGCGGGTGTTCGAACGCGGTGCCGGGATGCAGAAGAGCGTTGATGTCGAATACATTGTCGTTAGTGGCGGTCGTCGGCCGCATGGGTGCCTCCAATGGTTGGACGAATTTTCTTGGCCTGCCGTGCCGTGCCATGAGGCGCGGCACGAACGTTTTGGGCAGCGTTGTTCAGGCTGCCTTGGCTTCGATCTGATGGACGTTGTCGGCTTTCGCGCCGTTGATGGCGATCCGCCGGGGCTTCATGGCTTCGGGGATTTCGCGCAGCAGTTCGATCCGGAGCAATCCATTGTCGAAAGCCGCGCCCTTGACCTGCACGTAGTCCGCCAGGCTGAACTGCCGTTTGAACTGCCTGGTCGAGATTCCCCGATAGAGGAACTCGGCACCGGGCTTGTCGGCCTTGCTGCCTTCGATGGTGACGACGTTCTGCTCGGCGGTGATCGATATCTCGTCGGGCGAGAATCCTGCGACCGCCAGCGTGATCTGGTAGCGGTCGTCGGCCAGCCGCTCGATGTTGTAAGGCGGGTAGTTGTCCTCGGCGGAGCGCTGGGCGGTTTCCACGAGGTCGAAAAGACGGTCGAAGCCCACGGCCGACCGGAACAGAGGCGAGAAGTCTAAAGTGCGCATAGCCAGATCCTCCAAAGAGCAAAATGGGTACGAGCGGCACCGGACACTGCGGTGCCCGTCCTCAACTGGTCCCGGCCCCAAACGGCGGCCGGGACGCCACCTCTCGGCGGCGACAAAAAAACTAGATCGAGTTTTTTTGGTTTCAAGAGGGTCGCAAGAAATTTTTGCCCAGGCCTTTTCGAGATCGCCGAATGGTAAACAGGTCCTTGCAGCTAGCGATGCAGGCCGTCGGCCCTGCGGTGATTCTTGCAGTGTGTCGGGTTCCGAGATTTGACATCGCGGACAACTGAGGGTGGCATTTTTTTTGGCCCAGGGTAGAGGCAGGTCAAGGTCAACTCTGCCGGGCCGGGAACTTTATGCCTTCCAACCAGTTTCTGAGAGGGGTTGTGCGCTCCCGCGCGCCCGAATAATTTACCGCCTCGCAAAAGCAGAAATCGTGTTGGGACCACCGATGAACCTTCAGGAACGGCCGGATCGGGTGCTCGGCAGTCTTGGCTCGGCTTCCGAATCGTGGCGGCAACCGCCACCGGATTTCCTTGAGCGGCTGCCTATGGCGATCTACGCCTGCGATGCAGCAGGCCGAGTGCTGTGGTTCAACACCAAAGCTTCGGAATTGTGGGGACGGTCGCCGCGCATCGGCGACGACAGCGAACTCTATTGCGGTTCGTACAAGCTCTACTTCGATGGCGGTCTGATCACCCGAGCCGAGACACCGATGGCGGAGGTGATCCGGACCGGCATTCCGATCCGGGGCGTGGAAGGCCGGGTCGAGCGGCGCGATGGATCGCACATT
>DASXOQ010000006.1:0-82943 GCA_036494165.1 Steroidobacteraceae bacterium
CGCTTCAAGCCTGCCCGCATATAGGCAGGCTCGTTTCCATCCCTGCAAACGAAGGTAAGGTCTTCGCGCTTCGACGACCAAGCGTGCTCACCCGACTCTTGAGACTGGCGAAATAGCAGCTGCTTGCCGCTACTTTCGCAGTAGTTATTCGCCAGAGTGACCGCCCTGAAATTGGTATCCGCCTGGGACTCCCAGCGCGCGCCCGTGACGCTCAGATGAAAGCCGTCCTGTCCCGCCGGAGTAATCCTGGGCGATGCCGCACAAGCCGCCAACGCGCCGGCGGCAAACACTGGGAGCAACAAGCGCGAATAGTGCATGGACATGGGCTCCTACGAGGTGCGCACACCATAACGCGCTTCGCGGAGCATCAGTCGTGACGATCTTAACGCTCGCCCCGGGCGCAATGTGACGCGCGTCACGCCGACTCGCGCATGCCGAATTATGTCCGCTGCTTCGTCTGCCTGTCCGGAATCAGCCCACGCCGGGGAATGCAATCGCGATGTCGCGCACACTTTCACCACACCGCACTCGTTCCCGCACCCCTTTGCGGTTAGCGTGCGCGCTCGACAGGCCAGTTTCTGTCAAATCCAGGAACAACAATCGAGGAGACACTAGGATGCGTGCAATTCTTTTCACTGCGGGAGTTCTATTTTCAAGCGTGGTGGCAAACGCCGCGCCCAACGAAGTTTTCTACATGCAGATTCCCGGCATCAGCGGGGAAGTCACCAACGGCAAATACGCGGGCTGGATCCAGGTCAACGCGTTTTCCGCCGGCATCGTCACCGCGACCAGCGTAGGCGGCAGCGGCGCCGGCGCGGGCAAGCCGAGCTGCAAGCCGCTCACCGTCATAAAGCAGTTGGACACCACCAGTCCTGAGCTCGCCCGCGATGCCGCGGTCGGGAGTCATCTCGCCTCGGTGGTGCTCGTAGCCGTGAGCGGCACGGGCGGCGAGTCGCGCGAGTTCTTGCGTTTCACCTTGAAGAGCGCGCTCATTAGTTCGGTGCTCTTCGGCGGCGATACCAATGTAAGTTCCCGTACGGAAACGGCCACGATTGCGGCCGAACAACTTGAAATCACGGCAACGCCGCAGCGTCCTGACGGCAGCAGCGGTCAGACCGTGAGCAGCACTTTCAACTGCTCTACCAACGTGGCCACATAAGCCAAGCGCCGTGCGGCTCCGAGGCCGCACGGCGTCCCTACCCGCTCGATCGACTCGCAAAGCCCACCTCGCGCGATTCTCCGTTTCCCAGCGCGGTAATTTTTCGCTCCTGAGATTCCAGCCCGAGTCCTGTCGGCGATTCCAGACAGGAACGCCATGAGATTCCCTGTCAACGCGCATCAATGTGCACCGTTCATCCGCCAATGACGCCGGCAACAGAAGATCACGGCGTTTGTTATCGTTAAATGAACGGAGACCAAACACATGAACGAAAATATCTCGCGATGGTCGCTGCTCGCGCTTTCGAGCGCGATGCTCGCCGCGTGCGGCGGCGGTGGCGGATCGAGCGGCTCCTCCTCGCTTTCCGGCTCTTCGCCACAAAGCGCCAGCGTCTCCATGCTGATCAGCGACGCCTCGACGGAGGACTGGGCTACGATCGGCGTGAAAGTGCTGTCGATCGCGCTCGTGCCCCAAGCCGGCGGCGCCAACGTCACGGTGTACAGCGCCCCTACGCCGGCGCCCATGGTGAATCTTGCGCAGCTGGATCAGATATCCGAGATTCTGGGCAACGTAACCGTTCCGGTCGGCACGTACACGGGTGCCGTGTTGACGGTGAGCGGCAACGACAGTGACATTCTGCTCACAGTGGCCGCAGATCCGGAGGCCGGATTCGCCGGCGCGCCGGGAACGACCATTTCCTCCTCACAGATCAAGGTTCAGCACACACAGGGCTCAGGCGGCAGCCTCACGGTTCCTGTTAAGGTGAGTTTCGACTCTCCGCTGGTGGTGTCCGCGAATCAAAGCAACGCGCTTGATCTCGAATTCGACCTCGGCCATCCGGCCTTCATCGTCGGTCATACTCCCCCCGCAAGCGGCGGCACCACGCTCTGGGCGGTGAATTTCGATGGCCCGGTGCGCCACCACCCCTTGCATGACATTTCCCGCTTGGTACTGCGCCACACCTACGGCGATGTAACGACGGTCGCCGCCGACAACAGCAGCGTCACGATCACCAAGGAGTATCCCACCATCCCGGTGGTCACCCCCGAGACCTCGGTGAGCAGTGATCAGAGCCTGACCATTCTCGCAGACGCCAGCAACGGCACGCTTTTCTACGACGTCGATGCCGGCACGCGCTCGACCATCAAGGATTTCTCTTCGGAATCGTCTTTGACAGGCAAGCAGGTGCGCATAGCCGCGCGCTATCAGGAGAATGGCACGCTGGTGGCCACGCGAATCTGGGCGAGCAGTGATTTCAACAAGGTCTGGCTAAGTCCCGAAGGTCACGTGCTGCACGTCAACACGGCGGCCAACACCATCGCGGTTGCGGACGAATCCGGCGGCGCCGTCGACATGGTGGTTAACGCGAACACCCAATTCTTCTTCCGCCAGCCTTGGAGTCCGTCCGCGGATGTCAGTCCCATTGCCACCGGCACCGCGTTCCTCGCCGATCACGACTTGGTTCGCGGCTTCAAGGTTCACGCGAGCGTCGTCGATCCGCTGGCGACTCCATTGGTCGCGCAGTCAATCGACATCGAGGTGGCGCGCTACGACGGCAAGATATCGGCGGCAAACAACACGGACTTCACCTATACCCGAGCGTTCCGCACCTCGAGCGACGATTACCAGGTGCAGCTTGATTACATCAGCGGGATGACCGCCAATGGCACGGATTCTTCCGGCAACGCCGTCAACGGCTACGCATGGTGGAATTTCGCCTACCCGACTCTGCTGACAAGCGGCAGCTCCAGCATCACGGATTTCGTGACCGCCACTTCCGGGAGCGTCAACTTCGGCGGCACAGTCGGCGCCGTGCCGTCGCGCGGGATCAGCTTCGCGGTGTGGAACGACCCGAGCAAGCCAAACGGGTGGTCGGCTGCGGACAGCGTCCTGATGCCCTCCGTGCTGCCGATCGGGCTGGTAACGGCCGGCTACGCGAACAACGCATTCCAAATGACGGCACTCGGCGGCACCAACGCCGCGACCATCGAAATCGGCACCACCGGCGGCAGCGCCACGCTGGTGTATCAAGTGGACCGCACTGACGGCGTGCTCACTATCAGTCCGCAGGACATCACGACCGCCTCCGGGTTGTCGGCGTTGACCAGCGGGCTTGCGGTTGGCGCCCCGGTAAGCGTGTACGGCATACCGCAGGCGGACGGCACGCTGAAGGCCTACGTGATCGCGTACTACACCGGCGAGATGCCGGCGGGCTGATCGTTGACCCAGAGGCGCCGTGCGGTTGCACGGCGCCTACTTTTTTGCAGAATTGAATTCGACGCCGACGCCGTGCTCGAACACGTTTTGCACGCCTCGGTAGCCGGTCATGTAAATTGCCAGACCGGCAACCAGCAGCACCAGAAGAAACAGCGTTGAGGGGCGCGAGGTATGCACCGTCCCTGCCCCGCGCCACACCGCAAGGAGCAGCAGGGCCACCGAGGTAAATATGGCCCACTTAACATGCGCAGTGATCGCGTGACGGGCTATTTCGTCCACATTCAAGTCGATGGCTGCCGCCACGCCGCTCATGACGGCGAGGAGAATCCCCACCGCGCCGAGGCACAGATTGAACGTGGCTACCGTCGCCAAGGTCGCCGCCCAATCTTCACGCTTGACGATTCGCGCCAGGAGAAACAGCACGAGGCAACTGAGGGTCAGGGCGATCGGAAAATGCACCAGGAATGGGTGTAGGTTCATGTCGCATCGTCCAGCTGCGTCCGCCACCATCGAATCGTGTCATCGAGGGCGCCATCCAGGCTATAGCGCGGCTGCCAGCCTACCTCCAGCGCGAGGCGACGCGTGTCGGGAACCAGAAGAGCTGGTTCAGGCGGCCCTTGTCGCGCACCCAGGCGCACCAGGCCACGCCGCTGCAGCTTGTCCGCCAGCCGCTGGACCAGGTCCGCCACCGAGATGCGTTCGTCCGAACCGATGTTCACCGGGCCGTGCACGTCGACATGCAACAAGCGCGCGAAAGCGTGCCCGACGTCGGCTACGTGCAAAAAGCTTCGAACCTGCCGGCCGCTCGTGCACTCGGCCACGCGGTCGCGCAGCAAATTGCAAACCACCGAGGCAACGAGACGCTGTGGGTTCTCGTAGGGCCCGAATTGAAAGAACACCCGGCCCCACGCATAGGACAACCCGGTTCGATCGGACAGCTGCTCCAGAAACTTGGCAAGTTCGAGCTTGCTGCGTGCGTAGCGGCTCAGGCCCAGATTCTGCACGTCGGCTAGCGGCGTGCGCTTCTCCACGCATACCCCAGCCGTCGACCACTCGTATTCCGCGCACGTACCGGAGACCACCACGCGCTTGCCGCCGCCGGATACGAATCGCTCGATAAGGTGGCGGCTGGCGTCGCGCCAGAGTTCATTGTCGGGACTCTGCCAATAGCTTCCTGGCGTCGCGATCCAGGCAAGATGCAAAAGATGAGTGGGCGCCACGCGAGCGATGAGTGCATCGACCGCCCCGGCGTCGAGGAGATTGCAATGGGTGATATCGGCGCCCGAGACCTCCGCGGGCACCCCGCTCCGATGCGCGACCGCATGCACCTTGAAGCCCTGCGTCAACAGTTCGCTCACCGTCCAACGGCCGATGAAGCCCGATGCCCCCGTAACGAGTACGCGATTCAACTGGTCCCGCCAAGAAGCGGATAGCCGGCATCTCGCGGCGCAATCACGGCAGGCGTGATCGGCCAGCTTATTCCGAGTGCCGGGTCATTCCATCGCACGCCGCGCGCATGTTCGGCGGAGTAGATGCCGCTGATCATGTAATACACTTCGCTGTGCTCGCACAGCGTGATGTAGCCGTGCGCCAGTCCGGGCGGTACGAACAGCGCAGTGCGGTTGGCGGCGCTCAACTCGACGCCATACCACTCGCGGAAGGATTGCGATCCCTGACGCAAGTCCACGATCACGTCGAAGACTCGTCCGGCCGTGCAGCGCACCAGCTTGTGCTCTTCGTGCGGCGCCAGCTGGTAATGCATGCCGCGCAGCGTCGCGCATTTCTCGTTGAACGCTATGCTCGACTGATCGAGCGCGGGAGCGTCAACGCCCAGTGCGCGAAAATCCTGCGGGGTGTAGGACCGCGCAAAGAAGCCGCGCTCATCTGTGTGCGGAGAAAGGTGAACGAGGTACGCGCCCGACAGAGGCGTCTCGGTGAGTCGCATCAGTGCACGCGGGTGAGCGGAACGGGCGTTACGAACCTGCCGCCCCACTGTTCGATGTCCTTGAGCTGGCTGCGGATCTCGCTCTGCAGATTCCACGGCAGAATCAGCACGTAGTCGGGACGCGCCCGCATCAGCGCCTCGGGAGACACCACCGGTATGTGGGTCCCCGGCGTGAGCTTGGACTGTTTGTGCGGGTTGCGATCGCCCACCATGGCGACCTCACGCGAGGTCACTTCACAATAATTGAGCAGCGTGTTGCCCTTCGCGGCGGCGCCATAGGCTGCAACCGACTTGCCTTCGCGCTGGCAGCGCGCGAGAAATTCTCGCAACGAGCCTCGACACTCCTCCACGCGACGCGAGAAACGCGTATAGGTCGCAAGCTCGTCGAGTCCCGCGGCTTGCTCGCGCGACCTGAGCTCGACGAGCGCCGGGGAATCCGCGAGCCCCTCGCGCGCGACATGCGAGGCGAATATGCGCAGCGATCCACCGTGCGTCGCAAGCTTCTCTAGGTCATACAAGCGCAGCCCATGCCGCGCGAAGACCTTTTCTATCGCCAACAGCGAAATGTACGAGTAGTGCTCATGGTAAATGGTGTCGAACTCGACGTGATCGATCAGCTCGAGCAGGTGCGGGAATTCGATGGACACGCTGCCGTTCGGCTTCAAGAGCCGCGCGATGCCTGCCACGAAATCGTTCAGGTCCGGCACGTGCGCGAGCACGTTGTTGCCGATGATGAGGTCCGCCTGCTGTTTCCGGGCCAGCCCGTCCGCCACTTCGAGCCCGAAGAACTCCACCAGCGTGGGAACGCCCAAATTCCGGGCGGCGGCAGCCACGGTGTCGGAAGGATCGATGCCGAGCACCGGAACATCCATGGCGACGAAGTTTTTCAGCAGATAACCGTCATTGCTGGCAAGTTCCACAACCAGGCTGTCGGCTCCGAGACCGAACCGCTCGCGCGCCATCTCGCAATATGCTTTGGCGTGCGCCAGCCAGTCATCCGAATACGATGAAAAGTAGACGTAGTTTCCGAAAAGCTCCTCGCGAGCCACGTCGTAGTCCACCTGCACCAGTTTGCATAGCTCGCAGACTTTGGCACGCAGCGGGTAGCGTCTCTCGTGCGCTATGGCCGCGACGTCGGCGAGAAATGCATTCGAAGCCGGCTGCAGTCCGAGATCGGCCATGGTCACGCTCAGCGGCCCACCGCAGGAACGGCAATTGGTCAGAAATCCCATGTCGCGCTCACCGCTCCCACAGCTTCCAGGGTGCTTCGCCCCGCTCCCAGAGCGAATTGAGCGTCTGCTTGTCGCGCAACGTATCCATGGGCTGCCAGAAGCCCTGATGGTTCCATGCCTGCAGCTGCCCCTCCGCCGCCAAACGTTCCATCGGCTGCCTCTCCCACACGGTGCTCGAATCGTCGATCAGATCGAGCACCGAGGGCTCGAGCAGGAAGAAACCGCCATTGATCCAACCGCCATCGGCCACGGGCTTTTCCTCGAAGGAGACGACACGGTCACGTTCCGTCACGATGCGCCCGAATCGCGCCGGCGGGCGCACGCAGGTCACCGTCGCCTTGCGACCGTGCCGCTTGTGAAAGTCGAGCTGGGCAGTCATGTCGAGGTTGGACAAGCCATCGCCGTAGGTCATGCAGAAGGTCTCACCCGGCGACAGGAACTTGCCCACCTTCAAGAGCCGCCCGCCGGTCATGCTGTCCTCACCGGTGTCGACCAGCGTTACCTTCCAGGGGTCAACGCGGATGTCGTGATACTCGACGCGGTTGTCCTTCATGTCGAAGGTCACGTCAGCTTGGTGCAGGAAGTAGTTGGCGAAGTACTCCTTGATCATGTAGCCCTTGTATCCGAGGCAGACCACGAACTCGTTGATGCCGAACGCGGCATAGAGCTTCATGATGTGCCAAAGAATCGGATGAGTGCCGATTTCGACCATGGGCTTCGGTCGCACGCTCGATTCTTCCGCGATGCGCGTACCCTTGCCGCCGGCGAGAATCACGCACTTCAAGGCGCCCTCCCCGGGAGTGCCTCGAAGTCGGCTATCTGTCGTCGCGTAAACTCTCTCATATCGTCCCCCGTCCGGAACGCACGGTACCAGTCCGCAGTCCAAGCTATCGATTCGGCGACCTCGAGGCGCGGACTCCACGCAAGCACTCGCTCTGCCAGCGCCGAGGTCAGGGTGAGCGTGCTCGCCTCCTTGGCATGCGCGCCGGTGTCCGCGCGCCAGCCGGGCTTGCCATCGAATCGGGCGCTGAACATGTCCACCACCCTGCTCACGGAGCAGAAGGATGCCGGGTCCGGCCCGAAATTCAAAGCCGAGGGCAGAGCGCCTCGATTCTCGATGACACCCTGCACGTAAGTGAGATAACCGCCCAACGGTTCGAGCACGTGCTGCCAGGGCCTCGTGGCATCGGGGTAACGCAGGCTCACGGGCAGCCCCGCATCGAGCGCGCGCACGCAATCGGGAATCAGTCTGTCGGCCGACCAGTCGCCCCCGCCGATGACGTTGCCGGCGCGCGCGCTGATGACCGGCACATTGTCGGCGAAAAAGCTGTCGCGAAAGCTTTGCGTCAAGAGTTCCGTGCACGCCTTGCTGCTGCTGTAGGGGTCATGCCCGCCCAACCGGTCGGACTCGCCGAATGGGCGGCCGGCGCCGTCATTTTCGTAGACCTTGTCGCTGGTCACGATGAGCACACCTTGAAGCCCGGCAAGGCCGCGGCAGGCGTCGAGCAGATGCGCGGTGCCCATCACGTTGGTATCAAACGTGGCCACGGGGTCGCGATACGACTCGCGTACCAGCGCCTGCGCAGCCATGTGAATTACGATCTGCGGACGCGCATCGAGCAGCGCGCTCTTGAGCGCAGCGGGATTGCGAACGTCGGCGAAAATCGATTCGAACGGGGCGCCGAGCAGCCCGAACAGGCTGGGCTCGGTGTGGGGCGGCAGCGCTACGCCCGTCACCTTCGCACCCCGCTCCGACAGCCACAGGCTTAGCCAGGCGCCCTTGAAACCGGTGTGCCCGGTCAGGAACACGCGACGCTCGCGCCAAAATGCCTTGTTGACCGAAATATTGATTCCCCGCGCGCCGAGTACCGGCGCCTCGCATTTTAACCGAGGCGCCCGCGCCGCGCAGGCGTTAGCGCGGCGCCTGCTCCCAATAGAATTTCAGCCGATCGAGACAACGGCGCACCGGCGCCAGGAATCCGCCGAGCTGGAACTGCCGGTTCCAGAACGGCGTCAGGGCGCGCATCAACAGAAACACGTCCTTGTACTGGCCGCGCCCCTGCGTGGCGTAGGCGATTTTCAGAGCATCGCAGGTGATCGCCATCGGCAGCTTGTAGAGTCGCGAGCGCGAGGCGAACGGATCGCGCGCACAGCTCACCAGCGTCGGATCGGACACCAGCAGCCAGGTGGCTATCCGCTCCATGAGGAATATCTTCATTGGAACGCTGACGCTGCCCCGGTAGCTGGTGGCGGCGCGCAGCTCCGCGCCCAGCGGATCCTGTTGGTCCTCGGCGATGGCGTACAACTGTTCGGTGACGCCGAGCCATGCGCGCCAGAAGCGCGGCCTGGCAATGAAGTAGTTCGAGTGCACGGTGTTGCGCGAATCGGTAACCAGGGAATCGAGCGGAGTGGGCCGTCCTATGCGCGCGAAAAAACGCTCGGCGACCGATTTCAGCCCCGGATGCTCCGAGTCACCGTGCTCGAACACGTTCCAGAAGTAGGCGCTGTTGTGGATGCTCGGGCTGAACAACACCACGTCGGTGTGCGCGGGGGAGGTGACGATGAATTCCCGGGCCTGCGCCGCCGACAGATTGGTTTTGAGTTTGAACTTCGGCGACAGAAATCCGTAAAAGGTTTGCTCGTCGAGCGGCTGACCGAGCAGGTAGTTGCGCATCGGCCAGTACTCAAACCAGTCGGGCTTCAGGTTCTGAGAATTATCGAGAACCTCGAAACCCGGATCGAGCGCATCGCGCGGCGTATAGTGGTTCAAAATCTGATAGATGCGCGTGGCATGCATCACATCAGCATACCGTACTTCAGCCGCTTGCGAGCCGGACGAGCAGCGCGAGATAGTTGCTGCGATAGCTCTCCATGGCGTAGCGCGCGCGCACGTGCCGCAGGCCGTTCGCCCCTTGGGCAGCGCGCAAATCCTTGGAAACGATGAGCCGCTCAAGCCGCTCCTCCCATTCGTCCGCAGAGCTGGCGTGAAATCCCGTCACGCCGTCGATCACCGCTTCGCGATTGGCGCCCACCGGCGAGGCGACGCAGGGCAGCGCGGCGGCCATGTACTGCAGCAGCTTGAACGCACATTTGCCGCGCGCCCAGGCATCATCCGTCAAGGGCATGACGCCGATGTGGGCAGCGGCGAGCGATTCGGCCTCGGTCGCCGAACTCCACCCGATGCGTTCGACCGCAACATCTGGCCAGTCCGGAAATTTCGAACAGATCACGCGCATCTTCAAAGCGGGATGGCGGATCGTAAGCCGGGCGAGCGCCGCGTGGATTATTTCGAGATAAATCAGATTCTCCGGACTTCCGATCCACACGATGGTGGGGGCAGCGTCGGGCGCAGCGTGCGTCGGCAGATAGCTGTCGACAGCTATGGATGTCGGCAGGATGACGATCTCCCGCGCGCTCACCTTCGCCACCGCCGCCAGCACCTCGTTGCCCGCCGCCACCGCGTCCGCGAAGCGGCAAGTGGCCCAGAATTTGCGTTTGCGCCAGATCGATTCGTCGGGCGCGTCTCCCAGTTTCCGCGGCTTGCGCACGTAAATGGCGTCGTCCACGTCGAACACCCGGCGCTTCGCATAGGAAGCAAACAACTTCGCCTCGAGACCGCTCAGTTTTATCTGATGCAGGACGATGACATCCGCCCACCGCCAGAGCGAACGGCGCTCGAAGGTTCGCAGACCATAGCGACCGCTCGGAAACCGTTCCGCTCGCACCGCCCAGCCCGCCGACTGAAGGGGTTCAACCAGAGACTGCATGCGATGCCGAAACGACGGCTGGCTGGGGTCATAGCCGAGAAGCACCAGATTAGGCATTCAGCCGCCCTCGCCCCATCAGTTCGCCGAGAGCTTGGACCGCCACCGAGGTGCCGTCGGCAAGGCCCAGGGCGCGCGATCGGTCCACCATGGCTCGACGCGCACCCTCATCGGCAAGCAGGTCCTTTGCGGCGCGCGCCATATCGGTGGGATCGAGGCTTGCTGCACGAGTCACTCCGGCCGCCACGCAATGCGCGATGCGCCGCGGCTGATCCTTGGCGATAGGAACGGCCACCGAGGGTACGCCTTGGGCAATCGCCTGTAACAGCGTGGCGCCCCCGTTTGCCACCACGAGTTGCGCCTTACCCATGAGCGCGAGCAACTGTGGCTGCGGAATGCGCGGCAGGGTGAGCACCTGGGATTCGGCATCTGTCGCATCGCCGCCAACGACCACCGACTGGCAGCCGGCGAGCCGCCGCGCCGCCTCCAGAAATACTTGGCTCGCATCGGATGCGCCCGGGTGTCCGGTGCCTCCCCCGGGGACCCAAAGTACCAAGGGTTTGCCCTCGATGCGCTGCGCCAGTGCTTGAGGCAGCTTATCCGCGCCTGCCTGGCCGATAACGTCGAGGTAGCGCACCGTCGGAGCGCCCACGAGTTTCAATTTGCAACGCTCGAGCAGGGTGAGGTTCCCCGCCGCAAATTTGGGATAAGCAATCCAATGCTCATCGATCAGCTGCATCCAGCGGAACCTGAAAGCTCGGCGCCGCTGCCGCTGCCGCGCGCTGATGAAGATGACAAGCGCCCCAAGACTCTTGGCGGCGCGCAACTGCGCGCTCCTCCCGGCGTTGTCGAAGATCACGACCTGCGGTTGAAACTCCCGCATGGTCTCGAGCACCTCTGCGGTGTGAAAGGTCGCCGAGGCGGGCAATCGGGTCACCTCGAACGGCACATCGTTGATGTAGGGAGCTTGCGCGCTCAGGACGAATCGAATCTCGGCCCGCGGCCAGCGCGCGGCCACAGCCCGGGCTATCGCGAGGCTTCTCGCATACTCGCCCATGCCATAGGCACCCGACACCGGCACGAACAGCATTCGCGGCCCACCGACGTCCGCGGCGTTCGTGTTGCTGTCAGCCAAAGGCGCTGACCCAGCGATCCAATACCAGGAGAAACCACGCGCGGCGGAAGTCCGCAGGCACGCCGCGAGCCAGGATGCCGGCCTCGCGCAAGCGCTTGACGGCTTCCTCGAGAATGGCCGGGCGCCGCCTGAGCCAGCGATGCACCGGCAGCCCGAACCCCGATTTGGGACGGTCGAGGTGGCCCGGAGGCACCTTTGGCTCCAGCAGGCGGCGCGCCAGCATCTTGCCGCGCCTGCCCCGCTGATCGACCAGCAGCGCCGGGTCGACCTGCAAAATGTATTCGACCAGACGATGATCGAGCAGCGGCGGACGCACTTCCAGCGAATGAGCCATGCTGGTGCGATCCACCTTGGTGAGCAGACCCTCGGCAAGATCGGTATTGATGTCGAGCCATCGCAGCCTGGCGAGCGGCGACAGATCCTCGCGCCAATGACGGCGGTAGAACCACAGGTAGTCGTAGTCGCGCTCGAGCCATTCGGGGGCGAGCAGCACATCGATTTGCGATGCGCTCATGCCGCCGAGTGCCGCCGCATATGCCGGCAACCCCTGCATGGCCTGCCGCTCGAGCGATGTGGCCAATCGCGACAGGGGCGGCAACGAGCGCGCCAGGGCGCGGTTCAAAAGCGTCGAGCGCTCGCCGATCTTCGACCAGTAGCGGGGGTAGCCGCAAAAAATCTCATCGCCTCCTTCTCCCGAGAGCGCCACGGTTACCTCGCGACGCGCGAACTGCGATACCAGGTAGTTGGACCAGGCCGCGCTGTCGCCGAACGGCTCGTCGAAGAGTTGCGGGATCATCTCCAGCGCTCCGCCGAAATCAGCCTCCGGGGCCGTCATTTCCACGTGCTTGGTGTGCAGGTAGTCGGCGAGCGCGCGTGCGGCGAGGGCCTCTGAGCGTCCGCTTGCTTCGAAGGCGATCGTATAGGTGTGCGGCGCCAGCAAATACGAAGTGGTGAGCGCCGAATCGATGCCACCGCTCAGGAACACGCCCACCGGCACGTCCGATAAGGTGTGCGCGGGCACGATCTGCTTAAGAAGCGCATCGAGCTCGTGCGCCGCGAGTTCGGGATCCTTGGCGATGACGCCGGCCGGGGGATTCCAATAACGCTCAACGCTCAACTGCTTGCCGCGCCACGTCAGGATGTGTCCCGCAGGCAGTTTGAATATGCCCCGGTAGATCGACTTCGGCGCCGGAATGTAGCCGTGAAACAGAAAGTCGCGCAGCGCGCTTCGATCTACTTCGGGCTTGCCGAGCAGCAGCAACGCCTTGAGTTCCGAAGCGAACGCGATGCCGTCGTCGAACAGCCGATAGTAGAGCGGTTTGATGCCGAGGCGATCCCGCGCGAGCGTCAGGGTGGAGGTGGTCTCGTCCCAAAGCCCCAACGCGAACATGCCGGCGACGCGGGCGAGACCGGCGGTTCCCTCGATCGCCAGCAGTCGCAACAGCACTTCGGTGTCGCCGGTAGATTTCCAGGGCCCCGGCAAGAGCGGACGCAGGCTCTCGTGGTTGTAGAGCTCGCCGTTGTAGGTCAACACCTGCGAACCGAAAACCATTGGCTGGAAGCCCGCTTCGGTCAAGTCCTGAATGGCCAGACGCCGGTGCGACAAAGCGACGCCGGGCTTGTGCCAGACCCCCTCGCCGTCGGGACCGCGATGTGCCAGCCGCTGCGCCATGGCGCGGGCGAGTTCTGCGCTCGCGCGAGTGCCGATGATTCCCGCGATTCCACACATGAGCAAAGTTTAACGCGCCGCAGTGAGCTATCGAGAGGAATTCCTAGCCATTCCCCTACGGTTCGTTTAGGGTTCACCCTGGAGTCGATATGGCCACACCCGCCGATCAAAGACTGCTGGACCTGCTGGACAAATGGCTCAAGAGCCTTGAGCTCCACAGCAAGTATTCCGCTCTCGATGACGACAGCTACTGGAAGGTGCAGCCGTGGGTCGAGCATCAGCGGCCGACTCGCTGGATCCTCGATCTTGCGCGCCAGAAGACCCTCGCGCTCAAAGCCCAGGTCGAAGAGCGCGTCAAATCCAGCGACACCAAGTTCTCCGATTCGCTGGAACTGATGATCTTCCTCGCCAATCTCGTCGGCTCCGAACACATCGAGCGCTTCATTCCGGTGGCTGATCCGGACAACGAGCGCTCGCTGAAGCCCGCAAAGGGCGAGGCAGCCGCCACGGCCGTCACCGGCACGCGCGAGATGCCCAAATTTCCCCCTGATGTCGCCAAAGCCGGCGAAAATGCGGTGACGGCGACGCGCGAGATGCCGCTGTTCACCGCGGAGAAAAAAGCCGCGGGCGAGAGCTCCATCACCGCCACCCGCGAAATGCCGAAGTTCCCGACCGCGCGTGGTGCCAGCACGCCGCCGCCCGCGGCCACGCCGCACGTGGTACGAACCGAACGCAAGACCGCGGCGCCGACCCCGAAGCCGGCGACCAAAGGCGCGAGCAAGGCGAACGCCAAGCCGGCGGCGGCCGCCAAGGAGAAAGGCGATCCGAAGGATCAGGTCATTGCGGACGCCGTCCGCTTGGTTCAATGGGGACGGAAGTGGTATGAATTGGCCGAGCTCATCGCGCGCATGGCCGACCGCCCCGCCCTGCCCGAAGTGCGGCGCATCCTGAAGGAAAATAAGGCCGCCATCGAGAAGCAGGCCGGGGCGCGTTAAAGGCCCAAAGCTGTCCCCACCGGTTGCGCTTTCTCCAGCGAGGGTGTGAAATCGCGCGCTGTGTTCGGCGCGCCAGAATTTTTGGGGAACCTCCTCGAAGCGGCGCGCTCAAAGGCGGCCATGATCACCACAAAAAATCTGACCAAGCGGTACGGCAACAAGCTCGCCGTGGACGACCTCACCTTCTCCGTCGCTCCCGGCGAAGTCCTCGGGTTCCTGGGCGCAAACGGCGCGGGAAAGTCCACCACGATGCGCATGATTGCCGGATTCATCGCGCCGACCTCCGGGTCGGTGTCGGTTTGCGGGCACGACATCGAAACCGATGCCGTGGCGGCAAAATCCTGCGTCGGTTACCTGCCCGAAGGGGCGCCGAGCTACGGCGAAATGACGGTCAGCGAGTTTCTCGACTTCGTGGCCGACATCCGCGGGCTCTCCGGCCCGCAACGGAGCGCACGGCGGGCGCTGGTCATCGATCGGCTGGGACTCGGTTCGGTCATCCACCAGGTCGTGGAGACCCTGTCCAAGGGATACCGTCGGCGCGTCGGACTCGCGCAGGCCCTGATCCACGATCCGAAGGTACTGATCCTCGACGAGCCCACCGATGGTCTGGATCCGAACCAAAAGCACGAGGTGCGCCGTCTCATCAACGAGTTGTCCAAGGACAAGCTCGTGGTGGTCTCGACGCACATTCTCGAGGAGGTTCATGAGGTGTGCACGCGCGCCATCATCATCGCCGACGGCAAAATCGTCGCCGACGAGACGCCGAGCGCTCTCGAGGCGCGCTCCCGCTACCATCACGCGGTGAGCCTGAGATTCGACAAGCCGGAGCAACTCGAGGCCGCGACGCGCGAGCTTGCCGCCCTTCCCGAAGTGGCTGCGGTGGAATCGGACAAGCGCGAATTGCGCCTGACGGCCGTGCCGAGGGGCCGCACCAGTCCGTTGAGCGCCGTGAGCGCCTTGATTGCCAAATACAATTGGGACGTGCCGGAGTTGCATCTTGAACCCGGGCGGCTCGACGAGGTGTTCCGCACCCTGACGCAGCCCGCCGGCATCGATGTGAAGCCTTCCGAAGGAGCGCCGGTATGAACCAGGTCGCCATTATTTTCCGGCGCGAGCTGCGCAGCTATTTCGCGACGCCGCTCGCCTATGTCTTCATCGTCATTTTCCTCGTCCTGGCCGGGTTCTTCCCGTTCCAGGTCGGCGGCCTTTACGAACGCAACCAGGCGGACCTGCAGCCATTCTTCCAATGGCACCCATGGCTGTACCTGGTGTTGATCCCCGCCGTGTCCATGCGGCTGTGGGCAGAAGAGCGCAACAGCGGCAGCATCGAACTGCTGATGACCCTGCCGCTCAGCCTTTGGCAGGCCGTGCTCGGCAAATTCCTGGCGGCCTGGGCCTTCGCCGGCGTCGCCCTTATCCTCACGTTCCCGATCTGGATCACCATCAACTACCTCGGCTCGCCCGACAACGGCGCCATCCTGACCGCCTATATCGGCAGCTTCCTGATGGCGGGAGGACTTCTCGCGATCGGC
This sequence comes from Steroidobacteraceae bacterium, assembly GCA_036494165.1. GTDB lineage: Bacteria > Pseudomonadota > Gammaproteobacteria > Steroidobacterales > Steroidobacteraceae > Bog-1198. Next base: position 15,649 of record DASXOQ010000006.1, read on the forward strand.
ATGTGCCTGTCGGCTGCCACCCGAAATCAGGTGGTGGCATTCATTCTGACCGCGGTCATCGCCTTCGCGTTCCTGCTGCTCGGTTTCCCGGCGCTCCTCGATCTGGTGCGCCGCGTACTTCCGGCCGGCGCGGTGGATGCCATCGCCTCATTGAGTTTCTACACACATTACATGGCCATTTCCAAGGGCGTCATCGATCTGCGCGACATCGTGTATTTCGCGGCGGTGATCGGCTTTTGGCTCACCGGGGCAGCCCTGGTGCTCGACATGAAGAAGGCGGAATAAGTGAACAGTCGTCGCAATTTGCTTTTCGGCGTCGGCGGACTCGTCGCCCTCGCGGTTCTCTTCCTGGGCGTGGTCGAGCTGTCGAACGTGGGCCTGCGCGGCATGCGCCTCGATCTTACGCAGAACAAGCTCTACAGCCTGAGCCCCGGCACCCAGCAGGTGCTGAACGAGCTGAAGGAGCCGATCAATCTCTATTACTACTTCTCACGCGACACGGCCGCCAAGCTCGCGCCGGGGATCATGCCCTACGCCACCCGGGTGCGGGAGTTCCTCGAGGAAATCGCGGCACGCTCCAACGGCAAGGTGCACCTGCAGGTCATCGACCCGCAGCCGTTCTCGGACGATGAGGATCGAGCCGCCGAACAAGGGCTGCAGTCCCTGACCAACGGCGGCACCGACACGCTGTACTTCGGTCTCGCCGGCACCAATTCCACCGACGGCAGCTCCTCGATTCCCGCCTTCCAACAGGACCGCCAGGAGTTCCTGGAATACGACATCGCCAAACTGGTCCACGAACTGGGCACGACCAAAAAACCGGTCATCGGTCTTTTAAGTTCGATCCCGGTGCAGGGACAATTCAATCCGTCCACCGGCCAGATGGGGGAAACATGGCCGGCGATTTCGCAGCTGGAACAGACCTTCACCGTCAAGACGCTGCAGGCCGACCTCGATAGCATCGACAAGGACGTGGATGTCCTGATGCTGATCCATCCGAAGCAGCTGCAGCCGAAAACCCTCTATGCCATCGACCAGTTCGTGATGCGCGGCGGACGGGTGCTGTTGTTCGTCGATCCGAACTCCGGCGCAGACGTGAGCGGCCGAGATCCTTCCAACCCCATGGCCGCGATGATGGCGGACCATTCCTCGGATCTGAAGCCGCTCTTGGCCGCCTGGGGCGTGGACTATGACCCCACCAAGGTGATCGGCGATTTGAAACTCGGCCTGGAAGTGAGTCCGGGTCCCAACGCCCCGCCGGTTCGGCACATCGGAATCCTCGGGCTGCGCCAGGAAAACATGACCAACAAGGATGTGGTCACCTCGTCGCTCGAATCCATCAACATGGCCACCGTCGGCGCGCTTTCCCAGCACCCCGGCGCGAAGACCACCTTCGAGCCGTTGCTGACGAGCTCGGACAGCGCCGCGCCGATTCCCGCGCAGCGCTTCAACGCGCTCACCGATCCTTCCACCCTGCGCGACGGCTTCAAGCCCACCGGTACGAAATACGCCATTGCGGCACGCATCACGGGGCCCATCGAATCGGCTTATCCGCAAGGGGCCCCGGCCGCGGCACCGGCCGCCGGCGAGACCAAACCGCCAGGACCTCCCGCGGCAGCCAAGGAGCATCTGACGAAGACCGCCGTGCCTGCGAACATCGTCATCGTCGCCGACACCGACATGCTTATGGACTACATGTGGGTCCGTCAGCGGGAGATCCTGGGCCAGCACATCGCCCAGCCGTTTGCGAACAACGGCGATTTCGTCGCCAACATTGTCGACAATCTGAGCGGCTCGAGCGCCCTGATCAGCGTGCGCGGACGCGCCGGCTTCACGCGGCCCTTCGAGCGCGTCGATGCGCTGCGCCGCCAGGCCGACGACCGGCTGCGCAGCAAGGCGCAGGAGTTACAGAGCGAGCTGCATCAGACCGAAAGCCGGCTCACCGAACTGCAAGGCAAGCGAAACGATCAGAGTTCGCTCTCGCTCTCGCCCGAGCAGGAAGAGGAATTGAAGCGCTTTACCGCCGAGAAGAGCCGCGTGCGCAAAGAACTGCGCGAGACTCAGCGTGACCTGGACGTCGACATCGACCGGCTGGGGACCTGGCTCAAGGTGGTGAACATCGTGCTGGTGCCGCTCGCGGTGGCCATCATCGGGTTCTTCATCCTGGTGGCGCGACGTCGCCGCCAGGCAGCCGTGCAGAGCATGGGAGATGCGAAATGAACCGCGAGCGTCTCTCCGTTCTTGCGGTCGCGGCGCTGTTGGTGCTCGGCGTCGCAGCGTTTCTCGCCTTCCGTCGCAATGCCAACGAACAGACGCCCGCGGGCGTGTCGCTCTACCCGAAGCTCTCGAGCGATATGGCGAGCGTCACCTCGCTGTCGGTGCGCAAGGGCAGCGCCACTGCGAACGTGACCGTCCATAAGCAGGGCGATCGGTGGACCGTGGCGCAGCGGGCCGACTATCCGGCTGATGTCTCGAAACTGCGCAAGCTCCTGCTCGCGCTCACCGATGCCAAGATCGTCGAGGAGAAGACCTCCGATCCTGCCAACTACGCCATCATCGGGGTGGACGATCCGGGTGCGGCTTCTTCCAGCGCCACCGAGATAGCCTTCACCGACAAGGACGGCGCGCACGCGCTTCTGGTCGGCAAGTCGGTGGGCGACGGCAACTTCGTGCGCCGCGGCGGCGACAAACAGAGCTATTCGGTACGCCCCGGCATCTACGTCGAGTCCGAGCCGCGCTTCTGGATCGATGCGAAGCTCATCGACATTCCGATCGATTCGATCGAGCGCATCGACTATAAGCCCTTCGGCGCGCCCGCCTACTCCGTACGCCGCCTGCCGGCCCCGCCGAAAGCGGAGGCCGCGAGCGCAGCAAGCGCCGCCGCCCCGCCGGCCTCGCCGCCTCTGTTCGCGATGGATGGCGTGCCCCAGGGCCGCAAGGCTCAGGAGGCGCAGACCCTTGCGCCTTCCGCGTCCATCTTCAACGGCTTGACTGCGGATGACGTCGCGCAGGCCGCCGACATCGACTTCAGCAAGCCCATGGTCGCCACCATCACCGAGAAGGACGGCACCACCGTCACGGTGACCGGCACCGTGGTGGGCGACAAGCATTGGATCGAGATCGCCGGCATCAAGGATGCCGCCTTCAGCGCCAAGTCGCAGGGTCGCGCTTACGAACTTGCGAGCTACCGTTACGATGGCATTTTAAGACCCATCGAGCAGTTGCTCGTCGCCAAGGAGCCGCCGCCCGAAAAGAAGAGCGACGAGAAGTCCAAACCGCTGCCGAGCAAGTCCGCCGCGAAGAGGCCGCTCAGCGGCTCGTGAAGAGCGGAGTCAGTGCCGGCTTCGGCCGCCGCTTCGCCGCGCTTCTCTACGACGCACTGCTCCTGATCGGGATCCTGGTGCTGTTCACCGGCGCGGCCATGTTGATCGCGCGGCAAGCCATCGTGCCGGAGAACGTCGGGATTTGGGCATACCTGTACCGCGCAATGCTGCTGCTCATCTGGTCCGGGTACTTTCTCATCAACTGGACGCGCAGCGGCCAGACCCTCGGCATGCGCGCGTGGCGCTTGCGCGCGGTCACCGATGCCGGCCAGCCGATGCCGTATCCGGCCGCGCTGCTGCGCCTGCCCTTGAGCGTGCTCGCCTGGGCACCCGCGGCGCTTGGCGTGTTGTGGTTGTACTTAGACCGCGAGCACGCGGCGCTCCAGGACCGGTTGTCGCACACCCGCGTGGTGCATCTATCTCGTTCGTGAGATCGCGATCAGCGTTCCCAACCCCACCACCGTGGTCGGCAACCAGCCGATGAGGATGGGATTGAGATCAAAGAGCTGACCGCCGTTCTCCAGCGTGCGGCTGATGAGGAAGAACACCACCCCCAACATCACTCCGATGAGGCTGCGGGTGCCGGCGCCGGTGGTGCGCAACGGTCCGAACACGAACGGCAGCGCCAAGAGAGTCACCACGATGACGGCGAACAAGCGCGCGATCCTGGACCAATAGCCGATTTCAAACGCCGCCGTGTCGAGGCTGTTGCGCTTCAAGTGATCGATGTAAGAGGCCAGGCCCTGCAGCGTCAGCAGCGACGGATCGGTCGCCGCCAGGCCCATGAATTCCGCATTGACGTTCGAATGCATGGTCACCTCGCTGAGCGTCTGCGCCTCGATGCGGTCTTTGTCGAAAGTCGAGGTGGCGACATTCTGCAGCAGCCAGCGGCCGGGCTGCGCGGTGATGCGCGCCGCGCGCTGGATGGAAACCAGCTTGGTGGGCCCATCGAGCTTGAATACCGAGACGCCGCCGAAGGCTCGATTCGCGTCGCCGGTCTGCACCCTCAGGATCACATTTCCGTCCTTCACCCACGCGCTGCTGGAGCCGGCGAAACTCACATCGTTCATCTTGGCCGTGGTCTTTTCGCGCTTGGCGAGCTGCGCCAACGGCGGCGCGGCGTACTCGCCCATCGCGAACATCACCAAGGAAATGGAGAGGCCGGCCAAACCCACCGGCCAGGCAATGCGCCATACCGATACGCCCGAGGCGCGCGTCACGACCAGTTCGCTCCCCGCAGCGAGATTCCCCAGGCCCATGAGGGCGCCGATCAGGGCCCCGATGGGCAGCAGCTCGAAGCACTGCTGCGGCAGGTTGAGCAGCGTGAAAACGAACGCCTCGCCGGCGGTGTAGCTGCCCACTCCGATGTCGCTCTGCTGGCTGATGAAGGTGAAGAGCGAGCCCAAGGTCAGGAGCACCGCCATCACCATGCAGGTGTAGAGCAGAATGGTGCGATACAGGTACCGATCCAGCGTATTCATGCATTCCTCGCCTGGCGGGATATGAGGTAGAGCCCGAAGGCCAGGGCGAGCCCGTGCACCCACCAGACCCCGATGGTGGTCGGCAGGCTGCCCTTTTCCACCCACGACTTGGCGGCGATGAGCAAATTGGAATAAACGAGGAACGCGACAATGGCAAAGCCGACGCGTGCGTAACGTCCCTGGCGCGGCCGCAGGCGGCTCAGCGGCACGGCGATCAGAGTCAGGACCAATGCCATCAGCGGCGTGGATATGCGCCCCTGCAGCGTGGCGATGTCTGCCGGCGCGCTCGAATTGAGCAACACGCGCGTAGGCTTGGTGTCAGGATCCTGCGAGGCAACGACCTCGGAGGGAGCGGCAATCGGGATGCCGTGCTCGCGGAACTCGATGACCCGGAAGTCGCGCTGTCCCGGCACGCCTTCGTAGCGGCGGCCGTTGAACAAAGTGACCGTGTGCATGCCTTGCGCAGCCTTTGCGTAGGTGGCGGTGTCGGCGAGCGCCACCTCGACCTTGCCGCCCGTCTCGCGCTGCACGAATACGTTGTGCAGAACGCCCTCCGGATCGACGCGCTCCGCGTAAAACACCGCCTCCCCGCCGCTGAAGGAACGGAAGCGTCCAGCATCCAGCTGCCCGAACTGCGCCTCCTTGAGCGCCGACTGGCGCAGCAGCTGGATCTGCGAGTCAGCGCGCGGCACCTGCACGAACACCAGCCAACCGAGCGCCACCGCAATGACCACCGCGAAGCAGTAAAGCGGCGCCAGGAGGCGCGCCGAACCGAAGCCGCAGGCCTGCAGGGCGGCCATTTCGCTGTCGTGGTACATCCGCCCCAGCGTCAGCACCACCGCCAGCAGCAGGCTCACCGGGATGATCACGGCCAGATTCAGAATCGAGCCTAAGGCAATGAGATCAAACACCACGCCGCGCCCGTACTGGTTCTCGGCCGCCTGCCCCAGCACGCGGGACAACTGATTCGAGAGCAGGATGGCGACCAAGACGCCGGTGACGGCGAGCCAGGTCTGGATGACCTCGCGCAGCACATATCTTTGCACAGTCCATTTCATAGGGTGAGCTTAGAGCCTCGGGAATAATCTAGTAAACTATTGGTTTTTCCCTGGGGGCAGCAAGGATATGGAATTCAAGGCGATCGTCGATTCCAAGGTGCGCAATGCCACCGGTTGCGCCGTGGTCGGCGTCTACGAGAACGGAGATCTCGGGGCGGCCACGCAAAAGCTCGATGCCCAGTTGGGCGGGCTGATCGCAAAGCTCCACAAATCGGGCGACTTCGCCGCCAAACTCACCGATACGCTGCTGCTGCCGGCTCCCGCGGGCGCCGTCGCCGCGCGCGTGCTGCTGGTGGGCTTGGGCCAGCGCGAAGCCTTCACGCGCAAGCAATACCGCAAGGCGGTGCTGGCCTCCGCGCAGGCGCTCGCCAAAACCGGCACCTCGGATGCCGCGGTCTATCTCGGTCTCGAGGAGGTGCCCGATCTCGACACGAAGTACCGGGCACGCATCGTCGCCGAGGTGTTCTCGTCTCATGCCTACAAGGTGCCGGACTTGAAGACCGCCACCAAACCGAAGAAGGCGCCGCTCGCCGAGGTGCACGTCGCGGCCGCCGACGCGCGCTCCGTCAAGAGCGCGGGCGACGGGCTGCGCATCGGCGCCGCCATCGCCGCCGGCGCTGCATTCGCGCGTGATCTTGCGAACTTGCCGCCAAATGTGTGCACGCCCGCGCATATGGGCAGGCAGGCTCAGCAGCTGGCCAAGGACTTCCCGAGCATCAAGACCAAGGTGCTTGATCTGGCGGAGATCAAGGCGCTCAAGATGGGCGCGTTTCTCGCCGTCACGCAAGGTTCCGCGGAACCGCCGCGGCTCATCGTGTGCGAATACCGCGGCGGGCGGAAGACCCTGCCGCCGGTATGCCTGGTGGGCAAGGGGATCACCTTCGACAGCGGCGGCATCTCGCTCAAGGATCCGCCCGCGATGGATGAGATGAAGTTCGACATGAGCGGCGGTGCGAGCGTTCTGGGCACGCTGCGCAGCGTCGCGGAACTCAAGCTCCCGCTGAATCTCGTCGTGGTGGTGGCCGCGTGCGAAAACATGCCGAGCGGCACCGCGGTGAAGCCAGCCGATATCGTGACCACCATGTCGGGCCAAAGCGTCGAAATTCTCAACACAGACGCCGAAGGCCGCCTGGTGCTTTGCGATGCCATCACCTATTGCCGGCGTTTCGAGCCCGGCGCGATCATCGACGTGGCGACCCTCACGGGCGCCTGCATCGTTGCGCTCGGCAATCACAGCAGCGGCCTGTTCAGCAACGATGAGGCGCTCGCCGCCGCGCTGAACGAGGCCGGCCAGCGCGCGGACGATCGCGCCTGGCGCCTGCCCATCGGCGAGGAATATGTCGATCAACTGAAGAGCAACTTCGCCGACATCGCGAATGTCGGCGGTCGCGAAGGCGGCGCCTGCACGGCCGCCTCGTTCCTGTGGAAGTTCGCCAAAGATTTGCGGTGGGCGCATCTGGACGTCGCGGGCACGGCGTGGTTGTCGGGTGCGCAGAAAGGCAGCACCGGCAGACCGGTACCGTTGCTCGTCGACTTTCTCGTGAAGCGCGCCGGCAAGTCATGACGGAAAGGGTCGATTTCTACGTCCTCGCCAGCAATTCGCCCAAGCAGCGCTTCAACTTCGCCTGCCGCCTGACGGAGAAGGCCTATCAGCGCGATCTGAAGGTGCTCATCCTGCAGGACAGCCTCGCCGGGGCGAAGAGCCTGGACGAGTTGCTCTGGACGTTCAACGAGCGCTCCTTCGTGCCGCATCAGGTTTGCATCGACGGGCGCTACGATGCCGAGACGCCGGTTCACCTGGCGCTGGAATCCGCTAACATCAAGGCGGATCTGCTGGTGAATTTGACGGATCGGCTCCCCGGCGGCTTCGAGCAATACCCGAGAATCGCTGAAATCATCGACGCGGACCCGGAAAGGCGCCGTCTGGGGCGCGAGCGATTCAAGGCCTATCGCGATCTGAAAGTCGCGTTGGATACGCACCAGTTAGACGAATCCGCCGAAATTTGACGGCGCGGCGGCGCAGCTACAAGGCATCATGGATAAATCCTTCTCCCCCGGAGACATCGAAGCGCGTCTGTACGCCCATTGGGAAGCCCAGGGCTACTTCACCCCGAGCGGCGAGGGGCCGGCGTACTCGATCGCGATCCCGCCGCCGAACGTAACCGGGACCCTGCACATGGGTCATGCGTTCCAGGACACCATCATGGATGCGCTCACCCGCTTTCATCGCATGAAGGGCGATGACACGCTGTGGCAGCCGGGCACCGATCATGCCGGCATCGCCACGCAGATGGTGGTCGAAAGGCAGCTGAACGCCGCGGGCACCAGCCGCGTGGAACTCGGGCGCGAGGAATTCCTGCGTCGCGTGTGGGCCTGGAAGGAACAGTCCGGCGGCACCATTGCGCAGCAGATGCGCCGCCTCGGCGCCTCGGTCGACTGGAGCCGCGACCGCTTCACCATGGATCCCAAACTCTCGGAAGTCGTGATCGACGTGTTCGTTCGGCTCTACGAGGAAGGTCTCATCTACCGCGGCAAGCGCCTGGTGAACTGGGATCCGGTGCTGAAAACGGCGTTGTCGGATCTGGAAGTCGCGGCGAGCGAGGAGCACGGCCATCTCTGGCATTTGCGCTACCCCTTGAGCGGGGGCGGCGGCCACTTGATCGTCGCCACCACCCGCCCAGAAACCATGCTGGGCGATGTGGCGGTGGCTGTGCATCCGAAGGACGAGCGTTACCGGCATCTGGTCGGCCAGCGCGTGCGCCTGCCGCTCACCGATCGGGACATCCCGATCGTCGCGGACGAGTTCGTGGAGGTCGAGTTCGGCAGCGGCTGCGTCAAAATCACCCCGGCACACGATTTCAACGACTATGAGCTCGGCCAGCGCCACTCCCTGCCGCTCATCAACGTGATGACGCTGGACGCCACCATGAACGATGCGGTGCCCGCCGCCTACCGCGGGCTCGATCGCTTCGAAGCGCGCAAGCGCGTGCTCGCCGACCTCGATGCACTCGGGCTGCTGGATCGAACCGAGCCGTACAAACTCACCGTGCCGCGCGGCGATCGCAGCAATGCGATCCTGGAGCCGCTCCTCACCGATCAATGGTTCGTCGACATCAAGCCGTTGGCGGAACCGGCGTTGAAGGCGGTGCAGGACGGGCGCATCCGTTTCGTGCCCGACAACTGGAGCGGCGTGTACTACGAGTGGATGAACAAGATCAAGGATTGGTGCATCAGCCGGCAACTGTGGTGGGGCCACCGGATTCCCGCCTGGTACGACCCGGATGGCCGCTGGTACGTGGGCAGAAGCGAACCGCAGGTGCGCGCGGCACACCAAATTCCCGCCTCCGTATCGCTCAAGCAGGACGAGGATGTGCTCGACACCTGGTTTTCATCCGCGCTGTGGCCGTTCTCCACCTTGGGCTGGCCGGAGCCGACACGCGCATTCAAGACCTACTATCCCACCTCGGTGCTGGTCACCGGCTTCGACATCATATTTTTCTGGGTTGCCCGCATGATCATGATGGGCCTGAAGTTCGCGGGCGATGTGCCGTTTCGCGCCGTGTACATCCACGGCCTGATCCGCGACCAGGACGGGCAGAAGATGTCCAAGTCCAAGGGCAACGTAATCGATCCGCTGGACATCGTCGATGGCATCTCGCTCGATGCCCTGCTCGCCAAGCGCACCGCCGGGCTGATGCAGCCGCAGATGAAGCCGGCCATAGAGCGCGCCACCCGCAAGCAGTTTCCGAGCGGCATCGCCGCCTACGGAACCGACGCATTGCGCCTGTGCTTCGCGCGCCTCGCCACGCAAAGCCGCGACCTGCGGTTCGACATGGCGCGCGTCGAGGAATATCGCAATTTCTGCAACAAGCTGTGGAACGCGGCGCGCTTCGTGCTGATGAACGTCGAGGGCCATCCGATCGGCGCGCAGGGCTCGCAGTGGAGCGTGGCCGATCGCTGGATCCGTGCGCGTCAGCGCGCCATGCTGGAACGCATCGAGTCCGGCTTCGCCGAGTACCGCCTCGATGTGGTCGCCAACGCGCTGTACGACTTCACCTGGCACGAGTACTGCGATTGGTACCTCGAGTTCTCGAAGTCGGTGCTGCAATCGGATAGCGCCGGCGAGGCATCCAAGACTGCCGCGCGTTATACCTTGATCCATACCCTCGAGACGCTGCTGCGCGCGCTGCATCCCATCGCGCCGTTCATCAGCGAGGAGATCTGGCAACGAGTGCGCACTGCGGCAAACCTTCCGGGCACGACCATCATGCGCGCCCCGTTCCCGCGCGCTGAAGAAATCGACGCGGATCCTAGCGCCGAGGCGGAAATGCGCTGGGTGATGGGGTTCATCTTGGGTGTGCGGCAGATCCGCGGCGAGATGGACATCGCGCCCTCGAAGAAACTGCCGGTCCTCCTGCAAAATGCCAATGCGCAGGATCTCGAATACCTCGGGCGCAACCAATTATTGCTGTTGCGTCTCGCCGGCATCGAAACTCCCGAAGTGCTCGGCGCTCAAGTTGCGCCCATTTCGGCCGTTGCCCTGATCGGGACCCTGGAGGTGCTGGTGCCGATGGCCGGGCTCATCGACCCGGCTGCGGAACTCGAGCGCCTTGCCAAGCGCCTGAAGAAGGCCGAGACCGACCTCGGCAAGCTGGAGGTCAAGTTGGGGAACAGCGACTTCGCCAAGAACGCGCCGCCCGAGATCGTCGCCAAGGATACGCAGCGAATCGCGGAACTGCGCGCGGAAATCGCCCAGCTTTCCGCGCAGGCCGCACGCGTGCGCAAATTGCAGGGCAATTAGGCGCAAATGCCATGAGCGCCTCCAAGGTCGATACGGTGCTCGCGCAAGTCAATCGCGTCATCCTCGGTAAGGAAACGCAGAACCGCCTGTGCCTCACCTGTCTTCTGGCGCGCGGGCACCTCTTGATCGAGGACATCCCCGGCGTGGGCAAGACCACCCTCGCCCACGCGCTCGCCAAATCCCTGGGATTGAGCTTCCAGCGCATCCAGTTCACCAGCGATCTGTTGCCTGCGGACGTGCTCGGGGTGTCGATCTACGAACGCGAGTCCGGCAAGTTCCGCTTCCAGCGCGGGCCCATTTTTGCGCAGCTGGTGCTTGCCGATGAAATCAATCGCGCTTCGCCCAAGGCGCAGAGCGCGCTGCTCGAGGCGATGGAAGAGCATCAGGTGACTCTCGACGGGCAGTCGATGGCGCTGCCTGAGCCGTTTTTCGTGGTCGCCACCCAGAACCCGCAGGATCAGGTGGGCACTTTTCCCTTGCCGGAGTCCCAGCTCGACCGGTTCCTCATGCGGGTGCACCTCGGTTATCCGGCGAGCAACGCCGAGCGCGAGCTCTTGAACGGCGTCGACCGGCGCGACCTGGTGGCGACCCTGTCGCCCGTGGTGACACCGGCCGATCTTGCACAGCTGCAGCAGGCGGTGCTGAAGGTGCACGCGGCGCCGGCGCTCCTCGATTACATCCAGGCGCTGGTCGCGCATACGCGCCGCGCGCCAGGCTTGAACGCGGGGCTCTCCCCGCGTGCCGCCATCGGGCTGCTGCGGGCGGCGCGGGCTTGGGCGTTGATCGGCGGGCGAGGCGCAGTGGTGCCCGAAGACGTGCAGGCGGTGTTCGCATCGGTGGTGGAACATCGGGTCCGGCAGCGCGGCAATGACCCCAACGCGGCGCAGCGCCTGCTCGAAGCGGTGCCCATTCCGTAGACAACATGGCAGGCCTACGGCAGAGCGCCCTCGACTTTGTCCGCCGCTGGTCGGCGCGTCGTCACGGCACCGACTTGCTGCCCATCACCATCAGCCGGCGCCGCATTTACATCCTGCCCACGGCCTTGGGCTTCGTGCTCGGCGGCATGCTCGTCGCCATGCTGCTGGCGGGGCTCAACTACAACAGCAATCTCGGCCTCGCGTTCGCCTTCCTGATGGCAAGTCTCGCCCTGGTCATCATGCATCACTGCAACCGCAACATGCAGACCCTGTCGGTGGACACCACCCCCGAAGTCGACGCCTTCGCCGGTCGCAGCGCCGCGATCGAGTTCGTGGTGCGCAACGACTCGCGCATCGATCGACGCGACGTGGAGGTCCGTTGTGCGACGGCTGCGGCACTCTCGCACGTACCCGCCGCGCAAAGCGCGTCCATCGTGGTGCCGTTACCCGTCGCCAAGCGCGGCATCACGCGCATCAGGCAGTTCGAACTGCGGACCCGCTACCCCTTCGGCTGGTTTCACTCCTGGACCTACGTGCACAGCGCGCTCACCGTGTTCGTGGCCCCCGATCCCACCGGGGATCGCAGCCTGCCTTCGGTCGAAGGCCAGGGCGCGAACGCGCGCTCGGAGACGACAGGAGAGGAGGACTTTTCTGGCCTGCGCAGCTACCAGCCGGGCGTTCCTCTGAAGCACATGGCCTGGAAGGTGCTGGCGCGCGGCGGCGAGGCGGCGGTCAGAAGCTATTCGAGTCTCGCTGCGGAGCCTGAGTGGTTGGAATGGTCGGCCCTCGAAGGGCTCGACGAGGAGGCGCGCCTCTCGCAACTGTGCCTCTGGGTGCTCGAGAGCGAGGCGCGCCATCGTCCCTACGGATTGAAAATCCCAGGCGTGGAAATTGCCCCTTCGGGCGGCGCGGCCCACCGCTATCAGTGCCTGCGCGCCCTCGCGAGCTTCGGCTTCGCGCCATGATCAAGGAGCGCGTCGCCTTCGCACAATTGCCCGGCATTTGCGCCTGCCTGGCCCTGGTGCTTGCGCCGCTCTACGCCTCCCTGCCCCTCTGGATCCTGATCATGGCCGGGGCCTGCATCGCGTTGCGGCTGCTGTTGGCGATGCGCGAACGCGAGGCGCCGCCGCGCCTCCTGATGTACGGCCTCACCTTCATTTCGGTGCTGCTGGTTTTCCTGAAATTTCGCACCTTCAACGGCCTTGCTGCCGGGTCCTCGCTGCTCGCGCTGGCCTCGGCGCTCAAGTTGCTGGAGACCAGGACGCGCCGCGACATCTACATCGTGAGTCTTGGCATCTATTTCCTGAGCCTGGCGAGCCTTTTGCAGAGCGAGTCGTTCTGGCTGCTCGCCTATATCATCGCGGTTGCCTGGTGCACGACCGTGGCGTTGCTGCGCGCCACCACGCGCGCGCCGGTCATGCCGCTACGCGACAGCGCGCGCTACGGCGTGCGGCTGTTCCTGCAAGCCCTGCCGCTCGCGGTGATTTTCTGGCTGCTGTTTCCGCGTCTCAACACGCCGCTCTGGTCGCTGCCCGGGGGCAGCAACGCTGAAACGGGCTTGAGCGACAGCATGAGCCCGGGCGACATCACCGAGCTTGCGCAGAGCGACGAGATAGCCTTTCGCGTGCATTTCAAGGGCCAAGCACCTGTGCCGCGCGACCAGTATTGGCGCGGTCCGGTGCTGCACGAGTTCGACGGCCGCTCCTGGAAGCGCGCGACCTATCAGCCTGACATCGGCGGAGCGCCGCCGGAGGGCAACGGCCCCCTTTACGTGTACACCATCAATCTCGAACCGCATCCCCACAACTGGGTTTACGCGCTCGACTGGCCGATCCGCTACGACCTGCAGCGCGGCTCCCTGACCACCGATTACACGCTCTCGCAACCCTATCCGGTGGACCGCCCCATCGACGTCAACATCACCTCCCGCGCCGGCACACCGTTGCCCACGCCGCCCTCCAAGCTCGAGCGACTGCGCGATCTTCGCACCGGAACTTCGAATCCGCGCACCCGCGAGCTGGCGAAGGAATTGCGCGCGGCGCATGCCGACGACTGGGACTTGGTGCTCGGCGTGCTGCAGATATTCTCCAAGCAGGCCTTCTATTACACCCTGACGCCGCCGCCGCTCGGCAACGACTCGGTGGACGGGTTTTTGTTCGACACCAAACGCGGATTCTGCGGACACTACGCTTCGGCCTTCGCCGTGCTCATGCGCGATGCGGGCGTGCCGACGCGCGTCGTCACCGGCTACCAGGGCGGCACCTACAACCGGTTCGGCAACTACTGGATCGTGCGCCAGCGCGAGGCGCACGCCTGGGACGAGGTGTGGATTGCCGGTCGCGGCTGGGTGCGGGTGGATCCCACCTCGGTGATCGATGCCTCGCGCGTCGAGCAGAGCATCAACGACGAGGTGGCGGCGGATGAACCGCTGACCAGCCACTGGCAGGGCGGCTGGCGCTGGTTGCGCACCGCGCGCTTGAGGCTCGACGACCTGTCGCAGCTCTGGCGCGAACAGTTTCTCACCTTCAACCAGGATTCGCAGGAACGGCTGCTGCAGGCGCTGCACATCCCCGCGCCCACCTTGGAAAAGCTGGTGCTGCTCTTGACGGGCATGCTGGCCCTCACTTTCCTCTGGCTCACCTGGCAGGTGCGGCGCGAACTGCACCCGGCGCCCAAGGACCGGGCGATGCGCGGCTATTTGAAATTCTGCGCAAAGCTCGCCGCAGCCGGATTGCCGCGCGCGCAGCACGAAGGGGCGCTCGACCTTGCGGCGCGCATCGCGCGCCTGCGCCCGGAGCTGGCGGCCGAGGTGTCGGGCATTGCGGCCAAATACGTGGCGCTGCGCTATGGCGAGGGAAGCGCGACGCTGGCTGACTTCGAATCCGCGGTCAGAGCGTTCAAACCGGCGCGCGCTTGACCTGTCAGGCGGCGAGATTTTCCCGCGTCTCGCGGAAATTGATCTCCGGCCAGCGCTCCTCCGTCAGGTTCAGGTTCACCCGCGTGGGCGCGAGATAGACCAGTTCCCCGGCATGGTCCACGGCGAGATTGTCGTAGGCCTTGTTCCTGAACTCCGCGAGCCGTTTTTCGTCCGCGAGACTCACCCAGCGCGCCGCGGCGACATTGATGGGCTCGAACACGCACTGCACGCTGTATTCGTCCGCCAGCCGGAATGCCACCACTTCGAACTGCAGCTGGCCGATGGCGCCCAGGATCAGATCGTTGTTGCGCAGCGGCTTGAACAGCTGCGTGGCGCCCTCCTCGCAAAGCTGCGACAAGCCCTTTTGCAGCGCCTTCATGCGCAGGGGGTCCTTCAGCACCGCCCGGCGGAAGATTTCCGGCGCGAAGTTCGGCACCCCCGTGAAGGTGAGTTCCTCGCCCTCGCTGAAGGTGTCGCCGATGTTGATGGTGCCGTGATTGTGCAGTCCGATGATATCGCCCGCGTAGGCCTCCTCGGCCTGGCTGCGGTCGGCGGCGAGGAAGGTGAGCGCATCGGCAATGCGCACTTCCTTGTCGAGCCTCACGTGGTACATGCGCATGCCGCGGCTGTAGCGGCCGGAACACAGGCGCATGAAGGCGATGCGGTCGCGGTGTCCGGGGTCCATGTTGGCCTGGATCTTGAAGACGAAACCCGTGAGTTTGTTCTCGTCGGCTTCCACCGGGCGCTGCAGGGTGGTGCGCGGCTTAGGTCCCGGGGCGTAGGCGACGAAAGCCGACAGCAGTTCGCGCACGCCGAAGTTGTTGACCGCCGAACCGAAGAACACCGGCGTCTGCTTGGCCTGAAGATAGCGCTCGAGGTTAAATTGCGGGCTCGCGCCCTTGACCAGCTCGGCTTCCTCGACGAACGCAGCATAGCGGTCGCCCAGGAATTCCCGCGCCGCATCGCTCCTCAGGCCCTCGATGGTGTCGTGCGTGCCGACGCGGCCACGCTCTTCGGCGACATACACGTAAATGCGGTCCTCGATGAGGTGGTACACGCCGCGCAGGTCCCGCCCCATGCCGATCGGCCAGGTCATCGGCGCGCATTGGATCTTGAGCACGCTCTCGACTTCATCCATGAGCTCGATCGGCGGACGGCCTTCGCGATCGAGTTTGTTGATGAAGGTCATGATGGGCGTGTCGCGAAGACGCGTGACCTCCATCAGCTTGATGGTGCGCTCTTCCACGCCCTTGGCACAGTCGATCACCATCAGGGCCGAGTCGACCGCGGTGAGGGTCCGATAGGTGTCTTCGGAAAAGTCCTCGTGGCCCGGCGTGTCGAGCAGATTTACCACCCGCTCGTTGAATGGAAACTGCATGACCGAGGAGGTGACCGAAATGCCGCGTTGCTGTTCGAGGCGCATCCAGTCGGAGGTGGCGTGGCGGGTGGCCTTGCGACCCTTGACGGTGCCGGCCATCTGGATGGCGCCGCCGAACAGCAGCAGCTTCTCCGTCAGCGTGGTCTTGCCTGCGTCCGGGTGCGAGATGATGGCGAAGGTTCGGCGCTTCGCAACATTCTCGGCAATGGTCTTGTCGCTCATATGCATCCTAAGGTGCGCACCTAGCGCACCCCGCGGTCTTGAATCCGGGTAATTTGGCTATTTGACGTCGGGCAACAGGATCCGACGCAGCACCGCGGCATCTTCACGACCGACGGTTGCCTGATAGTAACCGCGGCGGACGCCCACCTGTTCGAATCCCATCGAGTGATACAAACGCGCCGCCGTCGTGTTGGAGGGGCGCACTTCGAGAAATGCTTCGTACATGCCCGCCGCCCGGGCGCGCTCCAGCAGATACAGGAGGATTTTGCGCGCGAAGCCGCGATTGCGGTACTCCTCGCGGATGCACACGTTGAGGATGTGCGCCTCGCCCGCCCCCACCGACATTATCCCGTAACCCGCCGCGTCGCCGCCGACATCCACCACCCGGCAGATGTAGCCCACTCTCAGGCAGTCGCGAAAAATCCCCTCGCTCCAGGGAAACTGGTAAGCCGAACGCTCGATGGCGACCACTAAAGGGACATCAAGTTCGTTCATCGGCCTGATCTCGACCGCGGCAAAATCCAATTCGCGCTTGACGCTAGACACGTCTCGACACCTCGCGCGCGAACTTTAGATCCTCCCACGCCTTGCGCTTATCGCCCGGGGTGCGCAGCAGATAGGCCGGATGGTACGTCGCCACCAGAGGCACCTGCGAGAGGCCGAAACGATGCACCTGCTGGCGCAGACGGCCCAGCGGCGCGTCGGTGCGCAACAGGTTCTGCGCCGAGATGCGCCCGACCGCGAGCAGGATCTTCGGCTTGAGCAGCGCAATCTGCTGCTCGAGATAGGGCAGACACTCCGAGGCCTCGGGGGGCGCGGGGTCGCGATTGCCCGGTGGACGGCATTTGAGCACGTTGGCGATGTATACCTGCTCACGCGCCAAGCCGACGGCCTTCAGCATGGCATTCAGCAGCTGCCCGGCGCGGCCCACGAAGGGCTCGCCGCGCGCATCCTCTTCGGCGCCGGGCGCCTCGCCGACGATGAGCCAGTCGGCCTGCATATCGCCCACGCCGAACACGGTCTGGGTGCGGGTCGCGTGCAGGGGGCACCGGGTGCAGGCTGCGACACGCTCCTTCAGCATTGGCCAGTCGCAGCCCGATTCGCGGCCGCCGTCGCTCTGCGGCGCGCGCGCGGTTATTTCAATCCGCGAAACTTGAGGCTCCGGCCCCGCCTCCTCGTCGCGAGGCGCGAGCTGCGCGACGGGGGCCTGCTTCAGGACCCAGCGCCCGATACCAAGCGCCGCCAGATACTCATGGTGCAGGCTCGTCATGAGGGCTTCGCCACGCTGCGCGGACGGCGGCGCATGAGCTTGCGCCACACCCAAAGAATCGGCGCTGAGGCGGCATAAGAACCAAAAATGATCAACAGCATGATCGAGGGATGCAGCGCTACCAGCACCAGCGCTACGGTCATCAACACGATGTAGGTGAAGCGCACCCGGGCATTGGCGCTCACGTGCTTGAAGCTGTAGAACGCGAAACGGCTGATCATCAGCGCGCCCGCGACGGCGGTCACGAGGAAGGCGAGCACCAATCCCGGCAAGCCCACCTTGATCTGGTCGCTCGCAAGCCAGATGAGGGCCGCGACGATCGCGGCCGCCGAAGGACTCGGCAGGCCTTCGAAGTAGTTCTTGTCCTGGGTGGCCGCGCGCGAGTTGAACCGCGCCAGCCGCAAGGCCGCCGCGGCCGCATAGAAAAAACACACCAGCCAGCCGACGCGCCGCCACAGGGGACCGTACTCGGAGATTCGCGCGACGCCCCACTGGTAGGTAACGATGGCCGGCGCCACGCCGAAGGACACCATGTCCGACAAGCTGTCGTATTCCTTGCCGAACGAGCTTTCGGTCTTGGTCCACCGTGCCACGCGCCCGTCGGAGCCGTCGAACAGCATGGCCACGAATACCGCGATGCCGGCGTACTCGAACCGCAGGTCGATGGCCGCGACAATGGCGTAGAAGCCCGAAAACAGGGCGCCGGTGGTCAGGAGATTGGGCAGCCAGTAGACGCCGCGGGGCCGGGTAGGCGTGTCTTCCACGTCACTCATTGCCGCCATGATACCAGGGGGGCTCATGTAAGATACCCGGCCTATGCGCCTGTCCCAGAACCCCATTTCGACGCTCAAAGAGGTGCCCGCCGACGCCGAGGTGATCAGTCACAAGCTCATGCTGCGCGCCGGCATGATCCGGCGCCTGGCGGCGGGCCTGTACGTGTGGTTGCCGATGGGTTTGAGGACCCTGCGCAAGGTCGAGCAGATCATTCGCGAGGAAATGAACCGCGCCGGTGCACTGGAATTGGTCATGCCCACGGTGCAGCCGGCCGAACTCTGGAAGGAATCCAACCGCTGGACCAAGTACGGCCCGGAACTGCTGCGTTTCAAGGACCGCCACGAGCGCGAGTTCGTCTATGGCCCCACCCACGAGGAGGTCATTACCGACATCGCGCGCCGCGAACTGCGGTCCTACAAGCAGTTGCCGGTGAATTTCTACCAGGTGCAGTCCAAGTTCCGCGACGAAATCCGCCCGCGCTTCGGCGTCATGCGGGCGCGCGAGTTCATCATGAAGGACGCCTACTCCTTCCACGTGGACCAGGCGAGCCTGGCGCAGGGCTACAGAGCCATGTACGACGCCTATACGCGCATTTTCAGCCGCATGAAGCTCAAATTCCGCGCCGTGCTCGCCGATGGCGGCAGCATCGGCGGCGACACCTCCCAGGAGTTCCATGTAATTGCCGATTCCGGCGAGGACGCGATTGCCTACTCAGACTCCGATGACTACGCCGCGAACCTCGAAACGGCGGCAACCCTGCCCGGCGAAGCGGCCGCGGCCGGCACCGAAGAGCTGAGCAAGGTAGCGACGCCGAAGGCGCGCACCATCGCCGAGGTGTCCTCACAGCTGTCCGTGAGCCCGTCGCAGTGCGTGAAGACTCTCCTGGTCGAGGGCAGCGCAGGGGACGTCGTGGCGCTCGTGGTGCGCGGCGATCATGAACTCAACGCGGTGAAGGCGCAGAAGCTCGAGGGCGTCGCCAATCCTCTGAAAATGGCGAGCGCCGAGCGGGTGCGGGTCGCCACCGGCACGGAGCCGGGATTCATCGGCCCGATTGGATTCTCGGGCCGCGTGTACGTGGATCATGCTGCGGCCAATCTCGCCGACTTCGTGTGCGGCGCCAACGAGAAGGACATGCACTACCGCGGCGTCAACTGGGGCCGGGATCTTCCGGCCCTGAAATCCATCGATATCAGAAACGCCATCGAAGGGGATCCGAGCCCTGCCGGCCGCGGGCGTTTGAAGATTGCCCGTGGAATCGAGGTGGGCCACATCTTCCAATTGGGGCAGCTCTACAGCGAGGCGATGAAGGCCACTGTGCTGGATGAGGGCGGCAAGGCGGTCACCATGTTCATGGGCTGCTACGGCATCGGCGTCACCCGCGTGGTGGCGGCGGCCATCGAACAGAACCACGACGACAACGGCATCATCTGGCCGGAGCCCTTGGCGCCCTTCCAGGTGGTGCTGGTGCCGCTCAACTATCAGAAATCGGCCCAGGTGACCGAGGTCGCCGACCGGCTCTACGACGACTTCAACGCCGCAGGCATCGAAGTGCTGCTCGACGATCGCGATGCGCGTCCGGGCGTCAAATTTGCCGATTCCGAACTTTTGGGCATTCCCCACCGCATCACCATCGGCGAGCGCACCTTGAGCGCCGGCAAACTCGAGTACCGCCACCGCCGCGACAGCGAATCGACGGAAATTCCGGCGAGCGATCCGGTAGGCTATATCCGGGATAAGTTAAACAGCTGAGGCCTTGATGCGACCTGCGCGTCGCTCCCATATCGCCGGCGCCCTGATTGCTCTTTACGGGGCGTTGCTGAGCCCATCGTTGGCGCGCGCCGACGAGCAGCGCGATCCGGAATTGAAGTCGCTGCTGCAGAAGATCATCGCCAGCAGCGACTGCTTCACCGACAAGTACGACGCGGAAGTTTGGTACAAGGCCATGGAGCCGCGCTTGGTGCGCTTCCTGCCGACCCACGAAGCGCGCATCGAGATCCTGGATCACGTCTACTGCGAGGCGAAGCGCGACCCCAACATGCAGCTCCCGCCCGACCTGGTGCTCGCCATGATGGACGTCGAGAGCCGGTTCGATCGCTACGCGGTCTCGCCGGTCGGCGCCGTCGGTCTCATGCAGGTGATGCCGTTCTGGCCGCGTCAGCTCGGCGTTCAGAACCAGTTGGTGAAGGCCGCTCCCAACATCCGCATGGGCTGCGAGATCCTGCGCTACTACCTGCGCGTGGAGAACCGGAACTGGACGCGCGCGCTGGCCCGCTACAACGGCAGCGTGGGGCGCAACACCTACCCTGCGCTGGTCATGCAGCGCTGGCAGCACTACTGGCGGTTCTAGCGTACTTCGAAATGCGCGGGCAGCTGCGCGCGTTCCTGCTCGCCCGGACTGAGTTCTTCCACCCCATCGACGCGGGCCCGCGCCGGGCCGCGTTGCAGCCAGAGCTGCAAGGAATCGAGGGCATCGGGGGTGCCGAGCGCGAACACTTCGACCGAACCGTCCTCGAGATTGCGCGCAAAACCGGACAACTGCAGCCGCTCGGCCTCCACCCGGGTGCTGTGGCGGAAGAACACGCCCTGAACTTTGCCCGTGACGCGGAACGCACGAAAAATAAGCGCCAAGAGAAATGCCTACGGACTAGTTGGGGACCGGCGAGGCCACTTCGGTGTGCTGACGCGCATCGGCCAAGGCCTCCGAGGCGTGGCGCTTGGCCTGCAAAGCCGCGAGCCGGGCACGCGCATACTCTTTGGCCTCGAGGTGGGTCTCGGCGCGGGTGATGGCCGCTTGCGCGGCGCCGAGTTCCGGCGAGGTGCTCGGGGTCGCCCCGGCGGTGCGAGCCGCTTCGATGGCCTGTCTGGCGTCGCTCATTTCCTGGACCGGCGGCGTGCGGCAACCCGCGAGGCAGGCGATACCGACCAACACAGCGATGATCCGCAGTAGCATAGGCGGCCGACACTAACAACAGCACGCCAAGCCGTCAAACCCACAGCGAGTCATACAATGGCGCATCGAACGCACTTGAATCGTTGCGTCCACGCGGCACCGGGCGAAAGTCTGCGATGAACGAAATATTGGTTTTGTATTATTCGCGCCAAGGCAGCACCGCGGCGCTCGCCCGGCAGGTATGCCGCGGTGTGGAGTCGGTGTCGGGAATGCAGGCGCGGTTGCGCACCGTACCCCCGGTCGCGAGCGTCACCGAGCGCGCACAACCGCCCGTGCCCGAGGAAGGCTCGCCCTACGCCAGTCACGACGACCTGATCGAGTGCGCCGGGCTCATCCTGGGAAGCCCGACGCGCTTCGGCAACATGGCCGCGCCGATTAAGTTTTTTTTAGACGGCACCAGCGCACTGTGGGTATCCGGTGCCCTCGCCGGCAAGCCCGCGGGCGTGTTCACCTCCACGCAGACCATGCATGGCGGCCAGGAAAGCACTCTGCTGTCGATGATGCTGCCGCTGCTGCACCATGGCATGTACCTGGTCGGCTTGCCCTATACCGAGCCGGCCTTGCATCAGACGGCCGCGGGGGGGACACCCTACGGCGCCAGCCACGTGTCCGGCGGCAAGGAGGCGGGAGATCTCGCCGATGCCGAAAAGGAGCTGGCGCGCGCCTTGGGCGAGCGCGTGGCGCGCCTTGCGCTCAAGCTCGCGGACAGAAAATAGATGTCCTCCGCCGCGCGCAAACTCACCCTCCTCCTGTGGCTTGCCATGGCGGCGAGCCTTTTGGCCTGGATGCTCGCGGGCTACTCGCCCTGGCTGTGCGTGATTGCGGTGATTCCGCTGCTCGCCCCGCTTCCGGGCCTGATGCGCGGACAGCGCTATACCTACGCATGGGCGACGCTGTTTGCGGTGCCCTACATGGCCTTTGCGATCACGGAACTGCTGGTAAACCCGGAGGCGCGGCTGGTCGCCGCGATGAGCCTGCTGCTCATCTTCGCCTGGTTCTGCACTATGATTGTGTACCTACGTGTGTCTCGAGCGCGGCGCGAATGAACGGGATGGTGAGGCGCCGCTGGGCGACCAAAGACGCCTCATCGAGTTCGTCCAGAATTCGGCAGAGTGAGGGCAGATCGCGCGGCACGCGCTTGACAAGGTAGTCCGCCGTCTCGTCGGGCAACACCAATCCGCGCTGCTTCGCCCGCAACCGCAACGCCTCCATGCGAGCGGCATCATCCAGCTCACGCATCTGGTATACCACGGATGCCGCGGCCCGCGAGCGCCAATCATCGAGCGCCCAGCCGATCTGGCGCGGGGCGGCCGCGGCGCCAAATATCAGCCGGGTGCCAGACTCCGCTGCGGCGTTGTAGAGCTGAAATAAAGCCCGCTCCCACACCGTGCTGCCCGCGACCTCATCCGCATCGTCGAGGCACAGAACCCGGACACGCTCGAAGCCCTGCAGCGCCTCGGGCGGCGGCCGCTCGTCCGCGCTCAAGGGAAAATACGCACCATCGGTTCCCGCCGCCGCGCAGGCCGCCTGCAGAAGATGCGTCTTGCCAAGACCGTGCGCGCCGTAGAGCCAGAGCGGCGGCCCAAAGGCGGCCTTCAGCGCCGCCAATACCTCGGCGTTGCCCCCGATCGAGAAGCTCTCAAACACCGCGTGGGCGGGAAGCCGCACCTTAAGCGGCAGCTGCCTCATCTTGCCGCCCGTTCACGCACCGCCCTGCGCGCATATACGACCACGTAGTCGATTCCGCTGACCACGATGGTCGCGAAAACCAGGCCGCCGAGCGCCATCGTGACCCATGCAGGCGGCAGATCGACCGCCGCCCCCGTCACTATGGTGAGGATGAAAAGCGCCTGACACAGCGTATTGATCTTGCTCACCGCCGTCGGGTGAGCGCGCAGGGGGCCGACGAAGAACCGATAGGCTGCCGCGCCGCCGACGATGATCACATCGCGCAGCACCGCCGCCACCATCAGCCACAGCGGCACCCATCCGAGCAATGCCAGGGTGACGAAGGCCGTCATCATCAGAACCTTGTCGGCGATCGGATCGAGTATCGATCCCAATTCGCTCTGCCAGGAGAAACGCTTGGCCAGAAACCCATCCGCGGCATCCGACACGGCGGCGAGCACGAACAGCGCTATGGCGAGATTGAGCTTGCGCGCCACGAGCGCCCAGGCAATCGGCACGACCAGGAGAATCCTGATCACCGTGATCAGATTGGGAATTTGTCGCAAGGCAAACACTGCTAGTGATGCAGTTGGAAGCGCTGGATTCCGTTGTCGCCCGCGCCCGCCGGCCTAAGATGTCCGCTCACCGTGAGGGCTCTTTGCAGCGATTCGGCGCTGCCGCGCATGGCGAGCTTGACGCGCACCGTGTCGCCGCTGAAGGACTCGATGCTCACGTGCGATATCGAGGTCTGCGACTCGAGGAACGATTCTATCGCCGCGTAGTCATGCAGATCCGCAACGCCGCTGATCTCCACATCGACCGCAGCGAGGCTGCCGCTGGCGGCAAACAGGCTGGCGTAGAGATCGGCCGCGCGATTGACCCCTTCGAGCATTCCGGAGTACTCGCTGCTGCGGTCCTGGAACAGATGAATCCAGCGCACGTTGGACGCGGCGGTGTTGCCGTTCGCCTTGCCGATCAAAACGCCGTCCGCCCCCAGCCGTTTGGCAATCTCTGCCAGCGTCGCGGGTGAGCCGGCGACGACGCCTGCGTAATCGATGTGATTGCGTTGCAGATCCAGAGTGCTCGGCCATTGCAGCGGCAGGCCGCGCTGACTGGCGGCTTGATCTATGGCCGCCTTCAACTCCGAGGTGTCGTCGGCGGTGATGACCGTGCCCGACTGCGCGGCGTTCTGCGCGGCCAACCACACGAAGGTCGCGGGCCGGTCCCGGCCCCATAGCGGCTGGCCGTTCTGCGTCAGCCAGCGTTCGATGGCCGGCCCGTCGAAGGCCACCCAGATCTGGCCGTCTGCCGCCTGCCGGTATTGCTGTACGTAGCGACGCGCGTTGGCGATGAGCGGCGCCAGGGCCCCATCCTCATCCACGCTGCGTGCGCCGGTGACTCGCACCAGCACGGTTTTGAGGGCGGTTTGAAAGGCCGCCGTCTGGCCCGCCTCAGAGCGATCCGTGTAGGGCGCCAGAGCCTGATAGATCTCCGTGCGCGTCAGCGCATGGCTCAGGCTGCTCGCGAACAATGCCGCGCAAAGCGCCACGAGTAGCGCTGCATGCCGGGAAAAACGCGGGGGAAACCAAAAGTACTGTCGCATGATGTTATCGCATAAAATACCACAGCTTGGGACGCCGCCGCGCCGACGGGCCATGCTTCCTACCCTTTGAGGACCTTAACGAATGACTGAGCGAACGCCCGTAACCTATCGCGACGCGGGAGTGGACATCGATGCCGGCGACGAACTGGTGGAGCGCATCAAACCGCGCGTCAAGCGCTGCATGCGCCCGGAGGTTCTCGGGGGTATCGGCGGCTTCGGGGCGCTCGTCGAGGTGCCTCTCGATCGCTTCAAGAAGCCGGTGCTGGTGTCGGGAACCGACGGAGTGGGCACCAAGCTGCGGGTGGCCATCGACACGCAGCGTCACGACGGCGTCGGCATCGATCTGGTCGCCATGTGCGTCAACGATGTGGTGGTCCAGGGCGCGGAACCGCTCTATTTTCTTGATTACTACGCGACCGGCAAGCTCCACGTCGATGTGGCCGAGCGGGTGGTGGCCGGCATCGTCGAGGGCTGCATTCAGGCGGGCTGCGCGCTGGTGGGTGGCGAGACCGCCGAGATGCCCGGCATGTACCACGGCGCCGACTACGACCTGGCGGGATTTTGCGTCGGCATCGTCGACAAGGACAACATCATCGACGGCACCGCCACGCGAGCCGGCGATGTGATACTGGGGCTGCCTTCCTCCGGTCCTCATTCCAACGGCTTTTCCATGATTCGCAGAATCGTGCAGGTGTCGGCGGCGCACCTCGAATCCGATTTGGATGGCAAGTCCCTGGTGGATCGGCTGATGGCCCCGACGCGCATTTACGTAAAGCCCCTGCTCGCCCTCATGGCAAAGGTCAAAGTGCACGGCCTCGCGCACATCACCGGCGGCGGACTCCTCGACAACATTCCGCGCGTAATCCCCGATGGACTCGAGGCGGTGCTCGAACGCAAGTCCTGGGGCAAAGATCCGGTGTTCGAGTGGCTCAAGCTGCACGGCCGGGTAAGTGACGAGGAGATGTACCGGGTATTCAACTGCGGCATCGGCATGACCGTGCACGTCGCCAAGGGCGACGCGGACCGGGCGTTGGGCTTGCTGCGCGACGCGGGGCAAGAAGCCATGGTGATCGGCGAGATCCGTGCCGGCTCCCGCGGAGTCGTCATCGCTTGAGCGGCGCGCGCCAAAGAATCGTCGTGCTCATTTCCGGGCGCGGCAGCAACATGCGAGCTCTGGCGGAGCGCAGCCGGAGCGGTGGGTGCTTCGAAATTGCGGCCGTGATCTCCGATCAACCGCGAGCCGGCGGCCTCGATCTAGCGCGCGAATTCCGCCTGGACAACGAGGCCCTGCCGGCGCCCAAGGGCATCGCCCGCGCGTTGTACGACCAGTCGCTCGCGCAGGCGATCAACGCACACCGGCCCGCGCTGGTGGTGCTCGCGGGATTCATGCGCATCCTTTCGGCCGCCTTCGTCCAGGAGTTTTCAGGAAGAATGTTGAACATTCATCCCTCGCTCTTGCCGAAGTATCCAGGTCTGCATACTCATCAGCGTGTGCTCGAAGCGCGCGAGCGCGAACACGGCGCCACGGTGCACTTCGTCACCGAACAGCTGGATGGGGGACCGGCCGTCATCCAGGCGAAGGTGCCGGTGGAGACGAGTGACACCGAAGCATCCCTGGCGGCGCGCGTGCAGGTTCAGGAACACAAGATCTATCCATTGGCCGTGAATTGGTTCTGCGAAGACCGGCTGCGGGTGCAGAACGGCGTTGCCTGGCTCGACGGAAAGCCATTGTCGGCGCCTGTGCCCTATCCCGAGCTTCCCGGTGTCCGCGCTTGAATGCCCCGCGGCACTTGGGTTGGGTGCTGCTGGCGGCGAATGCCTCGCTCGCTGCGCAGACCGATGCGCCGATCGACGTGCTGAAGCCCTTCAAGGCGCATTACGACGCCCAATGGAAGACCATCAATGTCGGCACCAGCGACATCGAGCTCAAGCATGGCGAGGAACCCGGGCAATTCGTCTACGTCTGGACCATCACCGCGCGCGGAATCTTCAAGGTCGTGTACAGCGATCCTGTGACCCAGACCAGCTGGTTCAGCGTCGCGGAGGGCCACATCCGTCCGCACAAATACTTGGGCACGCAGGGCGATGCCAGCGTGAGGTTGGATTTCGATTGGGCCAAGAAACGCATCACCGGGCAGTCGGAGAAGAAGCCGGTCGATATCCCGATAATCAACGGGGCGCAGGACCTGAATTCGATCCAGGTCGAGGTGATGCTCGATTTGCAGAAGGACGATCTGCCGAAAGTCTTCAACATCATCGACAAGGACCAGCTCAAGGACTTCAACTACACCCGCGAGGGCAACGCGCGCATCCGCACGGCGGTGGGGGAACTCGATACCGTCGTGGTGGCGAGCCAGCGCACCGGCAACTCGCGCATTCTTCGCATGTGGTTCGCCCCGTCGCTCGGCTATATGCCGGTGCAGGCGGAACGCTGGCGGGACGGCAAACTGGAATTTGCCATCCGCCTCAAGAGTTACTCGCGCTGAATCCGATCAGGTCTTCGGCAACGTGACGCCGCGCTGACCTTGATATTTTCCGCCGCGATCCTTGTACGAAGTCTCGCACACTTCATCCGACTCGAAGAACAGCATCTGGGCGACGCCTTCGTTCGCATAGATCTTCGCAGGCAGCGGAGTGGTGTTGGAGAACTCGAGCGTGACGTGGCCTTCCCACTCGGGTTCCAATGGCGTGACGTTCACGATTATCCCGCAATTCTGGACGAAGACGCCGCTCTCGAGGGCGAAATTGCCCGCCTCCGGCACCGTCAAGCAATAAACGTCGTGATCGCCTGGGAGCTCTCGGAGCGCGCGCACCACATGATTTCGATATTCAGCAGCACTGTAGGCGGACGCTTCGCCCGCAATCGAACGCACAGGCAGAGTGGTCGCATCGAAGCTTTGTCGAAAAAGCGAGGCCGCTAGCAAATCGCCGATGCGGTATTGGCGCCCGTCGAGCGGTTGATAAACCGTCGCGGTTTCAAACTTTCCGTCGCGATAAAGCGGCATCAAAGCATCATTCGGACGCAGCTCGTGCGCCGCGGCCATCGTGCCGTCCCTGCGCATGAACTGATGGTCTGGGGTACAGCAGATCGACTCGAAGTTGTCGAGCGTCACTTCCATCAACGCATCGCGACCGATGAATCGCGGCGCTTCGAGCGACGCGACGACCAGTCGTCCATCCTTGATGCTGAAGCCGACGAATCGCTCGCCGATTTCATGACGCTGCGCCATTTCTTCCAGCGTAGGGGCACTGCCATCGGCAAGTGCAACTCGCGTATCGCCGCGAAAACAGCGTGCGTACGTCGATTTCCCCAAGCAGCAGACGAGCACGTTACGCGGAATGCGAAAGTATTCCACGGTGCTTGCGAGCGCGAACGAATTCGGCGGGATGATGCACACCGGTCCTTTGAAATCGACGAAGGATTTTTCGTCGAAGGCCTTGGGATCCACGATGGTGGAGTTGATGTTGGTGAAGATCTTGAATTCTTCGGTGCAACGCACGTCGTAGCCGTAGCTCGAGGTGCCATAGGAAACGATTCGGTGTCCGTCGGAAGCGACTCGCACCTGCTCCATGGAGAAGGGCTCGATCATGCCCTGCGCGGCCATGCGCCGGATCCAGCGATCGCTCTTGATGCTCATGTAGCCTCGACGGTGATTTTGGGAAAGGCGCGACTGTAGTCTTTGTTGAGCGTGGCAAGACGCGCGGCGGTACGACGCGCCATGGTGAGATAGGCCTTGGCGCGCACACTGTCAGGCTCCGACACCACGGTCGGTGAACCGCCATCCGCATCCTCACGGATGTGAATGTCGAGCGGCAGCTCCCCCAGCAACTGAACTCCGTACTGCTCGGCTATGCGCGCACCGCCGCCCGAGCCGAACAGATGTTCGCTATGGCCGCAGTTGCTGCAGATGTGCACGCTCATGTTCTCGACCACGCCCAGCACCCGCACCTCCACCTTTTCGAACATTTTGAGCCCGCGGCGCGCATCGAGAAGGGCAATATCTTGTGGAGTCGTCACGATTACCGCGCCGCTCACCGGGACGCGTTGCGCGAGGGTTAGCTGGATGTCCCCGGTCCCGGGCGGCATGTCCACCACGAGGTAATCAAGGTCACCCCACAAGGTATCGCCCAGAAGTTGCGTGAGTGCGCTTGTCACCATGGGACCGCGCCACACCATGGGTTCCTCCTGGTCGATCATGAAGCCGATGGACATCACCTCAACGCCGTGAGCCTTCAGTGGCGTGATGTGCTTGCCGTCCTCGCTCACCGGCTTCTGGCCGGCGAGGCCCATCATGAGCGGCTGGCTGGGGCCGTAGATGTCGGCATCCAGCAGGCCGACCTTGGCGCCTTGCGCCGCCCAGGCCAGTGCCAGGTTTGCGGCCGTTGTGGACTTTCCCACCCCGCCCTTCCCGGACGCCACCGCCACGATGTTTTTAATCGCCGTCAGAGGTTTCAAGGTGCGTTGGACGGCATGGGCCGTGATTTGCGCGCGAAGACCAAGATCCAAGCGGTAATCGCCCAAAAGGCTCCCCAAATGCGCGGTCAAAGCGCATTTGAGTTCCTCAGAGTAGTCGGCGCACGGAAACCCCAGCACCAGATCCACGTTAACCACACCGGGCGCCACGCGGACGCCGGCCACAGCCTTGGCCTCAGCCAAGGACTGTGATAGGTAAGGGTCGATATAAGTGCTTAATTTCTCGCGGATAGCGCTATCCGCGGCGGCGGGCTGAGTCATGGGTCGGCTATTCTATCGCAGCCGGATGCCATCGTGCGGTGTGGCATAATCCGGAATTGAGAATTAATTCCAAGGACGAATCCCATCTTAAGGTGAGAATGGAGCGCTCCCAAGGAATGTTCAAACCAAGGGTCGAATGAGTTTATTCGGAACCTATCGCGCCGATCGGCTCATCGCCGACATTAGATCGAGCGGCAATCCCGGGAGCCCCGTCGCGCAGAAAGCGCTGGAAAAGCTGGTGGCGCTCGGACCCAATGCCATCGAGCCGATCATCGAGGCACTGGCCACCGCGGAGAAACGCGAAACCGTCGTCTACGTGGACGCGCTCTCCAAACTCATCGATGCGAAAACCCTGCCGCAATTGCTGAAGACCATGGCCGACGCCAACGGGCGCACCATGTCCGGCATTGCCTGGGCGCTGTCTTCCAGCCGCAATTATCCTCCCGGCGCCCTGCTCGAGGCCTTGAGCAAGCCCGAGATGCCGAAAGCGGCGCTCCTCGAGGTCATCGCGGCGCAAAAAACCCGCTTCTCGGTTAGGGAGCTCCTGAATTCGGCCTATACGCTGGAGCCTTCCGACCGAGCCGGGATCTTCAAGATCATTGCCGAAATCGCCGACGAGTCATCCATCGAGGATCTGGTCTCGCGCATCGAGGGCAAGGACCCGGTGGCGCGCCTGCACATCATCAACGTGTTGGCGCGCTTCAACACCCCCACCGTGCAGCAGGCGATCCAGCGGCAGCTGAAGGACAATAGCAAGTTCGTGCGCTCGGCGGCACTCTCGGCCCTGGCGCGCATGGACGGACCGTTCGACATCGCCGTACTGGTCAACATGCTGCGCGACCCGGAACTGGAGGTGCAGAACAAGGCGGTGGACGTGGTAATTCACGCCAACCACCCCGAGACGATGAAGCACCTGGTGGACGTGCTCAAGGACGAAAACGAGTACGCGCGCCGTGCCGCGGTCGAGGTCTTGAACGTCGTTGGCAACGCCAAATCGGTCAAGTTCCTGCTCGAAGTGATTGCCGACAGTGACTGGTGGGTGCGCACCCGGGCGGCCGACGCCCTCGGCAAGATCGGCGGCCCCAAAGTGGTGGACGCGGTGCTGCAGCTCATCAAGGATGAGAATCAGGACATCCGCCGCGCCGCCATCGAGATCCTGAATCAAACCAAGGATGAGCGCGCCGTGGCGCAGCTCATCGAAGCCACGCGCGACAAGGACTGGTGGGTGAGCGAACGCGCGGTGGATGCTCTGGCCGAGATCGGCACCAGCAAGGCCCTGCCGCGCTTCCTTGAGATGCTGCATGGGGCCGAATCAAAGTCCCTGCCCACCGTGATCCGCGCAGTGGGCAAGGTGGGCGATCAGAAGAGCATCGAGCACCTGCTGCCGATGCTGCAGCGTACTGAAAACGAGATCAAGGTCGAGGCGATAGCGGCCCTGGCCAAGCTCGCCGACGAACGGCGCGCCGAAACCATCCGGACGCGCCTGCAGTCGATCCCGGGCGCCGCCGATGCCACCTTGAGCCAGGCAATCGCCCGCGCCATGCAGGAAATCGACAACCGCTTCTCCACCCAGCAGATCGCCGCCAATCAGCGCGCCGAGCGCATGCAGGAACCGGCCAAGACCCTGCTCATCGACAACCAGGAACTCTCCAAGGTGGTGCAGGCGCAGGAGGCCGCGGCCACCGCCACCGCCAAGCTCGACATCGCCACCTTAAAGACCGGCGACATCATCGAAGGACGCTACAAGTTCATCGAGAAGATCGGCAAGGGCGCATTCGGCACGGTGCTGCTCATGGAAGACACCGTGGTGGAAGAGCGGCTGATCTTGAAGTTCCTGAATCCAAACGTGTCGTCCGACGAAGAGATGATGAAGCGTTTCGTGCATGAATTGCGCTACAGCCGCAAGATCACGCACAAGAACGTCATCCGCATCTATGACTTTTTGTACATCCGCGGCAACTACGCCATTTCCATGGAGTACTTCCCCTCGCACACCTTGGGCGGCGAGATCGTGAACGAGAAGCCGGTGGTGCTGAAGCGCGCCATGAAGTTCGCCATCGATATCGCCACCGGCATGCAGGTGGCGCATCAGGCAGGCATCGTGCACCGCGACTTGAAACCTGCCAACGTGCTGATCGACAACGAGGGCCTGCTGAAGATCGTGGACTTCGGCGTGGCCGCCGCGCAGAGCCAGGGCGACACCCAGCTCACCAAGACCGGCTACGTGATCGGTTCGCCCAAGTACATGGCGCCGGAACAGATCCTCGGCAAGAAAGTCGACGAGCGCGCCGACATCTACAGCCTCGGCGTGATCATGTACGAGATGTTCACCGGCGTACCGCCCTACTCGCGCGGCGATCACATGTCGGTCATGTACCAGCACGTGCAGGGTAAAGCCCGACCGCCCATCGAAATCAACAAAGAGCTCCCGGCCGACCTCAACGCCGTGGTGGTCAAATGCATGGCCCTCGACAAGGCAAAACGCATGCAAAGCATGGATGAGCTGCGATTGGCGCTGGAAAAGCTCCTTTAGAGTTGACGCAGCTCACGTTTATCGCCTAATTCGGGCGTAAATACTCGAAAATCCAAGCGGTTAACTGTAGCCTTGCATTATGGCAAGAATCGACGCGTTCCTTAAATTGGGCGTGGCGCAGGGCTGCTCGGACCTGCACCTTGCCGTCGGCGTGCCCCCCATGCTTCGGATGCAGGGGGATCTGGTGCCCATCAAGTTCCGCGAGCTGGGGCTTGCGGAACTCGAAAGCTACATCACCGAAGTGCTCACCCAGTCGCAGCTCAAGGTGCTGCGCGAGGGCAACGATCTCGACTTCTCCTACGTCTCCCAGGAAGGCGGCCGGTTTCGGGTCAACGTGTTTCGCAAGGAGACCGGCATCGGTGCCGCGTTCCGCGCCATTCCGACGCAGATGCCGACCATGGAGCAGCTGGGGCTGCCGCCCATCGTGCGCAAACTCTGCGATTATCACCAGGGCATGATCCTGGTGACCGGCTCCACCGGCACCGGCAAATCGACCACGCTCGCGGCCATGATCGATTACCTGAATTCGACCCGCGCGCTCAACATCATCAGCCTCGAAGATCCCATCGAGTTCGTCCACCGCAGCAAGACCAGCCAGGTGATCCAGCGGGAACTCGGCACCCATCTGCCCTCCTTTGCCGAGGGCGTGCGCGCGGCGATGCGCGAAGACCCGGATGTGATCCTGGTGGGCGAAATGCGCGATGCGGAGACCATTTCCATGGCGATGACGGCCGCGGAAACCGGCCATTTGGTGCTCGGCACCCTGCACACCACCAGCGCCACCAAGACCATCGACCGCATCATCGATGCGCTGCCGACCGAGGAGCGCGAGCAGACCAAGACCTTTCTGGCCAACAGCCTGATCGCCGTCATCACCCAGGTGCTGGTGAAGAGTCCCGACCAGCGCGCGCGGCGCGCCATCTGCGAAATCATGGTGCTCACCAAGGCGATCGGCAAACTCATCATGACCGATCAGACCCACCAGGTTCCGAGCCAGCTGCAGATGGGCAAGGAATACGGCATGCAGCTCATGGATCAGGGCCTGCTCGCCGCCATTCAGGCGAAGGAGGTCGATCCCGACCACGCCTACTCCTACGCCTCCGACAAGCGCCAGTTTCAGCGTTTCGTCACCGACCTGTCGGGCATGCCGGCGCCCGAGCCTGCGAGCACCACCTGATGCCGGCGATCGACCAATACCTGCAGATGGTGCTGGAGAAGAACGGCTCCGACCTGCACTTCATTGCGGGCGATCCCGCCCGCGTGCGCCAGTACGGCGAACTCAAGGCCCTTGCGCCGGAGCCGCTGAATGCTGAACTCGTGAAGACCACGCTCTACGAGATCATGCCCAAGCTCTCCGTGGAGCGCTTCGAGGCGAAGGACGGCACCGACTTCGCCTACAGCATTCCGGAGGTGGCGCGTTTTCGGGTCAACATCATGCGGCAGTTAAACGGCATGGGCGCGGTTTTTCGGGTCATTCCGTCCCGCGCCAAGACCGCCGAGGAGCTCAAGCTCCCGCAATCGGTACGCGATTTGAGCAAGGCCAACAACGGCCTGATCCTGGTCACCGGCAAGACCGGATCCGGCAAGTCGACCACGCTCGCGGCCATGATCGACGAGATCAATTCGCGCGAAAAAGGCCACATCCTCACCATCGAAGATCCGATCGAGTTCGTGCATCAGCGCAAGAACTGCCTCATCAGCCAGCGCGAGATCGGCGTGCATGCCGCCTCGTTCGCCTCGGCTCTCAACTCGGCGCTGCGCGAGGATCCGGACGTCATCCTGGTGGGCGAGCTTCGCGATTTGGAAACCATGAGCATTGCGGTGACCGCCGCCGAAATGGGCATCCTGGTGATGGGCACCCTGCACACCAATGGTGCAGCACCGACCGTGGACCGCCTGGTCAACGCCTTTCCCGCCGACAAGCAGCCGCACGTGCGCACGATGCTGTCGACGAGTCTTCGCGGCGTGGTATCGCAGCAGCTGATCCCCAAGGCGGACAAACAGGGCCGCGTCGCTGCGCTCGAGATTCTGATCAATACGCCTGCGGTTTCGAACCTGATTCGGCAGGGCAAGATGGACCAGCTGGAAAATGCCATGCAGAGCGGCTCGGCCACGGGCATGAAACTCATGGACATGGCCATCCAACAGCTCTTGGATTCGCGGCAAATCACCGGCAAAGATGCCTATAAGAAGTCCATCAACAAGTCCAAGTTCGAGCAGTTTCGCGAAGCCTCTTAAGTTCTCGTAAGCCTTGGCGCCCGGCACCCACGCGCGCCTGCCGCTGAATACCTCCCATGGCATAATTCGGTATGACCGAACGACGCCGAATTCTAGTCACCAGCGCCTTGCCCTACGCCAATGGCCCGATCCACTTAGGGTATCTGCTGGAGGCAATTCAGACCGACACCTGGGTGCGCTTCCAGAAGCTGCGCGGCCACGAGTGCTATTACGTGTGTGCCGACGACACTCACGGCACCCCCATCATGCTGAAGGCCCAGGCCGAGGGCATCACCCCGGAACAACTGATCGAAGCGGTCAATCGCGATCACAAGCGCGATCTTGCCGACATGCTCATCGACTTGGACAACTTCGGGTCCACCCATTCGCCCGAGAACAAGGCGCACTGCGATCGGATGTACCTTACCCAGCGCGACGCCGGCTACATCGACCGGCGCAGCGTCCGCCAGGCGTACGACGAACAGGCGAAGATGTTCCTGCCCGACCGCTACGTGAAAGGCATCTGCCCGGTGTGCGCGACGCCCGACCAGTACGGGGACTCATGCGAGAACTGCGGCTCGACCTACACGCCGGCGGATCTTAAAGAGCCGATTTCGGTGGTGAGCGGCACCACGCCGGTGTGGCGCGAATCGGAACACTACTTCTTCAAGCTGAGCAGCTTCGAGAAATCCTTGAGTGAATGGGTGGCAAGCGGCGCGGTGCAGGAGAGCGTGGCGCGAAAACTCCGCGAGTGGTTCACCCAGGGCCTCAAGGACTGGGACATCTCGCGCGATGCGCCCTATTTCGGCTTCGAGATCCCCGACGCGCCCGGCAAGTACTTTTACGTCTGGTTTGATGCGCCCATCGGTTATCTTGCGAGCTTTACGCAGTTCTGCGCGCGCAGCGGCATCAAGTTCGACGATTTCCTCAAGGTGGGCAGCAACGCCGAGCTGCATCACTTCATCGGCAAGGACATCCTCTACTTCCATACCCTGTTCTGGCCCGCGGTGCTGGAGGCCTCCGGCATGCGCCGCCCGACCGCGGTCCACGCGCACGGCTTCGTCACCATCAACGGGCAGAAGATGTCGAAGTCCCGCGGCACCTTCATCACCGCGCGCCGTTATCTCGATCATTTCGCACCCGAGTACCTGCGCTACTACTTCGCGGCCAAATTGGGATCCGGGATCGACGATCTCGATCTCAATCTCGAGGAGTTCGCGACTCGCTTGAACGCCGACATCGTCGGCAAGCTGGTGAACATCGCCAGCCGCTGCGCGTCCTTCATCACCAAGAATGCGGCTGGGCAACTCTCGGAAAAGCTGGCCGATGAGGCGCTCTATCAGACTTTCGTGCAGGCGGGCGCAGGCATAGCGCAGGCCTACGAGAACCTGGATACGGCAGCGGCGGTGCGCGAGATCATGGCGCTCGCCGACCGCGCCAATCAGTACATCGACGCGCAGAAGCCCTGGATCATGGCGAAGGATCCGGCTAAGAGCGCCGAGGTGCAGAACGTATGCACCCAGGGACTTAATCTCTTTCGCGTATTGATGATCTATCTGCAGCCCGTCCTTCCGGCGATGGCGGTCAAAGCCCGCGCCTTCTTCCAGGACAAGGACTGGCACTGGTCGCATGCAACGACGCCGAAGCTCAAGTGCGCCATCAAGCCCTATGAGCCGCTGGCAACGCGGTTGGATCCGAAGGCGGTGGCCAAACTGATCGATGCGCCGCAGGCCGAAGCGCCCGCGGTTTCACCGCAAAACATTCGCACCCAGGCTTCCGACGAGGCCACGCTGGCTGCGGCGGCGGCCGTCGAGGGCAATCTCATTGCCATCGACGAGTTCATGCGGGTGGACCTGCGCATCGCCAAGGTGATCGAAGCGGGCCATATCGACGGCGCCGACAAGCTGCTGCGTTTGAAACTCGACGTGGGCGAACTCGGTGAGCGGGAGATCTTTGCGGGCGTGCGCGCGGCTTACGCTCCGGAGGCTTTGATCGGCAGACTGATCATCGTGGTGGCGAACCTCGAGCCGCGCAAAATGCGCTTCGGCACCTCGGCAGGGATGATGTTGGCGGCGGGTCCCGGCGGCAAGGACATTTTCGTGGTGTCCCCGGACTCGGGCGCGACTCCCGGCATGCGCGTCAAGTAATGACCGCGGAATTGGCGGACCGCATCGACGCGCTATTGCCGCAGACGCAATGCACGCGTTGCGGGTATCCGGCGTGCCGACCCTACGCCGAGGCCGTTGCCGCCGGCGAAGCCAACTTGAATCAATGCCCGCCGGGCGGTTCGGCGACCATCGATGCGCTCGCGCGTCTGCTCGGCCGCGAAGCGCTGCCCCTAAATCCAGAGAACGGCATCGAGGCGCCCGCGACGGTGGCCTACATCGACGAGTCACGCTGCATCGGTTGTGCGCGTTGCCTGCCGCCCTGCCCGGTCGATGCCATCGTCGGCGCCTCCAAATTCATGCACACGGTGCTTGCGGAGCGCTGCACGGGGTGCGAGCTTTGCATCGCGCCCTGTCCGGTGGATTGCATCGAGATGCGGCCGGCGGGCGGCCACCGCAATGAGCCTGCGGTCAATCGCGGGCGCTTTGCGCAGCACAATGCGCGGATCGCTTCGCGCTCAGCGTTGCGGCAGCAGGAACTCGCGGCCAAGAAGGCGCAGGCGCACACCTCGCGGCCATGAATCCCGCCAAGCGCCAGGCGATTTTCGAGCGGTTGCGTGCCGCCAATCCCGCGCCCCGCACCGAACTTGTCTATCGCACGCCGTTCCAGCTGCTGGTTGCCGTGGTGCTTTCCGCACAGGCCACCGACAAGAGCGTCAACAAGGCCACCGCCGAACTTTACAAGGTCGCCAATACTCCCGAAGGGATCTTGAAGCTCGGCGTGCGCGGCTTGTCGAAATACATCAAGTCGATCGGTCTGTACAATTCGAAGGCCAAGAACATCATCGAGACCTCGAGGGCGCTCATCGAAGGTCATGGCGGACAGGTACCGGCGACGCGCGAGGAACTCGAGGCGCTGCCCGGCGTCGGACGCAAGACCGCGAGCGTGATCTTGAACACCGCCTTCGGGCACGCCGCCATCGCGGTGGACACCCACATATTCCGGGTGGCGAACCGCACCGGCATCGCGCCGGGAAAGAACGTGCGAGAGGTCGAGGACCGCTTGATGAAATTCGTTCCCGAGGAATTCAGGCTGGATGCGCATCACTGGCTCATCCTTCACGGGCGTTATGTCTGCAAGGCCCGCACCCCCGACTGCCCCCGCTGCATCATTGCCGAGTGGTGCGAGTACCGCCACAAGACCCATGCCAAACTTTGACTCTCACACCCGTGAACAGCTGCGCCGAAGCTACGCCGAGGCGTGGGCCAAGCAACTCGAAGGAAAACCGCTGGTGCCGCTGGAGGCGCTGCTCTGCGATGTGATCGGCGCGCATCCGGAATATCAGGCACTGTTGAGCAACGTCGCAACCGCGCAGGCTTTCGAGGCCGCAGCCGGCGATCGGGAGAATCCATTTTTACATATGGGACTGCATGTCGCGATCCGCGAGCAGCTGGCCATCGACCGGCCTCCCGGGATTGCGGAGCTGCACCGGCAGCTGCTGGCGCAGCTCGGCGCTCCCCATGCGGCCGAACATGCGCTCATGGAGGCGCTCGCAGAAACGCTGTGGCAGGCGCAGCGCGACGGCACGGCGCCCGACGAGGGCCGCTATCTTTCGGCAGCACGTCACAGACTGATCAAACGTTAAGCAAGCTTCATGCGCGCGTCATTGGCCCTGTTGCGCGCTGGGACTAATCTCGCGGAACTCCTCACGGGTCAATTGGTTCCGGATGATTTCCATGCGTTTTCCAATCTCGGCGCGCGCCGCCGGCCTCGGCATCGTTCTGATCGCCGTACAGCCCGCCATCTCTCAGTCTGAGCGGCCGACATCGCCTGCACCGCCCCAAACCACGACCCCCGATCCGAGTGCCTCGGCGGATGCGGCACGCCACGTGAAACGCACCGCCTGCGCCAAAGAGGCGCGCACCAAGAAACTCGCCGGTGCGCAGCGCAACGCTTACATCAAGTCCTGCATCGCGACGCCTTCCAAGTCCTGAGCGCCGCTAGCGCACCCGCGCAGGTGCGGGCGTCACGCTGACGAGCACCGTATCGGCGGTGGTCGCGCTCATCTGAATCACCAGCGGCGAGTTGCCCTTCAGTTGCCACACCACCATTTTGTGCGGCGCCGGGCACTCGTGCTGCCCCTGATAGTCGGTGGGCGTCAGCAACGTACCGTCCTCGACCAAATCGACCCATACCGGCACATCGAGCGAGACGCGGTATTCGCCGTCGGCAGGCACTTTGAGAAGAACCAGCCCCGCATGGCCGCCGTCGTTGGGCACCCCGCGGCCGGGCTGCAACTTGTAGGTCACCTTGGTCACGGGCTGAAGCTTGAGCTTGACCAAGTGACCCACCTGTATCGAAGGGGCGGATTTGGCATCGGCGCCTGCGGCCACGAGCGTCGGGGCGGTGGCGAACAACGCGCGTTCCTTGGCCACATCCCAATGGAAATCTATGCAGCTCTCACCGGCGGAGGCGTGACCGGCCAGAAGTGCCACGATGAACATGCATCCCAGACCTCTCATACGGCGCATGGCCACCTCTAGCGTTTCGGCTGATAAAGATCGGTGAGCGTGCCCTCGAAGGCCTCGGCGGAAAATGCCACCGTCTCCGCGAGAGTCGGGTGCGCGTGAATGGTCATGCCCACATCCGCGGCGTCCGCGCCCATTTCGATGGCGAGCCCCACCTCGGCGATGAGCTCGCCGGCGTTGGTGCCGACGATGCCGCCGCCGATCACGCGATGGGTGTTCTTGTCGAATAGCAGCTTGGTGAAGCCTTCATCGCGATTGAGGGACAGCGAGCGGCCGCTGGCAGCCCAGGGAAACATGCCCTTGCCGAACTCCAAGCCCCGCGCTTTGGCGTCGGTCTCGGTGAGGCCCACCCATGCAACCTCGGGATCGGTGTAGGCCACCGAGGGAATGCAGCGCGCATCGAACGAGGCCTTGTGGCCCGCCGCCACTTCCGCCGCAACTTTGGCTTCGTGGGTGGCCTTGTGTTCCAGCATGGGCTGCCCGACGATGTCGCCCACCGCGAAGATATGCGGCACGTTGGTGCGCATCTGCTTGTCCACGGCGATGATGCCGCGATCGCTGACCTTGATGCCCGCGGCGCCGGCATTGATGGCGTTGCCGTTTGCCGAGCGGCCCACCGCCACCAGCACCCGGTCGAAGAGTTGCGGCTCGGGCACCTGCGCGCCTTCGAAGGTGGCGCGCAAACCCTCGGGCGTGGGCTCGAGCTTCGCCACCTTGGTTTTCACCATGATGCGCTCGTAGCGCTTCTCGATGCGCTTTTGGAGCGGGCGGATGAGGTCGCGGTCGGCGCCCGGCATCAAGCCGTCGGCGAGTTCCACCACGCTCACTTTGACGCCGAGTGCATCGTAGACGCAGGCCATTTCCAGGCCGATGATGCCGCCGCCGATGACGAGCAGTCGCTTCAGATCGAGCGGCAGCTCCAATGCGCCGGTGGAGTCGATGACCCGCGGATCATCCGGAAGTCCCGGCAGCTTCGCGGACTCCGAGCCCGCGGCGATGATGCATTGCTTGAATTCGATGCGCTTGATGCCGTCGGGTCCGTTCACATCGATGGCGTGGGGGCCCACGAACTTGCCCTCGCCGCGCACCACCTCGACCTTTCGCTGCTTGGCGAGCACCGCGAGGCCGTTGGTCAGGCGCGTCACCACGCGGTTCTTCCAGGCGCGCAGCTTGTCCCGATCGACCTCGGGTTCGCCGAAGGTCACACCCGAGCTCGCCATCTCATGCGCTTCCTCGATGACCTTGGCGGCGTGCAGCAGCGCCTTGGAAGGAATGCAGCCGACATTCAGGCACACGCCGCCGAGCACCGGCCAGCGCTCGATGAGCGTTACCTTCATGCCAAGGTCGGCCGCACGGAACGCCGCCGTGTAGCCTCCGGGACCGGCGCCCAATACCAACAGCTCCACCGCGCCCGCCGGCGCCGGACCGGCATCCTGTTTCGCGGGCTGGGGCTTCTGCTCCTTGGCCGCATCCGCTTTTGGCGCTTCGCGCGCCGGCGCCTTCGGTTCGGATTTGTCGGCCCGCGCTTCGCTCTTGGGAGCCGCGGGCTCCTGAGTGGGCGCTGGTTTGGCGCTCTCCGCAGCCTTTGCGCTCTCCTCTTCCAGCGTCGCAATGACGGCGCCCGCGGAAACCCGATCGCCTTTTTTGATCGCAACGCTCGCCACCACGCCGGCAACCGGCGAAGGAACGTCCATCGAGGCTTTGTCCGATTCCAAGGTGATCAGCGGATCTTCTTTCGAGACTTTGCTGCCCTTCTGAATCAACACCTCGACGACCTCGACGTCCTTGGCGTCGCCGATGTCGGGTACCTTGATCTCGGTGCTCACAGCAGCGCCTTGACGTCGCCCAGGGTCTTGGCCAGGAACACGATGAAGCGTGCCGCCTCGGCGCCGTCGATCACGCGATGGTCATACGACAACGACAGCGGCAGCATCAGGCGCGGAATGAAGGCGCCGCGCTCGTACACCGGCTTTTGACTCGACCGCGACACGCCGAGGATGGCCACTTCGGGTGCATTGATAATGGGCGTGAAAGCCGTCCCGCCAATGCCGCCAAGGCTTGAGATGGTGAAGCTCCCGCCCTGCATTTCGGTGGCCTTCAACTTGCCGGCGCGCGCCTTCTCGGACATATCCGCCAAGATGCGGGCGATATCGAAAAGTCCAAGCCGGTCTGCGTTCGGGATCACCGGAACCACCAGGCCGTTGGGCGTATCGGCGGCAAATCCGATGTTGTAGTACTTCTTGTGCACCAGGTTCTCGCCCGAGGCATCGAGCGAAGAGTTGAAACGCGGGAACTTGGCGAGCGCAATCAACGCGGCGCGGATGATGAAGGCGAGCGGCGTCAGCTTCACTTCCTCGCGGCTCGCCTGCGCTTTCAGCGCATTGCGCGCTTCTTCGAGCTCGGTGATGTCGGCGTCTTCGTGCTGCGTGACATGCGGAAGATTGAGCCAGCTTGCCTGCAGCCGCGCACCGGAAATCTTCTGAATGCGCGACAGGGGTTTGACCTCGATGGGGCCGAACTGGGCAAAGTCAACCGTCGGAACCTTGGGTATCCCTGCCCCCGCGCCCGGTGCACCCGCAACCCCGCTCAGCAGAGCCTTGACGTATGCCTTCACATCGTCGTGAGTGATGCGGCCCTTGAGACCGCTGCCGTGCACGGCACCCAGCTGCGCGCCGAGTTCGCGCGCCAATTTGCGCACCGAGGGGCTGGCGTACGCACTGGAGAAGGCCTTCTCATCGATCGGCGCATTCGCGGCACGCGGCGAGGACGCCGGCTCTTGCGGCGGCAGCGCCGCGCTCGCCTTGGGTTCAGGTGCTGCAGCCTTCGGCGCCTGCTTGGCGGGCGCGGGCGCTGACGCCGCTGCCGGCGGCTTTTCCTGCGGTTTTTCGGCAGCGGCCTCCGCGGCGGTCTCCAACAGAAGGATGACCGAGCCTTCGGAAACCTTATCGCCGGTCTTGAGCTTCAGCTGTGCGATCTTGCCGGCCGCGGGGGCCGGTACATCCATGGCCGCTTTCTCGGTTTCCAAGGTGATGAGCGGCGTCTCCTTCTCGATCTGCTGCCCGTCTTTGACCAGGACATCGATGACGCTGACGTCTTTGAATCCGCCTATATCGGGGACCCGTACTTCAATGGGAGCTGCCACGGTTGTTCGCCTAAACCGACAATGGATTGGGTTTTTCTGGATCGATGCCGAAGTCCCGCATGGCTTTGGACACCGTCGCCTTGTCGATCTTGCCCTCGTCGGCGAGCGCCTTTAAGGCGGCCACCACCACGTAGTGACGGTCGACTTCAAAGAAACGGCGCAGCTGCGCGCGCGAATCCGAACGCCCGAAGCCATCGGTCCCGAGCGCCGTGTAGCGACCCGGCACCCACTGGCGGATCTGATCCGCCACGGTCTTCATGTAGTCGGTGGCCGCGATGTACGGACCCTCGCGCTCGGCCAGAGTCTCCTCGACGTAGGTCTTCCTGCGTTGCGCGTTCGGATGCAGCATGTTCCAGCGCTCGGCAGCCAGTGCATCTTTGCGAAGCTCCGAGAAGCTGGTGACCGAGAATACGTCCGCGGGCACGCCGTACTGTTTCTCCAAGAGGTCCGCGGCCGCCTGCACTTCGCGCAGGATGGTGCCCGAGCCGAGCAGGTTTACGCGCACCTTGCCCTTGCCGCCGGACTGCAGAAGGTACATGCCCTTGAGGATTCCGGTCTGCGCGTTCTTGGGCATCGCCGGATGAGCGTAGTTTTCGTTCATGCAGGTGATGTAATAGAAGACATTCTCCTGCTCTTTGTACATGCGCCGCAGACCGTCCTGCACGATCACCGCGAGCTCGTAGGCATAGGTCGGATCGTAGGCGACGCAGTTCGGCACCGTGGTGGCCACCAGCTGACTGTGGCCGTCCTGGTGCTGCAAGCCCTCGCCCGCGAGCGTGGTGCGGCCGGCCGTGCCGCCGACCAGAAAGCCGCGCGCCTGACTGTCGCCCGCCGCCCAGATGAAATCGCCGACGCGCTGGAAGCCGAACATCGAGTAGTAGATGAAGAAGGGCACCATGCTCACGCCGTTGTTGGCGTAGGAGGTCGCCGCCGCCAGCCACGAACAAAGGCTGCCGGCCTCGTTGATGCCTTCTTCCAAAATCTGACCCTTCTTGTCCTCGCGATAGAACATGAGCTGGTCCGCGTCCTGCGGCGTGTACAGCTGCCCCACCGAGGAATAGATGCCGATCTGGCGGAACATGCCCTCCATGCCGAAGGTGCGCGCCTCGTCGGGCACGATCGGCACGACGTGCTTGCCGATGTTCTTGTCCTTGACGAGCTGCGTGAGAATTCTCACCAACGCCATGGTGGTCGAGATCTCGCGGTCCGCCGTGCCCTCGAGAAGCGCGTTGAACGACTCGAGCGCGGGCACCTCGAGAGCCGGCGCATCGGAACTGCGCGCGGGCAGATAGCCGCCGAGCGACTGGCGACGCTCCTTCAGATAGCGCATCTCCTCGCTGTCTTCAGCTGGTTTGCGGAATGTGAGGCTTGCGATCTGCTCGTCGGTGATCGGAATGTTGAAGCGGTCGCGGACTTCCTTCAGCGCATCGTCGGAGAGCTTCTTTTGCTGGTGCGTCGAGTTCAAGCCCTCGCCCGCCTTGCCCATGCCGAAACCCTTGACGGTCTTGGCGAGGATCACGGTCGGCGATCCCTTGTTGGCCACCGCAGCGGCGTAGGCTGCGTACACTTTCTGCGGATCGTGGCCGCCGCGGTTCAGGCGCCAGATCTCCTCATCCGACATGTTGGCGACCATCTCCTTGAGCTCGGGGTACTTGCCGAAGAAATGTTCGCGGGTATACGCGCCGCCCTTGGACTTGAAGTTCTGGTACTCGCCGTCGACGCACTCTTCCATCACCCGCTTGAGAAGTCCCTTTTGATCGCGCTCGAGCAAAGGATCCCAGCGCGAGCCCCACAACACCTTGATCACGTTCCAGCCGGCGCCCAGGAATGCGGCTTCCAGCTCCTGAATGATCTTGCCGTTGCCGCGCACC
The DNA here is from genome assembly GCA_036494165.1 of Steroidobacteraceae bacterium. Lineage (GTDB taxonomy): Bacteria > Pseudomonadota > Gammaproteobacteria > Steroidobacterales > Steroidobacteraceae > Bog-1198. The sequence goes on from DASXOQ010000006.1 coordinate 59,143, forward strand.
GGCCCGTCGAGCCGCTGCAGATTGCAGTTGATGACGAAGATGAGGTTGTCGAGCTTCTCGCGCACCGGCATGGTGAGCGCGCCCATGGACTCGGGCTCGTCCATTTCGCCGTCGCCCAGGAACGCCCATATCTTGCGATCCGACGCCGGCACGATACCGCGGTGCTCGAGATAGCGGCAGAAGCGCGCCTGGAATATCGCGGTCATGGGGCCCAAGCCCATCGACACGGTCGGAAATTGCCAGAAATCCGGCATCAGCCAGGGATGCGGATAGGAGGATAAGCCGCCGCCCTCCACCTCTTGGCGGAAGCGCTGCAGCTGGCTCTCGGCCAGGCGACCTTCGAGGTAGGCGCGCGCGTAGATGCCGGGGCTCGAGTGCCCCTGCACGAACACCATGTCGCCCGGATGATCGGCGCTCTTCGCGCGCCAGAAGTGATTGAAGCCCACTTCGTAGAGTGTGGCGGCGGAAGCATAGGTGGCGATGTGACCGCCGTACTCGGCACTCGCCCGGTTCGCGCCGACTACCATGGCAAGCGCGTTCCAACGCATGTATGCCTCGTTACGACGCTCCAGCGAGCGGTCGCCGGGATACTCCGGCTCCTGCCCCCGCGAGATGGTGTTCAGATAGGCGGTGTTGGGCTTGAAGGGCAGGTATGCGCCGGAGCGACGCGTGAAGTCGACGAGCTTCTCGAGAAGAAAATGCGCGCGCTCCGGGCCCTGGGAACGCATGACCGAATCGATGGATTCGAGCCATTCCTGCGTTTCGACCGGATCGATGTCTTCGAAGGGGGAATGTTGCGTCATAGAATGCACACGCCGTAGCGTCCTGATAAGATGGCAGGCACGTTACAGCGCCACTGCGCTCTCTGCCACCACGTTGTTAACCGCACTATCTTCGGGGTTTGGATTTTGTCGGTCAAGCAAGCATTAGCTTGTTTTTCTGACCTGCATGCGGTTCATCGCCATACCGATTTGACATGCCTACGCGCCTGCCGTTCGACGAACTAGTAGTCCCGGTGCGCCAGACCCGCGGCCGCCTCACGAGCCGCATCCTGGCGCGCTATGCGAGCGCAATTCTGCTGCTGCCCGTGACGCCCCGCGAGGCCGATTGGCAGGCGCTGCCGCAAGGGCTGCTGCTGCGCCGCTTGTTCGGCGAGAAGCCCAGAAAGGCTGGCGATCAGCTGGAAGTAAGGGTTGGGCTGCGCGCCGAAACGCTGCTTGTGATCGGTCTCATCGACGAGGAAGCGAGCACCTTCAAGCGACTGCAATGGGGCGCGGCGCTCGCCCGTGCGGCGTTGAAACCGGATCCCAATGCGGTCTTGTTGTTCGCGCAGGGTTGCGAGTTGGTGAGCTGCGCGCAATCGCAGAGCGCGACGCTTGCCGCAATCGAAGCTGCTGCATTTCGCCTGCCGCAATTCAAGAGCAAACAAGATCGCAGGACACGCCTGGCGCGCATCGATCTTTCGCGCACCGGCAAGCTTGCGGACCTCGACGCCACGCTGGCCTCGGCCGCGGGCAACAATCTTGCACGCTGGCTCACCGCGCTGCCGCCGAACTATTTGAACGCGCGCGGCTATCGAAGTCTCCTCGAGCAGTTCTCGCGGCGTTTGGGCCTGAAATTCAAGTACTACGGCGAGCGCCAGCTGAAACGCCTCGGCGCCGGCGCCTTCCTCGCGGTGTCCGCGGGCAACGCCACCCGCGATGCGGGCATTGCTCACCTCGCCTACCGTCCGCGCGGCGTGCGCGCGGCCGAGGTGAGCCTGGTGGGCAAGGGCATCTGCTTCGATACCGGCGGCACCAATCTTAAAACGCATAAAAGCATGCTCGACATGCATACCGACATGGAAGGCAGCGCCGTGGCCTTGGGCAGCCTCTATGCGCTGAAGCTGCTGAACTCGCCGCTCGCCACCGATTGCTGGCTCGCCATCACCGAGAATCGCATCGGGCCGACGGCCTACCAGCCGCAGGATGTCGTGCGCGCCATCAACGGCACGACCATCCAGGTGATCCACACCGATGCTGAGGGCCGCATGGTGCTGGCCGACACCTTGGCGCTCGCGGCCCGCGCGAAACCCAAGGTCTTGATCGACTACGCCACCTTGACAGGCGCCTGCGTGTACGCGCTCACCGAGCGCTACAGCGGCGCCTTCAGCAATCGCCCGGGCAGCCGCGCGTTGATCGAGGCGGCCGGCGTACGCAGCGGCGAGCGCGTGTGGTGCTTTCCCATGGACGAGGATTATGAGACCGATCTGGAAAGTGGTATTGCCGACATCATGCAGTGCGCCGTCGATGGCAAGGGCGACCACATCCTGGCCGCACGCTTCCTAAAACGCTTTGTGCCTGACAGCATTGCCTGGCTGCACTTGGACCTTTCCGCCGGCACGCGCGCGGGGGGCTTGGCCCATATCGGCACCGAGATCACCGGCTTCGGCGTGCGCTATACGCTCGATCTGTTGCGACGCGGCTGGCCCAGGGTGGAAACTTGAAGAGCCTGACGCTGCAACGGCCGGACGATTGGCACCTGCACCTGCGCGACGGCGCGGCGCTGCGCGCGGTGGCGGCGCATACGGCCGCGCGCTTTGGCCGCGCCATCGTCATGCCGAATCTGAAGCCCCCCATCACCACCACCGCGCTTGCCGCCGCCTATCGACAGCGCATCTTGGAGGCGCTGCCAGCGGGCTCGACCTTCGAGCCGTTGATGACGCTGTATCTCACCAACGCCACGAGGCCCGAGGAAATCGAGGTCGCGAAGCAAAGCGGCATCGTGCACGGCGTGAAGTTCTACCCCGCCGGGGCAACCACCCATTCGGACGCGGGCGTCACGGACATCAAAAACGTCCACCACGTGCTGGAGCGGATGCAGGCGCGCGGCATGCCGCTGCTGGTGCACGGCGAAAGCACGGGCGCCGATATCGATGTGTTCGACCGCGAGGCACACTTCATCGACCAGGTTCTCGAGCCCACGGTGGAGCGGTTTCCGCGGCTCAAGGTGGTGTTCGAACATGTCACCACCGAGCGTGCGGTGCGCTTCGTGGAGCGCGCGCGCGAAGGCGTCGCTGCCACCATCACGCCGCAGCATCTGCTGCACAACCGCAATGCGATTTTTTCAGGCGGCATCCGGCCCCACTACTACTGTCTGCCCATCCTCAAGCGCGAGCGCGATCGCCAGGCGCTGCTCGAGGCGGCGGTCAGCGGCAATCCGCGCTTCTTCCTCGGCACCGACTCCGCGCCCCATGAGCGTGCCACCAAGGAGACATCGTGCGGATGTGCCGGCATGTTCACAGCGCATGCGGCCATCGAACTGTACGCTGAGGCCTTCGAATCAGTCGGGTGCCTCGAAAAATTGCAAGCCTTTGCCAGCCACTATGGGGCCGATTTCTACGGCCTGCCGCGCCACACCGCCACCATCACGCTGGTGAAGGAAGCCTGGTCGCCGCCCGCAGCCTATCCCTTCGGTGATGGCACGCTGGTGCCGTACCGCGCGGGCGAACCCATTGCCTGGCGACTCGCGCCGTGAGTCCCTTGCCGCCGATCACCTTTGCTACCCGCTTCCGCGGATTTCTGCCGGTGGTGGTCGACGTGGAGACCGGCGGTTTCAACTGGCAGACCGATGCGCTGCTCGAAATCGCCGCGGTATTGCTGGAAATGCGCTCGGACGGGACGCTGGCGCGCGGCGAGACGCACCGTTATCACGTGAAGCCGTTCGAGGGTGCGAACCTCGAGCCCGCCTCCCTCGCCGTGACCGGCATCGATCCCCACCATCCATTGCGGCCGGCCATTGCCGAGGAGGACGCGCTGCAGCGGGTTTTCAAAGAGGTGCGCACGGCGCTGCGCAACCACGACTGCACCCGTGCGGTCCTGGTTGGCCACAACGCGTTCTTCGATCTCAATTTCTTGAATGCCGCAGTCGCGCGCACGCAGATGAAACGGAATCCTTTCCATCCTTTTTCCTGTTTCGACACCGCAACGCTGGGCGGCGTGGCATTCGGACAGACGGTGCTGATGCGCGCGACGCTCGCTGCGGGACTGGAATGGGACACCTCGTCGGCGCACTCGGCCGCCTACGATGCCGAACGCACGGCGGATCTGTTCTGCACGGTGTGCAATCAATTCCAGGGGGTATTCGAGGCCAGCCGCCGCCGCCTCGCCGCCATGGGGCCGCTCGAAGTGGAACCCTCATCCGCCAACGAGCCGGAGGTCGCGCAAGCGACCCCGCTGCCCAAGGGCGTGGACTCGGCGGGCTGAGGGAGCCTAGGCGGCGACCGCGCCGGCCTCGGCCAGCAGCTGTTTGAGCTCGCCGCTCTTGTACATCTCAACCGCGATGTCGCAGCCGCCCAGCAGCTCCCCGTTCACGTACAGCTGGGGATAGGTCGGCCAGTTCGAATAGGCCTTCAGCGCCTCGCGCACCTCCGGATCCTCGAAAATATTCACGTGCGCGAATTTGGCCTTCAATGCCTTCAACGCGCCCACCGTCTGAGCCGAAAAGCCGCATTGGGGGAAATCCGGCGTGCCCTTCATGTACAGCACCACCGGTGCCGAGGCCAGCTGGCTCTTGATTCGTTCGATCGCAGTCATAGTCGCTCTCCAACCTTAAACTTTACGGGGCCGCAGCCCTTAGCCTAGTTGCCCGCTCGGCAAGCAGATCGAGCACGGCGCGCCGCTGTGACGGGTCCATGCTCAGCCAGCCTGAAATTTCCGCCATTGTACGATAACAACCCGTGCAGTACCCCTCGCTGTCGAGCACACAAACCTGAATGCACGGGGATGCCGGCCAAATCTCGGGCATATTTGAATTATTGGGGTCAAACTCCTATTCTTCCAGAGCGCCGCATGTCCTAATTTTTCGCAAGAGGCGCGACAAGAAGAACATATGGAGGGGAATTGAGATGAATCCGCTGACAACCGTCAAATGGCCTCTAATCATTGGTTTTATCCTTGCTGTGATCATCGCCGTCCTGATCGATGGCGGATTTCACTTCGACAGCCTGAACATGGCGGCCCTGACCCGCTGGCTGCACATCATCGCGGGCGTGTTCTGGATCGGCCTCCTCTACTACTTCAATGCAGTGCAAACCCCGGCCATGGCGGTGGCCGCTGCCGACAAGGGCGGCCCCGGCGGCGCCGGCGTCAATAAATATGTCGCCCCGCTGGCCCTCAAGTGGTTCCGTTGGTCGGCCCTGGTCACCTGGCTGCTGGGCGTGGGACTGCTGTCCCAGACCCCGGGCCGCCTGCTGGGGGCCTTCAGCCTGGGGCTCATGGACAACCCCTTGAACCGTCCCAACCTCATCATCGGCATCGGCGCCTGGCTCGGCACCATCATGCTGTTCAACGTCTGGGCGCTCATCTGGCCGAATCAGAAAAAGCTGCTGGGGATCGTGCCGGCGAACGATGAACAGAAAGCCGCCGCGCGCAAGACCGCGCTTTATGCCTCGCGCATGAATTTCCTGCTCTCCATTCCCATGCTCATGTGCATGGTGGGCCCCACACACGGATTACCGTTCTAAATGAAAGGACCGGCACCGACAGCGCCCACGGCGCGCCCCGCGGTGCCGGTCCCTGCCGATCTCGCGGCGCATGTGCAAGCGGCGCTCGCCGAGGACGTGGGTGCGGGTGACCTTACCGCGCTGCTCATCCCCGCCGACCGGCAGGGCCGAGCCACGGTCATCACACGCGAGGAAGCCATCGTCTGCGGCATCCCTTACGTAGAGGCCATCTTCTTTGCGCTCGATGGCCAGGCGCGCTTCGAATGGTTCATCGGCGAGGGCGATGCGGTGATTTCAGACCAGGCGCTTTTCCGGGTGCAGGGCAGCGCCAGGGCGCTGCTCACCGCCGAGCGCACCGCCCTCAATTTCCTGCAGCTGCTCTCGGCCACGGCGAGCGCCGCGCGGCGCTACGTCAAGCAGCTCGAAGGCACGGACTGCAAGCTCCTCGACACCCGCAAGACCATTCCGGGCCTGCGCACGGCGCAGAAGTACGCGGTGCGGGTGGGTGGCGGCCAGAATCACCGCATGGGTCTGTACGACGGCATTCTCATCAAGGAAAACCACATCATGGCAGCCGGTTCCATCGGCAACGCCGTGAGCACCGCGCGCAAGGATGCCAAGGTGCCTGTCGAGGTGGAGGTCGAGTCGCTCGCCGAGCTCAAAGAGGCGATCGATGCGGGCGCGAACATCGCGCTCATCGATAACTTCTCGTTGCCCATGATGCGCGAAGCCGTGGCCATGAATGTGGCGGAGGGCCGGCCTCTGAAGCTCGAGGCCTCGGGCGGCGCGACCGAGGAGACCCTGCGCGCCATCGCCGAGACCGGCGTCGATTATGTTTCGGTCGGCGGCATTACCAAGCACGTTCGCGCGGTGGATCTATCTATGCGTTTCGAATGGAGCTAGTGCCGAGTAAGCAGGGATGTCGCGGAGGCGTCTTGGTGCTCATCGTGCTTATGGCGTGTGGCGCCGTGAGAGCGGACCAGGCAGGCAAGCTGCCACGCATCCTTTTGTCGAGCAGCATCTATTATCCTGACTCAGCGCTGAGCGGAAGTCTCGAGGGTAAGGTGCTGGTCGAGTTTGATCTCCAAGGCGACGGCAAGGCGAACCATGTCTCCATCGTGAGTGCGGATCATCACGTTTTCGCCTCTGCGGTGAGACAGTTCATGAAGTCCCTGAGGTTCGACATGAGCCAGCCCGGCGCTGCAGCTTCCGCAGGCGCTCGTCAGCGGCTCGGATTCGTGTTCTGCATTCCACCCAGTTCCCTCGAGGACACGTTCGGTCTGCCGACGCCCGCGGTGTTCGTGATGCACAACCGTCGCGAGGGATGGAAAGTCGCGAATCCGCCGACCGCGGACTCCAAGGGACCTTGCCTGAAAGAACTGCCGACGCCGGAGTTGCCTCCAGGCCTGCGGGGACGCTAACCCGCTGCGGCGGCTTTGAGGACGCGCTGCGGCTGGGAAACCCCGTAGCCCTGGGCATAGTCAACGCCCAGGCTCTGCAACATGTTGATGATTTCCTGATTCTCGGCAAATTCCGCGATGGTCTGCTTGCCGGTGAGGTGGCCGATCTCGTTGATCGAACGCACCATCTCCCGATCGATCGGATCGTGCAGGATTTCTTTGACGAAGCTGCCGTCGATCTTCAGGAAATCGACCGGGAAGTGCTTGAGGTAGCCGAACGAGGAGAGACCGGTCCCGAAGTCGTCGAGCGCGAATTTGCAGCCGAGCTCCTTCAGGGCCTGGATGAAGCGATTGGCCTGCGAGAAGCTCGCAATCGCAGCGGTCTCTGTGATCTCGAAGCAGATCTTGGAGGCATCCAGGCCGCTTCTATGGAACTGGTCGATCACGTAGGGCAGGAACTTGTCGTCACCCAGGCTCTGGCCCGACAGATTGATCGAGCACATGGTGAGCTTCTCGCGCTCGTCGGCCTCCGAAACCAGCCAGCGGAACGCATTCTCGATGACCCAGCGGTCGATCTGCGGCGTGATGCCATAGCGCTCGGCCGCGGCGATGAAGTTGTCCGGCGCCACGATCTTGCCGGCCTCGTCGCGCATCCGCAGCAGCAATTCGTAGTGCGCGCCGCCCTCGTTGTTCTGCAGCGGCAGAATGGTCTGGCGGAACAGTTCGAAGCGGCCCTCTTCCAGCGCGTTGTTGATGCGCGCGGCCCACTGCATTTCGCGGCGGCGGCGCATCAGGTCCAGGTCATTCTCTTCGAAGCTGTGTACTCGGTTGCGGCCGGCTTCCTTCGCAGCCTGGCAGGCGCTGTCGGCGGCAGAGAGCACCGAGGCCACGTCCGCGTTGTCGCTCGCGATCGGCACAACGCCGATGCTCGCGCCCAAGCGGAAGGTGCGCTCTTCCCAGGTGAATTTGAAATTGCGGACCGCTTCGCGCAGCGCCTCGGCGGTGCGCATCGCCTCGTCCAGCGAGCAGCTCTCCAGCAGGATGCCGAACTCGTCGCCGCCCAGGCGCGCGAGGGTGTCGCGCCAGCGCACCTTGGACTTCAGCAGCGCGCCCACCTGGCCCAGGAGCGCATCGCCAGCGCTGTGGCCGCAGGTATCGTTGACGATCTTGAACTGATCGAGATCGAGGACGCAGAGCGCATACGAAGTCTCGCGCGCCTTGGCGCTCTTCAGCGCCCGCTCCATGCGGTTCTCGAACTCGCGGCGGTTGACCAGACCCGTGAGCACGTCGTGGCTCGCGTGGTAGCTCAGGCGGCGGTTAAGTTCGCGCGCCTCTGACACGTCGTGGAACACCAGCACGCCGCCCGACACCGAACCGTTGCCGTCGCGGATCGGGGATGCCGTGCTCTCGACGTAGATCTCGTTGCCGTCGCGCCGGATGAGCAGCATGGGGCGCACCGACTTGATGGAGCGGGTGCGGCGGATGGCCACCGCCAAAGGATTCTCCAGGGGCTCGCAGGTCTCCTCGTGGAAGGCACGGAAGATCTCCTCGATGGCGCGGCCCTGGCTGTCCTCGAGCCGCCACCCGGTCAAGGCTTCCGCCACCGGATTCACGTAGTCGATGACGCCCTTCGCGTCCGTGGTGATCACACCGTCGCCGATGCTCTGCAGGGTGATCTGCGCGCTCTCCTTCTCGCGGAACAACGCTTCCTCGTAGAGCTTGCGTTCGGTGATGTCCAGTTCCACGCCCACCAGGCGCAGCAGGCGTCCCTTCTCGTCCACTTTGGCCTTGGCGCGGCTGATGACCCAGCGCCATTCGCCGGTGGCGTGGCGCATGCGGTGCAGGCTCTCGAAGATCGGGGTCTTGCCGGCAACGTGGTCGCGAATGGCGGACTGCACTCGGGACATGTCGTCCGAGTGCACCAGGGTGCGCCAGTCGGGGGCCTGACCCACCTCGCTCTCGTCGTAGCCGAGCATGCCCTTCCAGCGCGGCGAGAGGTACACCCGGTTGTTGACGGTGTCGAAGTCCCACAGGCCGTCATTGGCGCTGTGCATGGCCAGTTCGTTGCGTTCCTCGAGGTCCGCCAGTTGCTGCTCGATGGCGATGCGCTCGAGGCCCGTCGCCAGGCTCGATCCCAAGAGCTTCATGAGCAGATGCAGCTGCACCTCCCAGTTCTCCCGCGGCCGCGCGTTGGCGAGCCCGAGGATGCCCGCGGCCCGGCCGCGGATGAAGTAACCGATCATGAGCACCGAGCCGATCCCAAGGTGGCTCCAGAGTGCGCAATCGACCGCCTGATCCTCGCGGGGAGCGGCGGTGTCGCGCAGCTCCGAGACGCGAAGCGGCGCGAGGCGCGCGCGCAGCCAGGGCATGACGTTCAAAAGCTGGCCGGTGAGCTGCTCTGGGTTTCCGGTGGCGAGCATGCCGCGAGCCACCTGTATCTCACCAAACGCTTCAACTTCCTCGTCGAAGCTGATGTGAAACGTGGCATCCACCCGGGTCGCATCGCGGAGCATTTCGAGGTTCGCGGTGATGGTGTCGAGGGCGTTGTCGGCCGTCATCGACTGGAAATCGACCGCGATCTTGGTGCAGATGACATCGAGCCCGACGATGGGGCGCGGCCCGCGCTTGGGCCAACTTTGAGGCGACAGGATGTCCGACGCTGTCAGGTCGAGCTGGCGGGGATCGTGGGGAGCTATTGCCATGCGCTCTGACGGTCCGGACTAAAAAGGGTTACTTTTGTGGATCAACAGTTTGCCACTGGAATGCGACGAAGAATTGAATGTGTCACACACTTCCTTGAGCAGACATCCCCCACCTACACCCGGATTCTCGCACAAGTTATAAGGATTACAAGCTAAGCGGTTGTATTAATGAGGCTTCGGATTTCCTTTACTTATCCTAGGGGAAGATGCCCCCGCCAACTTCATGGCTTGGACGTCAGGGCTTTGCGCGCGGACTCGAATAGAGATTTCAGGCTTTCCTCCATCTTAAGCTGAAGCTTCGACAACCCTTCCGCATCGATGCCCTTGGGCACATACACCGGCTCCCCCACCGCGATCACGGCGCGGCAGAAGGGCTTGGGGATCACGAACCGATCCCAGCCCACCTTCCAGGCCCGGGAAGCACAGAAGCTCATGGGGATCATCGGCCGCTGCGAAAGCTGGCTCAAAAGCACGGCGCCGGGCTTGAATTTGAAGGGCGGTCCCTTCGGGCCGTCGGCGGCTATCACCGGCGAGATGCCCTCGTGCACCAGAGCCTGGTAGAAGTCCCGCAGGGCCCGGGCGCCGGTGTGCGTGGAGGAGCCGCGGATCACTTCACCGCCGAAATGTCTCACCAGCATGGCCCCGAACTCCCCGTCCACCGACGGCGAGATCAGTAGACCCAGTTTCATCCCCGGCACGCCGAACAGGTATTTCGAGCAGAGCAGCTGGTGCTGATGCCAATAAACGGGGATGAAGGATGGAGCACGGGCGAGCGCGCTTGTGAGGTGTTCCGGGTCGATGACGCGCACGACGCGCGTCCAGCGCCACACGCAGCGCAGGAGAGCGCTGACCAGCGGCAGGCCCAAGCGGAACAACAGCAGCCGGCCGCGACTCAAACGCCGTCCTGAGCGCGTCTGTTGGTCGTAGATGCTGTTGCGAAGTCCCGCCACGTCGTTGCGTTTGGCCACGGCGCTATTGTCCGGGAAGGCTTGCGGGCTGCGCAATCGCCTTAAGTTACAATGCGCGCCATGCAAACCCCAGCCTTTCCGCCGGGCCCGAACGAGGGGTTCGATGTCGGCGGCAGCGACGAGTCACTCGAGCGCCTGAAACGCTACTACGCCGAATTCGGCGACATCTACCGGCTGTTCGCGCCGGCCCGCGGCGTGTACAACTACATCATCAACCACCCGGACGACATCAAACGGGTGCTTCTGTCCAACCACCGCAACTACACCAAGGGCGATGGCATGGACCGGGTGAAAATCCTTTTGGGCAACGGGCTCATGACCAGCGAGGGCGATTTCTGGCGCCGCCAGCGCCGCATGATGCAGCCCTCGTTTCATCGCCGCGTGATCGCGCAGTTCGCCGAACTCATCGCCGAGATCAACTCGAAATACGCCGAACGCTGGTCGGCGCAGGCCCGGCGCGGCGAGCCGGTCAATATCTCCTCGGACACCAGCGAACTGACCCTCGAAATCGTGCTGCGTTCGATCTTCGGCACGGATCTGAAGCGCCTGGAGGAGCAGATGGGGGTAAACCCGTTCGAAGTGGTGGCCAAGCACTCCAACCGCGATTTGAAGTTTGCTTTCCAGTTCCGCTCGCTCGCGCGCCTGGTCGCAGAGCTCATCAAGCGGCGGCGCGACCGCAACGAGGAACACTTCGATTTCCTCGCCATGTTCATGGGTACGCGCGACCGGGAAACCGATGAGCCGATGAAGGACAAGGAACTGATCGACGAGGTGCTCACCCTGATCGTCGCCGGCCACGAGACCACGGCCGCGGCCCTCACCTGGACCTGGTATCTGCTCGACGAACACGAGGATGCCGCCGAGCGCATCGCACTCGAGGCCGGCAAGGTGAACCCCGAGGGCCCCCTGGGCCTGGATGCCGCCGAGAGCTTGAGCTTCACCCACCAAGTGCTCCAGGAGTCGCTGCGCCTGTATCCGCCGGGCTGGCTCATCACCCGCCGCTCGATCGAGGCCGACGAGTTGTCGGGCTATCCGATCGCGCCCCGCACCGACGTGTTCATCAGTCCCTACATGCTGCACCGGAACCCGAAGTTTTGGGACGAGCCCGAGCAGTTCAGGCCGGAACGCTTCGCCGGCGCCGATGCCGAGGAACGCCACCGCTTCGCCTACATTCCGTTTGCGGTGGGCCCGCGGCACTGCATCGGCGAGAGCGTCGCGATGTTTGAAATGCTGGTGCACATGCATACCATGATGCGGCGCTTCAAGCTCTCGCGCGCCACCCGAGAACCGATTGAATTCGAGGCGCAGATCAATTTAAGGCCGCGCTCCAACCTCATGATGATGGTGACCGAACGATGATCGATGTCAGCAAACTCGACCCGAAGATGACCCTGCTCGATGCGCTGGAGCGCAATCGCAGCCTCGAACGCAGCGTCACCTACATCGAGGGCGAGAACCTCGAACGGCGCCTGCCGTACAAGGATCTTTACGCCCGTGCGCTCGGCATCCTGCAGCACCTGCAGTCCGCGGGCGCCAAACCCGGCGATAAGATGATCATCTTCCTGACCAACAACGAGCAGTTCATGGACGGGTTCTGGGCGGCGATCGCCGGGGGCATCGTACCGGTGCCGCTCGCCGTGGGGATCAGCGATGAGCATCGATTGAAGCTGCTGCGGGTCGCGAAGAAGCTAGGCCGTCCGATTCTCTACACCGACGCCAAGAATCTCGAGCGGCTCACGGCGCTTGCGGGCCAGGCCGAAGACGGCGCGGCTTTCGCGGAACTCAAGGCGCGTGCGTTTCTGGTCGAGAACATCAGCGATGTGTCGCGTGCGGGCAAGATTCACAAGCCGCAGAGCGACGATCTTGCCTTCATCCAGTTCTCCTCGGGTTCGACCAGCGAGCCCAAGGGCATCATGATGAGCCACGGCAACATCCTCGCCAACACCAAGGGCCTGCACGAGGTGGCGCATTTCACCGAGGACGACGCCACCTTGAGCTGGATGCCCCTGACCCACGACATGGGGCTGATCGGCTTCTACCTGATGATGTTTTTCTCGGGCTCGCACATCAATCTCATGCCCACTGAACTGTTCGTGCGCCGGCCGCTGCTCTGGCTGCAGATGTGCGCCAAGCACGGCGCCACCATGACCTGCTCGCCGAATTTCGGCTACCGGCATTTCCTCAAGGTGCTGGGCGAGCGGCGCCTGGAGGGCGTGGATCTTTCCAGGATCAGGCTCATCTTCAACGGCGCGGAACCGATTTCCGTGCCGCTGGTGAACGAATTCATGAACACGCTCGCCTACACGGGATTGAAGCGCAACGCCATGTACCCGGTATACGGCCTCGCCGAGGCTGCGCTCTGCGCCGCCCTGCCGCCGGCGGGGGCGGAATACCGCTGGATCAGGGTCAACCGCCACAAACTCAAGGTGGGCGAGCGGGTGGAGGTGAATCCCGCGCAGGCCCGCGATGCGATGGAACTGATGTGGGTGGGCCATGTCCTGCCCTCCACCGAACTGCTGGTCGCCGACGAGGCGCACAAGGCTATCGCGGACGAGCACGTGGGCCACATACTTATCCGCGGCCCCTCGGTCACGCGCGGCTACTACGCCGACGCGGAAGCGAGCGCTCAGGCCATCGACGCCGACGGCTGGCTCGATACCGGCGACTTGGGCTTCATTCACGACGCGGCGCTCTACATTGCGGGCCGCGCTAAGGAAATCATTTTCGTCAACGGCCAGAACTACTATCCGTACGATCTTGAGAACATCGCGCAGCGCGCGCCCGGGCTCGATCTCAACAAGGTGGTCGCGGCCGGCGTGCAGAAGCCGGGCGACAAGGGCGAGGAGCTCATCGTCTTCGTGTTGCACCGGGGCAGCATGCAGGATTTCCTGCCCACCGCGCTGGCAGTCAGCCGCCTCATCAACGAGCACACCGGACTTGAAGTCGCCGAGGTGGTCCCCACCAAGCGCATCCCCAAGACCACCAGCGGCAAGGTGCAGCGTCACATGCTGGAGGAAGCCTACATCGAGGGCGAATTCGACGCAGACTTGGGCGCGCTCAAGGAATTGAAGTCGCAGGGCGGCGGCGACGGGCGCGCGGCGTCCCAGGGGATCGAGGCGCGCCTGCAGGCCATCTGCGAAGCAGCGCTGCCCGGCAAGCGCATCGATGTGAACGACAATCTGTTCGAGATCGGCGCCAGCTCCTTGAAGCTGATCGAGATTCACGAGAACGTCGACCGCGATTTTCCCGGTCTCATCGATCTCACCGAGCTTTTCGACTACCCGACCATCGCGCAGCTGGCGCAGCATCTGGAGGGGAAACTCAAGGCGAAGCCCTAGCCTAGAGCGAGCTCCCCGCGCCGAAGGTATCGCAGCTCGAAATATCGCCGCTGCCGAATCCGCGCTTGAACCACTTCACCCGTTGCGCCGAGGTGCCGTGCGTGAAGCTGTCCGGCACCACCGTGCCGGTGGCACGCTTTTGCAGGGTGTCATCGCCGACGGACGAGGCCGCGGCGAGGCCGGACTCCAGATCGCCGGGCTCTAGGATCTTTCTCGCCTGATTGGCCTGAGACGCCCAGACGCCGGCGAAGCAATCGGCTTGCAGCTCGACCTCCACCGAGACGTGGTTGGCGCCGGTGCGGCCGGCGGCCTGCTCGGCCTGCGATGCCTGATTGGTGATGCCGAGAAGGTTCTGCACGTGGTGGCCCACTTCGTGGGCGATCACGTAGGCGCGGGCGAAGTCGCCCGGCGCGCCGAACTTGCCGGCCAGTTCCCGGTAGAAACTCAAATCGATGTACACCCGCTCATCGCCGGGGCAGTAAAAAGGACCCGCCGCGGCGCTGGCGAATCCGCAGGCGGAAGACACCTGGTCGGAGAACAGCACCAGATGCGGACGCCGGTAGGTCTTGCCCATGTTGCTGAAGTAGGCGCCCCACACATCCTCCGTTTCGCCGAGCACCGCGCGCACGAAATCCACCTGCGGGTCGTTCGCGTCGGCCGGCGCCTGGCTGGCGTCTTGCGGAGCGCTCGCCTGCTGCTGCGGGTCGCCGTTCAGGAGGCTCAAGAGGGTCGAGGGGTTGATTCCCATGAAATAACCCACCACCAGGATGACGATGGTGCCAAGCCCGATGCCGGCGCCGCGGCCGATACCGGAGCCTCGCTGATCTTCGACGTTGTCGCTGCGGCGAGAATCATCCAGTTTCATGGCGCACCCCCTGCTTGATCTGAACCTGCATGATAGCCCTACTCGGCGCCGTACAAGGGCTTTTGCAGGCGCCAGCGCCGGTACGACCACAGCCAGTCCGCCGGATGCTTATAGACCTCCGCCTCACAGGCACGGGCGTAGCGCTCGGTCACCTCGTTCGCCGGCAATGCCTCCTTGCCGTCCCAGAGCGGCTGCAGCTCGACTTCGTAATAGCCGCGTCGCAGCCGACGCATGGCCACGTACAGCACCGGCAGGCGCATGCCGCGCGCGATCTGCTCGGTGCCGACATAGAAGGCGGTGTCCTGGCCGAGAAACTTGGTCCAGTAACGCTTGTCGGTGGATACCGGCGCCTGGTCGGCATTGATGGCGATGCCGCGCACGATGCCGCGGCGCTTCAAGAAATCGCCGAACAGTTCCTTGGCCGGCACCAGGCGTGCGCCGAAGCGCGCGCGCACCGAGAGCATCAGCCGCTCGGCCCACTGATCGTGCAGGGGTTTGTAGGCCGCATCCACCGGATAACCTAGCTGCAGCTTCACCCCCTGCAGCAGCCACTCCCAGTTGCAAAGATGCGAGGTCACGAACATGACGCTCTGCCCGGCCTGCAGGTAGCGCGTGGCGAGTTCCAGATTCGTGACGCGAACCCGCTCGATCATCTCCTTCTCGCCCATGGTCGACATCTTCAGTAGTTCGATGAACACATCGCAGAAATTCTTGAGGAACTGCTTGTGGATGCGCGTGCGCTCGGCCTCGCTCGCCTGCGGCAGCACCAGCTTCAATTGATCGCTGATGATCTTGTGCCGATGACGCACGAGGTAGTAGGCCACGACGTAGGCGAACATCGAGAAGCCGCGCCAAAAAGCCCATGGCAACCTGGAGAGTGCGCGCAGCGAGGATTCCAGCAGCGACCGTTGGCTCATGGCGTGCAAGCGTTCAACGAGGAGATGGTGCCGCAACCCGGATTCGAACTGGGGACCCACGCATTACGAATGGGCCGTTCCGGCCGAGAAAACCCTACAAAACAAGCCATTTCCGCTATTTCCTCGCTCCCCCTGTGCCCACTTTTGTACCCGCTTTGGCCGCCCGGCCTCTGCCGGCCTCGACCCACTGCGCCAAATGGCTCGGGGCAAGGTGGCTGTAACGTTCAACCATAGCGAGGCTCGCCCATCCTGCCAGATCCCGCAGCACAATCGGCGGCGTCCCGTTCTGGGTGTGTCTCGACGCCCAACTGTGCCGTAGATCGTGCCAGCGGAACCCGTCGAGCCCCGCCCGCTTTGCGGCCTTGAGCCATGCTGTCTTGACGGATCCTATGGGCGCGATCCAATCGCCGCTCCCGTCGCGGCTCGGCTTTTGGTAGGCGAACACATACTGAGGGTGCTTGCCGACTTGGGCCTTGAGCACAGCCAGCGCAGCGGCGCTCAGAGGCATCGCAATGGGTCGCTTCGACTTCGAGGTGCTACTAGAGATGTACGCATGCCGGCGCTTCAGGTCGACCTGCGACCATTGCAGCTTGGCGACGGCCGCGTACCGCTGCCCCGTCTCGATAGAGAACCGCGCCATAGGCTGTAGGTGCGAAGGCAGCTCTCTGTACAGCTTTTCGAACTGCGCGGCCGATAGGTGGCGCGGCTCGCTGGCCTTCGGCAACTTAGGCACATCCACGTGCGGCGCATCGGTGAGCCAGTCCCAAGTGACGCACGCGTTCAGGACCGCCCGCACGGCCGCGAGGATGCGCAGCACCGTTGCCGGCTTTCGCACCTTACCCTCATCGTCGGGCAGCTCCAGCACTTGGCGCAGCTTCGACAGCGACGCTTTTGTCAGCTCATCGAGCGAGGCGCCATTCAAGATCGGCGCCACGGCCGCGAACGCCTCGCGGTCACGGTCGATGCTGCGCTTCGTCGTCGCGCGCTCCCGTAGCCAGCGCTCGGTCGCCTCACCCCAGCTGCGACGGACAACGCCCAGCTTCGAGGCGCGCCAGGCGTCGTCTCTTAAGCGGCGCTCGTAGTCTTCGGCTGCGTTCTTGTCCGCCGTGCCAGTGCTGCGTCTAACCTCGACGCCACGGACCCGGAAGCGAACCCAGTAATGGGAATCTGAACCCTTTGCGCGTTTGTAGAGCATGGTGTGATGTTCCGTTTGCCTATTTCGAACAGATCCGTTTCGAGGAATCTCCAATGTTTGCCGATCTTGCGGGCGGGCACCAGTCCCCGCCTTGCATAATCCCTGACGGTGTCGGCATTGACACCCAATATCGCCGCCGCTTGGGCGGGGTTAAGTAAGCCAGTCACTTTCACATACCTCAACCGCGCTCATCGGTACGCATGAAGCAGTTGGCGGGTAAAGCGCTGCATGCGTACCCGCACTTGGCGATTGCGGATCGAACACCTGTTTTGCCGGCGATTAAATCCGGCGCGGGCGGCTAGCCCAGAGCGAATGGAGTTTTAGACGGTGTTAATGTGCGCTCAGCGTTTACCCCGCTTCGGCGCTATCGAGTTGGCCAGCATCGAATCCAACGCACGTTTGGCTAGAGCGTCATCCAGGTCACGCAAGACTTTAGCTAGATCGAAGCCCGCCTCTGCAGAGCGCTTCTCAAGCATCCGCATCTCGAAATCGGAAAAACCGCGCCGCGCAAACTGATCGCGCTCAGCGATCCGCGCGGGGTCGTCCCAGTCTCTATGACGGTAGTTCCCAGTCACCAACGCCCTATCGGAGTACATCCGGCGCCCGCCGCTCCAACGCTTATCCCTGGCGAGCCAACTCAGGTCTTGGCGTTGTGCGTAGCCGTGCAAGATGTTCTCAGAGATATCGTCGTGGTCGTCGACTTCCGGCATCCGCAGCTTTTCTAGATCCTCATCAGCGATGCTCGTGATCGCCGCCGATTCGCCGACAGGCTCCGGCCCACTGGCGTCTGGCGGCGCGGTTTGAAATTCGTCCGCTAGCGATTCGAGTTTGGCACGGATTTTAGAAACCGTTGCCGGAGCTACGCCGTATCTTGCCGAGATAACTCCGTTGACGACGTCGGCTCTGTGCACCTCCAGCGAGGCAAGAGTCGGGCATATCGCGCAGAAAACGCGACGATGCGGCCGCTTCAATGTTTTGAAATACTTCACGGCGGCCTCGCGCAGGCGATGCCTTCGGTACTCAAGGGCTGCGGCCTCAGCTTCGTCTTGCGCCTCCTGTTCGAGCAGCCGCTCCGGCGCCATCGCGAACGCCTGCCCCGCCTCGGAGTGGCGCGCAAGATCTCCTTCAGCTTCAGTGTCGAATTTCAGCGCCTTCGGATCGAGAGGTGCACCGCCGGACGTGTCGGTGTCGACTTCGTATTGCTTACGCGCGGCGTCAAGACTCCAATGGCACAGCAACAGCGTTTTCACGTCGCTCGGGCCGCGCTGGAAGAACAGCCATAGCTGCGGCGCCGCTGCAATGAAGTACGGGATCTCATCATAAGTTCCACGCAGCGGCCGCGGCCTGACCGACCTGTCGCAGACGCGCGCGGTTGCACGGTCGACAATGTCCGCGAGAGCTTCACCACCGAGCTTGCGTAGGCGCAGAGCCAGCGGGCTGATGCGCGCCACTCGTTTGACGTACTCACGGACAAGCTGGTGCGGATTCATGGCGCCCCCTTCGTATCGAGCTGCGCCAGCGCCGCCTCGAACGAATCGAGCACGGTTTGCCACTGCTCGGGACGCAGCTCGGCGGTGGTGAGTACGTTGAACTGGGCAAGTATCGCGACCGCTCGCTGCCGGTCCTTGGCAGCGAGGGCGTGGACGGCGGTATTTAGCCGCTGCTTCAGCGGGTCGATCTTGTATCTATTCATACGAGATCGCCGTTCGCGGACGGCGGGCCCGACTGCGGGACTTCAGCCGCCCAGCCCGACAGATTCACGCGTAGGCCGTATGCGCCGTTGACAGTCTTTCGCACGTCCCCAACGGTCAACTTCTTCTCGGCCTTTCGGAAACGCGGCACAACTCGCGCAAGTTCATCTACAAAGCGTTTCATTCCAAGTGCCTGATAACCACTCTCTCCGCACCAGCTTCTGTAAGCCGGGTACAGTCCAGTCATCGCGCCGGAAAACGGCGACCATGTGTCAGCCTCGATGATGCAGCACTCGCGAACGAACTGCCCAACGCGGTCTTGCTCCATGCGATACGACTCGTTCGCTTCAAGCACGCTTCTCGGTGGCCGGAGTCCGTCGCGATACCAATCTATGGCGCCTCGAACGATCCAGGCGAAAATTCCTTCACGCTCGGCTAGCAGCGCTTTTTTAAGCGACCGGTCTCGAAGTTTCGTCGCTCTGCCCGCGGCTATCTCCTCATCAGTGCCAAACTTGACCAAGTAGTGCAGCAGAAATATCCGGCGCCATATGCCGAAATCTGAGCCTTTAATGTTCGGTTTGTGATTCGTCAGAAGTTGTAGTTTGTGCGTGGGTAAGAACTCGAAAAAGTCCTTACCCATCCATCTACCCGACAGTCGGTCGCCGCCCGTAGCCAGCTTGATGAACGACTCGCGTAGCGCCGCGTTGTCTTCACTTTCAGCGGAGGTGACTAGGCGTTTGCGGAACAGGCCAGCGATCTCTGTCGGATGCCGGTCATCGCCTTTCGCGTCGGTCAGCAGCCCTCGTGGCGCTGTATGAGCGTAGCTGCCGAGCACGTCTTCGATTGCCTCTTGCAGCGTGCTTTTGCCGTTGGCGCCCTCGCCGATGTGCAGCAGCATCTTCTGCTCACCGGTCTCTCCGGTCGCGCAATATCCAAGCCACCGCTGCAAGAACTTAACTTGCTCAGGATCCGGTAGTATCTCGCGTAAGAATTTCTCAAAGAGCGGCGCCTTGGCGTTCGGGTCGTAGTTCACTGGCGCGCACTGCGTGATTAGGTCTTTTGGATTGTGTTGCCGCAGCCGACCGTTGCGCAGATCTATCGTGCCGTTCTGGCAGTTCAGCAGCGCGGGGTTTTGATCGAACAGAGCAACATCGATAGTTAACAAGCCTCGCAGCAGACTGAGCGCGTTGTTTATGTTTGTCCGCATCTCGCACTGCTTCTGCCATTTCTCCAACGCCTCCGCCTTATAGAGCGCGATCACCATCGCGAGACCGTCGGCGGTCGCCCGCAAATTGTCCTCCAACTTGCTCATGTCTCGCCGTTGGGTGGACTCCAATTTCTTGCCGTCGGGATTCAACGCGGCCATCGATTCAAATTTTGCGCGCCACCCTTGCCGCTCCTTACCGACAATCGATGAAAGCTGCGCGCCGTAGTACGCGCCCTGCTGAACATCGCGCTCCCAGCGAATGTCTTTCCAAACGTAGAAGTCTCCGCCGGCAGAAATTAACTCCTTGCCGCCGTAGAAAGCAGCAAGCCGAGCTGCGTTAGCTTGATCCGTTGTGAGGTGACTTGCCTCGGGCACTTCACCAATTTTGAACGGCGGCGGTTCGCTGGCGCTTGTCTGCTCGCGCAGTTGCTCAAGCAAGAAGCGCCAGCTGCCTGCGGGCGGTGGCGGCGGATCCAGATCCGGCGCAGGCGCGCCCTCCAGCTCGTGCACCAACCTGACTAGCTCTTTCCAGTCGCCCGGCGATTCGCGATGCTCGAACCACACGTCTGAGATGACGTAATCCGCATCGGCGCAGCCCTCCAACACGCCGGAATTCGTTATCGCCTCTTTGTAGATCTGCAAGCCAATCCTGTCGCCGAAGATCATCAGCCAGCTTGCAAGTTCGTGAATGAGATCGTTCTCTTTGAAGTGCTTGAGAAACACGGCCGACCGGCATGCGGTGTCCACCGTGTCGCGCACAATGCGCCAGTAGCGGCGGAGCTTGAGCGTTTCCTCTATTCGCGCCTTGCGAACACGGCGAATAGTTTCATCGCTACCATAGGAAGAAAGAGACTTGACAGGAAGAGACAAACTTTGATCGAACGCAGCCCAGTAAATTCCAAAGCGGTCATATCCAAAACTGTCGCAGCTGAAGCCTGCGTATGGCGGACTCACCGCCTTGATGTCGAATGCGGTGGGTGTGTTCATGACTGCTTACCGCCGGCATCGACCGCAATCAGACGAAGTGTCTCAATATAGTCTTCACGGCTTCTGAGATCTGAGAACTCGGTGAGCAAGCCCGCCTGCACTTGAGCGAACTCTTCTAGGTATGCCCATGTCGCGCACCAGGCGCGCGGCAGGGCGGCCTTGATATCGCCTGTTTCGGTGTCGTAGATGAGGCCAGAGGCGAGGTGCATGAACTCAACCATGGCGCCGAACTCAACTTCGCCAGGGGTGCGCAAGTGCGCGAACTGCGTGCGATCTACGGCCGCTTGTTCGATTCCCACTACTTCATCGTCAACGATGTCGTTCAGCACGTAGTAACGGGTGAGAACCGTATCCAACTCGCCGACAGCGCTGGCGTCCGGTACTGGTAGCCCATCTGGAATGCAGCCGATCAACTGGGACGGTAAACCAATTTGAGGCAGCGCCTGCCCGAAAGCGGCGGAATCTTGCTTGACGTTGCTCATGATTTCACCCTCTTCGAGAGCACATGCGCCAGCCGCGCGAGGAACGCACCGCGAGGGACACGAAGATCCGGCCTGACAGTGCCAGACCAGTACGCCCACTTCTGCGGGCCGATTCGACACTCACCGCCTCGGGCGCGGAACGCGTCCAGGTCTGGCCGATCCCAGCACGCGGCTAACTCTCGGTAGCCAGCGGCCTCAAGCTCGGCTCGGGTCACAGGTGCGCGCATGTTTCGCCATGGGCGGTGTCGGGGCGTGAGCGGGTACGCGGCATCGAGTCCGGGCGTGTAAAACCTGAACTCAGCCAGCGCGTGCTCGTGCGGCTGCTCGGTGCGCCCGTCCAATAGGTCGCCTGCGACGCGGTCAAGCTCGCGGATGTACTCGGCCAAGGGTGTGTCGAACTGCGCGCGAAAGCGCTCCAGCTCGGCTATCGCTGGCGCATCCTGGTAGATGCGTGTGGCCTTCGGATCGCGGGGTAATCGGTCTTCAGCGGGGAGTCGGCCGTTTGCTAGAAGCTCACGAGCCGTCTGGTATGAAATCCGAAAGTAGTGGGCAATGAACAGCGCCCAATCCGGATTGTGGATCGTTGGAAGTAAAGTAGACACATTGTCGTTCTCTGCACCCAGTTACCTGGGGTCCAGTCGCCTGGAGACCGAAACCGCGGAGCGGTGGCCTTACCGAAAGTTAGCTGCCCCTGGGGAGCCGCCATAAAGTATCAACTAAGCAAACAATCTCGGTCGATTTTTTCGACCACTACAAACAGTATGACAGGTTTTGCGATTATGTCAACCTTCCGGTCGACCGTCGATCACTATGGCAGGGTTCGATGCCGCCGTCCACCTCGCTGAGCTAGGCTCCAGTCGGAACCTGGCCTATCGGGCCTGATTTAGCACTAAATGCCTGACGGTTATATGCTTATGCCAAAACAGTTGGTACCGATTTTGCACTGCACCGCACCATCGAAGTAAGAATCAATGACTTACACGGTCCGCCTCTCCGGCTCGGCCTTTGGGCCGATTTCGCAATAGGACGGCCGTGGCGCCACGATCTCCTGCGCGCCGCCCTCTGCTGCGTATCGACGCCACATCGCCTTGCCAGCAGCCATCAGCGGCGACGCGCGATCCGTCGAGGCGCCGAGCCAACCTGCATCTCGGCCCAACACCGTCGGGATGAGGGCTTTTGATTTTTCACCCCTTCCCACACCGATTAGTGATATATCAGCTATTATCGTCGGCTGGGCCCGGTAATCGGACGCCGCGACACCTCAGCCGGGGCCCTATTTGAGTCTTATAACGAACAGATATATTCTTATGCCAAAATGGTCTATTGGAGGTCATGGGCTAGCCCGCGTATTTCCTGCGACGAATACCATCCCGTCGATAGTTGTGGATGTCGTCGCAATGAGGGCAGTGGATTCTCAATTCCCGGTCGTCGGGTAGCGATCCGGGAATCGGGGCGATTCTTTTCCGGCAATTTTTATTGCCGCACTCCCAACTCGGGTACGTTTGCTTAGGCGCCATCTCCTTGGCCGAGAGCACTTTGTCGTACGGCTGCGGGCCGCATTTGGCGCCGTGTTTCTCGAACGAGCTATAGCTTGTACCGCACTTCGGACAATACCCGTCGCCACCGAAATCACTAGCCTTGTGTCGCTTCATTGGTCACAGCCTCCTTGCCAGCGAGATTGTACCCCCGGTCGCTAAAGTCGCGCCGCCGGGGCCAAAACGCGTCGAGCTGGTCGTCAAAGTGATGCTGGGGGCGCTTTTTAGGGGCCAGGAGGCTATTGGGGAAGCGAATAGTGTCCGCCTGTCCGCCGGAAACCATCATTTTCCCTATCCCTATAGAGGATTAGCACTATTACAGTTCCTTAATGTATGTGTACTGCGCAAGTGCACAGTGCAGTTCCTCTATAGGGACCCCGAAAACGGGAAAACGCGGCGGACAGGCGGACACCCCGTGCATCCGTTGTAGCCTGGCCGCGCGCCGTCTGTTGCTGAGCCTGGCCGTCGGGAGCACCGAAGGGGGTCACCCTGCAGCGTGGCCGATCCGGCCGCCAAATAACGGCTTCAACATAATCAGACTCGTTACCGCGGCCCGATCCGGCCCTGACTAGCTCGCCGGCTAGGCGCCGCCCACCCCGCAACTGTGACCGAGGTCCGCCTGCCAACTGGCCGCTGCCTGTATCATGTCGTCAAACGTCCGATTGAGGGAATGATAAATGAATAAGCAGCCCACCAGATACGTCACGTACTACCGCGTCAGCACCGAGCGCCAGGGGCGCAGCGGTCTTGGCCTCGAAGCGCAGCGCGCAGCGGTCGAGGCATTCATGCACTCCAACGGTCCGCGCAGTGAGCTGGCCAGCTTCACAGAGGTGGAGAGCGGCAAGCGTGCCGACCGACCCGAGCTGGCCAAGGCGCTGCAGCGCTGCCGTCAAACGCATGCCACGCTGCTGGTTGCCAAGCTCGACCGTCTGAGCCGCGATGCTGCGTTCCTGCTCACCCTACAACAGGGTGCGGTGAGGTTCATCTGCGCCGACATGCCAGAAGCCAATGAAGCGATGATCGGCTTCATGG
>DASXOQ010000007.1:0-2065 GCA_036494165.1 Steroidobacteraceae bacterium
GCGTTTGGAATCGCGGGCGAGGAAAGCGCCTCCCGCTTCCACGAGACGGTGGATATCGTGCTCAAGGCGTGGACGAACGAGAAGCTGTCCTATGAGGGGAAATATTACCGCTACGACGCCGTCGAGGTGCTGCCGAAGCCCCTGCAGGCGCCGCACCCTCCGACATGGATGGCGGCAAGCTCGTTGACGGCGATCGAGTGGGCTGCGGCCAAGGGCTTTTCGATCCTGATGGATCCGCATTCCTCGCGTGCCGACCTCGCACTCAAACGGCGCCATTACACCGAAAAACTCACTGCGGCCGGCTTCAGCGAAAGCGGCCGCACGATCCCCATGGCCCGTCTCATCGCCATCGACGAGACCGCCGAGAAGGCCCGCGAGGTCGCGCGGCGCGCTGCGCAGTGGACCGTCGCCTCCTATGTGGGGCCTGACAAGGGCGCACATCGCCAGGAAGTCCGGACCTTCGACGGCAAGGACCCGATCACGTTCTACCTGGAGGACGTGATCCTGCACGGCACGCCAGAGGCAGTGGTCGATCAGATCCGGGCGCTGGAGACCGACGCCGGGATGAGCTATCTGATGGCCGCGCCCCTGAGCCGCCGGTCGTTCGCCATGCTCACCGACAAGGTGCTGCCGCAGATCGCGGGGTGAGACCGATCGTCATTGCCTAACCTGCGCCGTGACGGCATCCCACCACGGGCAGACGCCTTTGATGCGCGCGTAGTTGCCGTCGATCACCTGAACGGGCGCCCGCCGCTGCTGGTCGTTTGCGACATGCCGCACCTCGGCAGGCGGATCCTCGCCGCCGACGGCGCGAACCAGTCCGTCGTGGCCCCAGAAACTCGCCAAGGTGTCGACCTCGTGCGGCCGCCATGTGGCGTCATCGACATCGCGGCCGCCCCAGCCATATTCGACGAAAAACTCCGACGGCGTGCGCATGTAGAACGACGTCATGAGATCGTTGCTGTGACGCCCGAGCGTGGCGACGATCTTCTCACGATCCGTCAGCGCCAGGTCGTAACCCTGGCCGACGTCGTCGAGCGAATAGAGTTCGACCATCAAATGGTTGAGCATATTCACCGGCGCCTGGACGAGGGCGATGCTGTGGTGCCGCGAATTGACATGCAGGAAGTAGGCCTTGATGGGCGCGAGCGCATAATCGCTGATGCGAAAGCCGAGCAGGTCGCGGTAGAACGCCAACGCGCCCTCGATGTCCTGCACCGTGACCAGAACATGTCCCATCCCGAGCGGGCCGGCGCGAAATCCCGAAATCAGGCGGCTGGGGCGAAACGGCGTATCCGCAACGGCGGCGCCATGGAATGCTTCCAGGCGATTGCCTGCCGGATCGCGAAACGAGATCAGGCCCGACACGAAGCGCTGATCCGCAAGCGCAGCCGGCTCGTGCTGCACGGCGACGCCGGCGTGCTCCAGCCTTGCAGCAAGCGCCGCCAGCGCCGCGGCGTCCGCGACCTCCCAGCCGAAATAGTTCGTGCCGGCGGGCAAGGCGCCGTCGAGCACGAGGCGCTGCTTGCGGTCATCCATGCGGAACGCACGCGCATTGCCGCCGCGGTCGACGGCTTCCATACCGAGGCCCCTCGTCGCGAGCGCCGTCCAGTCGTCCAGCTTCGCTGTTCCGACGCCGAGATAGCCGAATGCCTGGATTTCCATGACGTTCATTCCCCTGTTCAAAAACACCTTATCATATGGCGGCCCGCTCGGTCGCACCTATCCAGCTCGATCTCGTTTCAAAGTCGGCGCGCTAGTACACGCCCGGCACCAAACGGTCCGTCCGCGCCATGTAGTCGCGATATTCCGGAAATATTTCGGAAAGCACCAGCTCCTCGTATTTGATGCGCTGAAGTTGGAACACGCATACAAGCCCCAGCAGCAACAGCGCCCATGCTGACCAATATTGCAGCGCAACTCCGGCGACGGCGATCATCTCGCCAAGATAAAGTGGATGGCGGACCAGCGCATAAGGCCCCCCAGTGACCAGTCGCCGAGCCTCCGGGAAGAGGCTGATCGAACGCCCAAGAACAAGGACCGCACAAATTGCCAAACCCGTCCC
>DASXOQ010000008.1:0-1710 GCA_036494165.1 Steroidobacteraceae bacterium
CGGCCATCGCCAGTCGCTTCGCCCGCGTCGCATCGACCAGCGCGCCGGCCGGGATCTGCGCCGCGATGCCGGCAAAGGTGGCGACCGCCATCACCATGCCGATCCGCGCCTCGTCCCAGTGCTGTTCGGTCAGAAGGTAAATGGCGAGATAGGGCCCGAGCCCGTCGCGCACGTCGGCGAGGGTGAAATTGGCGGCATCCAGGGCCCGGTTCGCCCGCGCTTTGAGATTGCCGCGGTGCGGCATCGGTATCCCGTCGGTCATGAATGCTGACGAGAAGCGCGGGCCGCCTGATTTGGTTCCGTTGGGGCTTGCCCGGGCCGGTCAATACGCTATTAGTTCAACCCCGGTGCTCCCGCTGGGGGAAAAAGTGGCAAAACCCGAATATTGGCTGCGGTTGAAGCCGTGGTCGTTGGCGGCGTTGTGGGTTGCGGTGGCGGCATTGGCCGCGGCCATCGTGTTGCGCGTCGTGCTCGCTAAACTCGGTTTGCCGCTCTATTTCGCCACCTTCCTTCCCGCCATTCTCATCACGGCACTGCTCGCAGGCGTGCCGGCCGCCGTATTCACCGGCGTATCCGCCGTTGTTATCGTGTGGTGGGCGTTCATTCCGCCGGTGTTCGAATTCAGCGTGCTGACGCGCGCCGAGCTTCACGCCATCACGCTGTTCCTGCTGTCGACCGCGCTGTTGATCTGGTTCGGTCATCTCTTCCGCACGGGATTGCGGATACGGAAGGAAAAGACGGCGTAGTTCCAGCGCGGAACCCTTTGGAACCTATTTGCGTCGCACGCGTTATCGACCCATGACAGAAGATTTTTCGGTTCGCCCCAACAAGCCGCTCACCCCCGAAGAACGCAAGGCCCGCGACGCCCAGCGCCGCGCCGACGCCGAACAGGCCATGCGCGAACACGATGTCGCGCAAAAAGCGTTCTATGCCAACAAGGACCGGCTGAAGGCTGCGCGGATTGCCCGCGAGCAAGCCGAGGAGCAGGCGCAAGAGGGGAAGAGCGCGGCCGGGTCGCGCTGATCAAAATTGCTATCGCTCCTCATCCGGATGCACCCAGAGAATACGGTGTGATCTCGCGCCCCGTCAGCTTGATCATGTGCACCGGCGGCGTATGCCGGCCGTTGCGGCAGGAGCGGCATTTCAGCGATGCCTCCAGTTTTGACCTGTCCGTTTCGCCACACAACCGCTTCGGCTCTGTGGAGAACTCATGGCGCCAAAGCAGCGAGTCACGGGCAATCGCGTCGTAGTGGCCTCATGGTTCACCTTCGTTGCATCGGCAACTTCGGCGCGGCTCGGCGATCGCGTTAAGACTTCGCTTACCGTGTTCGCCATGTTCACGCTCGCGGGCGCAACCTCGCCACACTCGATGGGAAGAACGCGCCCGGGGTTGCCTGCCCGCTCGAGAGGACACGGCCATGGTCATTTATCGCATCACCGAACGCGACCACCGCTTCATCGTCGGCACCGAGCAGGAAGCGGTCCTGATCTGCCGCAGTCTCGAAGTCGCGCATCAGGCGGTGGCCGATGCCAAATTGCTGGAGACGCTGCCCGCGAAACTGATTTTCTCGCGGCGCATGGAGCGTTCGGAGGCGGAATGCTTACCTCTCCCGCCGCGAAGTGGTGGCGGGGAGGGATAGATGCGATTGCAGCTCAGCTCGGCAACGCCTGGCCAGCCTGCTCTCGCACCATGTAGTCGGCGTACCAGTC
>DASXOQ010000009.1:0-1806 GCA_036494165.1 Steroidobacteraceae bacterium
CATCCGCATTTCGCGATCTTCCCCGGCGAGGCTGTGGAGATCATGCCGGTACTGCCGATTCCGGCTGGTTAACGCTCCGTAGCGGCGGCATTCATTCATGTGAACGGTGCGCGGCCACCTGCCGCCACTAGTGACCTTTGCCGACGGGTCATGTAAAAGCCGTTCACATGGGTTGGCGCAAGGACCAGCGCCGCGCCGAGCGCGGCTATCATCACGGCAATCTCAAGGAGGCGCTGCTGCAGGCGGCGCTCGACCTGATCGCGCAGAAGGGCGCGGCTGGCTTCACCTTTGCCGACGCCGCGCGGATGGCGGGCGTCAGTCCCGCCGCGCCCTATCGCCATTTCCGCGACCGCGACGACCTGCTGTCGTCGATCGCGCTGCGCGGTTTTGAGCAGTTCGAGGCGGCGCTCAACGCTGCCTGGGACGACGGCAGGCCCGACACCATCACCGCGTTCGAGCGCGTGGGAAAAGCGTACCTTTCCTTCGCGCGCGAGGAGCCCGCGTTCTACTCGGCGATGTTCGAATCCGGCCTGCCGGCCGATGCAGATCCAGCGTTGGCTGCTGCGGGCGAGCGCGCCTTCAGCATCATCCGTGCTGCTGCCGAGCGTCTCGCCGCGCTGGCGCCGCCCGGCACAGCGCGTCCGCCCGCGATGATGATGGCGCTGCACATCTGGTCGATGTCGCACGGCGTGGCGTCGTTGTTCGCGCGCGGCGACGGCGCCCGCCGCAAGCTGCCGATGTCGGCGGATGACTTGCTGGAAGCCGAAGTGCTGATCTATCTGCGCGGTCTCGGCTTCCCAACCGATCGTCGGCCCGCATCGAATGCGCAGGCAGACGAGAAGCCCGCTGGTCCCTGGGGCAAGCCGAAATAAAATTCCAAAAATAATTTCGCGGAAGCCCCCACCGGCCGGCTTGACAAAAATTCGCCTTGGGCTACCTATGTAAATGTTATTTACATTCACAACGGCGTGATGCCGTATGGAGAGGGAAATGGCCTACACCGCAGACGTCAATCGCTGGCGCGGTCCCACGGAACAACCCTACCAACCTTATCGCCCCCACATGCTGGAGACGCCGTGGCATCCCGGCTGGATCGCCGTGACCATCCTCGGCTTCCTCATCTGGTGGCCGATCGGACTAGCCCTTCTCTTTTTCACACTCGGGAGCAGACGCATGAGTTGCTGGAGCCACCAGGATCGCTGGCAGAACAAGATGGAACGGATGCAGTGGAAGATGGAGCGGATGAAGGGCCGCATGGAGCGTCACGGCTTCGGGGGCTTTGGTTTCGGCCCGCCCTCCAGCGGTAACCGTGCCTTCGACGAATATCGCAGCGAGACGCTGCGGCGCCTCGAGGAGGAGCAGCAGGAGTTCAAGGATTTCCTCGGCCGCCTGCGCCACGCCAAGGACAAGGAAGAGTTCGACGCGTTCATGAAGGAGCACCGCAATCGCCCGACGCCGCCGAACGATCAGCCCCCGCAGGGCTAAGCGCTTCGCCTTCAGGCCTGACGCCCCCAACCTCCTGACGGCATGAGCCGCCCGCTTGCGAGACCGCAGGCGGGCGGTTCGCCGTTCCGGCCCCGTAATCCCGGATTTTGCCGTTCCCAAACCCTTGCCGGGCCGCCATTTCCCCCATCCAAAATCCCCTTTGGTAACCGGGTTTTAACTCTGATTAGCGTTTGGTTAGGGGCGTAAAGTCGCGCGAACAGCCCTCGTTTTGACATGTTGGCAGGGGAATGCAGGTCAGGCTTCGGCGGGCCTCCCATGCGACTAAACCAGGCTCCTTCGTGCAGGCTGACCGCCCGCGCC
>DASXOQ010000010.1:0-64784 GCA_036494165.1 Steroidobacteraceae bacterium
GCGATGAGCGTCGCGAATCCAGGCACATCGATCACGGCCAATAGCGGCGCGAACCTGTGCAAGGCCCCCGCCTTCGGTGTTGATATTGAGCGAAACCTGAACGGGATTGGTCACCCCGTTGAAGTTCACTCCTTCGGCCTTGGCATTGAATGCATAGCTCGATGCGCCGACCTCCTTGAGTTCAGCTGACAGGTGAACTCCCTCTATGTCGCCCTCAAATGCGTATCCGTCTCGTCGGTGCCGGAATGAACCGGCCGGAATCGTGGTGATGAATGGTCCTATTTGGAGCCGCACCGGCTGGTTTACAGGATTGAGTCCGCTGTTCGGGATGTCGAGGGTGAGCCTGGAATCGAGCTCAAAGCGCCCCTGCTCTGCATTGATCTCGAGATTCGCGACCTTGAAATTTTTCAACGCCGGAACAAGCGAAGGCGGCGGAACGATGGCGATGGCATCGGCCCCGTTCACCCCATCGATCGTCGAGGAAATCGCCTTGGCAGCGGTGTCGATGACGACCACGGAATTGTTGCTGGTAGTGACGTAAAGGTGCCTCCCATCCGGCGTGATGGCCAGCAGTTCGGCGCCGGGCAGGTCTGCTATTACGGTCGAAGCCGTGTTGGTCATCGGGTTGAGGTCGGCGATACCTCCCGCCAATACGGTGTCCGGGAATCCGGTGCCGTACAGGTGGCGGCCGTCGGGCGAGAAAATTTGCAAGGACACCAGGCTTGGAATCGTAGTCGACACCGTTGCCGTGGTCGGATCGACGATCGCAATCAGGTCGATGCCGGGAGGGTAGTAAAGGACGTTGGCATACACCTTGGAGTTGTCCGGCGACACGACGGCCGAAGAGAATCTTTGGCCGAGTGCGTTCGGAATTCCAATGTAGTCTTGCAGACTGTTATTTGTCGCATTCACGTCGACCAGATCGCCAAAGGGGCTCAGGCCGCCCTCGATGGCCACGTACAATCTTGAGCCGTCCGGCGAGATCGCCGTGCCCTGGCGCGCCGGAAGCAGCGCCGGGATGTCCACGGTCGCTACTATGGAGTTGGTGGCGGTATCAATGGTGGAAACCAGGACATCCGTGAGATCCGCTACGGCGTTGGTGACGTAGATCTTCGATCCGTCGGGCGAAGCGACGATCGCATAGGGGCGGTAGGTCAAAGGGATAGAGGCCACCGTACTGTGCAGATGGGAAGCCTCCAGGACCACGACGGTTCCGCTGCCGACAGGATTCACATTTTCGCCGCCGACATAGACATGTTGCGCATCCGGTGTCACGGCGATGACTTCGGCGGGGATGCTGAGCGAAACTGTATCTGTAATTTTGTTATCGGCGGTATCGATAACCGTCAATGTATTGTTGGCCGTGCCTACATAAGCCAGGGGTTGTCCGCCTCTGTGATCCAAGCGTTGCGGTGAGGCGAGTGCGCTGGTGCCAGCCAGCAGTGCGATGAGGGTTATCATCAATCGGCGCACGGAAAAAGCACAGAGGACATCTTTACCGGTCGTCATGGAATTCTCCCTACTACGTGTGCCACGCCTCGATCGATACTACTCTCCGAAAGCGCGCATGCTCCGCAGCAAAAATCGCACATCGCCGGTGAGCACGGGAGCGAGTGCGGCGCCGCAGGAAACCCGCGCACTTTTGCGGTTCGTTTTCTGGATGGCGATCAGGCAGGTTCCTTGGCGCGAAACACGGCAGCTGAGCCCATCAGCAAGGGTTGTCGGGTCTGCGGTTATATGCGCTATACGCATGTGAAATTGCGATATATGCATTTTTCTTCTCAAATCGGTGCGCATAGCATTCCCCGGGATTGATTGCATTCGCGCACAGAAGACGCGACAGCAAAAACAAGGGGGGATCGCCATGCATAGCCGAATTCGAACCTTCATCGTCACCAGCGCCGCCGTCACCAGCAGCTTCGCGTTGTCCGGACCGAAGGCCCACGCAGCCACCGCAAACGTCGCCGACACCGGACTCGAGGAGATCGTGGTCACAGCGGAGAAGAAATCCGAGACGGCTTCGAAAACTCCCGTGGCGTTGAGCGCCTTCAGCGGCGATACCTTGAAGACCGCCGGCATCGTCAGCATTGCCGATATTCAGGACATCGCCCCCGGCGTCTCGATGGGCCGCGACAACTTCGGCGTGAACATCAACATCCGCGGCGTCACCTCCACCGACAACACGTCCAAGGGCGACGAGGGCATTGCGTTCAACGTCGACGGCATCCCCATCGGGCGGCCCATCGAGGAGGGGTTGAGCTTCTTCGACGTCAGCCGCGTCGAGGTGTTGCGCGGCCCGCAAGGCACCCTCTATGGCAAGAGTTCGACGGGCGGCGCCATCAACGTGATCACCAACAAGCCGGTGAATTCGTTCGAAGCCAGCGGCGATGTGGAGTTCGGCAATTACAACGCCAGACGCGAAAACGCCGTCATCAATCTCCCCATAACCGACCAGCTCGCGGTGCGAGTCGCGGGCAATGCAAACGATCGCGACGGCTACCTGCAGCCGAACGACGGATCGACGCCGCGCAACGATCAGCATGACCGCTCGGTGCGAATCTCGACGCTATATAGCATGGCGCCTCACACCAGCCTGCTCGTGACGTTCACCGGCGGCGCGGTCGGCGGCGTGGGCCAGACACAGGCGGTCTACAGCAATGTGGCCAACAATTCGGGCTCCGCACAGCGCGAGGTGTACGGCAACCCCTTCGGCGGCCATATCGAAGACAACTTTCACAACTTCAACGCGGAGTTCAATGCGGACGCGGGTCCGGTTCACTTTACTTACGACGGCGCGCGCCTGCAGTACAACGCACGGGATCTGACCTCCTCGGTGAACGACCCCTATGGCAATGGCGCGGCCAATCAGCCCGGTTTCTTCCCGCCGCTGCCGTTTCCAGGCCCTGACGCCTCCTATGCCTGGCGCGACTATCGCGGCGACTTCACCACCGACTCGCATGAGATCCGCTTTTCAAACGCCGGACCCGGGATGTTCGACTGGGTGCTGGGCGGCAACTGGTACAAGGAGCAGATCCATGAGAGCGATCACAACTGGCTGGCGCCCATCGCAGATCCGACGCTCGCAAACAGCGTCAACAGCATCGATCCATTGAACGCCACGACCCACACGTCCTACGGCGTGTTCGGCCAGACGACCTGGCACCTGAACGAAGTTTGGGGGCTGGTGTTGGGTTTGCGCGATGCACATGACTCGGTGGC
Organism: Steroidobacteraceae bacterium; assembly: GCA_036494165.1. Lineage (GTDB taxonomy): Bacteria > Pseudomonadota > Gammaproteobacteria > Steroidobacterales > Steroidobacteraceae > Bog-1198. Next base: position 3,220 of record DASXOQ010000010.1, read on the forward strand.
TCGCGTTGGGACATTCGCCGCTCCCTGGCAGCAGATGCCGAGCGGCATTCCGTGGCCTGATCCGGAAGGCAACCCTTGCCAGGCGCCGAACGACTGCGTGGGCACGCCGAACGATGGACGGGAATCCGCATCGAAACTCACCTATCGCGCCGGAATCAACGCGCAGGTCACGCCGAGTGATCTGCTGTACGCCTCGGTGGCGACCGGCTACAAGGCCGGCGGGTTCAATGACTTTGCAACGCCCGCCAACGGTCCTACCTATGCCCCGGAAGCCATGACCGCTTACGAATTCGGCTACAAGGGCACCCCGACGCAGAGCATCCGCTACACCTCGGCACTCTTCTATTACGATTATTCGAGCGACCAGATCTCGAGCCTGGTCTTCGTCGGTCCGTCGCCGGTCATCGCAACCCGTTCGGCGGCCACCAAGATTTACGGCTGGGAAAACGAAGTCACGGCGCGACTTACCAGCAACGACGTCATCGATGGTTCGCTCGACTTCGAGAAGTCAAAATACGTGCACTTTTTGACCGGCGGCGAAGCTAACATCGATTGGTCGGGAAAGTCGCTCGACAAGACCCCGGCCGCGGTGTTGACGCTGGGCTATTCCCACATCTTCGATCTGCCCCGGGGATCGAATCTTCAGGTACGGCTCGGCACCAAGTACTCGACCACCTATTACCTGTCGGACTTCGTGGATGCCGTGCAGTACAAGCAGAAGGCCTACACGCGCTCGGACTTCACCGCGAACTGGACCTCCACCGACGGCAAGCTCACCGTGCAGGGCTACGTCCACAACATCGAGGACAAGATGCAGGCGGAAAGCTACGCGGCGCCGACGGTGCTGTCGGTGGTGAACGGTGCAACGGCCGCCGTGTCCGAGCCTCGCATGATGGGCGTGCGCATCGGCTTTAAGTACTGATGAGATCGGGCGGCGCCGAAGTATCGGGGCGCCGCCCGATTCGTGAATCTTTCAGCGAGACCTATCATGCCGAAGTGTTTGTTTGCCCTGACGGTCTTGCTATCTGCCTCTCTCCAGGCGCGGGCCGAGGCGCCGAAGGACTTTGAGCCCTTGAGTCCCCGCGTGTCGTGCGCGGCGCTGCTCAAGGAGCATCTCGATGCTGCGGTGGGCGCAGCCGTGCGTATCGAGCACGCAGTCGAAGTGGCCCACGAGGGGCACGGTTACTGCGAGGTCGACGGCACCATCGCCCCCAAGATCCGCTTCGAGGTGCGTTTGCCCACCTCGGGTTGGACGCAGCGCTATCTGCAACTCGGATGCGGTGGTCTTTGCGGCGTGCTCAACGTGCGGGTCGAACATGCCGATGACTGCGTGCCGGTGCGCGAGCATGCCATTGCGCTGGCATCCACCGACATGGGACACCAGGGGCAGTCCATGGGAGACGGCAGTTTCGGTGTGGACCCGCAAGCGCGCATCGACTTTGCGTACCGCGGCGTGCACTTGACCGCGATCGCAGCCAAGGCTTTGCAACAGAAGTTCTACGGCGTCAAGCCTCGCCGCAGTTACTTCATGGGCTGCTCGGACGGCGGTCGCGAGGCGCTGATGGAGGCGGAGCGATTTCCGGCCGACTTCGACGGCATCAGCGCCGGTGCGCCGGCCATGAATTTCCTGGTCCAGAACACTTTCTATCATGCGTGGATGTACGCGGCGAACCATCGCGCCGACGGCAGCGCCATCCTGACGGCGGCAGACTTGCCGGCGCTCCACGCCGCGGCGCTCGCCTCGTGCGATGCGGAAGACGGGTTGAAGGACGGTCAGATTACGGACCCGCGGGCCTGCAACTTCGATCCGAACGAGGCGTTATGCAAGTCCCCGGGGTCTCGCCAGGGTTGCCTCACCGTCGAACAAGTGGAGGTCGCGCGGAAGTTCTATGAGGGTCCTCGCGATACGGCAGGACATCGATTCACCATCGGCGGCCCGCAGGTGGGTTCCGAACTGGCCTGGCGCGGGGTGTTCGTTCCCGATGGCGCCGATGGCAAGGTGATGAGCGAGGGCGCTGCCCTCGACACCCTGCGTTACCTCGCCTTCGAGGAGAATCCGGGAAAGAACTTCAGCCTCGCGGACTTTCATTTCGATGAGGCCACGTTCAAGCGCCTCGAACAGCTGCATCCCTTGTACGATGCCACCGATACCGACTTGTCGGGCTTCACCGCTCGCGGCGGCAAACTGCTGTTGTGGCATGGATGGTCGGACCCGCACATTTCGCCGATCAATACCATTGCCTATTACCAGGGTGTCAGAGCGCGTCTCGGCGCGGACAAGGCGGATGAATCGCTACGGCTGTTCCTGGTCCCCGGCATGTATCACTGCATGGGGGGCGATGGCACCGGATCCTTCGATGCGCTCACTCCCTTGATGAGCTGGGTGGAGCAGGGCAAGGCGCCCGAGGTCATCATCGCCGCGCATGTGGACCTTCCGCCCATGGGGCCGACGCCTGGCACGGCGAAGCATGACCTGCGGTCCCCGGCACACTTGCCTGTAACCCGAACCCGGCCCGTCTACGCGTATCCCAAGATCGCCAGGTACGCCGGCAAAGGATCCGTGGAAGTCGCCGAGAGCTTCATCGCTGCCGAACCTCTCTATGCCGCGCCTTCGAGCTATGAGTGGGAAGGCGCCAAGTTCATGGCGCCCCATTTTCTTAAGGACTGCCAGGTTGCCGCAGGAAAACTTAAGTGCCCCTGAACCGTCCCGCCCATTCGTCGTTTCGCTGGGTGATCGTGGCGCTGCTCTTTGCCGCGAGCGCCATCAACTATCTCGACCGGCAGATGATTGGCCTGTTGAAGCCCACCCTGCAGGGGGAACTCAACTGGACGGAAATCGACTACGGCGACATCGTGTTCTGGTTCCAAGCGGCCTATGCCGTCGGTTATCTCAGTTCCGGCAGGCTCATCGACCGCATCGGCGCCCGCCTCGGCCTGGTGGTGTCCATGGGCATCTGGACTTTGGCGCATATGGCGCACGCGCTGGCGCGCTCCGCGTTCGGGTTCTCGGTGGCGCGTGCTGCCCTGGGCTTCGGCGAGGCAGGTGCCTTTCCAGGTGCCTTGAAAGCCGTGGCCGAATGGCTGCCGCAGCGCGAGCGCGCACTCGCGGTGGGCCTGTTCAACGCCGGCACCAACATCGGGGCCATCATTACGCCGCTTCTCGTGCCCATCGTGACACTGGCCTTTGGCTGGCGGGCAGCGTTCGTGCTGACAGGTGCTTTCGGCATTGCCTGGATGCTGGTCTGGCATTTCGTTTACCGAAAACCCCGCGAGCAGTGGCGGGTTTCGGCAGCGGAACTCGAACTCATCGAGAGTGATCGACAGAATCCGACCACGCCGATCCCGTGGTCGCATCTCTTCAAGCGCAAGGAAGTGTGCGCCTACGGCATCGCGAAGTTCCTGACCGATCCTGTCTGGTGGGTATTTTTGTTCTGGCTGCCCGATTTTCTAACCAAGACCCAGGGCTTGAACCTCAAGACCTTCGGCATCCCGCTGGCGGCGATCTACATCGCTTCGGACGTCGGCGCGGTGGCGGGGGGCTGGGTGTCCTCGCGGCTCATGCGCATGGGCTTCTCCGTGAACGTGAGCCGCAAAGCCACCATGCTCGCGTTCGCGCTTATGGCACTGCCGGTGGTATTCGCGACCAAGGTCACCCACCTCTCGAGCGCGGTGCTCATCCTGTCGCTCGCGACCGCGGCCCATCAGGGCTTCGCCAGCAATTTGTTCACGCTGCCGTCCGACTTGTTTCCGAAGAGTGTCGTGGGCTCCGTGGTCGGCATCGGTGGCGCCGCCGGCGCGGTCGGCGGCATGCTCATGGCGCGTTTCGCCGGTTGGACCTTGCAAACCGTGGGCAGCTACACACCCATCTTTTTGACCTGCGCCGCGATGTATCTGCTCGCGCTCGCCCTGATCCACGTGCTCTGCCCGCGCTACCGAATGGTGGATGCGGTCTAACGCAGCTTTAGGACATCGAAAGAATCACCATGGCGAGAATCATCGGCGCGATCGCAACCTCACACACCCCCACCATCGGCTTCGCGCGCGATCGAAAATTGGCCGAGGACCCGTTGTGGAAGCCCATTTTCGAGGGCTACGAACCCATCCGCGCGTGGCTCGAAGCGCGCAAACCCGATGCGCTGATCATCATCTACAACGATCACATCACCTCGTTCTTCTTCGATCATTATTCGGCTTTTGCCTTCGGCGTCGACGAGATCTACCAGCCGGCCGACGAGGGCGGCGGCGCCCGCAACATCCCGCCGCTCGTGGGCCATGCTCCGCTGGCGCGGGGCTTGGGCAGGAGCCTCATGGCGGAGGAGTTCGATCTCTCCTTTTTTCGCGACCGGCCGCTGGATCATGGCTGCTTTTCGCCGCTCTCGATGTTGGTCGACGCGGACCAAAGCTGGCCGTGGCGCATCGTGCCGGTGCAGGTGGGCGTGCTGCAGTTCCCCATTCCCACCGCCAGGCGCTGCTACCGGCTGGGGCAGGCATTGCGGCGTGCGATCGCCTCGTACCCAGAGGAGATGAAAGTGGCCATCGTCGCCACCGGCGGGCTTTCGCATCAGGTTCACGGCGAGCGCAGCGGCTTCAACAATACTGCGTGGGACAAAGAATTCCTCGCGCGCCTTGAGAGCGACCCTGAGTCCCTGACCGCACTCACGCACGCCGACTATGCCGAGCGGGGCGGCATGGAGGGCTCGGAAATCATCATGTGGCTCATCATGCGTGGGGCCATGGGCGAGAAGATCGAGCGCATCCACCAGAGTTACTACCTGCCTTCCATGACGGCGATCGCGACCGCCATCTACGAGGATTGCGTGCCACACCGACACGTGGGCGGCGCGAGCGATATCCAGTTGGACGGCGCCGACGCGTTGCCGGGGACTTATCCCTACACGCTCGAGCGCAGCGCCAAGGGCTACCGGGTCAATCGTTTCCTGCATAACCTCATTCATTCGGACGAGCGCAACCGCTTCAAGGCGGACGAGACGCTTGCGATGCAGGCGGCCGGCTTGACCGCGGAGGAGCAGGATTTGATCAAGCGCAGGGACTGGCGCGGTCTCATTCACTACGGAGCCATTTTTTTCGTGTTGGAAAAGCTCGCGGCGGTCTCCGGCGTGTCGAACTTGCATGTATATGCCGCCATGCGCGGCGAAACGCTGGAGGAGTTCCAGCGCACTCGCAACGCCGCCATCCTCTACGGGGTCTCGCGCTAGCGCTCAGACGGATACACTGGGTCATTTCGCCGGGAGGAAGCCATGGCGATCGCCGTGCAGGGTTTGCGCGCGTTCCGCGCCGTGATGGAAGTGGGCTCGACCAGCGCGGCGGCCGATCGCATCGGCCGCACGCAGCCCCAGTTGAGCCGTTTGATATCGCAGCTCGAGGATGAAATCGGATTCTCGTTGTTCGACCGCGAACGCCGCCGCTTGGTGCCCACGGCTCGCGCGCAACGCTTCTATCTCGAAGTGCTGCGGGCCCTCGATGGCTTGGAGAGTATCAAGCAGATCGGCGAGGAGCTGCGTCTCGAGGCCGACGCGCAATTGCGGGTGATTGCACCCCCTTACGCCTCATACACCGTGATGCCCGAAGCGCTCACCCGTTATCGCAAGGCCTACCCCAATGGACAATTTTCTCTGGAATTGGTGACGCGATCCTCCATGGGCCGCTGGCTGTCGTTCCACCAGTTCGACATCGGCATTGCCTCGCTGCCCTTCGATGCGCCGGCCATCAGTTCCATCCCATTGGCACAGGTGCAGACCGTGGCGGTGATGCCGGAAGGCCATCCGCTCGCCGCCAAGAAGCGCGTTTCGGTGGAAGATCTTGGGCGCTACCCGTTTGTGGCCCTAAATGCCTTCACGCTGATGCGGCGCCAGCTCGACCGGGTTCTCGACGACGCCGGCGTGAAGCTCAAGCTCGCGGGCGAGACCGACACCGGGCTCTCGGCCTGTCAGCTGGTGGCACAGGGTCTCGGCATCACGGTGGTCGACCGCCTCTGGCTCGATGCGATGCCGCCGGGGCAGGTGCAATACCGTCCGTGGGATCCCGGCGTGCGCTCCTCGTTCGGCCTCATCCATCCCTCATCGGTACCGCTCGGCACCTCTGCGAGGTTGCTGGCGGACATCCTCAAGGACATATTCAAGGTGCGCTACAAGGCGGGTGCGCGCTAGTTCAATTTTTGCCGCCACCGGCGTACCAGCGCAGCACCCGCAGGGCGCGCAAGCTGTTCCAGCGGCTGGCGTGGCCGGTCTTGGTTTCCATAGGGACCGGAAGCCGTTCCGCGTGCAGCACATTTAAGGGCCAGCGCCCATTCTGGTGACGCCGCGCAATGACGGTGTCGATGGCTTGCGTCAGCATTGCATCCGGCTTGCCGCCGCGTTGCCGGAAATACTCGAGTCCGCGCAACACGTCGTAGTGCCAGAAGGGCGGATACGCGAAGCGCTGCCAGCGCTTTTCGATCACCTTGCCGGTCCGCAGCGAGCGGAACAGGCGGCGCTTCAGCAGGTATTCTTCGGCGCGCTTTCTAGCGGCAGTGATGGCGGGTGACCTGCGTACCAGCCGTTCGTAATCCAAGAGCCCCTCGAGCACGCAAATGGTGGTGTGGAACGAGGAGCAGTGGCTGTGCGTGGGCGCCTCGCAGTTCCAGCCGCCGTCCTTGAGCTGTTCACTCAGGAGCTGTTTGGCCAGCGCCCTGCTCGGCTTCTTGAAGTAGGCGCCGACGCTCAAGATCCGGCCGTTGATGCAGGGTTCGACTTCGCCGGTGAAAAACGGGCGGCTGCCGAACTGACGGAAGACCAGACCCTCGATCCGTTGCGTCAGGCGTTTGGCCTCCGGGCTCTCAGGATCAAGTCCCAGCTCCTTCAACACCACCAGTGTGTAAAGCGTGACCATGAGGCCGTGATCTTCCTTTTTGCCCCCGAAATGTCCCTCGGGCGACTGGTAGGCGAGGATTTTGGCTCCCCAGCCCTCGCGGGCCACGCGCGCGCGTTCGGCGGCAACGGTCTCGCCCGGTTCATCGCACAAATCCTGCATCACCTGCCAGCGGATCGACGGGTCTCCTTCGAGCAGCCAATTCAAATGCGCGGGACGCGGCGCGTAGGCGTCGAGCTTCATGGATCGCTTCATAGGCCCACCTGCGAGTTTGGGATCCACCCGATGATCGGGGGTTGGCCTATACTTTAAACAGAAAAAGCAATTATGGGGATTCGCCATGCGCCTGCCGCTCCTCGCCGCCTTGTCCGCCGTGTTTTCGTTTGGCTCTATAGCCGGCGCCGCGGACTCGCCGCACACGCTGCCGCCGCCGATGGATCAGGAGCTGGCGCGCGACATTCTCAAAGGACTGGTGGAAATAAACTCCACGCACTCACACGGCACCACGCAGGCGGCCGAAGCGGTCAGGCAGTGGCTCACCACCGCCGGCTTTGCCCCCGGCAACATGGTTTTCGTGGCGCCGCCCGAATTTCCCCGCAGCGGCAACCTGATCGTCTACCTTCGCGCCAAGGCGCAGGCCCATCCCCTGCCGCCCGTGCTTTTCCTCGGCCATCTCGATGTGGTCGAGGCAAAGCCCGAGGATTGGTCGGTCGACCCCTTCAGGCTCACCGAGAAGGAAGGCTTCTTCTACGGCCGCGGCACCATCGACATGAAGGACGGCGATGCGGCGCTGGTCGAGTCGCTGATCCGCTTGAAGCGTGAGCACTACGTGCCTGCGCGCGATCTCATCGTCGCTTTCACCGCCGATGAGGAAGCCGGCGGCGATGCCAACGGACCGGCCTTTCTCTTGAAGGCACATCGCGACTTGATCAATGCCGGCCTGGTGGTGAACCTCGATGGCGGCGGGGGCACCTTCAAGAACGGAACTCCCGAGTACTTCGAGCTCGGCACCAGCGAAAAGAACTACGTCACCTTCACCCTCGAGACCACCAGTGCCGGCGGCCACGGTTCCCTGCCCGGACCCGACAACGCCATCTACCGGCTTGCTCAGGCGCTGGGCAGGATCGAAGCCTTCAAGTTTCCCCTGACACTCAGCGCGACCACGCGCGCCACCTTCACGAAGCTCGCGGATCTTGAGAGCGGACAGAAGGCGTCGGACATGCGCGCGGTGGCCGCGTCGGCGGATCCCGATGCAGCCGGCCGGCTGAGCGAGGATGTCTGGGACAACGCGGAACTTCGTACCACCTGTGTGGCGACGCTAATATCCGGCGGACATGCGGAAAACGCGCTGCCGCAGCGGGCAAAGTCCACTATTCAGTGCCGCATGCTTCCCGGCGACAGCGAGACCAACGTGCAGACGCTCCTGACCCAGGTGATCAACGATCCCAAGGTATCGGTGACGCTCGATGCCAAGCCCATCTTGAGTCCCGAGTCACCGCCGACGCCGCAGATTCTCAAACTGAGCGAGACGCTGGTGCATTCCATGTGGCCCGGCGTCCCGGTCATTCCCACCATGGCCACCGGTTTCAGCGATGACCGCCAGACGCGCAATGCCGGCATCCCGAGCTACGACTTGAGCGGGGTATTCATGGAGGATGGGGAGAACCGCGCGCACGGGCGCGACGAACGCGTGGGCGTGCGTGCTTTCGACGAGAGCGTGGAATACACCTATCGCCTGATGAAGGCCGCGGCAAGCCTGCGCTGATCCACGGCGTCGCGCCTACATTTGCTTGAACAGATGCAGATAGTTACGGCTCACGGGCAGCACCTCGGGGCGTCCTTTCAGGTGTATTTCGGCGGTTTCATTCTCAGCCCGGACCACCCGCGCGACTGACTTCAGGTTCACCACCACCGAGCGGTGCACCTGTACGAACTGCGCGGAATCGAGCTGCGCGGCGATGTCCTTCAGGCTCATGCGGATGATGCCCTCACGCACCACGGCTTGTTCGTCGCGCCAGGCCACCGTGGTGTATTTTTCCTCGGCCCGCAGAAAATCGATGTCGGCAACCGAGATCATGGTGATGGCGTGCCCCACGGACGCACGGATCCACTGCAGCGGCGCGGTCTTCGAGCGTTGCTCCAGGAACGCGGCGAGATCCTGGATGAGCGCGTCGGTATTGCTAGCCGGCTCATCGGCGTGAAGGCGTTCCTTGAGGCGCGCCACCGTATCTTTCAGGCGTTCGGGCTCGACGGGCTTGACCAGGTAGTCGAGAACGCCTTGCGCGAAAGCCTGCACCGCGTACTGGTCGAACGCCGTTACGAACACCAGATGCGCGCGCCGCCCGATGTGTCGCGCCGCCTCGATGCCGCTCAATCCCGGCATGTGCACGTCGAGGAACGCGACCGTGGGCTTGTGCAGCTCGAACAGATCAATGGCTTCGCGGCCGTTGCGCGCGCGGGCGGTGACGGTTAGCTCGGGCCACAAGCCCCTGAGCAGTCGCTCCAGAGACTCGCGCAGCAGCGGCTCGTCCTCGGCGATCAGCGCCGTCGGCGTCGTCGTCATTCAGGCGAACCTCGCGGGAAAGGAAACTTGAGCGCATACGCCGTGGGGCGTCACTTCGCGAAGCTCGAGTTCGGCGTCCCCCGCGAAGGCGAGCTTCAGGCGCTCGCGCAAGGATTCGAGGCCGGTGCCAAGACCGCGGCCAAGCGGCTTGAGTCCGACGCCGGTATCGTTCACGCTTGCCACGCAGCGGCCCGCCGCGAGGTGTACTTCGATGTCGATGCGGCCGCCGACCTCACTGGGATCGACACCGTGGCGAACGGCGTTTTCGACCAGCGTCAGAAGCGTCATGGGCGGACAAACGACATTGACGGCGCCGGGGTCGATCCGCAGATCGAAGGTGAGGCGGTCGGGCATGCGCATGTGCATCACCTCGAGATATGCCCGCACCAGCTCGAGTTCGCGGCCAAGCGTGGTGGAGGTCTCGTGCAGACGCGGCACGGCGGCACGCAAGTAGGCGATCAAGCTGCTGAGCACTTGCCTTGCCTGCGGCGCGCCCGATTCGACCAGGGTCTGCACATTGGCGAGCGTGTTGAACAGAAAATGCGGCTCCACCTGGGCCTGCAGCAGGCGGAAGCGGGCATCGAGCGCCTGGCGTTCGAGTTCGCTGCGCTCGAGTGCAAAGGCCGTGGCTTGGTCGCGTGCGAATGCATCGCGCTGGCGCACCAATGCTCCCACCGCGATCCAGGGGGCGAACATCAGACCCGAGACGGTGAGCATGAGGTAGCCGGCAAGGCGCAGCTGATCGGTGGCGAGCTGAGGCGAGCCGAAGGTGGTCAGCCAATAAGCAAGATAGGCTGTCGGAGGAATCACCGCGGCGACGCCAATGACCTGCAGCACCCAGCGCGCCATCCAGGGCGGCGGTTCCTTGGGCCGGCGCTCTAAAAAACCGAACGCCAGGAGCGTCGCGAGCCCGACGAGCAGGGTGCGCCCGATCACGATCGCCATCGCCGTATAGGATGCGAGGCTCAAACAGAAACCCAAGAGCAACGAGGCGGTGAGCGCCACCCGCACGCGCGGCCACCCGAGGAGGGGCGGGGCGAGCGGGCGAAGCGGTGCGGCGGCGGTTTCCATGCGGGCACTATAAATCAAGTCGGCGGGCTCTCCCGGCACTTGCGGAATGGTAAGCGACCCGCTGCCCGCCTTTCATCCTTGAGCCGCGCCGTTCATCCATGCCGGCCGGCGTTCGTCGCATAGGCTGGCGGGGGACTTTTGCAACGTAGATAGTGGCACTGCGTAAACGGTCCGGGAGGGACAGTGTCATGACGCGACGTTCGAAAATATTCGCAAGCCTCGCCACCTTGGTGGTGATGGGACTTGCCTGCCTGGGAATCACCTTCACGCACAACAGCGCATGCGAGGCACCAGCGCCGCTCGCGGCCAACATGCCCCTCATGAAGGCCATGGTGTACCGCTGCTATGGAGAGCCCGCGGTGGCGAAGCTCGAGAATATCGAGAAGCCGCACCCCGCGCCCGATCGGGTGCTCGTCAAGGTGGCGGCAGCGGCCATGAATCCCCTGGACTGGCACTACGTCGAGGGCGAGCCGTACTTCATGCGTGTCATGTCCGGCCTGGGCGCGCCGAAGGACATCAAGCTCGGTGTCGATTTTGCAGGCACGGTGGAGGCGGTGGGAGCCAAAGTCACGCGCTTCAAGCCCGGCGATCGTGTGTTCGGCGGCGCGGACGGGTCGTTTGCCGAGTACGTGACGGCCCGCGAACAGGGCTCGATTGCGATGCTGCCGGCGAATGTGTCTTTCGAACAGGGCGCGGCCGTTCCCGTGGCCGCCATCACGGCGCTGCAGGCGCTCAAAGATCAGGGCAAGGTGCGCCCGGGTTCCAGCGTGCTCATCAACGGAGCGTCGGGAGGCGTGGGCACCTATGCAGTCCAGATCGCGAAAATCGCCGGTGCCAAGGTGACCGGGGTCTGCAGCACGCGCAATGTGGCGATGGTAAAGAACATAGGCGCCGATCGGGTCATCGACTACACCCGAGAGGATTTCACGGCGCTCCCCGACCGCTACGATCTCATCATCGACAACGTCGGCAACCATTCGCAGGCCGAATATCGGCACGTCCTGAATCCGAACGGCACGGTGGTCGCCGTGGGCGGAGTCAAATGCGGCGTTTGCCTCGACTTCCTCCTCGCCTGGATGCGCGACAGTCTGGTGTCATCCTTGAGTTCGCAGAAACGCATCATGTTCCTGGCGGCCTTGAACGCACGGGACTTGGAGCAGTTGGGCGAGTGGATGGGGCAGGGCAAGCTCACCTCCGTCATCGATCGCCGCTACGCGTTGAACGAGGTGCCGAAGGCGCTACAGTATCTCGAGGCAGGCCACGCCCGCGGCAAGGTGATCATCACCATCCGGGAAGGCGACCAAACGCCGGCGCTCGCCGACTCCGCGCTCGCCGCGAGCCACCCGTGAGCGAAGTTCCCCGTGCCCACGCGCTTCGCCGCGCGGAGCGCCACGCCGTGGCGCTTGCATGCCTCTGCAATTTCGTGCTGCTCGGCAGCTATTACATCCTACGACCGGTTCGCGATACCGTCGCGACCGTGGTCGGCGTGGATCGGCTGCAAAACCTCTTCACCGCGACGTTCATCGGCACCATCGTGGCCTCGGCGCTCTACGCGGCTATGGCTTCGCGCGTGCGCCTCACGCGTCTTTTGCCCGGTGTGTTCTGGTTCTGGCTGCTCAATGTCGTGGCCTTCATGCTGTTGTTCCGCCTGACGCCGCAAAGTGCGTGGCTGGGGGCGGCCTACTATGTGTGGTTCAGCGTGGTGAACCTCTTCATGGTGTCGGTATTCTGGAGCCTGATGGTCGACGTGTTCTCACCCGATCAGGCCACGCGCTTCTTTCCCCTCATCGCCGCGGGCGGCGCATTGGGCGCCATCGCCGGTCCCCTGGCAACCCGGCTGCTGGTCGGCGCGCTGGGCTTGAGCGGCCTCATGTCGCTCGCCGCGGCTGGGTTTGCCGTGGTCATCGTGCTGGTGCACTCGCTGATGCGCGCGAAGGCGCGCTTGCCTGGACGCGCGGGGACGGAGGTCTCGAGTCTGGAGCAGACCTTGGGCGGCGGCGCCTTCGAAGGCTTCGCAAAGCTGATCAAATCGAGTTATTTTTTAAACCAGGCGCTCTTCATCCTGCTGATGACCTGGGTGAACACGGTGGCCTATTTCTGCCAGACCGACCTCGTCGCGCACAGTTTCAGCGCCGTGACCGAGCGCGCGCAGGCGCTCGCCGACATCGACCTCGTCGTCAATATCGGCACTGCGGCCATACTGCTGCTGGGACTCGGTCGCTTCATGCGCCGCTTCGGCGTGACGGCGACGCTCATTCTCAATCCCATTTTCATGGTGCTGGCCTTCGCAGCAGCGGTATTTTCCCCGACGCTGATCATGATCCAGGGGCTGCAAATCATCAGGCGTGTGGCGCAGTACGCGATCGCCCGCCCGAGCCGCGAGGTGTGCTTCACCGTGGTCGAGCAGACCAGCCGCTACAAGGCCAAGAGCGTCATCGACACCGTGGTCTACCGCTTCGGCGATCTGAGTTCCGCCTGGGTGCAGACGGGCCTAAGTTCGTTGGGCTACGGATTGGAGGGCGCACTGCTTCTCGGGGCATCAGTATCACTGGTCTGGGGCGGCGTGGCATTGTCCCTGGGGAGGCGTTACGTTCGAGCCCGACGCCTCATCGAGACTCCGGCCGCTCCGATGTTGCCGCGGCCCGCGGATGACGGTTTGGCTGCGCAGGCTTGAATTCCCGCCCAAGGATGTGACGCACCTCTCAGTTGGCGGGGGCGCCCGCAACCTTCCCCAAAACCTGCGACACGCGCCGATTCAAATGCGCCTCGATTTTACTTAGTGTGGGCCGGATGAAGATCCGGGCCAAGGTCATCGCATTGATTGCGTTGCTGTTCGTCGTCCTCGGCGTATCGGAATACTTGGTCGCGCGTCGCATCCTCCTGCCGAGCTTCGCGGGACTCGAACACGAAGACGCCCGCACCGCCATGCAGCGCATCAACAATGCGCTGGACCTGCGTCTGCAAGGGCTCGAGCTTTCGGCGGTGGATTGGGGCGACTGGTCCGAGACCTATACCTTCGTCAAGGACCACAACAAGGACTTCATCGCCGCCAACGTAAGTTCCACCAGCCTGCACCAGATCAACGCGAATGTGATCCTCATCGTCGATCTGGACGGCAACGTGGTGCTGTCCCGAGGCTACGACCTCAGCACCCATCAGCCTTTGAATCTGGACCTGCTCGCTGAAAAAGCACTGCCCGACAATTTCCCGTGGCGCGCGAATCTACGCGACGGCAAGCCCGCGCATGGTCTGTTGCCGACCAACTTGGGCGTGCTCATGGTCGCCGCCGCGCCCATCCTCGACGGCAACGAGCGCGGGCCGGTGCGCGGCATGGTGATCCAGGGACGGTTCCTGTCGGATGCGGAGGTGCGGCAGATCGGCGCGCAGGCGCAGGCCGCCGTGTCCGTATCGAAGGATCTGATGGATGCCGATGCGGAGCGGCTGGTGGAGACCAGCGCCGTCACCCAGGTATTCAAATCGGCCAACGACATCTACGGCCGCCCCCTCGTGACGTTGAGGGTAGATGTGCCGCGGCGCATTTCCGAACGAGGACATTCCGCCGTCATCTACGCGGCTATTTATCTCACCACCACGGCAGTGGTCGTGCTGGTGCTGCTCCTGATATTGCTGAACCGGCTGGTGCTCACTCCCTTGAGGCGCATGACCCAGCACGCCGTGACCATCGGCGAGGGCAAGGATCTGAGCGCGCGCCTCGATTTTCGCGGCGGTGATGAAATCGGCATCCTGGCACGCGAACTCGATAGGATGGTGGAGCACCTGGACAAATCGCAGCGCCAGTTGGTGAATCACCTGCAAGTGCTCGAGGCCGCGGCGCGCGAAACGGAGCGGGCACGAGAAGCCGCCGAGCTTGCCAACCGGGCCAAGAGCGATTTTGTCGCCAACATGAGCCACGAGATCCGCACGCCCATGAACGGCGTGCTTGGCATGACCGAGTTGCTGCTCGATACCAAGCTCGACGCGGTGCAGCGCGAATATGCGGAAACCATCCGCGACAGCGGCGCGTCGCTCCTCATCATCATCAACGACATCCTCGACTTCTCCAAGGTGGAGGCCGGCAAGCTCGATCTTGAGCTTCTGGACGTGGATCTTCGCGATACGTTCGAGGATGTGGCGCGGCTGCTGTCGATTCAGGCGCATGGCAAGGGGCTGGAACTGACGGCGCAGATCGATCCCACACTGCCGCCGCTCGTCAAGGCCGACGCCGGGCGCATCCGCCAGATTCTCTTGAATCTCGCCGGCAACGCCATCAAGTTCACCACCCGCGGCGAGGTGGCCATCGAAATCAAGGTGCTCGAACGGGCCGAGAGCGGTACCCGCCTGCGCTGCGAGGTGCGCGACACCGGCATCGGCATCCCGGCCGACAGACTGCCGTCGCTGTTTGCGCCCTTCACGCAGGTGGATTCGTCGACCACGCGAAAATACGGCGGCACCGGCCTTGGCCTTTCCATCGTGCGCCGCCTGGTCGAACTCATGGGCGGAGAGGTGGGCGTGGAGAGCGCCGAAGGCGCCGGCTCGCTTTTCTGGTTCACCGCGCACTTCGCGCCAGCGACGGATCTGAAGCAGCCATTCCTGGCGCCGCCGAGCATCCACGGCCGGCGAGTCCTGGTGGTGGACGACAACGCCACCAATCGCAAGGTGCTTTTGGGACAGCTCGCGCTCTGCGGCGTCGATGCAGACTCCGCGAGTTCCGCCGAGGAGGCGGTCGCGCTCATGCGTCAGGCGCTCGCCCAGCAGCGCCCCTATGAGGCGGCGCTGCTGGATCATCAAATGCCCGGCTGCGACGGAGCGGAACTGGGCCGCATCATCAACCAGGACGCTGGCTTGAAATCCGCGCGCCTGGTGCTGCTGACCTCATCCGGCCAGCGGGGCGACGGGCAGGTTTTCGCGCACATCGGATTTGCCGGCTATCTTCTAAAGCCGGTGACTCAGCGCGATCTGACCGATTGCCTGCTCTTGGTGCTGGCCAACTCGGCGGATTCCTGGCATTTGCAGAGCCAGCCCATCGTCACCAGGCATGCTCTTCGGACGCAGCGCATACGCGCCGGCAACCGAATTCTCCTTGTCGAGGACAATCTGGTGAATCAAAAGGTCGCTGTGCGCCTGCTCGAGCGCCTCGGCTACCGGGTGGAGGTGGCAGGCGACGGCGAGGCGGCGGTGGCCGCGTGGCTGGGCGGCAATTTCGATCTCATTTTCATGGATTGCCAGATGCCGGTCATGGATGGATTCGAAGCGACGCGGGAAATCAGGCGCCGTGAAGAGGGCAGACAGCATGTTCCCATCGTCGCCCTCACGGCCGATGCGATGAAGGAGGCGGAAGAGAAGTGCCGTGCCGCGGGCATGGATGACTATCTGTCCAAGCCCATTGATCGCACCAAACTCGAAGCGTGTCTCGCGAATCAGCTGCCGAGCACAGGTTCGCTTGCGATCAAGGCGGGTGCTTCTTAGCTGCGTCCCCAAGCTCTGCATGGGATGAGATTTCGGAAGGCACGGACCGGCAGCAGGTTCCTTCAACGCAGTTAAAATACCTGCAGCGCCTAGCGTCCGTCGCCCCTGGATCCTGAAAAGTCCTTTTTCCGGACCATTTGCCCGTACCGGCTGTGTGCCAATCAGCGGTTTCGGCCTCCAAAAGTCATGTCGAAATTTAAGCGGCTCATTCGTCGTGTAGGCGTACGGCAACTTTTTCACCAGGAGAGCGACATGAATACGACGGTGGGGGTGTTGGGGGTCCTCGCGGTGGGAGTGGCCGGCTTTTTGGGCTATGTCGCCTCGAAGCCGGACACCTTCCGCATCGAACGTTCGATCGCTATTCATGCGGCGCCCGGCGCGGTGTTCGCCAAAGTGAACGATTTGCATGAATTCAATCGTTGGAATCCGTTTGCACTGGCCGATCAGACCACCAAGATCGACTACCACGGACCGGCGAGCGGCGTCGGTTCCAGCTACAACTGGCAGGGCGACAAGTCCGGCAACGGCACCATGACCATCCTCGAGTCGAACCCCGCCCTGGTGGTGATGCGGCTCGAATTTCGCAAACCCTACATTGCCGATAACCGCGCCGTATTTTCCTTCGAGCCGAGCGGCTCGGAAACGCGAGTCACGTGGGCCATGGCGGGCCGCTATGTATTTCTGCACAAGCTGCTCGGCACCTTTTTCAGCATGGACAAGATGGTCGGCGGCGAATTTGACAAGGGTCTTGCGACGTTGAAGACCCAGATCGAAGGCTAATTCTTTTGTCTACTTCAGCAATCTCGAGGAGGACTCTCATGCGTGTCATGGTCATAGTCAAAGCCAACAAGGATTCCGAGGCCGGCATCCTGCCGAGCCGGGAGCTGCTGGCCGAAATGGGTCAATTCAACGAGGAACTCGTCAAAGCCGGTGTGATGCTGGCGGGCGAAGGACTGCAGTCAACCTCGCAGGGCGTTCGCGTCCGCTTCGGCGGCGGCACCGGGGAGGCCACGAAAGGGCCCTTCTCGCTGACCCGGGATATCATCGCCGGCTATTGGATCTGGCAGGTTCGTTCCGTCGACGAGGCCGTGGAGTGGATCCGGCGCTCACCCTTCCGCAAGGGCGAGGAGGAAATCGAAATCCGGCGCGTCTTCGAGGCACCGGACTTCGGCGACAACCTGACCCCCGAACTTCAACGCCAGGCCGAGAGCCAGCGCGAACGCATTGCTACTCATCACTAAGGAATCGTCATGAACTTCAGCCCCTATCTTTCTTTCAAAGGCAACTGCCGCGAGGCGTTCGCTTTCTACACTAAAACCTTCAACGGCAAGCTCATCATGCAGATGACCTACGGCGAGGCGCCGACCGGGCAGGAAATGCCGGGCGCGACCCGGGATCAAATCATGCATGCCCGAATCGAGATCAACGGCCAACACCTGATGGGCTCCGACGCGCCCGGCGAGCATTACAAGCCCTCGCAAGGCATCCAAGTTGCGGTCGGCGTTGCGGAGCCGGCGGAGGCCGAGCGCATTTTCAAGGCGCTCAGCGAAGGCGGCAGTACCTACATGCCGATGCAGGAGACCTTCTGGGCGCTTCGTTTTGGCATGTGCAGCGACCGGTTCGGTGTTCCCTGGATTGTCAATTGCGAAAAGCCGCGTTGACGGTGGCACGGGAGCCCTTGTATGTCCGCCTGTTGCTTGCTCGAGGCCGCATTCGATGGTTTCATCCGCAGTAATGACGACTCAGGACATCGCTGCGACAGTCGGTGCAGTTTGGCGGATCGAATCCGCCAAACTCATCGCCGCCCTGACCCGCTTGCTGCGGGACGTTGGGCTCGCGGAGGAATTTGCCCAAGATGCCCTCGTGAAAGCGCTCGAGGAATGGCCAAAGAGCGGCATGCCCGACAATCCCGGGGCGTGGCTCATGGCAACCGCCAAGAACCGCGCACTCGATCATTGGCGGCGCCAGCGCATGCTGGAAGAAAAGCATCGCATGCTCGGCCACGAGATTGAGATGGAAGAGGGAGCGCCTACGCCGGAGTCGGAAGCCGAGCAGGGAGAGATCCAGGACGACGTGCTGCGGCTGATATTCATCGCCTGCCATCCGCTCTTGCCGCCCGAGTCGCGCACGGCACTCACCCTGCGGCTGTTGGGCGGTCTCACGACCCTCGAGATTGCGCGCGCGTTCCTGGTGCCGGAAACCACCGTGGGCCAGCGCATCGTACGCGCCAAGAAAACCTTGCGCGACGCGAAGGCACCGTTCGAAATCCCGGCGCGCGAGGATCTGCCTGCACGCCTTGCCTCGGTGCTGGAAGTGATCTATCTGATATTCAACGAGGGATACACGGCGACAGCCGGGGAAGACTTGCTGCGTCCGATGCTCTGCGAGGAAGCATTGCGCATCGGGCGCATACTGGCGGAACTGGCGCCGCAGGAGCCTGAAGTGCATGGCCTCGTGGCGCTCATGGAACTGCAGGCCTCGCGAGCCGGCGCGCGCGTCAACGCGCAGGGCGAGCCCATCCTCCTCCTGGAGCAGAATCGGGGCCTGTGGGATCGAATCCTGATTCAACGCGGATTGAAAGCACTCGAGCGCGGCGAAGCGTTGGGCGTCGAGCGCGGCTTCTACCTGGTGCAGGCGGCCATTGCGGCCTGTCATGCACGCGCGGCCACGGCCGCGGCCACCGACTGGCATGCCATCGTCGCTCGATACGATGAGCTCAAGCGGCTCACCGGCTCCCCGGTGGTGGAACTCAACCGCGCAGTCGCGGTGGCGATGGCCGAAGGCCCCGCTGTCGGCCTCGCGCTCGCCGATCGACTCGAGCGCGACGGGGCGTTGCGCAGCTATCATCTCCTGCCGAGCGTTCGCGGCGATCTCCTGGCGCGCCTCGGGCGGTTCAAGGAGGCCCGCGAGGAATTCACCCGCGCCGCGGGCCTGACACAGAATGAACGCGAGCGGCGCCTGCTCCATGAGCGCGCCTCCCGCTGCGAAAGAGGAACCTTGCAATGAGCTACATGCTGTTGATCGTCGAAGAGCCTGGCCAGCGCACCGAGCGTACCCGGGAGGAGGCCGAGCATGTGTTCCAGCGCATGTTGGACTACTCCGATGCCCTCGAGCGCCAAGGCGTTCTGGTGACGAGCAATTCACTGCGCAGTGATGCGACTCGGCTAAAGCGGCGCGAAGGCAGGGTCGATCTTATCGATGGGCCGTTTGCCGAGACCAAGGAATTGGTCGGGGGATTCTTTCTCCTCAACGTGAAGACCTACGACGAAGCCCTCGCATGCGCCCGGGAATGCCCGGCCGCAGAATGGGCGTCCATCGAGATTCGCGGTGTCGGGCCGTGCTACACCTGAGGACAGATTGCTGTCGGGAATGAACGGTTCCTGGTGCTGCTGAAGTTTCGCGCCACCATCGAGATCATCGGCGTCAATCCGTTTGTGCTCGTGAGTCCGGCGCGCGCCCAGCAGCTGAAGGGTGGCTGGCGCAAGCCCATGCCGGTGCGAGTGCAGATCAACCACGCACCCAAGGTGCCCTGGCGCGTCAACATGATGCCGCGCGGGGACGGCAGCTTCTATCTCTATCTTGCCGGCATTGTGCGCAGCGTCTCGGGCACGAAGGTCGGCGATCGCGTCGTTGTGCGGGTTGGGTTCGACGAGAAATACCGGGGCGGCCCGGCGCACCGTATGCCCATCTGGTTCAAACGGCCCTTGCAAGAGAGCGCGCTCGCCCGGCAAGGGTGGCGGCGCCTCACGCCGAGCCGAAAGAAGGAAATGTTGCGTTACCTCGCGGCGCTCAAGTCGCCGGAGGCGCAGGCGCGCAATGCGCTGCGTGCCGTGCGCGTACTCGCAGGCGCCAAAGAGCGCTTCATGGCACGCGACTGGAATCGGCCGGCGCCGAGAGAAAATTCTGCACGAAGGCGCATGCTGCGCGAAAACACTAAAGGTTAGCCTCGTTGCGAGGACTCCTGCAGCCGGGGCGCGTAGAATGGCCGGGTGCAGCGACCGCCTTTTGTCGGTGAGAACAATCAGCTAGTGGGAGTAACGTCGTATGCGTAGTCTTGCCCTTGGATTTGTCCTGGTCCTGTCCGTGGCCGCCGCGGGATCCGCGTTTGCACAAGCAACGCCCTCCGCGCCGCCGCCGCCGAATCCCGCTTGGAAGATTTCCGAGGTGGTCTCCTTCATCGGCCTGAAGAAGGGAGACAAGGTTGCGGACGTCGTGGCTGGTCGCCTGACCGGCGCGCTCGCCAAGGCAGTGGGCCCCACGGGCAAGGTCTATGCGGTGGAAACCGCCGAGGTGGTGAAGGTTCATCCCAAGGCGATGGAGATGATGCATCAGCTCTCAGAGCAGGCGCCGCAAGTGATCGTGAGTGCGGATCCCGTGGCGACGCCGCTGCCGCGGGATCTCGACGCCGTGTTCATCCGTCAGAACTATCATGATCTGTACGACAAGTTCATGGGACCGGCCGATGTGCCGGCGTTCAACAAGGAGGTGTTCAAGGCACTGAAGCCGGGCGGCGTCTACGTGGTGCTCGACCACGCGGCCGTAGCCGGTTCGGGCATCGAGGCCACGGACACTCTGCATCGCATTGACCCCGCACGGGTCAAGGCCGACGTGCTCGCTGCCGGGTTCAAGCTGGATGCCGAGAGCTCGATTCTGGCGAACCCCGCGGACGATCACACCAAGAACGTGTTCGATCCTTCCATCCGCGATCACACCGATCAATTCCTGTTCCGCTTCAAGAAGCCGAAATGACCGGCTGAGATCGAGCGGCGTGCGCCTGCGCACACCGCTCTTTGGGCGCCGCCGCTTCGTGTGCGTCGAGCGGAGTCCTTAGTTTCGGGGCTGTTGCGGCTGTTGGGGTTGTTGAGGCGGCTGAGCGTGCTCGTCGCCGGCTCGGTTCACGCTGAAAGGATAGGTCGCCACGGGCTCTGAATGATCCTGATCGAGCCCCGCGATGTCGAAACGAAAACTGCCCGTTGTCAGTCGATCAACCGGCACGGTGACCTTGAGAGCGTTGCCCTCCTTGCCGTGCTCCGGAACGACGGTTGAACTCTCCCACAGCGGTTTGTCATTGCCGCGGGTCATGAGTCTGACTCGGAACTGTGTAAAGTCGGTCTCGTCCAACGCCAGCCTGACCGATACTTGCTCGACGTCATCGGCGAGATAAAAGAGGGGCGGCGCGTCGATATTGTGCATGGGCGCCGCCAGCAGAAACGATGCGATATGTAGGACCTGGGGCTTGACGCTGGCGGCCGCGACCTTGAGGTCACCGACCAGGCCTTCGAGCTTTTCCACTTCCGACTTGAGAGCCTCTGCATTGGTCTCTTCGGCTTTCAGATTTGCTGCACTCTGGGTGACGCGGGCTTCGAGTACCGACAGCTGAGCGCTGCTGCCCGTCAATTGCTGGTGCAGCCTTATGTCATCGATGATGGCCGTGGCGGCCGCGATCGCCAACACGCCTGACACAGCCCAGGGGAGCCACCATCCGGGAGGATGGAGCTTCCTGTGCGTGGCGGTGGGCTCCTCAGATTCGGGCGCTGGCGAATTCACGTCAAACTCGGGTTCACAACGTTTGAGCTTCAGAATTGTACACGGCGCATGCCGGACTGCGCCTTTTGCAAAGATTGCACGCCGCGTCGGTCACCGTTTTGCTTTGACGCGGTGGCGATGCGCGGCCTGTTTCGCCCGGTTGCCGCATTGGGCCATGCTGCACCAACGGCGCGCTCGGCGACGGGTGTGATCGGCGAACAGCAGCGTGCATGCCGGGCCCTCGCAGGCCTTGATGTATGTAAAGTCTTCGCTACAGACAAATCGAGCCAGCATTTCCGCAATCGGCAGGAGCAGTGCCTCCGGGGATCGCCAGCGCCGCATCGCCAGAAGCATGAGGGCATGCTCCGCACCCGCCGCAGCAGGCTCGATCTTCTCGAACGCTTCATCGCGCTCGAGCAGCCGATTGAGGGGTTCGAGCTGCTTAAGCGCTTCGCTCTTCAAGGCCCTGCCTTGGTGCTTCCGTACGAACGCCCGAAACCACTCGCGCAGATCCCGCGCCTGGTCGGCCACCTTGTCGAGTTCGCCCGGAAGCGCGCGGGCGCGCAACTGCTCGAGCACGGATCCTTGCACCAGGTCTGCCTGCCGCAGCCAACTCAGCAGTCCCTCGCCGTCGTCCAGCCACTCGACCGGCACATCGACGGGAGTCGCCACGGAATTCAAGAAATCCAACGCTTTGGCGTCAGCGATGAACATGGCGGATTCCTGTTGCATGGAGAATCTCGTACTAACCTATAAAATATAAGTTGACAGGTTACTATCGTGATAGTAACCTCTGGGAAAGCTATTAAGAGGTTACTACTTTTAACTGCATTGCGATAGGAGGGCGGCTCATGAACAACAAAAGCACGGTGGTACTCGCGCACGGCGCCTGGGCCGACGGCTCGAGTTGGGCCAAGGTGATCGAAACCTTGGCAGCGGAGGGTTTCGAGGTGCTCGCCGCGCCGCTACCCTTAAGCAGCTTCGAGGCCGACGTGGCCTCTGTCGAACAAACCCTCGAGCGCACGACCGCTCCGGCCGTCCTGGTGGGGCACGCCTACGCCGGGGCCGTCGTCGGCGCGGTGCGAAACGAGAGGGTCAAGTCCCTGGTCTATGTCACTGCGCTGGCGCCCGACGAGGGCGAGACGGTGGCGGAAGTTTTCTACCATGAGCCAGCGCATGTCAGTGCGCCAAAGCTCGCTCCCAATGCGCATGGCCTTATCTACCTTCCGAATGACGCCTTTGCCAGCGCGTTCGCGCCGAACGCGAGCGCCGCTGAACAAGCCGTCCTTGCCGCCGTGCAGCGGCCGATTTCGCCGGCCTGCATCAGCGTGCCGATGAGCCGGCCGCGCTGGCACGAACTGCCGAGCCATTTTCTCGTCGCCACACAGGACGTAATGATTCTGGAGGCGACGCAACGCTTCATGGCTAAGCGCATGACTGCCCGAATCCGGGCGCACGCGGTGGATCACTCCCCGATGGTCACCGCGCCTGCCGCGGTGGTCGAGATTATTCGCGAAGCGGCCTGCAACATCGCCGCGTAAACCCTAAAGACTACCAAATCTTCGCGTCGACATGTTCTACATCCGTAACCCCAACGAACGCAATTATCCGGTTATTAAAGAGGAGACTTCACCATGAGCAGCATTCGTTACCGCAAGGTTTCCGTCGATGGCACCGACATCTTCTATCGGGAGGCAGGCAAGTCCGGCGCGCCTAAACTTCTACTGTTGCACGGGTTTCCAAGCGCCGGTCACATGTTCCGCGATCTCATTCCCTTGCTGGAAGATCGCTTTCATCTGGTAGCGCCCGATCTTCCCGGCTTCGGCCAGTCGGATCTGCCGGGGCGCGGGATCACGTTCGATCGCATCGCCGAGTCCATCGATCGATTCACCGAGATCATCGGTTTCGATCGCTACGCCATGTACGTGTTCGACTACGGCGCACCCACGGGGTTTCGGCTCGCGCTGAAGCACCCCGAGCGGATCACCGCCATCGTTTCGCAGAACGGCAATGCGTACGTCGAAGGATTGAGCGAAGGGTGGAACCCCATCCGCGCCTACTGGGAGAATAGTTCTCAGGCGAATCGCGACGCCTTGCGCGCGTTCCTGAAACCCGAAGCCACGATCTGGCAGTACACGCACGGCGTGCCGGACGTGAGCGCGGTATCTCCGGACGGTTATTCGCTCGACACCTTCTACCTAGGCCGTACAGGCGTCACGGAAGTGCAGCTCGACCTTTTCGGGGACTACAAGAGCAACGTGGCCATGTATCCCAAATTCCAGGAGTATTTTCGCACCCACCGGCCGCCGTTGCTGGCGGTATGGGGCAAGAACGACCCGTTCTTTCTGCCGCCGGGCGCGGAAGCGTTCAAGCGCGATATCCCGAAGGCGACGGTCCGCTTCTTCGACACTGGCCACTTCGCCCTGGAAACGCATGCAGCAGAGATCGCAACGGCCATTCGCGAATTCTTCGGCGAGCTGAAATTCACTTGAAGGTGTAGATACCGACGGCGGCAGCGAGCCTGTAAGTCTCCCGCGGCCTTTCGGAAGGAGCATGGACATGAACAAGAAAGTGGCCATCATCACCGGTGCCTCGCAGGGCATCGGTCGGGCGACGGCGGTGCGCCTGGCGCAGGATTTCTCGGCGCTGGTGCTGGTGGCCCGCAACCGTGCCAACCTGGAGCAGACCGCAGCCCTCGTGCGGGAGGCGGGCAGTGAGGCGCTCGTCATCGAGGCGGACTTGGGCGAGGTCCCGGCCGCGAGGTCCGTGGTGGATGCCGCAATTGCGACCTACGGGCAAATCGACGCGCTGCTCAATATCGCCGGAGCGGTGCCGCAAGTCGATGTGTTCGAGATGAGCGATGCCCAGTGGGATGCGGGTCTCGCCCTGAAGCTGCATGGTGCGCGCCGTCTGACTGTCGCGGCATGGCCGGCGCTCAAGGCCGCCAAAGGCTCCGTCGTGCTCATGTCGGGTAACTCGGCGCTGTTCCCCAAGGCGCCTTACGCCGCGGTGGGTACCATCAATGCCGCCATCGTCGCCCTCGCAAAATCATTCGCCGACCGAGGCATCGAGGATGGCGTGCAGGTGAACAGCGTTCTGCCCGGCCCTGTGATGACCGGGCGCCGGCAGTCGTATCTGGAACATTGGGCGCCGTTGCATGGAATGAGCGTGGCGGAGGCCTTGGCCAAGTTTCCGCAGGAAGCAGGGATTGCGCGTTATGGCGCGCCGGAGGAGATCGCGGAACTCATGGCGTTTCTCGTATCTCGCGGCGCCAAATGGATGACCGGGTCGGCTCTTCGCATGGATGGGGGTGAAGTGAAATCCATCTGAAAGCTGGGTAGATGCGGAGTTTGGGCAGGTATCCCGCAGAGCCGCTCTCATGCCAAAGAATGGCGTCAATCATGCCAAAGTATCGGTCGGTGCAGGTCGGTTGAAGGCACCATAGCCGGGAGGCTTTGGGAACTTGATGGACGGCGGCAAAACTTTCATAGAAATACGCGACCGGCTGCTCCGCGATGAGGTGGGGCCGGGAGAGGCTGCGCGCTTGTTTAACTGGCCGCAGTTGGAGCATTTCAACTGGGCGCGAGACTACTTCGATCGCATCGCTCATGGGAACGAGCGATGCGCGCTTCGCGTCGTTGACGACGCGGGACTTGATCAGCCGGTCAGCTATCAGGAGCTCTCCCGACGCTCCGACCAGGTGGCAAACTATCTGACCTCGCTCGGGCTCACGGGCGGTGATCGGCTTCTAATCATGCTCGGGAACGTGGTGCCACTGTGGGAGACCATGCTCGCCTGCATCAAGATGGGCGTGGTCATGATTCCGGCTACCACGCTGCTTGGCCGCACCGATCTCATCGATCGCCTGGAACGTGGCCGGGTGCGGGCAGTCATCGTGGATCGCATCCACATCCCTCTTTTCGAAGGACTGGAGGGCGCGCCGATCCGCATTGGGGTAGGCGGCGGCCCGCCAGACTGGCAACGCTTCGAGGACAGCATGGCCGCCGAGCGGCACTTTCACGGCCGCGACACACCCGCCGGCTCCCTGCTGCTGCTCTACTTCACGTCGGGCACCACCGCGAAACCGAAGCTGGTGGCGCACTCGCATACCTCTTATCCGGTGGGACATCTGTCCACTGCCTACTGGATCGGTCTGCGCCGGGGCGATGTGCACCTGAATTTGAGCTCTCCCGGCTGGGCGAAGCATGCATGGTCCTGCTTCTTCGCGCCGTTTAATGCCGAGGCGACGGTGCTCGCCTACCAGTATCAGCGCTTTCGCGCGACTGACTTGCTCGATCAACTGGTGCGTTGCCGGGTAAGCACGTTTTGCGCGCCGCCCACAGTGTGGCGCATGCTCATTCAAGAAGACCTCAAGAGCTGGCCGGTGAGCCTGCGAGAAGTGGTGGGCGCCGGAGAACCTCTGAATCCCGAAATCATCGAACAAGTGCGCTCGGCGTGGGGTCTCACCATCCGCGACGGATTTGGGCAGACGGAGACCAGCGCACAGATCGGCAATCCGCCCGGGCTCAAATTGAAGCCCGGATCCATGGGAGTGCCGCTGCCGGGATATTCCGTCAAATTGATGTCGGCTGAGGGCGTCGAAGCAGATGAGGGCGAGATCTGTCTCGATCTAGAATCCTCTCCTGTCGGTTTGATGCAGGGCTATCTCGATGATGAGGAAAAAACTGCCGAAGTCATGCGCGATGGGCTCTATCACACCGGCGATGTCGCCAGCCGGGACGCAGAGGGCTATCTCACCTACGTGGGCCGTATCGACGATGTTTTCAAATCCTCGGACTATCGCATCAGTCCTTTCGAACTGGAGAGCGTGTTGATCGAACACGCCTCGGTCGCGGAGGCAGCGGTGGTCCCGAGTCCGGATCCCGTGCGGCTGTCCGTGCCCAAGGCATTCGTCATGCTCGCGCCTGGCGCACGCGCGGACCAGGCCACCGCAGCAGCCATCCTCGCGCACGTTCGCGCGCGGGTGGCGCCTTTCAAGCGGATTCGTCGCATCGAGTTTGCCGAGTTGCCCAAGACCATTTCCGGCAAAATCCGGCGCGTGGAGCTGCGGCGGGCGGAGGCTTCCCGCGAGGCTGGCAGGCGTGCCTGTGAATTCTGGGAAGAGGATTTTCCCCAGTCAGAGACCGGCAAAACCACGTGAGCAGCCCGACCATTCGTGCGTTTCGCGCCACCGGTAGCATCGGAACCGTGGCGCAAGCCATCGCGACCGAGCGCGCGCCCGGTACGCTCAGCATCGTGTTTGCCTCGACAGATTACGATCTGTCGGCCTTGGGCGCCGAGCTTAAGCGCCTCAAAGCCGATCGGGTCCTGGGCGCCGCCACGGGCCGCATCATCAGTGCGCAAGGCTTCAAACCCGATGGCATTGCGGGGGTGCACCTTCCGCCCGGTCGCTTCGCTGCCGTGGACACATTGTTCAAGGACGTGGCCTCGATGGCTCTGCCGGAGCTTCGCGCTCGCGTGCAGGGCCTGCGACGCGAACTCGACCACATTGCCGCGGACCGCGCCCATCGCTTTGCGGTGCTGCTGGTCGACGCCGAGACTCGCTGTGAGGAGCGCCTGGCCGGCGTTCTGGGCATGGAGTTGAGCGGTGTTCCTTTGATCGGAGGCTCCGCGGGGGATCTTTATTTTAACCCGCTCGGACATCCCCCTGGCTCGACCCGCCTGCTGTTCGGGAATCAAGGCCGGCGCAGCGCCGCCGTTCTCTGTCTTGTCGCCTCAGAGTCGCCGGTAGTGGCCTATTGTCACAACCACTACATGCCGAGCAATAAGAAAATGGTCATCACCGAGGCCGATCCTGCGCGTCGCCTGGTTCGCGAAATCGACGGACGCCCGGCACTCGAGGTGTACGCCAAGGCTTGCGGCTTCAGCAAGATACCGCGCGAGAGCGGGGACTTTTCGCCGTTTCCGCTCATGATCCGCATTGGCGGACACTACTATGCGCGCGGCATGCAGCGGATCTATCCCGACGGCACATTGGAATTTGCCTGCGCTTTGGAACCGGGTCTGGTGGTGGCGCTTGCGCGGCCGGGCGACATGATTGCCAGCCTGGACGAGATGTTCGCGACCATGCGTCAGCGCATCGGCGCGCCGGCGATGGTGCTTGGCGTCGACTGCGCCGCCCGAACCGCGCTCATGCAGCGCGAAGGCTTGAGCGCAGGTATCGAGGCGCTGCTGCGGCGTCATCAGGTTACCGGCTTCTCGTCGCTCGGCGAGCAGTTCAACACCGTACACGCCAACAACTCCTTCACCTGCTTGGGTGTCGCGGCGTGAAGAAAAAAGCTCGAAAGCCAAGGCGCCGCGCAGCGCCGAAGCCGTCTAGCAGCAAGGCGCCACGCAGTGCAGCGGCGCTGAAACGCCTTAAGGTCGAAAACCGCGCCCTGAAGAAATCCGTGCAGGCCCTCATGATCCGCGTCGAGAAGTCGGTCGATCAGCAGGGCAGCGCCTTTTCCTGGTTCCAAGCGGCGGCGAGCTTGGAGGAAACCGTTAGGCAGCGAACCGATGAGTTCGAGCAGCTCAACCAACGTCTGAAGGCAGAGCTCAAGTCGCGTCGCGAAATCGAACTCGCCCTGAAGCAGGCAAAGGAATCGGCCGACAGCGCCAACGAGACCAAGAGCCGCTTTCTCGCAGCGGCAAGTCATGATCTGCGCCAGCCCTTGAGCTCCGCGCTCCTTTTCCTCGAGTCCATCCGCGAAGCCGCGCTCAACGGGCACGACCTCGAATACTTCCACAAGGCGCGCGTCGCCCTGGCTTCGTTGAGCAATCTCTTGGATACGCTGCTCGATGTGGCGCGGCTCGATGACGGCAGGATTGAGCCGCAGTACAGCGTGTTTCCCGTCAATGCCCTGCTGGGTCAGCTGGTGCCGGAATTCGATGCCGTGGCGCGTTCGGCGGGACTGGAACTGAGCTATGTGCCGTCGAACGCCTGGGTGCGTTCCGACATGCACCTGCTGGAAACGGTATTGCGCAACTTGATCAGCAACGCCATCCGCTACACACCGCGCGGCCGGGTGCTCATCGGCTGTCGGCGACGTCGCGCAGGACTTCTGATCGGGGTATACGACACGGGCATCGGCATCGCGAAGGAGCATCTGGAGGCGATATTTTCCGCCTACTACCAGGTGCCCGGCGGCGGGCGGCCGCGCTTGGGCGGGATTGGCCTGGGGCTCTCCATCGTCGAGCGGATTACCTCGCTTCTGAATCTCGAACGGGTGGTGAGGTCGACGCCGCGCCGAGGATCCTTGTTCGGTGTGGAGGTGCCTTACGGCAAGGCGCGTCGCTCGCGAGCACGCGTGACGGCAAATCAGGGCTCGAGCACCGCGCACAGTCTAGCGATTGCCGTGATCGACGATGACGCCGGAGTCCGCCAGGGTCTCGCCGCGACGCTTGCCAAGTGGGGTCATCGGCCCATCGCGGCAGCCAGCGCTACCGACGCGGTGGTGCAGTTCATCGGTGCGGATCTGGCGCCTGACTTCATCATCAGCGACTACCACTTGGCTGGAAACGCCAAGGGTGATGAGGCCATCGAAGAGGTGCGGCGCGAATTCGACCGGGCGCCCCCGGCGGCCATCATGACCAGCGATCCGGATATTCATCTTCACGCCACGGCGCGCGCAAAGGGACTGGAACTCCTGGCCAAACCCTTGAGCCTGCCGGCGCTGCGCGCGTTGCTTGCGCGGGTCGCGCGTCAGTAGTTCGTGTCGAGAAGTTTGCGTGCTTCGAGCCCCGCCTGGGTGCGATTTGTCACACCGAGCTTGCGGAAAATGGCCGATACGTGCGCTTTGACCGTGATCTCGCTGATTTTGAGTTCCCGCGCGATGCGCTTGTTCGAAAGCCCTGTCGCCAGAAGCTCGAGCACCCGGCGCTGACGCAGGGTGAGTTCGCCGTTCACCGGGTTTTGCGCCGCATTGCGCAATGCGGCGACTACGCCGGTGGGCATGTAGGTTCCCCCGGCAATGATGACTTTGAGCGCGTGAATCAGCACCTGACCGGGAGCAGACTTCGGGATGAACGCGCTCGCGCCCGCCATTACCGTATCCTGCATCACTTTCGGATCGCCGACTGCGGATACCACCACAATGGGCGTGTCGGTGGCGAGCTTCTTCAAGGCGTGGAGGCACGACAGACCCGCGGCTCCCGGAAGATTCAGATCGAGCAGTACCAGGTTGAATCGTCCTGTCCTTACCGCAGCAAGCACCGCTTCCTGTGACTCCGCCGCATGCACCTCCGCTCCCTGAATGGCCTGGGATACCACGGCGCGCAACGCATCGCAGTAGAGCGGATGGTCATCCGCGATCAGAACTCGCGGTGTTGGTGCTTCGACTTCGATCATCGGCAAATTACGCTCAGGTAAGCAACCCCTACTAAAGTATTAGTCCGTCTGCACCTTCGGGCTTATACCTTACCGCAATCGGCGCTGCGATACTCAGATGCACCTTCCCGCAGGAGTTTCTCAAATGAGCAGTGCCGTCGCGTCGAGCATCTCGTCCTCGCTGGCGAACGATCTGAGCGCCATTGGCGCGGCCAATGCCGCGTTCCTGCGCGCTCCCCACAAGTTGCTGATCGACGGCGCTTGGGTGGCTGCCAAGAGCGGCAAGACCTTCGAGGTGCGCGACCCCTCGAGCGATGCGGTCGTGACGCATTGTGCGCTCGGGGATTCGGCCGACGTGGATGCCGCCGTGCATGCGGCACGCCGCGCCTTCGAGGCGGGGGAATGGGCCCGCATGAAGCCGGTCGACCGCGAGCGGCTGATGCACCGGCTCGCCGATCTCATCGAAGCGCATGCCGACGAACTGGCCGAGCTGGAGGCCATCGATAATGGCAAATCCGTCGTCATCGCCCGCCACGTCGACATCAAGCATGCGATCGAGGTGTGGCGCTACATGGCAGGCTGGCCCACCAAAGTCGAGGGCAAGACGCTGCCGATTTCCGGCACCTTGATTCCGGGACAGCAGTACGCCGCTTTCTCGACGCGCGAACCCATCGGAGTGGTGGGCGCCATCATCGCCTGGAATTTCCCGCTGCTGCTCGCCACCTGGAAATGCGCGCCGGCGCTTGCCGCGGGTTGCACGGTGGTCTTGAAGCCCGCGGAGGAAACGCCCCTAACGGCGCTGCGCCTGGGCGAGCTTGCGATCGAGGCCGGTTTTCCGAAGGGCGTGCTCAATGTCGTCACCGGGATGGGTCCAACCGCAGGCGCTGCGCTCGCCGCGCATGCCGGCGTCGACAAGGTGACCTTTACCGGTTCCACCGAGGTGGGTCGGCTCATCGTGCAGGCATCCGCCGGCAACATGAAGAAGGTGACCGTCGAGCTGGGAGGCAAATCGCCGGTCATCGTGCTGCCGGATGCGGACCTCGATGTGGCCATCGCGGGCGCGGCCGGTGCCATCTTCTTCAATCAAGGGCAGGTGTGCTCCGCGGGATCGCGGCTCTATGTCGCCGCTCAGCATTTCGACAAGGTCGTCGGCGGCATCGCGGATGCGGCCAAGGGCATGAAAATGGGGCCTAGCCTCGATGCCAGCAGCCAGATCGGTCCGTTGGTGTCGCAGGTGCAGCGTGAGCGCGTGTCGCGCTATTTGAAGGAAGGCTCGGCCGGCGGCGCCCGAGCGGCCGCCGGCGGCAAGCCCATGTCCACGCCGGGCTACTACGTCGAGCCCACCGTGTTCGTGGACGTGAAGCAAGAAATGTCCATTGTCCGCGAGGAAATCTTCGGGCCCGTGGTGGTGGCGCAGCCCTTCAGCGATCTGGAGGACATCGCGCGCACCGCCAACGACTCGATTTACGGATTGGCCTCCAGCATCTGGGGCCGCGACATCGGCAAGGTCCTTTCGCTTGCGCCCAAGATCAAGGCCGGCACTGTGTGGGTCAATTGTCACAACGTGCTCGACCCCACCATGCCCTTTGGCGGATACAAGCAGTCGGGCTGGGGCCGGGAACTCGGGGGCGAAGCGGTTGCTTCGTACCTCGAAAGCAAGTCGGTGTGCATCAACATCGGCTGACGAACTGGAAGGGGGAAGTCTTGCAAAGAACAACACTGTCGATGGGCTGTGCGGCGATTGCCGTTGCAGGATGTTTTTCGCTGTCCGCCGTGCATGCCGACACGGGCGCGAATGTCGCTGAGGGCGATGCGCTCGAGGCCATCGTGGTCACGGCCGAAAAGCGCTCCGAGTCGCTGCAGAGCGTCCCGGTGTCGGTGACCGCCCTGACAGGTGCGCAGCTTGCGCATCTCAAACTCGACAGCCCGTCGGACCTGGTCACCCAGGTCCCCAATCTGCAGGTCAACGGCATCGTCGGGGAGGGCTCGCCGCTGTTCTCGCTGCGCGGCGTGTCCATGTTCGACTACAGCCTGAATCAGTCGAGCCCGGTGGCGAGCTACATCGACGAGGTCTACAAGGGCAACTTCACGCTGTTCGGCGTCGAGCTGTACGACTTGGAGCGCGTCGAGGTGTTGCGCGGGCCGCAGGGCACCCTGTACGGCAAGAACACCACCGGCGGCGCCATAAACTTCATCACCCACAAACCCGGCTTCGACACCGAAGGTTACATCAAGCTCGGATTGGGCGACTACAACCGCCGCGAGGTGGAAGGGGCGTTCCAGACTGCGCTGCTGCCGGATCATCTTGCCGCCCGTGTGGCCTTCACCTACACCAAGGTCGACGGCTTCATTCAGAACGTGGATCCGGGTCACCCGGATCTTGAAGGCGTGGATCAATACGGCGTGCGGCTCTCCATCCTCTACAAAGCGAACGACGATCTCGATTTCACGCTGCGCCTGTCGAAGAGCATGCAGGATCCCCAGAACTACGCCATCATCGATGGGCGCATCGCACAGCCCTCGCCGGGCAATCCTGGCGGCGTCGGCTTCACCGGCTATTTTCGCACCCAGGACGGCAGCTACGGCGGCGTGCCGCTCACCAACTACCAGATCGCACAGGACTACACGCCGCGCCGCCGCCAGGACAACGAGGCCGCCGCGCTCACCGCCGAGTGGAATGCCTTCCCCAACAACAAGATCACCTCGATCACCTCCTGGGACGAGGGTTCGCTGCTGAACCCCGAAGGCACCGACGGCGCGCCCTACCAAATCTGGAGCATTCCTTACCTCGGCAAGACCCGGCAGTTTACTCAGGACCTGCGCCTCACCTCCACAGGCGATGCGGCGTTCCAGTACATTGCTGGCGCCTACTACCAGCACGAGGTCATTTTCAATTCCACGGAAAACGACATCTTCACCGATCCGGCATTCAACACCTTCAATGACTACCGGGACTGCGTCGCGAGTTCCTTCTCGCCGGGCGCAGGCTACGACATCGGCTCTAACATCAATCTGGGTTGCGACTACTACAATTCCTTCGATCAGATCCGAAACAGCTGGGCGGTGTACACCGACGACAGCTTCAAGGCCACGGATCTTCTTACCCTGCGCGCAGGCCTGCGTTACAACCACGACAACGGCGCGCAGAAGAACGCACTCGACCAGTTGCGCGGTTCCGACCAGGTGCCGATCGCGAATCTCGGTTTCTTCAGCCAACAGCCGGACGGCTCGTTTGCGCCCGCCCTCGCGCTCCCGGGTTCGCCGAACTACGAGTCGGTGGTGAATGCCACGCGCAGCCAATATCTTCACAACACCGCCCTCACCGGGCGTGCGGGCGTGGACCTGAATCTCACCAGCGATGCGCTCCTGTACTTCAATTTCAGCAAGGGCTATCGCTCGGCGGCATTCAACGCGCAGTTCCTCTTCACTCCCTCGGATCTCACCACCGTGCAGCCGGAGCAGCTCGATTCCTACGAAGTGGGCTTCAAGACTTCATGGCTGGAGCACCGCCTGCAGGTGGATGGGGCCGCATTCCACTATCAATACAAGAACCAGCAGATCATCAATGTCTACCCCACGGGCCAGCAGCCTCTGATCAATCTGGGCAAGTCCAAGATCGACGGCGGCGAGCTGGAAATCGTCGGCCGCCCGGTGCACCCGCTCACCCTGCGCGCCAGCGCGGGATTCCTGCGTTCGGATGTGCAGGAGGGCACGCTCGCCACAGGCCCCATCGACGGGCAACAACTGCCGTACGCGCCGCACTTCTCGGGAACCGTATCCATGGACTGGGAGGCATTCAACATCCGTTCGGCAGCGGTCAATCTGCACATCGACTCGAACTACAACAGCAAGCAGTACTTGGCGCTGCCCAACGAGGATGCGATTTCCCAATCCGGCTATTCGCTCACCAATGGCCGATTGAGCGTGAAGGGCGAGAACGGCTGGGAGGTGGGCGTCTGGTCGCGCAACCTCCTCAATAAGTTCTACCTGACCAACGCGGTGGACGTGCAGGGCTTCGGGTTCGACTACCGACACATCGGCACGCCGCGCATGTACGGCGTCGACGCGCAGTATCATTTCTAGGGCGGGACGATGCTTAGCCTCGAGCACGAGGAACTGAGCTTCGTATCGGGCATCAGCGACCGTCCGCTGATGTATAGGACGGTGGACGAGGTGCTAAAGGGCTGTGCTCGCGACACCCCCGAGGCGCTCGCCATGGTGTTCGCTCATCAAGGCGTCCGGCTTTCGTTCGCCGAGTTCGATCGGCAAGTGGAGTGGTGTGCTCGAAGCCTCATCGCCAGCGGCCTCGAAGCCGGCGAGCGCATCGGCATCTGGGCGCCGAATTGCCTGGAATGGGTACTGACGCTTTTCGCTGCGGCGCGTGCGGGCCTCATACTGGTCAATATCAATCCAGCCTACCGCGCCAGCGAACTGAAATACGCGTTGAGGCAAGTGGGCTGCCGGGCCTTGGTCTATGCCTCGCGCTTCAAGTCCAGCGACTATCGTGACCTGTTGAGCGGCTTGATGCCGGAACTCGCCCATGCGGTTTCAGGCGAGCTTCGTAGCCGGAGCTTTCCGGAACTGCGGCTGCTCATTGAAACAAGCGCCGCGCCGCTTAAGGGCGCGCTGTCTTTCGCCGAGCTGTTGGCGCGCGGCGAGCGGCTGCCGGCGGCGCAAGAGCGGATCAGGGCGAAGGATCCGGATGGGATCTTCAATATACAGTTCACCAGCGGAACCACCGGGTTGCCGAAGGGTGCTTCGCTCAGTCATTTCAACATTGTGAATAACGGCTATTTCGTCGGCGAGGGCATGAGCCTGTCCGCCGCCGACCGCGTCTGCATCCCGGTGCCGCTCTAC
Organism: Steroidobacteraceae bacterium; assembly: GCA_036494165.1. GTDB lineage: Bacteria > Pseudomonadota > Gammaproteobacteria > Steroidobacterales > Steroidobacteraceae > Bog-1198. The sequence goes on from DASXOQ010000010.1 coordinate 37,899, forward strand.
CATTGCTTCGGCATGGTGTTGGGCGTGCTGGCGGCGATGACTCACGGTGCCGCAAGCGTCTTCCCGGGTGAGGGCTTCGACGCGATCGCCGTGTTGGAGACCATCGCTCGCGAGCGCTGCACGGCACTGCATGGGGTTCCCACCATGTTCATCGCCGAGCTCGAACATCCGCGCTTCAAAGAATTCGATCTTAGCTCACTGCGCACCGGTATCATGGCCGGGTCTCCCTGCCCGATCGCTGTCATGCGCCGCGTGATCCAGGAAATGCACATGCCCGAGGTGACCATCTGCTACGGCATGACTGAAACCAGTCCGGTGAGCTTCCAATCCCAGCGTGGCGATACGCTCGAACGCCGCGTGGGGTCGGTTGGACGCGTGCACCCGCACGTGCAGGTCAAGATCGTGGATGCCGACGGTCGCGTCACCCGCCGTGGCGTGGGCGGCGAGCTCCTTACCCGCGGCTACAGCGTGATGCGTGGTTGCTGGGAGGAGCCCGAGCGCACGCGCGAGGTGATCGATGCGGCGGGCTGGATGCATACCGGCGATCTCGCGGTGATCGATGCGGCCGGCTACTGCAACATCGTCGGCCGCGTCAAGGACATGATAATCCGTGGCGGAGAGAACATTTCGCCGCGCGAGATCGAGGAGTTCCTGTACGGTCATCCGGCGATTTTCGATGTCGCCGTGATCGGCGTCCCCGATGCAAAGTACGGCGAAGAAGTATGCGCATGTGTGCGCTTGAAGCCGGACACCGCTGCGACCGAAGAGCAGATCAGAGACTTCTGCCGCGGCCAGATCGCCCACTACAAAGTGCCACGTTACGTGCGTTTCGTGGACAGCTTTCCCTTGACCGTCAGCGGCAAGGTGCAGAAATATCTCATGCGCGAACAACTGCGGCGCGACCTCAATCTCCTCGAGGAGACGCACGCATGACGCACCAGGTCATCGTGATCGGCGCCGGGATCGCAGGAAGCGCGGTTGCGAGGCGGTTGCAGGCTGGCGGCGCGCGCGTGGCCCTCATCGGCGGCATCGCGCACGCGGGCATCGAGGGCCTGTCGGAGCGCAGCGTCCGCCTGCTCGGCGAAAATGGCGTGCAGCTGAAGTCGTTGCCGGCCGCAAGGACCGGCGCGTGGGGCGCGCGGCGCATCGAAGGTCGCGAGTGGCTGGTCGGCCGCGAAGTGCTGGCCCAATCGATGCGCCGAGAGGCCACGGCCGCCGGCGTGTCGACTTATCAAGGATGGGTACGCTCCACCGAGCGTGTCGGAGACCTCTGGACGGTTGGTTTGAATTCCGGCTTCACGCTCGCCGCACCTTGGCTCATCGATGCGCGCGGTCGACGCGGCCACGAGGTGTGCGGGCCCAAGCTGCTTGCGGTGGCCTTCGCCGGCCGCAGCCGCGCAACCTCGGCGCCGCAGACTCATATCGAGCCCCTCGACACCGGCTGGTGCTGGTGGGCGCGAGGCGGGGGCGAACTCTTCGTGCAGATCACCCGACGTCCGCGCGCCGCGCCACCGCAAGGATGGCTCCGAGATGCTGCGGACGAACTGCCAGAACTTCAGGCGGCCCTTATGGCCGCCGAAGGCATGGCGAAGGTCGGCGCCCGTCCGGCCCACGCGCGCTGCGCAATCGGCAGCGCCCATGATTCGCTGTGGCGCGTTGGCGATTCCGCCTGGGCTCCGGATCCCCTCTCGGGGCAGGGGGTATATGAGGCCTTGCGCAGTGCGCAGCTTGTCTCGACGGCGCTCGGCTCGGTGTTCAGTGGCGGCGCTCTCGAGGCCGCGCGACGCTTCGTCGCCGAGCGACAAGCGTACGCTTTCGAGCGTGCGGTGCGGATTGCGGCGGACTTTTATCGCGAGAACTGCGAGCGCGGTCCGTTCTGGCGCGAAATCGCCGATGAATACGCCAACCTGTTGCGGAACGAACCCGTCGAGGTGCAGCCGCATGTCGAGCCGCGCCCGGTGCTGGCTGATGGCCGCATCGTGCTTCGCGACGTGCTCGTGACGCGAGACTATCCGCGCGGGGTCTGGCTGGTGGGAGGCGTGCCGATCGCGCCGCTGTTCGGCGAGATGACATGGCAATCCGAGACAGATGATGGCACACGCGCCATCAACCAGCCGGCCGCAGCTGTGGAGCGGGCGCGGCGCTGGCTCAAGCAACAGATGGGTCCCGAAAATGTCCCGGGGCCCGCACTTCATCAGGAGTTCATCCGTGCCGACCACTGAAAGGCAATTTCTTGCCGCTTGCAGGATCCTTATTCTGTCCGCTTTGTTCTTTGACCCTGCGAGGGCCGCGGACTCGCCTCCGGCCGGAGCCGGCCTCGTTCGCACTTATTGCAGCGGCTGCCATCAGCAAACCGGCAACGGCTTCGCACGCATCAGCGCGATCCGCAAGACGCCCGAGGGATGGGTGATGACGCTGTTTCGCATGCGCCAGGTGCACGGACTGAATCTCACCGACGAGGTTCGCGATTCCATCGTGCGCTATCTGTCCGATACCCAGGGCCTTGCGCCCGAGGAGTCCGCGCCGGGTCGCTTCGCGTTGGAGCGCCAGCCCAATGCTCAGGATCTTGATTTGGGACCCGAGATCAATGTCATGTGCGGGCGCTGCCATTCTCTGGCACGGGTATCGTTGCAGCGGCGCGACGAGGATGAGTGGCGCAAGCTTTCGCATACGCATGTCGGTCAGTGGCCCTCGCTCGAGTATCAGGCCTCGGGGCGAGACCGCCACTGGTGGGATATCGCGAGCGGGCCATTGCCGGCCAAGCTTGCGGCGCTGTATCCCTTGGAGACGCCGGCCTGGCGTGCATGGCAGCAGCACGCCAAGGCTGATTTGTCCGGAACCTGGGTGGTGGCGGGCCATGTTCCCGGCGGCCGGGATTTTTACGGCACGGCGCAGATCAAGCGTGCCGCTGCCGGCGACTACGATGCGAGCTATCAATTGAAGGACATCGAGGGGGAGCCGATCAACGGGGAGTCGAACGCGCTGGTGTATACCGGCTACGAATGGCGCGGCACCGCGAAGTTTCAGGAGCGGACGCGCCGAGAAGTATTCCACGTGTCGGAGGACGGCAACCGCATCAGCGGCCGCTGGTTCGATGCAGATCACAATGAGGACGGCGGTGAGTGGACGGCTGTGCGCGACTCTGGAGCTCCGCAAATCGTCGCGATATGGCCCAAGTCGCTGCGAATCGGCAGCCATGCGCCGCTCACTGTGGTGGGGGTGAGTCTTGGACAGGCCAATCTTGTGTTGGGCGACGGGCTTTCCTTGGGCGGACCGCAACGCGACGCGCACGTGATTCACGCAGATTTGGCCGCCGCGGCGGGCGCAACGCCGGGACAACGCCACCTGTCATTGGGCGGCAGCGGCGCAGATCTTGCCGTGTACGACCGCGTCGATGCACTGGAGATCACCCCGAAATACGGCATAGCGCGGCTGGGCGGCGGTCGCGTGGATCCGGTCACCGCACAGTTCGAGGCTTTGGGCTCAACAAAACTTCCAAGCGGCGAGACGCTGTCGCTGGGCCCGATCGGGGTGGAATGGAGCACGGCGCCCTTCAACGATGAAGCCCAGCGGACGGAAGATGCCAAGTATGCGGGCTACATTGACCGCCGCGGACGCTTCCTCCCGTCGGTCGCAGGCCCGAACCCGGCACGAGAATTCTCCGGCGACAATGTAGGAGACCTCGCGGTGATCGCTACGCTGAAGGATGGCGATCGCGAGCTCGGAGCCAAGAGCCATTTGATAGTCACGGTGCAGCGTTGGATCACTCCGCCGATTTATTGAGGACGAATCATGCAAACAACCGCCGAACGTCTGCAATGGAACCGGGCCAACGGGCATCTGGTGCGCGGGGAGGGCGATGCCTACCTTCTGCACGTGCCCACAACGGCCGTTTTCGGCGTGGATGAACTTGCGCTTGAGCTCATCGGCATCTGCGGGCAGCCGGGCGGAGCGAGCGTCGATGAGCTGGTGGCGCGGCTGGCGCCGCGCTTTGCGCCGGCGCGTGTGCGCGCACTGGCTGAGGAACTCCGCACGCTGGAGATGCTGCAGTCGCCGGGAAGCCTAAGGCCCATCAACCCGGCGGGCGTCAAGGTGCAGAGCTACCCGTTGAGCACGCTGGTGCTCAACGTCAACACTGGATGCAACCTATCCTGCACCTACTGTTACAAGGAAGACCTGGAGAAGCCCGCCAGCGGCCGCAAGATGGACTTTGTGACAGCGGCTCGAAGCGTCGACCTGTTGATCGAGGCCGCTGCCGCGCGAGATCGCATCAACGTGGTGTTCTTCGGCGGCGAACCCTTAAGCAACATGCCGCTCATCCAGCAGGTCACTTCCTACGCGGAATTGAAGGCCTCATCTGCCGGCAAGAGCGTGGACTTTTCGCTCACCACCAACGCGACGCTCTTGACGCCGAAGCTCATTGAGTTCTTCGATGCGCACCGCTTCGGAATATCGGTCTCCATGGACGGGCCGAAAGCACTCCATGACCGTCATCGCCTGAGTGTGGGAGGCCGCGGCACCTACGACGTGGTGGCGCGCAAGGTGCGGCTGCTGCTCGGCAGTTACCGCTCTCGCCCCGTGGGCGCGCGCGTCACTCTGGGCGGTGGTAACGTGGAAGTCGAGGCCATCCATGCGCATCTTCGCGGCGAGCTCGGCTTCCATGAGGTGGGTTACGCGCCGGTCACCTCGGCCGCGGACGCCCGGCATGCCTTGAGCGCGCCGGAACTCAACGAAGTGCATGCCGCCTTCGAGCGTCTCGGCGAGGACTATCGCCGCGCGGCGCTCGCGGGCGCGAACAACGGCTTTTCCAACATGCATCAGCTCATGACCGACCTGCACGAGGGGCGCCGCAAATCGCTGCCCTGCGGCGCGGGCGTGGGCCTTCTCGCGGTGGACGGCGCCGGCGAGCTCAATCTCTGTCATCGTTTCACCGGCTCGGAGCTTCCGACCTTCGGCAATGTCGCCTCCGGCATCGACGGTGAACGCCTCGGGGCGTTCATCGAGAAGGCGCTCGATCGCGAGGGCACTCACTGCGCCACCTGCCGCATCCGCAACTTGTGCGCCGGCGGCTGCTATCACGAATCCTATGCGCGCTTCGGCGATCCGCACCATCGCACTTATCATTATTGCGATTTGTTGCGTCGCTGGGTTGATTTTGGAGTGCGCATTTATGCGGACATCAAGCGCCGCAACCCGAGCTTTTTCACCCGTCATCTGGAACCCCGGAGTGTGCCCGCATGAGCGAACTCAAGCCCACCAATCGAAAAGCCGAGCTGCTCCTCGATGCCGCCGACGAAGGGCACACGGCCGAAGTGCTCGCCATGGAATCGGTGGCGGGATGCGCCACCACATTCGATCCTGGCTGGGAAGTCGACCCGTTCGGCGGCGTAGCCTCGCTCTGCCAGCCCATGGAGGCTGATCTCTACGGTTGCTCCGATCCTTGCTGGTGGCCGGCGCAGGTGCCCGACACCATGAACACCTACCCCAACTGGGATGCGGGCAAGTCCTCGGCGCCTTCCGACTGGCGCGATCTCGACGCGGTCTTTCCGAAGAAGTAAACCCATGCGCAAACTCATCATGCTCTTGCTGACAGGTCTTGCCTGCTGCGCGATTGCCGAGGTGCACGCCAGCGACGTGCTGGTCACGGCGGCCAAACCCGACCGCCTCTTCCTGATCGATGCGGCGACTCGCAGCGTGCGCGCGGAGCACAAGGTGGCGGGCGCGGAGGGTCAAATCTTCACCACCGTGATCTCAGCGGACGAGCGCACGGTCTATATGCTGGTCGATCGCATGGAGCGCCTGGTCGGCGTCGATCTGGCGAGCGGCAAGGAAGTGTTCCGTGCGGATTTGTCGAGCCCAAGCGAGCAGGTGAAGTGTTTCTTCGCCCTTGCAGCGACGAGCGACGGCAAGGAGCTCATCGCCTATGAACTCCCGACCCGCCTGCTGTCGAGTGAGTATCAGGTGGAGGAACCGCGTTTCGTTGTGTTCAAGACCAATGCCGGTCTTGCCGCCAAGCCGGTGCGCACGTTTGCAGCGCCACGCCGCGTGCACATGATCCTCACGCGTCCCGGCGGGCGCAGCTTCTTCGCGTTGGGCTTCGATCTTTACGAATATGACATCGCCAGCGGCAAACTGATCAGCACCCGCGGTATCCAGAAGTGGAACATACCCAACCATGCGCAGCCCGATCTTCTGGCATTCTGGCCGGTGACCGAGCCGACCGGGATATTCACCAGCCCGGTCTATACGGCAGTCGGCGCCGGGAGCGACGCCGTACCGACCACGGCGCTCATGTCCTTGGATTTGAAGTCCGGCGCGCTCCACTACGAGGACTTCGAGCCCATGTCGGCGCTCATATTTTCCACCGTGCTCAGCCCCGACAAGCGCCATGCTTACGGCGTGTACACCACGCTGTCGAGCATCGATGTGAATGGCCACAAGCTCGAAAAGCGCGTGCCCCTGGATCACACCTTTTACGACGTCAATGTGTCCAGCGACGGACGCGAGATCTATCTCGGAGGTACGAACTGCGATGTGGGCTTCTATGATTCGACCACGCTCGCCAAGAAAGCGATTTTGAAGCTGCCTGGCTGCGGCGATCAGACACTTTCGACCCTGCGTGTCATTCACGGGCAGTAGTCCCGGCGGCATGCGCCGCCTGCTTTGGCCTCACTTGCGTGGCCAACGGCTGCGTTTTGCCGGTGCGCTCACCCTCGCGCTCCTGATGGCGGGGCTGTCGGCGGCGCAACCTCTGCTCACCCGTCTCGCAGTAGACCAGGGGTTGATCGGACGCCATTTCAATACCTTGGCATGGGCGTGCGCAGGCATGCTACTGCTGGCGGCGACTGGTTATGCGCTGGGGGGCCTGCATCGCACGCTCTACATATATGCCTCGGGAAGAACCCTCTTCTCCTTGCGCGCAGCCGTATTCGAACATCTTCTGAATGTCTCGCCGCGACGTTTGTCGCAGGAGGCGGTGGGGGACCTGGTGAGCCGGCTGGACGGGGACATCGCCGAAGTACAGCGCTTCGGAACCGATGCGCTGCTGTCGCTCCTGAGCAGCCTGCTCTCACTCGTCGCCGTGGCCGCCGTAATGTTCACGCTCTCATGGCGGCTTGCCCTCTTGGTGACCCTGCTGATGCCGCTGCAACTGCTGGTGCGCCGCTACGCCAGGCCGCGACTCGAAGCCTCGACCCGCGCGTATCGGGAATCCGCTGCGGAATTGAGCGGCTATCTGGTGGAGCATCTGGCCGGGGCACGCCAAGTCCAGGCGGCCGCCGCCGAGGCGCGCGCCGTAACGCGTCTCGAAGGCCTCGGCGAGCGGTATCTCAAACGCGTGGTGGATCAACAGTGGGTAAGCTATGTCACTGCGTCGGTCTCGGCATTGCTGGGTCACTTCGCAACCGCCGCGACGTTCCTCATCGGCGGATGGATGGTGCTATCCCAGATGTTGAGCGTGGGCACCCTGATTGCGTTCGTCGCTTATCTTGGAAGGAGCGCGGGCTCGGCATCATCGGTGGCTTCGTTCTACAGCGGCTATCACCGGGCGCGGGTCAGCTTGAGCCGTGTTCAGCATCTTCTCTGTTTGCCCACGGTCAAGGAGCAGGCGGATGCCGTTGCGATCGGCGATGCGCGGGGCGATCTTGCCTTCGATGCGGTCACGGTGAGGGGCCCCGGCGAGGAACGTTTGCTCCTCGACGGGGTGAGTTTCGACATCCCGGCGGGCAGCAAGGTGGTACTGCGCGGAGTATCCGGCGCAGGAAAATCGACGATCGCGGATCTTCTACGCAGATTCCTCGATCCCGATCGGGGCAGAGTGCTCCTCGATGGGCTGCCGCTGACCGCTTATCGCCTGCAGGAGCTGCGGCGACGCATCGCGGTGGTCGAGCACTCGCCGATCCTGTTTCGCGGCAGCATCTATGAGAACCTCGGTTATGGCTGCGAGAATCTCGAGCGGGACAAGGTGATGGAGGCTGCGCGCCGCGCAGGGGTGGATGAATTCGTCTCATCTCTTCCGAAGGGCTACGACACGCCCATCGGCGAGGGCGGGGCGGGGCTTTCGACAGGTCAGCGGCAGCGAATCGCCATTGCCCGTGCAGCCCTGGCCGAGCCCCTCATTGTCGTGTTGGACGAGGCCACCAGCGGTCTTGATGTCGAGGCGGCACGTCTCATGCATCGCGCGCTCGATACGACGTTCGCATCGCGTACCCGCCTCATCATCACCCACCGGGTGTCGGACGTCGAGCAGGCCGATCTATGCTGGCGGCTCGAGGCCGGGCACTTGAAACCTGCGGCACTTGCATGAGTTGGCGCATCGCACTCATCGACAGCTGCGGATGCCATCCGAAGGCGCGGGCGAGCGCCGCGTTCGTCAGCGAAGGCGGCTGCGTGCGACGCCGCGAGGCCGATCTCGATCACACTGGCCACGGCACTCGGATCGCGGAAATTCTGACTCGGAGCGGGGGTTTCATGGACCTGGTGCTTGCCCAGGTGTTCATCGGTGGTTTACCTGCGAGCGCCGCCACGGTCGCCGCAGCCGTTGAGTGGGCCACGATGCAAGGCGCAAATCTCCTGCATCTGAGCCTAGGGTTGACCGCAGATCGCGCGGTTTTGCGCGAGGCTGTTTCCCGTGCCCTCGACAGCGGCGTTCTGGTGGTTGCAGCCTCGCCGGCGCGTGGACAGAAGGTTTTCCCGGCCGCGTATCCTGGATTGATTGCTGCCACCGGCGATGCCCGCTGTGCTCCGGGCGAGTTGTCGCGCCTGGGACCTCGTCTATTCGGAGGATGTCCGCATGGCGCTGCCGAGCGCCTCGATGATCGGCCGTCTTCGGGGGGCGCGAGCATCGGCGCCACCTGGGTAAGTCGCGCCATTCTCGACCTGCCGCCTGGAATCGATACGGCCGGCTGTCTGGAACTGCTCGATTCGAAAGCCATCTATCGCGGCCCTGAGCATCGAGCGTACGCAACAGCGCCCCGGTGCAGCGAGACGCTTACAGAGTTGAAATGAAGTTCGATGTCTACGGACGGTTTCAGCTTGAAGTGCTCCTCGAGAATGGGCGCTGGAATGTTTACCGCCGTTCTCTTGGCGTGAGGCGCAGGGACGATCTGGTGATCCCGGCGAACTTGCGCGAAGACGAAATCGCGACCTATCTCGATGATTTGTTTCACGAGGCGGCCAAATTTGGCGATCGAGTGAAACGCGTCGAGTAGCGCATGGGCTCGCTGCGGAAGCCGCGGTCGCATTGCAGTTCGCGCCTTTCGGCAGCCTTGCAATTAGGGGATCGAATGAAAATTCTATACGGGCTTTTGGCGTTACTTTTTACGAGCATGATCGCAGTCGCATCTCCGTCGTCCGACCAACGCGCCATCAAGATGGCCCGTCTGGAGCAGAATGCGGCCATCGTTCGACATGACATCGAGGCCATTGCGTCCTTCTGGACGGACGATGTGACAATTTGTCGCGCCTTGGGAGCGCAGAATGCGGGGAAGGCGGCCTATCGAAAGCTTTTCGAGGACGATGACCCTAAATCAAAGGATGCCGTTCTCTATCAGCGCCATCCAAAAGCGATCGAGGTGGCGGCAGGATATCCGCTGGCATTTGAAACAGGTATGTTCGAGGGCCGGCGTGACGGTGTGGGCGGACCGGTGGTGGTGCGCGGCCGCTATTCGGCGCAATGGGTGAAGCGGGGCGATCACTGGTTGATTCGCTCCGAGCTGTACGTGGCTTTGTCCGGTTCGGACGAGATGCACGCCGTTCCTTGAGGCTCGCTGCACCCGGCTTTTCGGCGGCACAAATAGGCGGCCGAGGCGCTGCGGCCACGCCCTCGGAACCACTTCAGATTTGCCGGTTTATAACCAGCGCTAATGCGGCCGCTCCTCGTAGAATTGCGGCGCCTCGCGGCGGTCGAACATGCCGTAGTCGCGCACGATCCTCACGATACGGTGGCGTAGTTTCGCGCCCTGGATCGGCTTCGGACGCCATGCCTTGGCGGCGGCTTTAGTGCGCCAACCGGCCGTAACAGCCGCCTTGCCGGGCTTATAAATGCTCTTCCACACATCGACACCGGATAGATCGGGCGAATCCTGTGGTAGCCCAAGTGTTTCCGGCAACTGTTTTGGATCCAGTGCTTGCTCGGCAGGCGTGACCTCGACGAAGGTCACGTAGCGGCCAGCGCCGGCTTCGGTCGCATCGAAGCGCATCTCGCGCACCGGTGCGGAGGCTGACGGCACATCATCGTGGATCACATCGCCCACATGAAGATGATAGTCCTGGAAGATTTCAGAGCGTCCCTGCTCCTGCACGTGGTGGTGTTCGCCCACGGTGCGCCAGCGCACCACCGATTTCTCGTCACGCCAGGTCGAATGCGAGAGCAGCCAACCCGGCCGCTTTTCACTTTCGAACCGTTCATTGTCGACGAAGCCATCGACCGCCTCGAGCAGGGGCTTTAAGTGTTTGGCGAGCGCCAGGTAATCATCCTTGCGCCCGGAACGTATATTCACCTCGAACAGTACGGAGAACATGCATTGCTCCTCGGGTTGCGATTTAAAGAAGCTCGGCGAACTAACCGCCCAGCAGGCAGGCAACGCTGTGCCGCCAGAGCGCCGAGCGCGTCTTTTCCAAATGCATCAGATGAGTGCCATGGCTGATTTTGATGTCCCGCTTGGCGGGGGATTGCCCGAAGGCATCAAACAGCCATTTCGCATCCTCATCGGGGATGAGCCCATCCCACGCCCCTCGGATGATCGACACCGGCGCCTTAACGGCGCCCGGGTCGTAGGCGAGATTCCCGTGCCAGGCGCCGATGATCTCGCTCACCGGACCGGTGGGCGTCTTGACGCTCGCAGGCCCGTGGGTCCGGCTGTCAGGATCGCTGTCGAGGTAGCTCGCCGCCCACACGTCGAACTCCGAGCGCAAAAGAACGGGCGGTTCATCGGCCGGCACATCTTCGATAAAGCGGCGCCATTGATCTTCGATGCTGACGGCCCGCCAAGACGGGAACGAAGGCGGGGATTCATAACGGCGCTTCGCCCGTTTCGCGATGGGACCGAAGAGCACCCAGTTGTCGATCCGCCTGGGATGCTTGGAGGCGACGAGACCCGCGGGCATCGAACCCCACGAGTGTGAGATGAGCGATAGCGAGACAGCCGCTTGCTGTGATAACACGAAGTCCACCACGGCCTCGAGCTGTCCCCCGGCATCGGCAGCGGTGCAAAGCGGCGGATGGCCAGTCGGCTCCTGAGACATCTCAGGATAGCGAGCCGAATGACCGAAACCATAGAAGTCAAATTCCCACACATCGAAACCCGCAGCGCAGAGTTCATCGCGCCACGAGCGGCCCGAGAAGCGATGGGCGATCGACAGAGCAGAGGGGAATGTGGCGCCATGCACGTAGATCACCGCGCGCCCCAACGGGGCCGCGGAGGGCGGCAGATGTCTCAGAAACAATGACATTCCGGCGCGTGGCCCTGGAATGTCGAAGTGGCGTTCCTTCGGATCGAGCTTGGGTGCGGGGTGGCTCGGCAAGCGAGTCTCCTTAAACGTTCGCTGGACGACTGGGCAACGCTGCTCATCGGCAGACTCATTCGGAGTACGGCGAGGCCCAATGGTTCCGAGCGCAAGGTCGAGTTGGAAGAATGCAAACCTGACCCGGCGGCAGTGAAAATATTACAGGTGCCCAATGCGAAGCCCTGCATGCGATGGCCGGCAGCGGGCCAGATGGCCGCCTCGCTTGACCGCGACCCGCCAATCCCTGATGGTTGCTGTTTCTCAAGCGCGGGGGCTGGTCGGGTGGCATTCATCGGCGCAAACGATGCCGGGAAGGACAGCTACGATGTCATCGTCGTGGGCTCGGGCGCCGGCGGCGGGCAGATGGCCTACACCCTCACCATGGATGGCGCCCGAGTTTTGATGCTGGAGGCGGGACGAAAATACGACCCCCTCACCGAGACGCCCATGTTCGAGACCCCGGACCTTGCGCCGCTTCGCGGAATGGACACTTCCGACAAGCCGTTCGGCTTTTACGATGCCACGGTCGATGGCGGCTGGCAGGTCTCAGGAGAACCTTATTCCCTCGCCAGCGACAACCCGGCCAACCGATTCGACTGGTGGCGGGCGCGCATGCTCGGGGGGCGTACCAATCATTGGGGACGCATCGCGCTTCGCAACGGTCCTTACGATTTCAAGCCGCGCGAACGCGACGGACTCGGTCTCGATTGGCCGATTTCCTACGAGGACATGGCGCCCTACTATGACAAGGTGGAAATGCTGGTCGGCGTCTACGGCGCCAACGACGGCCTCGAGAACACGCCGAACTCGCCCGAGGGTTGCTTGCTGCCGCCACCGAAGCCCTTGGTGAGCGATCTGTTGCTGCAGAAATATGCGGCGAAGCAGGGAATTCCCGTGGTCGCGGGACATCGCGCAGTGCTCACCAAAGCGCTCGACTGGAAGACCCTCCCGGCCAAGCTTCATCCCGGAAACGCCCACGCCCAGGCCATCATCGCGCGCGACATGCAGAAGCGCGCGCCATGCTTCTGGGCGACGCCCTGTGGCCGCGGCTGCTCGATCCGCGCCAATTACCAGTCGACCACCGTGCACCTGCCCCCGGCGCTCGACACCGGCAAGCTCGATATCGTCACCGATGCCATGGTCATGGAGGTGACCCTCGGCGACGATGGCCGCGCCCGCGGCGTGACCTTCATTGACAAGCACTCGGGGAGTCCCGTGAAGGCTACGGCACGTGCCGTGGTGCTGACGGCCAGCGCCTGCGAAACGGTGCGCATACTGCTGAATTCCAAGTCCGCTCATTTCCCGCAAGGGCTGGCGAATTCCAGCGGCAAGGTCGGCAAGTACCTCATGGATACGGTGGGCGCGAACATCTTCGGCCAAGTGCCGCTGCTCGAGGATCTGCCTCCGCACAACGAGGACGGCGCCTCCGGGCTGCACCTGTATGTTCCCTGGTGGGGTTATCAGGCACAGCGCGCCGGAAAGCTCGATTTCCCGCGCGGTTATCACATCGAATTCGGCGGCGGCCGGCGCATGCCCGAGTTCGACACCATGGCGGACCTGCAGTGGCTAACGCAGGGCAGCTACGGAGCGAAGTTCAAGGAGGATGCGCGGCGCTATTACGGGTCCATGATGTATTTCGCCGGTCGCGGCGAAATGATCCCCAACGAGGAGTCCTTCTGCGAACTTGATCCGAACCTCAAGGACAAATGGGGCATTCCGGTGCTGCGCTTTCACTGGCAGTGGTCCGAGCACGAAACTCGGCAAGCCGCCCACATGCAAAAAACCTTCGCGGGGCTCATCGAGGCCATGGGTGGCCGGGTCAGGTACAAGCCCGAAAGCGACGGCGCCAAGGCGATCTCCGCCGGCGGCAGCATCATCCACGAAGTGGGCGGCACCATCATGGGCGACGATCCAAACAACTCGGTACTCAATGCCCACTGCCAGGCCTGGGAAGTCGAGAATCTTTTCGTCGCGGACGGCGGCCCGTTTCCATCCAATGCCGACAAGAATCCCACTCTCACCATCATGGCGAACGCCTGGCGGGTGGGTGATCATATTCTGGATCGCATGCGGCGCAAGGAGCTCTAGATGGACCGGCGCACGACCCTCAAGTGGATTCTGGCGGCGAGCGTCGCGATGCAGACGCGCATCGCTTCCGCCGCGCCCGCCGACACGCGCGCGGCCGGCGGATATGGAACTGATCCAAAATTGCTTGAGGCGTATCCGCCCGGCAAGCTCTGGCCGCTGACCTTGAGCGCGGCGGAGCGCAAGATCGCGACGCTGCTCGCGGACACCATCATCCCGGCGGATGCCGTCTCGCCGAGCGCCTCCAGCGTCGGCGTGGTCGACTTCATCGATGAGTGGGTGAGTGCTCCCTATGCCCGGCAGATCGCCGATCGCCGGCATATCCGCGAAGGCTTCCGCTGGCTCGATCAGGAAGCGAAGCGGCGTTTTTCGCGGAGTTTCGCTGCGCTGGACTCTCACCAGGTGCAGGTGATCTGCGACGATATCTGCTATCTGCCGCGCGCCAAGCCGCGCTTTGCAAAGGGCGCCGCATTCTTCGCGCGCTATAGGGATCTGACCGCCGGCGCCTTCTACACCACGCCCGTGGGTCGGAAGGACGTTCAATACATAGGCAACACGCCGTCTGCGAACTTCGACGGTCCACCTCTGGAAGTGCTCAAGAAAGTAGGCCTCGCATGAATGAATCCAATGCATTGTCGCGACGAAGTCTCATTCAAGGCTTGGCGGCGCTCAGCGCGATGCCGTTGAACGCCATGGCCGCTGAGATTCGACCGAAGCAGGGCGCGCTTCCTTGGGTGCCGGGGCTGCAGCTGTATACGCTGCAGCTCAAAACCACGGACGACCTGCAGGCAGCGCTCAATGAAGTGGCGGCGACGGGATACAGGCTGGTCGAACTTGCCGGCAACTACGGCAAAAGCGCCGCGGAATTCAAGCGGATGCTGGACGCCGCGGGCCTCGAGGCGCCGAGCTGTCACGTAAGTCCCGGGCCCGCGTCGACCAACTGGGATCTCACGGGCGATTTGCCCAAACTCGCCGCTGATATGCACACCTTGGGCGCTCAACACGTGGTATTGCCAATTCCGCTGTTGCCGCAGCGGGCCATCGATGCCTTGCGGCACCCTCCGCCCGGCGGCTTCAATCCCAAGGCAGTGTCGAATGTCTTCGAGGAACTCACCGAGGAGGACTGGAACAAGAGTGCAGATCTGCTCAATGACAAGGCGGCGGCGCTTGCGCGCGAAGGACTGCGCATGGGGTATCACAATCACGGCATCGACTTCAAACAGATGCCCTCCGGCAAGACCGGATTCGACATCATGGTGAAGCGGGTCGATGCCAAGCTCGTGGATTTCGAAATCGACATCGGCTGGGCGGCGGCGGCGGGCCAGGACATCGGCGCGCTCTTCAAGCGCTTGGGCCCGAGGCTTGGCATGCTGCATTTGAAAGACGTCAAGCAGCGCGGCGCCGTGAGCATGGAACTCATTCCGGCCGACGCGGGCACCGGCATCGTCAATTGGCATGAAGTCTTGGATCTCGTGCGTCATTCGTCGGTCAAATACATGTTCGTGGAGCACGAGCCGCCGTTCCTCAAGACACCCATGGATGCGGCGAAGGCGGATTTCTCATTTCTATCGAAAATTTTCGGCGTGGCCACGAAATGAGTTCCGGGCTTCAACGCTGCACATGATGAGACGAGACAGTATGAAAGCACTTTGTTTCGGTCTGGCCGCCCTGATGGCCCTCTCTGGTTTTGCCCGCGCCGGAGAGGAGAAGGCGCCGACCGGGTATACGGACACGCCGATGCTGCCGGGGAGCCCTTGGCGCGTGCACGATGACAAGAGACCGAGGCCTCCTGTCGTCACACCTGGACACGAGGCTGGACAGCCGCCATCGGATGCCGTGGTCCTGTTCGACGGCAAGAATCTCGATGCCTGGCAGAGCGACAAGGGCGGACCCGCGCGCTGGAAAGTCGAAAACGGTTACATGGAAGTGGTGGGCGGTACGGGCGACATCGTCACTAAGCAGAAATTCGGCGACTGCCAGCTGCATGTGGAATTCCGCAGCCCCAAGCCCCCCACCGGGCATAGCCAGGAGCGCGGCAACAGCGGCGTGTTCCTGGCCGGGTTGTACGAGATCCAGGTGCTCGATAGTTACGACAACCTCACCTACGCCGACGGCCAGGCCGCGGCCGTCTTCGGCCAGTCGCCGCCCATGGTCAATGCCTCTCGTCCGCCGGGCGAATGGCAGTCATACGACATCCTCTACACGAGCCCACGATTCAAGGACGGCAAGCAAACGGAAGCGGGTTTTGTCACCGTGCTTCACAATGGCGTGGCGGTGCAGAACCACACGCAACTTTTGGGTGCCACGGTGTTTCACGCGCTGCCGAAGCAGGTGGCGCACGATGCGATGGCGCCGATAAAGCTCCAGGATCACACATTTCCGGTGCGTTTCCGCAATGTCTGGATAAGGCCGCTGGGGCGAAAGGATTGATCGCGCCGCGAATTCGAGTTGAAAACTAGGCCTTATTCGGAAACACGCCGGCAATGTGGGTGCCTTTCGGCAGGCGCCGTTGCACCGCGAGTTTGCCGTGCAACACGTTGGCGCGATACTGAAGCAGCTTCATGCCGAGGCCGTCCCCCTCGGCCGCCTGCGATAGGCCGATGCCGTTGTCGGTGACGCTGAGCATGACCCACTCGCGCTTGATGCTTAAGTTCACCTCGATCCACTCGGCCTGCGCGTGTTTGCGCGCATTCGTCACCGCCTCGCGCGCGATGCCGTAAAGATGCTCGGCAGCCTCGCCTTTCAAGTGCAGCGGCGCGGACTCCCCGAGAGTGAATCTCACCTCGGTACCCGACAGCGGCGAAGTTCCCGCGAGCGCACGGAAGGCCTCGACGAGATCCTCTTTCAAGAGATTCGTCGACAGTCCCTGCGATATCTTGCGGCAGGTTGCGAGCGAATCGTTGAGCAGGGCTGACAGTTGCTCGATTTCAAGCTGGGCACTCGGTTCACCCCGTTTTAAGGACAGCTTCAGACCATCCAGCATCAGCCGGGCGCAATACAGCGACTGCCCCAGTCCATCGTGCAGATCGGCCGAAAGCATCTGCCGCTCGTGACTCACGCGCTGCAAGAGCTTGGCCTCCAAGAAGCGCCGCTCGGTAATGTTTTCCCCGATGCAGGCGATGCCGACGATGTGGCCGACACGGTTGCGGATCGGGGCGTTATTCCAGTTGATCAATATCCTGTCGCCCGAGCGGGACACGATTTCATTTTCATGGTGCCAGGAGTTGGGCAAATCCATGAGTGCCTCGGCATGCAGGTCCCGCAAATCCTCGAGCCCCGGCGGCAGGAATCGCTCGAACCAGTTGCTGCCGATCGCCTCGTGTCGCTGCCAGCCGGTGAGCAGCAGGAAGTAGTCGTTGCAGTAGGTCAGGTTGGCATCCCGATCGACGGCGATGCCGATCAAGTCCATTTTGCTTACGACGCTTTGAAAGGTATGGCCGATCGACACTTCTTCGGCCAGATGCGCGGCGAGTCGTTCCATAAATTCCTATCGGCCCAAGATTCCCTGGTGCAGCCAGCGGTCTGTCTGAAATTTACGCCGCAAGGAGCCGACAATGCAACTGCCGGCGATTACATAATTCACGTGATATAGACACAAGAGGAGGCTCCTCCACGGCGCGGCATCGTCGTGGTCGACAACCGGCGGCTTGATGGTCTTGTCTCGCGCACTGCGTCGGTCTTCGTGCATTGCACCGAATAGACGGACGAGCCAGTCGATGAATGCGCGGGCAATAGCGCGCGGTCGGCGGCAATGACATCCTCAGTGCCGGTAGCGCGCGGCGTTCTCCGGATCGCATTTGAGTGGCGCATATTGCAGATCCGGCCGGAAAACCCAATCGGCCTCTGCGGAAACCGGCTTCGCAAGATACTCGGGGTCCGTGAGTTCGAAATGATAGCGGAGCTTCTTGCCGTCGGCATCGAGGGTCATGCGTTCGACGAGATGTTTGCCGGCGCCGGACGGAACTCCGTAGCCGTTGCCGAGGGCGTGATCCGTGAACTGCACGGTGTCGATGACCAACGTATCGCCTTCCCAGTGCCCGATGGAGTCGCCCTGCACTGAGCGGGTCGCTTCATGGGACGCCGGGTCCATGCGGACGGTGCGCTGTGCGCCATCGAACTCGCCATCGATCAGAAGCGTGTTCCCTGCCGTAGTTATGCGCTTTAGGTCAGGAGTGGTCATGAACATAGGCGAGGGGTAGGGGACACATTGTGCGCCCGGATGCATGGTCTTTTCGTCGAAGTTATGCGCCGCCTTTTTGCCCTTCGGGGTCAACGCAAGCTTGTCGGGATCGAGCAGTTCCTCCACTTTGACGGCAAGCGCGGTGACCCAAACGCCGTCGAGACGGCGGCCATGAACGGCGGCGCTGGTTTCATCCACCTTGGCCAAGCGGCCAACTTCACCCTTGCGGTCGAACAAAACCGTGTCGCCATGACGGATCTGGCTGGGCAGAATCCCCTTCTTGCTCTGATCGCGGAGCGGCGCGCCGGTGATCTGGAGGGTGTCGCCCACGTGCACCGTATCCTGATTCCAGCCGAGTCGCTTCAGGATGGATGGCGGGCTGCACTCGACCTCCCACAGCACTTTGTCCGTGCCCACCAGCTGTTGCAGATACACATAAACGTGCGGATTGGACCACTCGAATTTTGCGACGGTGCCTTTGATGGTCACCGTCTTGTGATCGTCGTACATCGCTCCGCTATGATGCGCTTGGGCTGAGGCGCCAAGAAGGAGGCTCGCTCCCAGCAGCATCGCGCCAATGAATACCTTGCTCGCCTGTTTGATCATGACGGCATCCCGGCGTGGAATACTTAGGGCACGTAATCTAACACCCAGCCGGTCTGTGCGTCCCGCCCATATTGTCCGGGTTTGGACATGGCGATGCCGCTTTATTCCGCAAGGCACCGCACAGCTTCGCCGGCTTCTCAGAGGCCGAGAAACAATTTGGTGCTGGCGCTCGCGCTCGCCGCCGCGGTGGCCACTGTCGGATAGGTGGCTGTCGGCGGTACGCTGGGCGATGGCACCTGACTGCTCGAGGTCGGCGCGCCCCTCGGCAACTGCGTCGCAGCGGCAGCGAGCGAGGACTGCATGCCGTTGAGCGGCGCAGCGGCGCGCGTTGCCACCTGCGCAGGCGGCGCCGAGATCAGCGATGCATCGACGCTCAGCGGCCCATCGTTCGTGGGGAGCGCCAGATCCAACATCTCCATGAGGCTCGGTGCCGCCGCATCGCGCGCAGTCAAGGGTCCGCCTAGGCCGAACACATCACGTACGGTGCGGATGATCGAAGTGTGGTCGAAGGGCGTGCCATCGCGGCCTTCGTGAAGCTTAGAGCCCGGTGCCATATAAGGCGAGATGATCACCGCCGGTACACGCACCCCATAGGCTGAGAAATCGAAACCATAGGCGTTGTTGATCTTGCCGTCGGGAGGCACGGCCTTCGGCGGCGCCACGTGATCGAAACAGCCGCCGTGTTCATCGTAGGTGATGATAAACAGGGTCTGCTTCCAGCAAGGAGAGCTTCGCAGCGCGTTGTACACGGAAGCGATCAGTTGCTCTCCGTACACGACGTTGTGCGGCGGGTGCTCATCATTCGGGATGTAAGTGCCGAAAAGATCGGCAAAATAACGCGGTTCTATAAATGAGTAGCTCGGCAGCGATCCTGTCTGCGCATCGGCCAAGAACTGGGAAAACACTCGGTAACGCGATGCCGCATAGAGCCAAACGTCCTTGAGCAGCATGGATTGAGGCATGTCGTGGAAGTAGACCCGCCAGCTCTTCTCCTGATCCTCCAGCCGGCGAAATATGCTCGCGGCATCGAAAGGGATCGGGAAGGCCTTGTTGTCCACGTAGCCCAGCGAGGTCGCGGTATGGGCGAAAAAGCGGTTGGGCCAGGTCTGACACGGCGCAGAGGCATGCCATGCATCGCAGACTCCGAATGCCTTGGCGAGGGTGCTGATGATCGGCACCTGTTGCGGCGTAAAGTAATGCATCACCGAGGAAGGAGCGAATACGCCGTCGCCCTTCTGCGTCGCGTAGCTTTGCGCGAAGCCATTCATGGGCGCCGTACCGGGTCCGCGCGCGGCCTGTCCGAATAATTGCAGCGTCATGTCGGAAAAGAACTCGCCCGGATCCGGATCGGGAATGCAGGCGGCGGTCGCGTCCATGCCGGTGTCGTTCCACACGCCGTAACCGGTGCCGTTGTAGTCGTTGAACTCGCGCAGCGTCAGGCCGCGAAAGTTCGGGTCGTCGGGATACAGACGTCCGAGCATGCTGTCGAACGATCGGTTCTCGAGCATGAGAACCACCACATGCTGGATGATCGCCATATCAGTTGTTCACTTCCTGGAACTTGAACCCAACGTATCCCGCGCTGCTGATGCCCATTAGCGCCAGCAAGGTGCCGTTGAATTCCGGCATGGACAGATTGCGGTAGGCGAGGTACACGAAGATGCAGCCCAAGGTTACGGTCCAGCAGAGCACCTGCAGCCGATGCAGAGCCGTGCCGTTGAGGTCGGTGGAGATGTCCGTAAACCACCCCTGACTGGTGAACAAGCGCGTCTTGTCGTCGTAGGTGCGCAGCACCGAGTTGCGGTCGGAGATCTCGATGGTCAATTGTTGGCGGCGCTGGATATCCACCGTGCTACCCAGTTCGGTCTGCCGATCCTCGATTTCCTTGCGCACCCTGATCACGTCTTCATAGGAATCGAGTCCGAGCGCGCGCAGCCCCCGATTGGCGGCATCCGCAGGGGAATACTTCTGCGCATCCACCGCTTCCGCGCAAATGGCGGTGAGCCCTGAAATGCCCATGAGCGACAGCGCCTGCGCCGTGATGGTGTTGGTATCTCCAAGGAGCAGGAACAGAAAGATAAATACGCTAAATACCAGGGTGAACCAAAAGGCCATTTGCCATCTAGCGAGGCTGTAGGTCTGGCGCGCGGGTTCAAGCTGCGGCAAGTAACTGTCGCGCAAGGTGCTCCGCGAGCGCGCGTGGCCCCAGACCAACACCATCACCACTGCAATGACGCCGATCGCAAGCAGCAACCGGGTCACGCTGAATACTCGAAACAGGAAAGTCGCGTTGCCGGCAGCTGCGGCGACGATGGAGCTCTGATTAACGCTGCCTTCGGCCGCTCTCTCGCCCAGGGAAACGGTAACCGGGACGTGAGCGCTCTTTGGCGCGCCCAAGATGCCGTTCCAGAGCGCCGCATTGTCGTCATTGCGCTCGAGCGTGAACACCAAGGCCGGAACTGCTGGCCGACCGACGGCGCCATAGCTCGCCTTGCTGGCTCCGATGCGCTTCAGTTCGGAGCCGTTCAAGAAGAGTACGTATTTGTCGGCGGTGAGCGGGGGCTCTTCATTGAGTAGCACCCAGAGTTTGCCGCCGAGACCCACGTGACTGGGCGGGTAAGCACTGCTGCCATCCGCGCTGACGAGGGTGTTGGTTGCATCCTCGACGAGGCCGGTGATGGCAAGCGGCCGGCCGACCGCAGCGTTTGGCGTGGCGGGGACAGCGACAGGAGTTTGGGAGTCCGGCGCCGGGGTCTGCGAGGCGACGGTACCCGCGACCAATATCATCACAAGCATCACCGGCCCTGGCACTGGATTTTTCATAGGCTCCCTTTCGCACCTCATCCGCTCGGGACATTACTATAAGAGCCGCCAACCCGTCATATCCCTGCAACCAAGGAGCAGGCGCGCCGATAGCCGGTCGCGGTGCGGTACCATTGAATTTTCGGGAGCCTCTGATGCGCTGTCGATACGTAACGATGAATGTGTTCACCGGCCGGATTTTCAGCGGCAATCCGCTCGCGGTGGTGCTTGACGGTGCTTCCCTCAGCGATACCCAGATGCAGTCGATCGCGACGGAGTTCGGCTACGCCGAAACCACCTTCATATTGCCGCCCCGGAACCCCGGCCACACCCGCCAAGTGCGGATCTTCACGCCCCGAATCGAGGTGCCGTTCGCAGGACATCCCAACATCGGTACCGCGGTAGCCCTGGGCAACGATCTCTTGTCTCAAGGCGAGGCGGTGGGCGATGACTTTATTTTCGAAGAAAAGGCAGGGCCCGTGCCGATTCGGCTGTTCAAGTTCGATGGCAAAGTGGTGGCGGCGGAACTCACCGCGCCTCAAGCCCTCACGCTCGGCGGCACCATGAGCAGGAAGGATGCGGCGGCTTGTCTGTCGTTGTCCGAGAGCGAGGTGGAGGAGGGCCGGCATCCGCCGCGGCAGGCCTCGATCGGGCTGCCGTTTGTCATCGTGGAGCTCAAGTCGCGCGATGCCTTGCGTCGCGCCAAACCCGATTTCGGCGCGCACGAACGGCTGCTGCCGCCGCTCGGCACCGACGCGATATTCGCCTACGTGCGGGGGACGGACGAGGGTAGCTTGCATGCCCGGATGTTCTCGCCGCTCGATGCCACCTACGAGGATCCGGCGACCGGCAGCGCTTGCGGCGCTACCATCGCGCTCCTCGCCTCACTTCACCCATCTCAGAATGAAGTCCTGCGCTGGGAAATCGAGCAGGGCGTGGAGATGGGACGGCCCAGCGAGATTTCAGGGCGGACCGAGAAGACGGCCGGCAAAGTTTGCGCGGTCCACGTGGGCGGCCATGCCGTAGCAGTGATGCAGGGGCATATAACGATTCCGGAATAGTCTCTAGCGGGCGCTGCGAGCCTACTCCTCGAGCAGGGAGCGGAGCATCCAGGCCGTTTTCTCATGGCTGTCCAGGCGTTGCGTCAAAAGATCCGCAGTGGGCTGATCGTTCGCCGCGTCCGCCGTTGGGAATATTTCACGCGCCGTTCGAGCGACAGTTTCGTGCCCTTTGGCGAGCAAGCGCACCATCTCCAGCGCCTTGGGCGGATGCTCCGGCGCATCGTCGAGCGAGGCTAAGGATTTGAACTGAGCGTAGCTGCCGGGCGCGGGCAGTCCGAGCGCGCGGATGCGCTCGGCTATCGGGTCCACTGCATTCCACAATTCGGTGTACTGCCCCATGAACATCGCATGCAAGGTATTGAACATGGGCCCGGTCACGTTCCAGTGGAAGTTGTGAGTAGTCAGATACAGCGTGTAGGTGTCTGCGAGAAGGCGGGAGAGGCCGGTGCCGATGGCGGTCCGATCACTTTCGCTGATGCCGATATCGATGACTGCGTTCATTTCCAACACTCCTATTGAAGGTTGAAGTCAGCCTATCTCTCGCCGTCAGGGGCTTCCAATGCATTGTAAAAATCGCCTTCATCGACGCCATCTATCGCGCTGCGTTGAGTCCTAGTCCTACGCGCAAATAGGAGCCATGGCGAAGCCGTCCGGCCCTCGTTTCGATTAAAAGCTGAGACATGCTCGAGGCTCCCGAAATCGGCCGTACGTTCAGCTTTGAAGTTCGCATAGCGGTCGATCACGGCAATGTGAGCGTCATGGTCGAGGTGCCTGCGGCCGCACCGCGGGAAGCGCGGTCACGGATATTCGAGACGTTGGTCGACGCATTCGCGGTGGCGGAAGTATCGAATGCCGATTCGGCCCGGCAGCTATTGCAGGGCGTCGAGAACCTGCTTGCCCGGGAGGACGTGGTAATCCTGCGGCGAAGATGCGATGACTACATGTATCCGTTGAGGCTTCAGGCGGCGCTGCAGGCGACGCGCGCAATTCCGCATCAACTTCATTGATTCCAACGTAGATCGCATTCCGAGGCTGGGCGGATAGCTCTCGACCGTCCTTGGAAAACCCAGTTTCGCGACGATCCCGGCTTCGGGCTCTATTGGCCTCGGACGGGCAGAAGAATCTGGTAATAGAAGCGGGGAGCCGTGTGCAGCGTTACCCGCGCCGGACGGCATGCTATGCCACTGACGTCGAACCGCACCGTCTTGGTGAAGCTCTGGTGTGCCCCATCCCGTGCCTGATCGTCGAGCACGTCGCCGTCGATCGTCGAGCCTTGATCGGTCTGGCGGCACTGGCCCCACTGCACGGTGAAATTGTGATCGGGATTGGTGCCCCGATAGCGCATCCGCACCACCAGCTCGTCGGTCTTAGGATCGTAACGCACACCCGCAAAGTTGTCGGCAAAAGCGGGGCCGAACGCCAGAATCGCGATTGCTAAAAAAATGCGGCCAGTGCGCATCCGATCAATGAACTTTGTCATCTTCAGCTCCTACCAACGCCTGCCACTATACGCCGACGGCGCCTTGTTGCAGCGCAATCGCCTCGCGCTTGTATGCACAATGGTATATATGTATGATAATGCATATGGACGTTTTTCAGGCTTTGGCAGACCCCTCTCGTCGACGGGTAATCGCGGCACTGCGGATCGGTGAGCGCCAGGTCAACGACATCGTTGCCGAACTCGACATCCACCAGTCCGGAGTCTCGCGTCATCTTCGTCTCTTACTCGCCGCTGGATTCGTGAGCGTGAGACCCGAAGGGCAGCTGCGGCTTTACTCGTTGCGTCGCGAACCTTTCGAAGACATGGGCGGATGGCTCGCTGACTATCTGGAAATCTGGGAAGGGCGCCTAAAGCGCTTCGATGCAGCGCTAGCCGCCAAGAAGACAGAGCGCAGGCAAAAGAGCGAGAAAAGAAGGAGTGGATCATGAGCGACCCCGTGCCTCAGACGCAGGCTTGGACAAAATTCGACCGCCGTTACGAAGACACCAACGTTCAGGATCTGTGGGACTTGTGGGCCACCAAGGACGGCTTTGAGTCGTGGTGGGGGCCGCAGGGATTTCGGGGCGAAGTGCAGAGAATGGACTCGCGCACGGGTGGCGAACTCGTGTACGACATGATTGCGTATGCGCCCGAGCAGGTTGCCGCCCTCAAGCAGATGAATTTGCCGCTCGCCCATACCGCGCGGGGCATTTTCGAGATCGTGGAGCCGCTGAAACGTCTGGTGATGAAGGAGTGGATCGACTTCGTTCCGGACGTGAAACCGTACACGATCCGCATCGAGGTGGAATTCTTTCAGGAGGGCAGCGCGGCCCGGATGGTGATCAGCGTCGAGCCCCACCACTCGGCTGAATGGACGCGGTTGGCGAAGGCCGGAATGGACAGCCAACTCTCCAAGCTGCCGGGGGCGCTCTCGACGCAACGGTAGTTCGGCGCGGCCTTTGGGCGCAAGTCGGTCCAGAACCGGCAGGGTAGTGCCGCAACTGCAGGCAAGCGGATTTTCCCCTAATCGCCACAAGCCATGTCATGTCACCGCAGCAAGGTGGCTGGCTCTATACTGAGAGATTACTAGCGCGGAGCCTCGAAATGAATCTGCAATTGAACGGCAAGTTGGCGCTCGTCAGCGGCAGCACGGCGGGAATCGGTTACGCCATTGCGGCGGCTCTTGCCCAAGAGGGCGCCAAGGTAATCGTCAATGGCAGGACGCAGGCAAGCGTCGAGGCTGCCGTTGCCAAGCTCGTTCAAGCCAAGGGCGGATCCGCCGTCGGGTTCGCAGGCGATCTCAGCGACGCGGCAGCGGCCGACGAACTGTTCAAACGCCATCCTGACGTATCCATTCTGGTGAACAACCTCGGCGTGTACGAGGCGAAGCCCTTCGAGAACATTGCGGATCAGGACTGGCGCCGGCTGTTCGATATGAATGTGTTGAGCGGGGCGCGGCTTGCCCGCCTGTACCTGCCCGCCATGCGCAAGGCAAACTGGGGCAGGATCATCTTCATTTCGAGTGAAAGCGGTTATCACATACCGGCGGAAATGATTCATTACGGGGTGACCAAGGCCGCGCAGATCGCGCTCGCCCGGGGTCTGGCAGAAACCGTCGCCGGCACCGGCATTACCGTGAACAGTGTGCTGCCCGGTCCCACCAAGTCTCAGGGTGTGAGCGACTTCGTCGCCGGACTCGCTGCCCAGCAAGGCAAAAGCTTCGCGCAGATCGAGCACGAATTCTTCGCAACCGTTCGCCCCACCTCTCTGATCAAGCGCTTCGCTTCGCCCGACGAGGTGGCCTCGCTGGTGGCTTACGTGGCAAGCCCGCTGGCTTCGGCGACCACGGGCGCGGCACTGCGGGTGGATGGCGGTGCGGTCAAAAGCGCGTTCTAGCCCCCAAGATTGAACTTAAGCTCCTGGGGAGCCGCCGAAGGTCGGCGTGAGTCGCGCGGGCGGGTGGCGACAGGCGAGGCGTGCTGAACCGGTGTGAGCCGGGTGCTATCTCAGTGCATGCAGGAGCGGGCCGCCGACACGTTGGATCGTTGGCTAAGTGCGATCAATGCGCACGACGTCGATGCTCTTGTTGCGCTTATGTCTCCCGATCACCTTTTCATCGACTCTCTGGGCAACGGAGCGTCAAGGATGACGCGACCCAGCGGCGGCGGTTGCGCAATGGAATGGAGCAGAGCCGCCAGCTGAGAAGTAGCGATCAGGTTCATGCCGCGCTTGTTCCCGCGTTTCTATCCGTAGAGGCCAGAAATAGATATTGATCGCCGTATTGAGCTGAATTAGATTGACGCATGTCTTGCGAGCCGATTCAGGATGTTGCCGGTCCGACATTCGTGCGCACGCTTCGCCTGAAGGTGAAGCCCGAGTCCTACTCTTGGCTCAATGCCGCGGCGATCGAAGTAAACCAAGTCTGGAACTATGCCAATGAGGTGAGCGCCCGGGCAGCTCGCCCTTTCGTCGGAACACCCAAATACTTGAGTGCCTACGATCTCGACAAACTCACGGCGGGCGCATCCGAGTACTTTGACCATATCGGCTCGGCCACGATTCAACGCATAAACGCGGAGTTTGCGACCCGCCGGCGGCAGTTCAAGAAGATCGCCTTGAGATGACGAAAGAGCCGAGGGAAACGCCGGTCCTTGGGCTGGATCCCCTTCAAGGTGGAGCAGATCAAACGGCACGAGAAGAGCTTGCGGTTCTGCGGCAAGTCGATCCGGGTGTTTGAGCAGGCATCTTTAGAGGGTAAACCCTGGAGGAGCGGCTGCTTCGCCCAAGATGCGGTAGGGCACTGGTGGCTTTGTATGCCGGTGGAGATTCAAGCTGAGGAAACCATCGCGCCTCAAGAGGCGGTAGGCCTGGATTTAGGATTAAAGGACACGGTGGCGACAAGCGATGGGGAGAAGCTCGAAGCGGGCCGGTTCTACCGCCGGATCGAAGAGAAGATCGCCCAAGCCCAGCGCCGCGGCCACAAACGCCAGGCCAAACGATTGCATCGCCAGGCCGCCCGGCGCCGAAAGGACGCCTTGCACAAGTTTTCGAGCCAAATCATAAAAACCTATCAAACGATAGTCGTGGGGGATGTGAGCAGTTTAAAGCTGGTCAAGACCCGGATGGCCAAATCCGTGTTGGATGCCGGTTGGGGCATGCTCAAGGGG
>DASXOQ010000011.1:0-72218 GCA_036494165.1 Steroidobacteraceae bacterium
GTGCCTGCAAGGCCTGAAGCGCTACAACGACGACGCCGAGATGGACGCCGACTACATCGTGGTGGAGATCGCCAAGCACCTGCTCGGCGTCGAGTGGCTGCCGGAGTACGTGCGCCGCGCCAACAGCGGCGGCATCGAGCGTGTGCTGGTATAGAAAAATGCCGGTTGCTGCTCGCTTCTGCCCGTTGGCAGCCGCTTTTGGGCATGAGACGATAATCGCTGGCCACGGAAGGATGAACTAAATGCTCAGGGTTTTCGCCGCCGTCCTGCTGATTGTCTCGCTCGCAGCCTGCAAAAGCCGCCCGCCGACCGCTGAACCGCCGCCGCCAGTCATTCGCAGCATCGCGGTCATTCCGGCGAGCAACCCGGCCTGGTTCAGCTTTGAAAACGCCATGATGCCGCTGGTGATTCCGGCCGAACCCGTCTATTGGGGCGCCAATAAAATCGACAATCACAGCAAAGCAAGGCGCTTCCATGACGCGCTCAACCCAGAGGCCACCAAACTTGGAGACGAGTTCACCGAGCAGGTAGTCGCCAAACTGCGAGATCACGGATTCCAAGTGGAAATATTGGACAAGGTAGATCGAACGGCCAGCGATCCTGACAATGTCGATTATGAGAGAATAAAGACCAAGGCCGATGCCATCCTGCACATCAGGCTTTCAGAGGTCGGCATTTACTCGGGCCACTGGTCCAAGAGCTACCTTCCTCGTGTAAACGCTTCCGGCAAGCTTTGGGCAAATGGCCGCGAAGAGAGCCTCTACGAGGAAGACCTGTACTACGGGGTGGACGCCAAGAAGGGCAAGTCGTGGGGGATCGTTCCCGACCCGAAGTACAGCTACTCCAGCTTTGACGAAGTAATGTCACATATTACGGACATCCACGAGTCGTTCGATACCGGCGTCAAGCTGGTTGCCGAGCGCATGTCGGGGCAGATCATCGACTCGGTACGGCCCTACGAATCGATCGCGCGAGGCGCACCCTGAAGCGCGCTACTCCGCCAGAACTTTGTCGACCGTGTCCTCATCGCCGTCGACCTTGATGACCCGGCCGGCATCGTCGAAACGCACCCTGAATTCTGAGTGGCTAAACAACCAGAAACGCCACACCTTGTCCTCGACGTGAGGATTTTCGCTGAGCACGGGATAGCCGACCGACATCAATACCTGCTCCCGGCTCATACCCAACATGATCTTTGCTTGGTGGATGGCATCCTGTACGTTCTGAGGAAAAGCGCGGATTTTCAAGGTGGGGTCTTCGCTCACGATGTAGCGCTTCGCGAACTCGTCCATGGGTAAGTCGCGGCTATAGTCGTTGCCGATCTCCTGCTTCTTGTTTTCGAGGAACACTTTTACCCGATAGCGCCCATAGCCGTTCACCGTCACGGGAGTGCCCGCCGGAATGAGATGCTTACCGGTTTCCTGGTAGTTGATGTCGGTGACCCATTCGCCGTCAGTGCGCAGGTTGCAGCAGAGAAAGCCGCTCCATTTATCGCTGGCGAGACTCAAGACCGAGATCGAGCAAAGGACTATGAAAGCCGGGAGTCGGACGCTATCCATGAGCATCTCCGTGTTTCGCAACCGCCACGGAGTTTAGACGAAGTCAGGTTGCAGCTTCCAGCTTGGCACGGCGTGCCATGAACCAATTCACCGCCACGATCACGGTCGCCACAGTGGTGATGGTGAGGGTGGCCAGGACATTGATCTCCGGACTCACGCCCAGGCGCACCTTGGAGAAGACCACCATCGGCAAGGTGGAGGATCCCGGGCCCGAGGTGAAGCTCGATATCACCAGGTCATCCCAGGAGAGCGTAAAGGCCAAAAGCCACCCGGAGATGATCGCGGGCAGGATGATGGGCAGCGTGATCACGAAGAAAACCTTCAAGGGCCGGGCACCCAGATCCATGGCTGCCTCCTCGAGCGCGATATCGAAGGTGGACATGCGCGAATTGACGATGACCGTCACATAGGCCATCGAAAAGGTCATGTGCGCGATGGTCATGGTGGTGATGCCGCGGCCGGCGGGCCAGCCGATGATCTGCTCCATCGCCACGAACAGGAGCAGCAGCGACAAGCCCGTGATCACCTCGGGCATCACCAGGGGCGCAGTCGTCATGGCGTTCAAGGTGAAACGGCCACGAAACTCCCGAAACCGCGCGAGTCCGAAACCGGCAAGCGTACCCAGGATCACCGAGCCCGTGGCGTTGATCACCGCCACTTTCACCGAGATCCATGCCGCATCCAGGATCTCCTCGTTGTGGAGAAGCGAGAAATACCATTTGAGGGTGGGTGAATTGTGGGCGTCCCACACCGTCACGAGCTTCGAGTTATTGAATGAGAAAAACACCATCGAGAGGATGGGGATGTAGAGAAAGGCGTACCCCAAGCAGAGGCAGGTGAACACGAAATACGAGAGACGCTGGTTCATCGCGCCCCCGCCGATTCGCGCGACTGGACGCTCTGGTACCACATCATGAAGGGCACCAGCAGAATCAGGAGCAGAATCGCCACCGCGCTCGCCACCGGCCAGGCGCGGTTCGAAAAGAACTCATCCCATAGCACGCGCCCGATCATCAGCGCATTGGGGCCGCCCAAGAGCGCCGGGATCACGAACTCGCCCACCGCCGGAATGAACACAAGCATGGAACCTGCGAGGATGCCGTTGCGCGACAAGGGCAAGGTGATCTTATAGAACGCCTGCCAGGGACGGCAGCCCAAGTCCTGGGCCGCCTCGAGCAGCTGCCAGTCCATCTTTTCCAAGTTCGCGTATAGCGGCAGGATCAGGAACGGCAGATACGAATACACGATGCCGATGTACATGGCGAAAGGCGTGTAAAGCATCGCCAGCGGCTCATGAATGATGTGCAGTTCCATCAAGACCCAGTTGATGACCCCGTTGGCCTTCAACAGGCCGATCCAAGCGTAGACCCGCAGCAGCAGCGAAGTCCAGAACGGCAGCACCACCAGCAATAGATAGATGTTGCGTCTCGTGCCGGTGGAGCGCGCGATGCCATAGGCCATCGGGTAGCCGATCAGCAGGCAGAAGATGGTCGAAATGAAGGCCACTTTGATCGAGTTGCCGAAGGCCTTGAGGTACAAGGAATCGGTGAACAGGAAGGCGTAATTGTCGAAATTGAGCCGCACGCCCAGGGTGTGCTTGCCGATCCACTCGAACAGCGGTTTGTAAGGAGGAATGGCGAGATCGACGTCCGAGAAGGAGATCTTGAGAACGATAATGAAGGGAACGACGAAGAAGAGCAGCAACCACACATAGGGCAGCGCAACCACCATGCCGCGCCCGGTGATGCCGATGCGCTCGAGTCGGACCCTCATGCGCACGGCGCTAACGAGTCACCACCACGGGACTGTCCGCGTCCCAGGTGAGATAGACCTGCTGCTCCCAGGTGATGGTCTCCGCATGCCGCGAGGTATTGGGCTGCGTCACCCGCACCACCTTGCCGGAGGGCAGCTTGACCAGATAAATCGACAGATCCCCGAGATAGGCGATGTCCTGCACCATCCCCCGCACCACATTGTCCTTGGCGTCGGGCGCCGCAGTCGACATGAAGATCTTCTCCGGCCGGATGGCGGCCCAGACGATGGCCTCGGGGGGCGCGCTGATGCCGTGGCTCACGTAAATGGTGCCGCCGAGTTCCTCGGAGCCGATGCGCACGTACTCGGGCTCATCCTCGATGAGCTTGCCCTCGAACATGTTGACGGAGCCCAC
Organism: Steroidobacteraceae bacterium; assembly: GCA_036494165.1. GTDB lineage: Bacteria > Pseudomonadota > Gammaproteobacteria > Steroidobacterales > Steroidobacteraceae > Bog-1198. The sequence goes on from DASXOQ010000011.1 coordinate 3,727, forward strand.
GAAGTCGGCGACGAACTTCGAGCTCGGAAATTCGTAGATTTCGGAAGGCGTGCCCGACTGCACGATCTCGCCGTGGTTCATGACGCCGATGCGGCTCGCCAGCGTCATCGCCTCTTCCTGGTCGTGCGTAACCACCACGAAGGTCACGCCCAGTTTGTCCTGGATGCTGATGAGCTCGAATTGCGTGTGCTCCCGCAATTTCTTGTCCAGTGCGCCCAATGGCTCGTCCAGCAGCAGCAGCTTGGGGCGCTTGACCAGGGAGCGTGCCAGCGCCACGCGTTGACGCTGACCCCCGGAGAGCTGGTGCGGCTTGCGTTTGGCAAACTGCGTGAGCTTCACCAGATCCAGCATCGCGGCGACGCGGTCGCGGATTTCGAGCTTCGAAATCCGGTCCTGTTTCAGTCCGAACGACACGTTCTGTTCCACGGTCATGTGCGGAAAGAGCGCATAGGACTGGAACATCATGTTGACGGGGCGCTCGTAGGGAGGCACGCCGCTCATGTCCTCGCCATCGATCAGGATCTTGCCGGTGCTCGGCGTCTCGAAGCCGCCGAGCATGCGCAGTAGCGTGGTCTTGCCGCAACCCGAGGCGCCCAGCAGGCAGAAGATCTCGCCCTTGTAGATCTTCAGCGAGACATCATCGACGGCGGTGAAGTCACCGAACTTCTTGGTGACCCGCTCGATCTGTATGTACGGCTTTGCGTTCGGGTCCTGCCAAGGTTGCGCCTTGGTCGCGCCGAGCGTGGAGGCCATGGCTTATTGGCCCGTCTTGAATTTTTGCCACATGCGCGTGATGGCGCGGGTCTGCTCGGGGGAATCGGCCTGCTGCACCACGAGCTTGGCGAACTGATCGGGCGGCGGATAGATCCCGGGATCGTTCCTGACCTCGGGCTTCACCAACGGTTCCGAGGCCGCGTTCGCGTTGGCATAGCGCTTGAAATTCGAGATGTTGGCGATCACCTGCGGGTCCATCATGTAGTTCATGAAGGTGTAGGCACTCTCGGGATTCGGCGCGTCCTTGGGTATCGCCAGCATGTCAAACCAAACGATGGTGCCTTCCTTCGGCACCACGTACTTGATTTCGACGCCTTTGTTGGCCTCGCGGGCACGGTCCCGAGCCTGCATCACATCGCCGTTGTAGCCCACCGCGATGCATAGATCGCCGTTGGCGAGCGCCTCGATGTATTCCGAGGAATTGATATTGCGAACGTAGGGGCGGATCTTGAGCAGCACCTGTTCGGCCTGCGCGAGGTCATCGGCGTTCTGCGAATTCGGATCCTTGCCCAGATAGCTGTACACGCCGCGCACCATCTCCGCCGGCGAGTCGAGAATCGAGATGCCGCATTTCGCCACCTTGGAGGCGACCGCCGGATCCAACACCAGCCGCCAGCTGTCGAGCGGCGCATCCGGCATCAGCGCCTTGACCATCGATTCGTTGTAGCCGATGCCGTTGGTGCCCCACATATAGATGACGCCGTGCGCATTGCCCGGATCGTGGTGCGCCACCTTCTCCATGAGCTTGGGGTCCATGTTCTTCAAGTTCGGCAGCTTGCTCTTGTCGAGGGTGAGGAACGCGCCGGCCTTGATCTGCCGCTCGAAGTACGAGCCCGTCGGGACCACGATGTCGAAACCGGAGTTGCCCGCCAGCAACTTGGTCTCCAACGTCTCATTGGTGTCGTAATAGGCCGCGTGCACCTTGATGCCGGTGGCCTTCTCGAACGCCGGGAGCGTGTCCTGGGCGAGATAGTCCGACCAGATGTAGAGGTTCAGTACCTTGCCGCTGCCCGAATCCTTGTCGGCGGACTCGCCCGATTTCCCGCCACCGCAGCCCGCCATGCCCAAAATGCATCCCAGCGCCAGAATCGCCATGCGACGAACACTGAACATCAAACGCTTCCCCTTATTTTTTGCGCGATGACGAAAGGCCCCAAAGATCACAGTTATAGCGTAAGGCCCGGGGGGCCCGCTACACGTTCAGCAACAGGTGTTCGCGTTCCCATGAGCTGATCACCTGGGCGAAGGTCTCGTACTCGGCTTCCTTGACGGCCGTATAGGCAAGCACGAAGCGATCGCCGAACAGGTCCACCAAGGGCTTGGATTCGCGCAGCAAGCGCAGGGCTTCGGCCAGGGTGCGCGGCAACGCGATGGCAAGATCGTAGGCGGACCCGGCGATGGGCTCGGACGGTTTGCCCCCCTCGACCATTCCCAAATAGCCGCAGGCCAAGGATGCGGCTATCGCGAGGTACGGATTGGCATCCGCGCCGCCCACGCGGTTTTCAATGCGCCGCGCTTCGGAACCGGACATGGGCACGCGCAGGCCCGCCGTACGGTTGTCATAACCCCAGTGCACGTTGATGGGCGCCGAGGAGTAGCGGCTCAAGCGCCGGTAGCTGTTGACGTTCGGACAGAACAGCGACATCGCGGCCGGCAGATACTTCTGCAGGCCTGCGATATGCCCGAAGAACAGGGGCGAGGGCGTGCCGTCGGGATTCGAGAAGATGTTCTTGCGGGATTTGGCATCGACGACGCTTTGGTGCAGGTGCATCGCGCTGCCCGGCTCCTTCGCCATGGGCTTGGCCATGAAGGTGGCGTACATCTTGTGGCGCATCGCCGCCTCGCGGGCGGTGCGCTTGAAGAGAAACGCCTGGTCCGCGAGGCTCATCGGGTAGCCGTGCAGCAGATTGATTTCCATCTGCGCGGCGCCGGCTTCGTGGATCAGCGTATCGATCTCGATGTCCTGCGCCTCGCAGAACGAGTACATGTCGTCGAACAGGGGATCGAACTCATTAACCGCCGCGATGCTGTACGCCTGGCGGCCGATTTCGGGGCGCCCCGAGCGCCCCACCGGGGGCTTTAAGGGGTAGTCGGAATCGATGTTAGGTTCGACCAGGAAGAACTCGAGCTCGGGAGCCACCACCGGTTCCCACCCATGGGCCTCGTAAAGTTCGAGCACCCGGCGCAGCACATAGCGCGGCGACATGGTGACAGGACGCCCGTCCCCATAGAAACAGTCATGGATGACCTGCGCGGTGGGTTCCGCGGCCCACGGCACCACGCGCACCGTTTTCGGATCGGCCTTCAGCACGATATCGATGTCGGAGGGATTCATGGCGCTCTGGTCGTCGGGATAATCCCCGGTGACGGTCTGAAGGAAGATCGCTTCGGGCAATCTCATGCCCTCTTCCTCGGCGAACTTCTCCGCCGGCATCAGCTTGCCGCGGGCAACGCCGGCCATGTCTGGAATGATCGCTTCGACTTCGGAAATGCCGTGTTCTTTTAGAAATTGTTGGATGGTGCTCGACATAAATCACCTTGCATCGTGAGCGCGTTGTCGGCTGGCCTCTCCAAATGCCGCGAACAGCGCGCTAGAAAACCTGTCCCGGGCAAACTGCCATTCGGGGTGCCACTGCAGAGCCAGCGAAAAGCTTTGGCTCTCAGCCACGCGGAACGCCTCGATCACACCGTCTTGGGCCCGGGCCTCGACGGAGAGTCCCTTACCGAGCCGCTCGACGCCCTGCGAGTGCAGGGAATTGACCTTGAGGTGGTCCGCGCCAGCGATTTGCTGCAGGCACCCTCCAGGCTCGAGCAGCACCTCGTGCGCAGGTGCGTACTGCACGTCCAGAGGCTGACTTTCGTCCTCACGATGATCCATGAAACCCGGCACTTCCTGCAGGCGTTGGTGCAGGGTGCCTCCGTAGGCGACATTCATTTCCTGGAATCCGCGGCAGATGGCGAGCACCGGCAGGCCGGCGTCCACCGCCTTGCGGACTAGCGGAAGCGTCGTTGCGTCCCGATCAAGGTCATGTAATGTACCCGGCGCGCTGGCCGGTCCTCCGTAATGTTGCGGGTCGACGTTCGACGGGCTTCCGGTCAGCAGGAGCCCATCGCAGGCCTCGAGGAGCGCCGGCATGTCGATTTCCGACCCGAGCGCAGGAACCAGGAGGGGCAGTGCCTTGGCTCCCTCGGCAATCGCGGCGATGTATTTCTCGCCCACCATATGGAAATAGTGCTTCCCATAGAGGCGGCGATCGGCCGGAATTCCGATGAGCGGCAAGCGCGTCATGTTTAATATATTGAACGTCCAAGCGGACGATTTACCGTGGTGAACCCGACTATTACACCATACCGGCCAAAACTCTTCCCGCACGGCATGCGAGAAGTGCCTAAGAATTAGGCATTTCCGACACTTAGAGCGCTTTGGTGCATCGCACCATGGTTGCACTTAGCTCGAAAAGGTGGGTAGGCTCACAGGCTGGAAATCCTGTCAATAGATACAAAATTTTAAACACCTAACGCAGAATCCTTGTCAAGTGCGCTACACAGCCCCTCCCGCTCTCTCCTACTACAGCGCCTCCACGACGGCGCCTACCCGCCCGATGTTGAAGGGCGATGTCACCACCGATGTGGCCGTGCTCGGCGGGGGTATCGCCGGGTGTTCCGCTGCGCTTCACTTCGCCGAGCGCGGCTTCCGGGTCGCGCTTCTGGAAGCCCGATCGGTGGGCTACGGTGCCTCCGGACGCAGCGGTGGGCAGGCCATCTTCGGACTCGCGGCCAGTCAGAAGACCCTCACCGCCCAGGTGGGGCGCGAAGATGCGCACCGGCTGTTCGACCTGTCGGTGGAGGCGCTGAAAGTCACCCAGGACCTGATGCGCACCTATCACATCGACTGCGACTGGCGCGCCAATCACGTACATGTCGCGGTCAAGTCGCGGCACATCGATGAACTCAAGGAATGGCAGCAGGAACTGCACGAAGAGTACGGCTACCGCGGCGTGCGCTTCCTCGACCGCGAGGCGCTGCGTGCCCACGTACAGAGCCTGCGCTACCCGGCAGGACTGCTCGATCCCGACAGCGGCCATCTGCACCCGCTGAAATTCACGCTCGGCGTGGCGCGCGCCGCCGAATCCAAGGGCGCGATGATCTACGAGAACAGCCCGGTGCTTCGCTACGAGGATGGCGCACAGGTGGCGGTGCATACGCCGCACGGCAAGGTGCGCGCATCGCACCTCGTGCTCTGCGGCAACGCGTATATCGACGGCGTGGCCCCGGCGCTCGCGCGCCGCATCCTCGGAGTCGGCACCTACATCATTGCGACCGAACCCTTGGGCAAGGAGCGGCTCGAGCGGCTGCTGCCGAGCAATGCCGCCGTGGCCGACATCAACTGGATCCTGGATTACTTCCGCCGCTCGGCGGATGAGCGGCTGTTGTTCGGCGGACGCGTGAGCTATAGCTCGGTGCAGCCGCCGCAGCTCGCCGAATCGATGCGACGGCGCATGGTGCGGGTGTTCCCCTCGCTCGCCGACGCGAAGGTGGCGTATGCGTGGGGCGGGTATCTCGACATCACCATGAGCCGGGCGCCGAATTTCGGTCGGCTCGGGAAGAATGTCTACTATCTGCAGGGCTTCTCAGGCCACGGCATCGCACTGACGGGTCTGGCCGGCAAGCTGGTCGCGGAGGCGGTGGCCGGCAGCGCGGAACGCTTCGATGTCTTCTCCCGGATCCCGCATCGCGACTTCCCCGGCGGCCCCGTGTTTCGGCGCCCGTCGCTGGTGCTGGCGATGCTCTACTACCGCCTGCGCGATTTGCTGTAGGCCGTTTACTTGCCCTTGTCGGGCGCTGCGAAGTTGGCGACCAGCACCTGTCCGGTAGCGAGCAGGGTTACGGAGTTCAGGCCGCCGCCGTGCGAACCGTCGCGCAGCGGATTGAATACCACCGACACTTTATCGCCGGCCTTGATGGAGTTTCGCGTCCAGCCCGAGCGGGTGAGCACCCCGGGACTGGTCGTTTCCACGCCCCAGTCCTGCGCTTCACCGCCGCCCGCAGGCTTCACGGTGAACCAGATCACGCAGTGCGGATTGGTCCATTGGAAGGACTTCACCTCGCCGACCAGCGTCAAGGTCTTGGTGCGATCGTAGATGGCGAAGGAGTGATGGGCGCTCGCGGGCAACGCGCCGCAGAGGGTCGCGACGCCGAGCAAGGCGGCGAGCGGCTTGGTGAACATTTTCATTTCGATTGAGTTCCTACCGGAACGCCGTTCTTGAAAGGCACCGGCGTAAAAATGGCGTTGCCGTTCTTGTCGCGGCCGTCGATGAAACCGCCCTGCGTGCAGACGCCTTCGACGATCTCGTACTTCTGCTCGCGCTGGCGGGTATAGCGGCGCGTGGTCTGCCAGGGCTTGATGAGCACCTTGGGCGCCTCGATGGTCAAATCGTCCAGCAGCAGTTTTGCGCCGCTCAAGTGGATGCGCTCCACGATGTGCATGTCGCCGTTATTCGGAATGCCCACCGCTTCGTTGATGGCGATGTACGACTGGGGCAGCACGCCGACCGTGTCGACGACGAGGGTATTGCCCTCGAAGTGACCGATGGAGTGGCCATGGAAGGAGGGATCCGGATCAGCCGGGTGCGGCCGGCCGTCGGTGTAGATGCGCCGCAGCCGGTTGCCGTCGCCTTCGCCAAGCAGCGTGACCCGGCCCGGCGTGACCAGGAACTCGAAAGCGTTGTGCGTGATCAGCATGTAGCTCGGCATGCCGGTCGGGAAACAGTGATCGATGACGGGGAAGGGACGGCCCGCCGCTTCTTCGGCCTTTAGGTGCGCGATCTGCTTGGCGACCTCGGGTTTCCAGGGCGGAAGATTGCTCGTCTCCTGGCGCTCCTGGTCGGCCAGATCCGGCACCCAGATGCCGCTGAAGTCGGGAAGCTTCGCGAGCGCTTCGTAGTCCTTTAAGGTGGGCGGCGGATCGATCGGATCATCGGCCGCCTGCGCCGCGCCCGCCAGGCACGCGGCCGCCAACATCGAGGCGATCAAGGTACGCAAACCTGAGTGTTTCATGCGCGGAATGATTACCGGAACCTGACCACAAAGCAACGGTGGATGCGGGCGTTGCGCTCAAAATCCTTCGGCATGGTGGCCGCGCTGATGTCCTCGACGGAAAGATCGGCAAGCGCCGCCTGATCCAGTTTGAAGCGCGAGTGGTTGGTCGAAAACACCACGCGTCCCTCCGGGCGCAGCAGCTTCAAACAGCGGCGCAGCATCGCGACGTGATCGCGCTGTACGTCGAGCACGCCCTCCATACGCTTGGAGTTCGAGAAGGTGGGAGGGTCCAGAAAAATGAGATCGAACTTGGCGCCCTCGCCTTCCTGCGCGGCGAGCCACGCGAGACAGTCCTCGCGGTGCAGATGGTGCCTTTCGCTGCCGAAGCCGTTGAGTTTGAGGTTGTCGATGGCCCAGTCGATGTACGTATTGGACAGATCGACGCTCACCGTGCGCTTGGCGCCGCCGGCGGCCGCGTACACCGTGGCACTGCCGGTGTAGCAGAACAGATTCAAGAAATCGGCGTCCTTGGCCCACTCGCGCAGCCGCGCGCGCACCACGCGATGATCCAAAAACAGCCCGGTATCGAGGTAATCGCGGAAATTCACCAGGAATTTAAGCCCCCCTTCCTGCACCACGAAGCGTTCGTGGCCCTCGCCGCGCTTGTCGTACTGCTCGCTGCCCTTCTGCACCTTGCGCACCCGGGTGTGAATGTTCTCGAGCGGCGCCTCGAGCACGTCCGGCAACACCGCGAGCACCTCGCGGCGGCGCTCGCGGGCATCCGCTTCATTCACCGATTTAGGCGCCGCGTACTCCTGGACGTAGACGTGCCGCTCCGGCGTCGCATACAGATCGATCGCGAAGGCATACTCGGGCATGTCGGCGTCGTAGAGCCGGTAGCAGTCGATGTGCGATTTGGCTGCCCAACCTTCCAGGCGCTTCAAGTTCTTGCGCAGGCGGTTGGCGAACATCTTCGCCCCCTCTCGCTGCGCCCAGCCGGCCCGGGCCACCTCGGGACTCTTCGGCACGTTTTGCTCGCCAAGATCAAAGCGCAACAGGCGGCAATCGATTGCGCCGTTCATCATGCGATGCGCACGCTTCGCGTAAATCCCCAGATGGCGGGCAAGCGGCGGGTTGCCGGTGAGCACGGCGCCGGTCCAGCCGGTGAGCCGTTCGCGCATCAGCGCGCCCAATTGCTCGTAGAGCAGAGGCAGTTCACTCTCCTCGCCGAGGCGCTCGCCGTACGGCGGATTGACCACCATCAGCCCTCGCGCCGCCGGCGCGTTGACCTCGCTGACTGCGCGCCGCTCGACATGGATGAAGGAGGCGACGCCCGCCTTCTCCGCATTGGCAAGGCTCAAGGCGACGGACTCGGAGTCGATGTCGGAGCCGACGATGAATCGGCGCCCGCCGCCCGCGACACGCTTTGACTCAGCCTCGCGCTTGAGCTTCAGCCACAGCGCCTCGTCGTGACCCCGCCAGCCGAGGAAGCCGAAATAATCGCGGGACAGCGCCGGGGCCGTATGGGAGGCGATCAGCGCGGCCTCGCACAGGAACGTGCCCGAGCCGCACATGGGATCGAGCAGGTATCCGCCAGCCTCGGAAACCTTGGGCCAACCGGCCCGCAGCAGCACGGCGGCCGCCACGTTCTCCTTCAACGGCGCGCGCCCGGCCCCCACCCGATAGCCTCGCTGATGCAGGCTCTCCCCGGAGAAGTCGAGCGACACCCAGGCGAGCGGGCCTTCCACATGCAGGTGCAGGAGCACGTCCGGTCGTTCCGGACGGATGTCCGGCCGCGAGCCCGTGGACTCGCGCAGACTGTCGCACACCGCATCCTTGAGGAGCTGCGAGCCGTACAGCGTGTGCCTGATGGCTTCGTTGCCGCCGCTGCAATCGCAGGCGAGCGTCGCGCCCGGCCGGAAATGCGCGCGCCAGTCCATGCGCTTGACCGCCTCATAGATCGTGGCGCTGCTCGTCGCCTCCATCGAGCCCAAACTCAAGTACACCCGTGTGGCGGTGCGCGACCAAAGACAAACGCGATAGCCCAAGGCCAGCGAGCCCTGGAATCGCACGTCGTGGCTGCGCTCGCGGATGTCCTCGGCCCCGAATTCCTTCAGTTCCTCGGCAAGCACCGAAGCTGCGCCCAACGGCGCGGTCGCGATCCAGTAATAGACGTTTTCTTCCATGCGGCGCTAGTGTGTGCGAGACGGCAACGGGTGCCAATCGAGGCGCGTGTGGTGGGACAGATAGCGCACCAGCAGCTTGTAGACATCCGCATTGAAGGGCGGCGGCTCGCGCGCACTGAGCGAGGTGAGCTCGTCCTCGGACCGGGCGCTACCCAGGTACGCCCAGTGCTCGAGCACGTGCAGTTCCTCGCACCCGTAGGCGGCCTCCCGCAAAACGATGCGCCCGGGAAACGGCCAGCGCTTGAGCTTCAACGCGGCGAGGGCCATCTGCACGCGGGCGCCGTGGAGCATGAGCGGCTCGCGGCCGGCGCAGGCGCCCTTGCATCGGCCGAACTGCAGCGCGACGCATGAACCCTCGCCCGCTTCCAGGCCGAGCACCTTGAGACACAGGGACTTGGCGTGCGCGATGTCGCTGAGCGCGCGCCTCGCATCCGCCGCCGAGCGGAACAGACCGAAGGTTTCGGCGAGTTGGCAGGCATCGAGCTCATCGAGCATGACGATGTCGACGGCGCCCGAGGCGCCTGAGCGAAGCCTCAGCGTGGCGGAGGCCGCGTTGGGGCGCGATTTTCGGTTGAACAGCGGCGCGCTTTCGCGGAGCAGCTTTTGCTCCTTGAGCATGGCGCCCAGCTCGCCCGAGGTTTCCAGCCAATCGACGCGCTGAACCTTGGCCGCAAGCTCGGCGTCCCTCGAACCCGCATGTGCCTCGCCGAGCTGGCTCAAGATCCGTTGTCGGAGGGTGTTGCTCTTGCCGACGTAGAGCAGCGCGTCGCCCTCGTCGAAATAACGGTACACGCCGGGCCCGTCGGGCAACTCGTCGGCGAGATGCGGAGAGAGCTGCGGCGGCAACCGCGGGGTCTTCAAGAAACTCGCCGCCGCCGCGGCGCCCAGCGACTTAAGATCGTGCCGCGCCAGCAGTTGCCGCCAGAACGCCTCGAGCACCTGCGCATCGCCCAAGGCCCGGTGCCTGGGGAAACCTCTGATCTCGTGCCGCTCCATCACCGCATCGAGATTGTGATGCGTGTGTTCGGGATACAGCTGCCGCGAGAGGCGCACCGTGCACAGCACCTCGGCCGCGAATTCGATGCCGGCGCGCAGGAATTCGCGCCGCAGAAATGCATAGTCGAAACGGGCGTTGTGCGCGACGAAGGTGGCGCCGTCGAGCTTTGCGAGGATGAGTTCCGCGACATCGCCGAAGCGCGGCGCCCCACGCAGCATCTCGGACCCGATGCCGGTGAAGGACTCGATGTTGGCGGGCACCGGGCATTCCGGATCGATGAGCGCGCTGAAGGTATCGGCCACGCGGCCGTCCTCGACGCGCACGATGCCGATCTCCATGATCCGATGGTGCGCGGGGCTCGGGCCGGTCGACTCCACATCGACGAACACCAGCCGGCGCGGCAGTTCTCCCGGCGCGGTTGCCTCGTCAGCTGTGCCCATCGAGGGACAGCAGTGGATAGTAAAGATCCGGCCGGCGGTCTCTGAACACGCCCCATGCCTGGCGGTAGGCGCGTACCTCCTCGAGATCGAAACTCGCCGTCAGCACCGATTCGCTGCTGCGGTCCGCCTCGGCCACTTTTTCGCCCGTGGGCGAGGCGATGAACGAGGAACCGTAAAAAGTCATGCTGTATTTCTCGCCCTGCTCGGTGCCGATGCGATTCGAGGCCACCAGGGGCATGACGTTGGCGGCCGCATGACCCTGCATGGTGCGTTGCCAATGGGCGCTCGAATCGATGCTGGCATCCTGCGGCTCGGAGCCGATTGCCGTCGGGTACATGAGGACTTCGGCCCCCATCAACGCCATGCAGCGCGCCGACTCCGGGAACCACTGGTCCCAGCAGATGGCCGTGCCCAACTTGGCGTAGGCCGTGTCGAACACCTTGAAGCCGGTGTCGCCCGGCGAGAAGTAATACTTCTCGTGGTAGCCAGGTCCCTCTGGGATGTGCGATTTGCGGTAGCTGCCCAAGACGCTGCCGTCGGCATCCACGATCACCACCGAGTTGTAGAACGCCTTGTTCGAGCGCTCGAACACGCTCACCGGCAGCACGACCGAGAGCTCGCGCGCCAGCGCGCGAAAGTGCTCGACCGCCGGATGCGATTCGAGGGAGCCGGCCAGATCGAGATGCTTCGGGTTGTGGTCCTTGCAGAAGTACGGTGTCTCGAAGAGCTCCTGCAACAGCACGATGTTCGCTCCGCGCTTTGCCGCTTCGCGAATCAGCTTCTCCCCGCGCGCAATGTTCGCGTCGCGGTCCCAACCGCAGGCCATTTGGGTGGCCGCCAAGGTGATTTTGCTCATAGGGGCTAATGCTACCTGAAGGCCCCAAACATGCGGCTTAACCGAAGAATTAAAAGGTCGGCGGGGATGAGGCGCTGACGATCTCGCACTCCTCGCGCCCGACGTTGCGGAAGCGATGCGGCAGTGTGCTCTTGAAGTAATAGGCATCCCCGGGCCCGAGAATGCGCGACTCGCCGCCGACGGTGAGTTCGATACGGCCCTTCACCACGACGCCGCCTTCTTCGCCGGCATGGGTGAGCATCTCCTCGCCGGTGTCGGCATCAGGTGCGTAACGCTCATGCAATATCGACATGCTGCGTTTCGCGAGGCGCATGCCGACCAGCTTCAACTCCACCGTCCCCGTGCCTATGTCGCTAAGTTCCGCCCGGGGAAAAAACACCTGCGGCTTGGCGCTCACATCCAAGGTAAAGAAATCGGCCAGCGCCATCGGAATGCCATCGAGGACCTTTTTTAGGGAACTCACCGAGGGACTGACCCGATTCTGCTCGATCAGGGAAATCAGTCCGTTGGTGACGCCCGCGCGCTTGGCGAGTTCGCGCTGCGACAGGCCGTACATTTGCCGAACCGCCTTCAAATGGGCACCGACATCGAGACTCATGTGTTTATTATAATAGACAAATACCCGCCGACGGGGCTAAATATTGAGATAACTGTCAATTTTTCTTATCATTTGCCCCGCCCGATGGTCGCCTCACCCAACGCTGTAAGGATCGCTGCATGAACGCCCAGCTCACGCCTGCCGAAAAACGCCCCGAACTCGATGCCTTCTGGATGCCGTTCACCGCGAACCGGCAGTTCAAATCGAGCCCGCGCCTGTTGGCGCGAGCCGAAGGCATGTACTACTGGACTGCCGAGGGCAAGGAGATCCTGGACTGCGTCGCGGGGCTTTGGTGCGTCAATGCGGGCCACGGGCGCAAAGAGATCACCGAGGCGGTCGCCAAACAGCTCGCCGTCATGGATTACGCGCCCGCATTTCAAATGGGTCATCCGATCGCGTTCGAACTTGCGAACCGTCTGGCCGCCATCGCGCCTCCGGGACTCGATCGCATTTTCTTCACCAACTCGGGTTCCGAGTCGGTGGATACCGCGCTCAAGATCGCCATCGCCTATCATCGCGCCAAGGGCAATGGCCAGCGCACACGCTTCATCGGCCGCGAGAAGGGCTACCACGGGGTCGGCTTCGGCGGCACCTCGGTGGGCGGCATGGTCAACAACCGCAAGTTCTTCGGGCCGGCGCTGTTGCCGCACGTGGATCACCTGTCCCACACGCTGGATCACGAGCACAACGCCTTTTCGCGCGGCCTGCCGCAGTGGGGCGCGCACCTCGCCAACGAACTCGAGCGCCTGATCGCCCTGCATGACGCATCGACCATCGCCGCGGTGATCGTCGAACCGATCGCAGGCTCCGCGGGCGTGGTGCTGCCGCCGGTGGGCTACTTGAAGCGGCTGCGCGAGATCTGCGACAAGCACGACATCATCCTGATTTTCGACGAAGTGATCACCGGCTTTGGGCGCGTCGGCAAGCCCTTCGCGTCGCTCGCCTTCGATGTGACGCCCGACATGATGACCACGGCGAAGGGTCTGACCAACGGCGCGCTGCCGATGGGCGCGGTTTTCTCCCATCGGAAGATCTACGACGCCTTCATGCAGGGGCCGGACAACGTCATCGAACTCTTCCACGGCTACACCTATTCGGCGCACCCGGTGGCTTGCGCCGCGGCACTCGCCACGCTTGATGTGTATGCCAAGGAGGGCCTGTTGACGCGCGCTGCGAGCCAGGCTGCACATCTGGAAAATTCAGTCCATTCCCTTAAGGGTCTGCCGCACGTGATCGACATCCGCAACTACGGATTGATCGGCGGGGTCGAGCTCGAGCCGCGCGCCGGCAAGGCAGGCGCCCGCGGATTCGAGGTGTTCTTGAAGTGCTTCGAACGCGGGGTGATGGTGCGTCAAACCGGCGATACGATTGCATTGTCGCCGCCGCTCATCGTCGAGCCGAAGCAGATCACGCGAGTGGTGGAGACTTTGGCGACGGCCATCAAAGAGACGGCGTAAGTCCCCGTTCAAAGCATGATCAAGGGCGTGCACCCTCACAGGTGCACGCCCTTTTTATTTCAGCCCTTGGGTTCGTAGATCGAATACCACTTCTTGCAGGGCTCGACCACTTCCCAGATGCCCTCAAATCCCGCCGGCACCACGAACGCATCGCCCGGCCTGAAGTCATGGCGCTCGCCCGAAGCCGATTCGATCCGCACGCGCCCCTCGATGAGAACGCAAAACTCGTGTTCGGTATATCGCACCCGCCACTTGCCGGCGGTGCTCGACCAGAAGCCGCAGAAGAACTCCTGTTGGGCATCCGCATATTGATTCGATACCCGTGTGCGGGGGATGCCGGCGAGGATGTTCTCCGGGGCGGGATTGGCCGACTCACCGGTCTGGTATCGATCCAGGACGACTAGCTTGGGGCGTTCGGTCATGCCCTATCGTAGGCTCTAGCCGAAGTCCGAAACAAGAGCGGCCCGGTGAGTACCGGGCCGCGCGCCCAAACTTGGGGCGACTAGTGGCTGCCGTCGTTCCGGGCAACCGAAGTACCGTCCTCCATCTTCAGGGTAAGACGCACCTTGCGCTCCATTGCGTAGCCGTCGTTGTCCGAGGCGACGCTCTGGCTCTTGCCGTAAGCGTTGACCTCGAGCGCCTCCGTGCTGACGCCGGCGGACAGCAACAGGTCTCGCACCGCGTTGGCGCGATCCTGCGAGAGCTTCATATTGCCCTCCTCGGTGCCGCGGGGATCGGCATAGCCGTCCACGCGTACCTTCAGTTCCGGCGACTTCGAGACCGCCTGGGCAATCGCCTGAATCTGATGGGCAAGATCCGGGCTGATCTCGGCACTGCCGGTGCGGAACAGCACGTCGCCCTGAAGGCCATCGAGCGTCTGCGAGGCATCCTCGCTGATGCTCTGCGCCGTCTCCACCTTCTTGGATAAGTCGCTCAGCTTGGCGGTCAATTCCTGGTTGCTGGCGGTGAGCTGCGCCTGCTTGCCGAGAAGGTCGGAGTTTTCGTGTTTGAGCGCCGTGGTATCGAGCGACAGCTGCGCCACCTCGGCTTCCGCCTTCTTGGCTTCGGAAGCGCGATGCACGCGATTGCCGAGCCAGGTGCCGACGCCGGCGCCCACCACGGCCCCGATGGGACCGGCCGCGAAACCGCCGACGACCGCGCCGGTGATGAATCCCATCGGCTCCGAGGGATGTGTCTTCGGCGCGGCCTCGTCGGCCAGCGCCAGTGCGCTCACGCTCAAAAGTCCCACCGTCCAAACCACCTTGCGAAATTTAGTGACCATAACCGCTCCTAACTTGACCCTGATGCGAGGCGGCGCCCGCCGTCCCTTGAGGCTCATTAGGGACTTGCATTGGGGCGCTTGAACGGCAGGGTTGTGGCAAAAACTGGCAGGGCCGGGACGAATCGGGCGTGCGCTGAGGAAGGGCGCCCGAGGCGCGCAGTTTGGCGATGAGCGGGGTTAGGCCTTGAGCGAGAACGGCGTGAAGTTGGTGCCGATGTCGTAGTAGTCCTCGCTTTCGGCCCGCTTTAAGAACGCCACCACGCGGTAGGTCAGCGGCGCCGCGATGATCTCCCAAGCGCACTTCAAGCCGTACTGTGTGAAGGCAAGCACCATCAAGTGCCCGGTGGGCGTCGCGCCGTAAAAGGCGAGCAGCGAGAAAATCATCGAGTCAACGAACTCGCCGCACACCGTCGATCCCACGATGCGGGTCCAGAGCCAGCGCCCGCGGCTCCAGATTTTCATCTTCGCCAGCACATAACTGTTGACGAACGTGCCGCACAGAAATGCGGTAATCGAGGCGAGGACGATGCGTGGTGTGCTGCCAAAAATGGCCTCGACGGCGGCCTGATGCGAGAGCGAGTCGTTCGCCGGCGGCAGGTGGACCACCACCGCGGCCATGATCGAGGCAAACGCCAGCGCCGCAAAGCCCGCCCAAACCACGCGCCGGTCGCGGCCGTAGCCGTAAACCTCGGTGAGGATGTCCCCGAATATGTAAGAAATGGGGAAAAACAGCACGCCGGCCAGGAATGTGATGTGGCCGAAGAAAGGAAAGGGCACCGTGGTGGTCTTGGAGGGGCCGATCAGATTCGAGCACAAAAGCACGCACACATAGGCGGCCATGATGAAGTCGTAGTATCGGAACTCACGCGGCTTGGAGGTGCTCTGCATGGGCGCAGTTTAGCGTTATGTTCGACAGAAAATACGACGATATGTAACAACGCCGACGAGCGGATTTTGCTGTCGCAGATTGGCGAAAACCATCACATCAGGCCCGCTATCGCTCCTGTACATATGTACTTCACATCTTCAAGCAGCGGAACTATGGAGCAGGGCAAACCCTTAAGCACGTCGGATAGTCCGCTAATCGATTTCGATGCCGTCTGTCAGAAAGTGCGCGCCGCCCTCGAACCGGCGAGAAGTCATGCGGTATCACTGCATGACGAGCAGGGCGATATTCTCTACTTGAGCGAAGGCTCCATGGGTCCGGACGAACACAATGCCGTTCGCGAGGCCATCGAAGCGTTCTCGGATCCGAACTCCGCGCCCATCGTCGCCTTCGATCTCGGCGATGCGCGCCATGCAGTCCTGGTGCGCACCATCAACACCCGTCGCGCCATGGTGGGCGTGGTCATGGTGGTGACGGATTCGCGCTCAGTGGCGCGCGGCGCCACCAAGCTCATGACCCCTAAATTGCAGCGCGCTTTGGTGGAGTTCGCCGCCACGCGCCCCGACAAGGCGGCCCCCGCGCCGACTCCTGCCCCCACGGCCGTCCCCGCCGCGCCGAGTCCGCGCGCCGCGATGCCTGCCGCGACCGCAGCCCGATCGGCACCCTCGCCCGCCGCGAGCGCAGCCCGTCCGGCGCCTGCGCCTGCTTCAGCTGCGCGTGCGGCGGCACCGGCTTCCGATCCGATGCGGGTCCAGCCCGCGGCTGTCTCGCCCGAGATCGACCGTCTGCATGCCGCGCTTCGCAAGAGTCCGATCGCCTTGCACGTGCAGCGACTGGTGCCCTTGAGCAAGGGCGGCCAGCTCAAGCGCTACGAGGTGCTGCTGCGTTCCAAATCCGACAGCGCTCCGAATGTGGCCCCGCAGGCCATGCTCAAGGCGGCGGTGGACAACGGCTTGGGCTCGATGATCGATCGGCGGGTCATCACCGAACTGATCGGTTGGCTGGTTCATCACCCGGACGTGTGGCGCGGCAACGAAGCCATGTTCTCGGTGAATCTCACCAAAACCGCCCTGCACGATGAACATTTCATCAAGTTCGTGGAACTCTGCCTGGCGAAGGCCGCGTTGCCCAAGGGTGTAATCGCCTTCGAGATGGATGCGCCGACGGCCCTCACGCTCGCCGACAAGATCTCCGACGTGGCGGCCGCCCTGCACCGCTTAGGCTGCCCGGTGGTGCTCGACGACTTTGCGCTGCGCACCGAATGCTTCGCGCTGCTGCGCCTGCCGGGCGTGCGCTACGTGAAACTCGCCCCCGAGATCACGGCCAAGATGCGCACCGACAAACTTTCGCAGGCCGCGATCACGGCGGTGGTGCAGATGGCGCGGGTCTTGGGCATGCACACGGTCGCCAAGCGTACCGAAACGGATGCCGAGCACGAGTGGCTTACGGCCCTCGGAGTCGATTTCGTGCAATCGAACGCCAAGTCCCCGCCCGTGGCCATCGAGAGTCTGGGCAAGGCCAGCGCCAAGCATTAGTCCGCGCGCGAGATGCGCGCCGATCCCGTCCAGCCCCCGCCGAGCGCCTTGACCAGGTACACCGCAGTGGCGAACTGCTGCCCCTGGATTTGAACCGCCTGGCGTTGATCCTGCAGCAGGGTCTGCTGCGCGGTGATGACGTCGAGATAGGTATCGACGCCGCCCTTGTAGCGCTCGCTTGCGATGTCGTACGCGGTCTGGGCGCTCTTGACGCTTTCCACGGCCTGCGCCGAGGCACGACCGAGCGCTGCCAAGCCGGTGATGCCGTTCTCGACCTCCTCCATGGCGGCGAGCACGGTCTGCCGGTAGCCGGCCACCGCCGCCGTGTAATCGGCCCTGGCGAAGCGCACTTCGGCGCGGGTGCGACCGGCGTCGAACAGCGTCTGAGTGGCCGACAGTCCGATCGACCAAAAGAGGCTCGGCGCCTCGATCAGGTTCGAAAACGTGTTGCTTTCATAGCCGACCGCGGGTGCGGCGGGACCGGGAAGCAGCTGAATATTGGGGAAATACGCCGCTTTGGCGACGCCGATGCGGGCATTCGCGGCGGCCATTGCGCGCTCGGCGGAAGCGACATCCGGACGCCGCTCCAAAAGATCGGACGGCACCCCAACCGGCAAGAGCGGCAGCGGCAGACCCTGCGAGACGCTCGCCAGAGTGAACTGAGGCGCCGGCGTGCCGATGAGCGTCGCGATCGCATGTTCGAACTGCGCGCGCTGCACCTGTAGGAGTTCCAACTGCGTGGCGCTCGAATCGAGCAATGCCTGTTGCTGCGCAAGGTCCAGTCCCGTAGCGAATCCCAGGTCGTGACGCGACTTGACGAAGGTCAGCGCGTCGCGTTGCAGATCCAAGCTGTGTTTCACCACATCGATTTCAGCATCGCTCTCGCGCAGCGCGAAGTAGTCGGTGGCCAGATTCGCCAGCAGCACCAGCCGGGTGTTCTCGAAGTCGGCTTCGGCCTGTTCTGCGGACGCGCGGGCCCCTTCCACTTCGCGCCGCACGCGGCCGAAGAGGTCGAGTTCATAGCTGACGCTGGGTCCGAGCTTGAAGTCGTCCTGCACGGTCGACTGATTCGGCACCGAATACGCCGACAGCGGGCGGTTGCCTGAAGTCTTGCCGCGCACCGCACCGGCCGAGAGATTTACGGTGGGAAAAAGATCGGCGCGCGCCATGGCCAGTTGATCGTGAGCCTGATCGAGCCGCGCGGCGGCGACCTTGAGGTTCTCATTGGCCTTGAGGGACTGCTCGATGAGCGATGAAAGGGCGGGGTCTTGAAACGACTCCCACCAACTGCCCTTGATCAGAGCGTCACTGGGCGCAGCCTGCTGCCACGGCGCCGCGGGTTGCCAGGTCTGCGCGGTGGGCGCCTCAGGGCGGTGATAGTCGGGCCCCACCGCGCAGGCGGTTGCGAGCGCGGCGGCGATCGGCGCGGCCAGCATGCGCGCGCGCATGCTTAGGTGCCCTCTTTCCTGTCGCTCTTCTCGACCACCATCACCGAATCGCCATCGGAGAGCGAATCCGGGGGATTCAGGATGATGTGGTCGGTGGGCTGAAGCCCGCTCATGATGGCGACGCTGTTGCCATAGTCGGTACCAAGATGCACGGTATTGAGATGCACCTTGCCTTTGGAATCGACCGTTGCCACCAGCGTGCCGTCGGGGCGAAACAGCAGCACATTGGTGGGAACGAGAAGCGCGGCCGCGTCCTCCTTGATGGGAAGCATGGCCTGCACATAGGAGCCGGCGATGAGTTCGCCCTTGGGGTTTGGTACGCGGATTTCCACCTGCATGGTGCGCGTGTTCATGTCGATGGCTCGCGCCGTGCGCGCAATGCTGCCCTCGTACTGGCGGTCGAGGTGCCCGGCGAGGCTCACCTTCACAGGATCGCCCACCTTCACCTCGGCGGCGTAGGTCTGCGGCACGTAGACATAGAGGCGCAGCGGGTCGACCTGCGCGATGGTGAAGAGCGCTTTCCCCGCGCCGCCGTTGCCGGCGTTCACAAGATCGCCCACATCGATTGTGCGACTGGTGATCACGCCGTCGAACGGGGCCACCACCCGGTTGAAATTCCTGAGGTTGCGCAGCCTTGCCACATTGGCACGCGCTGCGGCGAGGTTCGCCTGGGCCTGCCGATAAGCGCTCTCTTTTTCGTCGTAGTCCTGCTGGGTCACCGCATCCTTATCGCGCAGGCTCTTCCAGCGTTCGGCCGTGCTTTGCGCCAGGCTTTCGCTCGAGGCGGTCTGCTGTTCCGCGGCGCTGGCCTGCGTCAGTTCGTCGTCGATCTCCGGCGCCGTGATCTCTGCCAGAAGTTCTCCTTGCCGCACCGATGCCCCGATATCCTTGCTCCAGTGGAGGATGTAGCCATTGCTTCGGGCGTAGACCGTGGCTTCGTTGATGCCTTGCAGGGTCCCCGGAAGAGTGAGCGGCAGCCCGTGCCCCCCGGGACTCGGCAGGATGGTCGTGACGTACTGACGGGAATGCAGGTCGGCCGCCTCCGCAAGCGCCGAGGCCTGCTTGGCGCGCATGACGAACACCAAGACCGCGCCCACCAGGAGAAACGCCACTACGCAGAGCGCCAGCAGGCGCGCGCGTTTCACTATGGGTTGAGCTTCAGCACTCGTCATTCTTCAAGTCCCTTCCAATTGCGGCGCGGCTCCGCGCGCAAGTTTGCGCGCTTCCAGGCGCCGATGAACGCCGGCGAATATCACCGGTACGAACAATAGCGTGGAGATCGTGGCGAACAACAGGCCGCCGATGACCGCGCGCCCCAGGGGCGCGTTCTGTTCGGCGCCCTCGCCCCATCCCAGCGCCATCGGAATCATGCCGATGATCATCGCGGATGCGGTCATCAGCACCGGGCGGATGCGGGTGGCGCCCGCATCGAGCGCAGCACTCAGCGGGTCCAAGCCCTCGTCCATACGCTGGCGCGCGAAGGAAACGATCAGAATGCTGTTCGCCGTGGCGACCCCCATGGTCATGATGGCGCCGGTCAATGCGGGGACGCTCAAGTTGGTGGCGGTGAGCAGCAGCATCCAGCAGATTCCGGCAAGTGCCGCCGGCAGCGCGGTAATGATGATGAACGCGTCCACCCAAGACTGGAAGTTCACCACGATGAGAAGATAGACGAGCACTACCGCCATGACCAGTCCCAGGCCGAGCTCGAGGAAGGAGGAGCGCATGGTCTGAGCCTGTCCGCGCAGCGTCATGGTGGTGCCGCGCGGCAGGTGCGGCTCCATGTCGTTCACCACATCCTTGATCTTGGTGGTGATGCTGCCCAAATCGCGCCCCTGCACGCCCACGTACACGTCGATGGCAGGGGCTAAGTTGAAGCGCGACATCACGGCGCTCTGCGCCGAGGGCTGCACCGTCACCAGATTGCTCAAGAGCTGGGGAGCCGAACCGGCCGGACCGTTCAGCGATCGCACCGGCGTCCTCAGCAGCGCATCGATGCTGTCGATGTCGTATTGCGGCGCTTGCGCCTCCAGGTTGTAGATCACGCCATTGGAGGGGTCCAGCCAGAATCCTGGCGATGTCTGGGTGGTGCCCGCGGTGGAGATCAGCAGATTCTCCGCCACATCATTCGCCGACAGCCCGAGCAGCTGCAGCTGCGTTCGGTCCATTTTCAAAGACAGCGTCGGCAGATCGAGCCGTTGGTGAATGTGCGCGTCGACCACGCCGGGAATGGCGCGGATGCGCTTCATGGCCTCGGCCGCCAGTTCGTAGTCCTTGCGCAGATTGGCGCCCGAAAACAGCACGTCGATGGCCGCGGGCAGACCGAAGTTCAGGATCTGCGTGACCATGTCGGCCGGCTGAAAGAAAAATTCGTCGCCTGGGAACTGCTTGGGCAATGCGCGCCGCATGGCCTCGATGTACTCGACCGTGGGGCGATGGCCATTCTTCAGGGAGATCTGGATTTCCCCGTCGAGGGTCGAGAAGGTGCCTGAGTTGCTGTACGAGTTGTTGATACTGCTTATGGGCGGCCCCAGATTGTCGAGCAGCACCCCGAGTTCCTGCGGCGGAATGATGCGTCGGATGGACGCCTCGACCTTGTCCGCCTCGCGCGCCGTCTCCTCGATCCTTGTGCCGGACGGCAGACGCATGTGCATGCGGATCTGCCCCGCATCCACCCCGGGGAAGAAGTCCCGTCCCATGACGAACACCAGGCAGCAGGAAAGCACGCAAAAGCCCAAAAACATGGCGGCAAACCGGCGCCGGTGCAGAAGCACCGCCGACAACAGCGCCGTATAGGCGCCGCGCACCTTCTCGAAACGCGCATTGAAGGACTGATAGATGCGCTGCAAGAGGCTCGAGCCCTGTCCCGGGGTTGCCGTGTGATCCATGAGGAGCATCACCAGCGTCGGGACCAGCGTTCGCGACAACACGTAGGAAGCCAGCATGGCAAAGACCACCGCCTCGGCCAGCGGCGCGAACAGATAGCGCGCGACCCCGGTGAGGAAGAACATGGGCACGAATACGATGCAGATGCACAAGGTCGACACGAGCGCTGGCAGCGCGATTTCTCCGGCGCCGTCCAATATCGCCTTGTGCATGTCGGAACCCAGATGGATATGGCGCTCGATGTTCTCGATGGTCACCGTGGCATCATCGACCAGGATGCCCACCGCGAGCGCAAGACCGCCCAAGGTCATGATGTTCAGGGTCTCGCCGCAGATATAGAGCGCAATGATCGAGGTCAAGATCGACAAAGGAATCGACACTGCGATGATGCAGGTGCTGCGCCAGTTGCCGAGGAAGACCAGGATCAGCGCGGCGGTGAGACAGGCGGCCACCACCGCCTCCTTGACCACCCCGCTGATGGCGGCGCGCACGAACCCGGACTGGTCGAAGAGCGGCGCAATCTTCAGGTCCTTCGGCAGGATCTGCGACACCTCGGGAAGCATGTCGAGGAGCGATTTGACGATGTCGAGGGTCGAGGAACCGCCGTTCTTGATGATGGACATGAGCACGCCGCGCTCGCCGTTCTGGCGCACGATGCTGACCTGGGGGACAAACCCGTCACGCACGTGCGCGACCTCCGAGAGGTAGGTCACGACCCCGTTCTTGTTGGACACCGGAATGCGGTTCAAGGCTGCGATCGAGTCCGGCGAGCCGTTCAATTCGATCGGAAACTCGGTGCCCCCGATCTTGGCGGTGCCGGAAGGCAGAATCAGGTTCTGAGCGTTGACGGCACTTAACACATCGTTGGGCGTGAGACCCTTGGCCAGAAGCGCCGGGGTATCGATGTCCACCGAAATCACCCTCTGCTTGCCGCCATAGGGCCAGGGAATGGCGACGCCGGGGATGGTCACGAGGCGGGGACGCAGGAAATTGACGGCCGCGTCGAAAACCGCAGGCTCGGTGAGCGTCGGACTGGAGAGACCCAGTTGGATCACCGGGATCGCGGAAGCCGAGTATTTGATCACCAACGGCGGCAGCGCGCCGGGCGGAAGGTTCCTCAGCTGCTGCTGCTCGGTGGCCACGATCTGGGCGATGGCGGTCGGAATGTTGGCGTTCGGCTGAAAGAAAACCTTGATCACTGCCATGCCGTTCAACGACGTCGATTCAATGTGCTCGATGTCGTTGACCACCGTAGTCAGGCTGCGCTCATTGACCGCCGTGATGCGCAGGCCCACTTCCTGGGCCGACAGTCCCTGGTAGTTCCAGACGATGCTGATGACGGGGATGTTGATCTCGGGAAAGATGTCCACCGACATCTTGAGGAGCACCAGCGGCGTTGCGAGGAGTATCAGCAGCGCCATCACGATGAATGTGTATGGCCGCCGCAGCGCAACTTCTACGATCCACATTTAGCGAGCCATCCCCTCTTTAAAAGCATGTTTGCCGATCAACCCGGTGAAAGCAACACGCCCCGGATAGGCTAAATGAACGTCGCATTACGGATTGTTAAGCTTGCAAAGCGGCGAGTAGGAGCCTCGAAGCGGTGGAGCAGGCGCGCATGGAACGCCGTCGTTCAACTGTCGGAATTCGCAGACCCCTTGCAAATCATTGGAAACAAAGCAAACTATAGGGGTCTGCAACGAGACACCGGGACCGAGCTAAGTGTTTTGTTAGTCCCATGAGGTTCGGTTCCGGTCCCGTCTTCACTAACCTTCCATGACGTTCACAGCTTTAATCATTGCCTGTGCCCTGCTGAGCGTCCTGTTCGTGTTCTCCTCAGCGCGGCGATTCCGCCGCCGTCAGCTTCTGGCCGGCACCGCGCACGGCGGAACGGCCCTGATCCTGCTGCTGCTGTGCGTTTCGGTGCTGCTCCTCGGCATGACGCTGCGCACGTACCAGCGCTTGTCCTACGAGCAGCTGGCCGGAGAGGTTCAGTTCACGCGCACGGGCGATCGCGCGTTCGACGCGCACCTGTCCTACCCCGGCGGTGAACAAGAAAGCTACGCCCTGAAGGGCGATGAATGGCAGGTCGATGCCCGGGTGCTCAAATGGCACGCCTTTGCCAACCTCGTAGGGTTCGACAGCGCCTACCGTTTGGAGCGCATCAGCGGGCGCTACACGGACATCAAGGATGAGCAGACCCAGCCGCGCACGGTCTATGAGCTCTCGCCGCCCGACCGGGTCGATCCATGGAGCCTGGTGCGTCGCTATCACAGCTACATTCCCTGGGTGGATGCGTTGTATGGCAATGCCACCTTTCTGCCCATGGCCGATGGGGCGTTGTTCGAAATCAAGGTTTCGCAAAGCGGCTTGGTGTCGCGACCCTTAAATCAGGCGGCGCGCGTGGCGGTCGGCAATTGGCATTGAGCTATAAGAAATGACCATGATCCAAAAAATAACCGCCGCCGTGCTGGTTCTGTTGCTCCTGCTTTCCGGGATTTTGTGGTTTCGGACCGTGCCGCCGACCGCCAAGACCTTGAGACGCGATCAAGTGGCCCTGGCGGCCGCCGAACTCGTCGATGAATCGACCTACACCATCGCCGACCGACTCTCCCGGCTTGCAACGACCCCTGAAGAGCAGACCTACGCGGCGTCGGCGTTGCGGGTGGCCGATCATGCGCTCGACCTTGCCTTCACCACCGAGTTGAGCGAGGTCGAGGCCCATCCGCCCACGCTGAATGCCGAGGCGGCCAAGATCCAGGAGCGCATGCGCCGCTCCCAGGCATTGCTCGATGCCGATCAGCAGCGGGTGGCCGATCTTACTCGTCAGCTCGGCGAGGCCAAGGGCAGCCAGAAGGATGCCGTGCAGGATGAGCTCGATCTGGCGCAGTCGCAGCTCGAACTCGACAAGGACGAGCTCGACGAGGCCAATCAGGACCTAACCGATGCAGGCGGCAATCCCCGCCAGCAGATTGAGGCGCTCGTTGCCGAACACAACGCGCTGGTCAAGACGGAGAGCGGCCACGCGGCGCCTCCCGCTCAAGTCGGCGCGTTCGACAATGGTTCGCTCGGGAAGATCCGCGATTGGCTCAAGGTGCGCCAGAAGGATCAGGAGCTCTTGGATGCGCAGGTGAGCGCCTCGCAAAAAGTGAGTG
Organism: Steroidobacteraceae bacterium; assembly: GCA_036494165.1. Taxonomy (GTDB): domain Bacteria; phylum Pseudomonadota; class Gammaproteobacteria; order Steroidobacterales; family Steroidobacteraceae; genus Bog-1198. The sequence continues at coordinate 28,266 of DASXOQ010000011.1, forward strand.
AGCTCGGCCAACGGCGCGCCAAGCTCGCACTCACCCTGGAGACCACCAAGGGCGGCATCTCAGAGCTCGCGCAGCATACCAAGAATGCCAAAAACGACGCCGTCGCCGCAGCGGCGCCGAAGATGCAGCACAGCCACGAGGATGCCACCTCGCTCCTGACACAGACCCGCCAGATCACGGCGGATCAGAAGATTCTCACGCTGCTGGATCGGCGTATCACCGACCAGCGCCAGCTCGCCGGGATCTACGGCCAGTGGGCGGCGGCTGTCCACGCAGAGGCGCAGCTGCTTGCGCATGACCTTCTATTGAACGCGCTCATCGTGATCCTGATTCTGCTGGGCCTGATCATAGTGGACAAGTGGCTGCAACGGCTGCTCAACAACCCGAAACTCGATCGGCGTCAGGTGGAAACGTTGCGCACCATCACCCGCGTGTCGTTGCGGGTGGTCGCGGTGGTGGTCATTCTGCTGATCGCCATCGGCATGCCCAGCCAGTTCGGAACCATGATAGGCATCGTCGGTGCCGGACTCACGGTGGCCCTGAAGGACTTCATCGTGGCGTTCTTCGGCTGGCTGATGCTCATGGGCCGAAACGGCATACGCCTCGGCGATTGGGTGGAGATCAACGGGGTGAGCGGGGAAGTCACCGAGCTTGGCATGTTCCACACGGTGCTTCTGGAAACCGGCAACTGGAGCGACTCAGGTCATCCCACCGGAAGGCGAGTCACCTTCACCAACAGTTTCGCGATCGAGGGTCACTACTTCAACTTTTCGACTTCGGGGCAGTGGCTCTGGGATCAACTGCAGGTGGTCGTACCCGCCGGACAGGACCCTTATCCCATCGTGGATGCCATCACCAAGCAGGTCACTGAGGTAACGCAGGAGAGCTCGCATCAAGCCGAGCAGGAATGGAGCCGAGCGGTACCCGCCGGTCGCGGCAAGGTGTTTTCCGGTCAGCCTGGAGTCAACGTCAAACCGGTGGTGGGCGGCGTGGAGATCTCGGTTCGATATCTTACGCGCGCCAACGAACGCTACATGCTGCGCGCAAAGCTATACCACGCTGCAGTGGATCTTCTCGGTAAGGCGGCGCCGCCGCACGGCTGATCCCGCATTGAAGCGCTTGGCGCGGGAGTATTTTTTTCAGCACCGGTTTAGTACATGGAGAGCGCCGCATCGCAAGCCGACAGAAAGGATGTCAATATCTAGCAAAACAGTTATGCCGGGTCGCAAATGGCGTATGCCGAGTGCATGTCCTTGGCGATCCAGTTCGTGCCGTCGAAGCTAAACTCCCAACGATCATCCGCCGTGCATTCAAATCCTGTTCTCAGCGCGAGAACGTCAGGCCCCTGTTGATACCAACACAGCGGAGGGTGATCACCAATTCTAACCAATCGCCCCAAGTTCCTTTCGAGGTTCTTGCCTACTATGACGTGCTGCAAATTGTGCCAGTCGTCGCATGCTCTAACCGAAGCCACCTTCACATACCCATCATCAGGCGGCGCATTTTTTGGTCCGCAGGCAGCAGCAACCGAAATCGCGACGAGGGCCATGCAAAGTCTGCGCATTGGCATTCATTTCCCGCACATTTGCTTCCGTCGTATTTGAAATCATACTCGCTGAATCCGTTACATCCTCCAACGCCGGGTTTCAACACTAGAACATTGGGTGACCGCTCGTACCAGCAATGAGGCTCAGGCCAGTCTGAACCCTGCTCCATTGCTCGGCGCAAATTTCGATCCAGGGTTTTTCCGATGAGGATAGGCACAAGCCTGAATATCCGTAGCAGGGCACAATACCGTCTACACGTACATACCCATCATCGGGCGGCGCCGGCGGTCCACATGCGATTACCAATACAGCAACAAAAGTAACGAGGGGTCCGCGCATCACAGTTAACCGTCAATTCACGTTACAGGGCCGCCCAATTTCCAGGTGATTGATATTTGAATTGCTTTGTCGCTCGGCTTTCCATCCGGTGCTAGGGTGCAGCTTAGCGTTTCAAACGGTGTCGGCCCGCTGAGCAACCGTGTAGTCTCGGGTTATAATCCACAATACTGAACGCACAAGCCATTAGTTCTAATAGAATTTCCTCGTCAGTGCCGGCTTAGCACAGTGGTAGTGCAACGGTTTTGTAAACCGTAGGTCGGGGGTTCGAATCCCTCAGCCGGCAAATCCCCTAGCTTGTCCGTTCGGGTGTCCTATCCGAACACTTGGCCGGGTTCAATCGACCCGATGGAACTCCTGGATGATGAACGAGCTCAAGTTGTAATCCGGTTCCATGCGTCGTTCATCAGCAATGGCGCGAACGATCCGCTCGCGCTCGGCCTGACATTTCTCTCCGATCTCATCGAAAATCATCGCGACAGTTTTACTGTCGTCCTCCACCGGCCAAGCCTCACTCCAGCCGCCGTCGAACACCAAATCACCGTTTTGGTTTCGGGCAAAGAAGTCAACCTTGTAGAAATAGAATCGCGCCATGGCTTTGATCTCGAAGCGTTCGTTTCGTAAGACTAAGATTTTCAGTGGCGCTTCGCCAGTCAAATGTCCTGCGTGCGAAACGGCGAAAACGCCTGTAGACCGCGCCGATTGGGATCGCGCGGCGTCACCTCGATGAGGATGCGCTTGCTTTCCCGGCTCATGAACACAAACCCATAGCGCGGCGTGCAGTCGAGCGCCCAGCCCTGAGATGCAAGCTGATCGACGCATGATTCAAGCGCGCGCTGCGCCCCCATGCCGGGATCCACCGCCTTAGCATCAAGCACATTCCAGAACATGTCGAACACCACGACGAACCCATGGTGGGTCGCCGAGAGAAATCCGACGTAGCGATTGCGCTTCACGAAAGCACGGTAACGCCAATCGGCTGTGAGCATCCATGGGATAACTCATCCAGTGTTCGCGCCAGTCCGGAACTGTATGCAAATCGGGAAGACCGCCCGATAAGACGCTATTTTCGGTAAAACGCCTTCAGCATGCACTTGTAGGCAGCCATGGACGGCAAACCCATGGCACGACGCCGATCATCGAGATGAGCCATATCACGCGTCGGCTCAAGCTCAAAGGAATCGTTGAACTGCGAACCATATATTTGCGGCTTACCCTGATGGCGCAACACCCGATCGGTAAGCAGCGCATAGTCCTGCGCGCTTATTTCGCGCGTACGAAATCGAGGCTTCAGCTGAGCGAGCACGCTTTCCTGAAGCTTATCGTCATTGGCATGCTGAACGAGCAGCCAGGCGTCTTGCACGCCGGAGCTGCCAATCATGGCGCGGGTAGGAAATCCGTTCTGATGAAGTATGTGTCGAAGCTTGGCAAGATTCGCGGCATCGGCCCGCTGCATCTCTGCCAGAGCCGCAGGATCGCCTTGTAATGCGATCCACCGATCGCGTACCTGCTGATCGATCACCGCCATTTCGCGCAATTGCCTCGCGAGCGCCGGCCGATCCGCCTTCTCGCCTACCTGAGAGTGTGGCAACCTCTTCGAGGTCGCGGCGATTTCATCTTCATATTTGGCGCACTTCTCCTGGAGAAGGCGCGAAAAGTCCGGATCGTCTGCCGCCCGAACGGGAAGCGTCCAGCAGTAAATTCCCACACAAATCGCCGCGGACGTCATCATCCTGATCATGTTTGAAATGATTTCGCCTCCCACAGGGTCTAGTGTGGCAAGTATGATCCAAAGAGTGCTCATCAAGGAGAAGAACAATGCGCCCGCTTATTGACGCCCTGATCGGATGGCCCGCCCGAGTCGCCAAACACCTCATGTGGCTCGCGCCTCTGTTTGCGCGCATCACCTGCGGATGGGAGTTTCTCTGGTCGGGCTGGGGAAAACTTAACAACCTGCCCCAAGTGACCGAGAATTTCATTGGCTGGGGGATACCGTTTCCGCACTTCTTTACGCCACTCACCTCAGGCATCGAATTCTTCGGCGGTCTGTTTCTGCTCCTCGGCCTATTTACGCGCATCTCGGCTGGCGCGCTCGCCGTCACCATGATCGTCGCCATCAAGGCGGCCAAGTGGGCCGACGTGGATTCCTTCGTTTCCCTCGTCGGCTTTGACGAGTTCGAATACCTCGCTCTGTTCCTGTGGCTGGCCATCGCCGGCGCTGGGGCGGTTTCGCTCGACCGTTGGCTGATGCGTTATGCAAAACCGGGCAGCGGCACTGAATGAAGCGCTCCCGGGCATAAGTCCCCGCTTGTAGGTGTTTGGCCCACGCACTGCGGCGCAAAGCCCGCGCGTGGGCCCTTCTCGGCAGGTACGGGCCTCCCATTTGGTGACTGTCGCACTGCGGAATTCCCCTACAGCTCACGGAATCAGTCTCGGACTGTGGTTTGCGTTCAAGTAATCGCGTTTCCCGACGACATAACATTCACAGGCAGGCTCGATTCCTGCGCACGCCCCGCCGCCTAAAGGGGGGCGCAAGGCCGATGGAAGGAACGCATTTTGAGCCAGACATTCGCAGCCACCGATAAGAACGCCGCCGGCGCGGGCGAGCAGTTTCTGACTTTCATGCTCGCCGGGCAGGAATACGGCGTGGACATCTTGCGCGTGCAGGAAATCAAAGGCTGGGACAAAGTCACTGCCATTCCCCATACGCCGGACTACGTGCTCGGCGTGATCAACTTGCGCGGCTCAGTGGTACCCATCCTCGATCTACGGCGCCGCTTCGGGTTGCCGGCAATGGACTTCGGGCCCACCACCGTCATCATCGTACTGCGCATGGGAAGCGACGACAGACCGGTCGGTGTCGTGGTCGATGCCGTTTCCGAGGTCTACAACGTCAACACCGCCGAGACCAAGCCGCCGCCTGAGATGTGCGGCGAGCTCGACAAGATTTTCGTCAAGGCGCTCGCGACCCTGGATGACAAAATGCTGATCCTGCTCGACATCGATCGACTGGTCGGCAACGGCGTGTATTACGAATCGTCGCCGGTCGCGGCCTAGTCGCGCATGAAATCGTTTCGGTCAAGTGCCGCGACGCAAGTCACGGCAAACATCGCGGGCGTACAGAAGTTCGAATTGAGCGACAGCGATTTTCGCCGTCTGCGCGATCTGGTCTACGCGAAGACCGGCATTGCCCTCACCGACGCCAAGCGGGAACTTGTTTACGGTCGTCTCGCCCGTCGCCTGCGCAAACTCCAGGTCAAGAGCTTCGCCGAATATTGCGATCTGGTTGAAAGCGGCGACCCGTTGGAGCTGCAGGAACTCACCAACGCGATCACCACCAACCTCACCTCATTCTTCCGCGAGAATCACCACTTCGAGCAACTGGCCCGCGACATCCTGCCCGAGGTCGAACGGCAACGGGCCGCGACGCGTCGCATTCGGGTTTGGTCTGCCGGCTGCTCCACCGGAGAGGAGCCCTACTCCATCGCGGTGATCCTGCGTGAGTGCCTGGGGCACCTGCGCGACTGGGACGTCAAGCTCCTGGCCACCGACATCGACTCCAAGGTGCTCGCCGCCGCCGCCGACGGCCGGTATCCCGGCGAGCGTTTTCGGGGCATGGCGCCCCAGCGTTTGAAATATTTTCCACCCTGCGACGAGGAGCATGAATTCCGCGGCGCCTCGGATGAACTGAAGTCCCTGGCCACCTTCAAGCGCTTGAATTTGCTCGATCCGTGGCCGATGAAAGGCCCCTTCGACATCGTCTTTTGCCGCAACGTGATCATTTATTTCGACAAAGCGACTCAGCGTACACTCTTCGAGCGCATGGCGGCCCTGCAGGAGCCCGGCTCCTGGTTGTTCATCGGACACTCCGAGAACCTTTTCAACGTCACCGACCGCTATCGTCTGGTGTCACGGACCATGTATCAGCGCGTGTGAGTTAAGGAGTCTCCACCATGAAAATCTTGATCGTCGACGATTCAACAGCCATGCGCATGATCGTCAAAAAGACGTTGCGTCAGGCCGGATACGAAGGACATACCATTGTAGAGGCCGAGGACGGCGCCAAGGCGCTGGCGGCGATCAAAGCGGGCAAACCCGATCTGGTGTTGTCCGACTGGAACATGCCCAACATGACCGGCATGCAATTGCTCGAGGCCTTGGCGGGCGAAGGCATCAAAGTGCCGTTCGGGTTCATAACCACTGAAGCCACCCCGGAAATGAGGGCCAAAGCAACGACCGCCGGCGCCAAATTCCTGATCTCCAAACCTTTCACGCCCGAGTCGTTCAAGCAGCACCTGGCCAGCCACATCCGCTAGAAATCCAAGGTCCCCGGCGCCAGTGAACCCCACGCCGGGACGCGGGCCCCTCGCGTTTCTTTTTGCGCCGCATCTGATGCCTGCGGGATGGAGCGGGTTGAATCCGGGACGAACCCGGGGCGGGCGAGGTTGAGAAGGTCAGGCAGGCTGGTAAAGTAAAGCGGAATCAATCTTAAAGGGGGGCCTCATGAGCGCAAAGCTCAGCTCAAGCGTCGATTTCGTACGGGCGCCTTTGGGTGCCAAATCGCGGATTCTCGGGCTGGTTTCGGCCTTTACACTGCTCCTAGCCCTGCCTGCCTGCGACAGCGCGTTCGATTCCAGCGATGCGAGCAACAAGGTCAACGGCAATATCCACGTAGTGGCCGGCAAGCCCGCCGAAAGCGTGAGTACCGTCAACGGCTCCATCCACATAGACGACAAAGGCGCGGTCGATTCAGCCGGTACGGTCAACGGCTCCATCCATCTCGGCGCCAACGCCACCGCCAAGTCGTTGAAGACCGTCAACGGCGCCATCACGGTGGCTGAGGGCGCGCAGGCCAGAGACCTTAAGTCGGTGAACGGTGAACTCACCGTCAAGGACGGCGCTCAGATCACCGGATCCCTGGTCAACGTCAACGGCGAGATCACCGTGACCGGCGCCCACATCGAGGGCGCTATCCACACCGTCGCCGCCAACATCAGCGTGCTCGGATCCGCCAAAGTCGATGGCGGCATCCTGGTCGAAAAGCCGAGCGGCACGATCAATTTCGGCGGCGACGATCCGACCATCATCATTGGCCCGGGCGCGACAGTGCAGGGTGAGCTAAGATTCGAACGCAAGGTGCATCTGTACGTCAGCGATCACGCCACCATAGGCAGCGTGGAAGGTGCGACCGCAGTCACCTTCAGCGGCGACAAGCCACCCATAAACAATTGAGAGTCTCCTCATGACACAAATGAACGCGCGTAAGCTGGTGGTTCTTGCGGCCGGACTTCTCGCCGCCAGCGTCGCATTCGCGGCGACCGACAGCGCACTTTCGAGTGCGATTTCAAATCCCTCGCGCAGCGCCAAGGCCGTGGCGCGCGACAAGGTTCGTCACCCGAACGAGGAACTCACCTTCTTCGGCATCAAGCCCGACATGACGGTGGTGGAACTGTGGCCCGGCGGAGGCTACTGGACCGACATTCTGGGGCCGTATCTTGCCGCACACGGAACGTATTACGTTGCGCTCAATCCGCCCGGCAATCCGGAAGAAGACGGCGAGAACAAGAAGCTTCGCGAGCATCTGGCGGCTGAAAAAGCGCGCGTCGGCACGGTCCATGAAACGCAGCTCGGCGCCGGGCACTTCGACATTGCGCCGGCCGGCTCCGCAGACATGGTGCTGACCTTTCGCAATCTGCACAACTGGATGGAAGAAGGCTACGCGGAGGAAGCGCTGAAGGCCTGCTTCACCGCGTTGAAGCCCGGCGGCGTTTTGGGCTTCGAAGAGCACCGCGCGAGCAACGACAAGCCGCAGGACCCTAAGGCAAAGAGCGGCTATGTGCGCCAGGACTACGTCATCGCGCTCGCCAAGAAGGTCGGCTTCGTGCTCGATGGCTCGTCCGAGATCGACGCCAATCCAAAAGACACCAAGGACTACCCGCAGGGCGTGTGGTCACTGCCGCCGACATTGGCCGAAGGTCAGGCCAATCGCGACAAGTATCTGGCGATCGGCGAGTCGGACAACATGGTGCTGAAGTTCAGGAAGCCGCGCTAGCGCATCAAGCGGTCTTTTCCTCGCGCAGCCGAAGCTCCTGAATCATGCGTTCGCGCATGACGAATTTCTGCACCTTGCCGGTAATGGTGAGGGGGAATTCGCCGACGAAGCGCACGTACCGCGGGATTTTGTAGTGGGCAATCTGGCCCCGGCAAAACTCGCGGATTTCCTCATCGCTGGCGTTCTGCCCCGGCTTTAGTTGGATCCACGCACAGATTTCCTCGCCGAACTTCTCGTCCGGAACCCCGCATACCTGTACGGCCTGGACCTTCGGATGACGGTAGAGGAACTCCTCCACCTCCCGCGGATACACGTTCTCTCCGCCGCGGATCACCATATCCTTCAGCCGTCCGGTGATATTGCCGTAGCCCTCATCGTCGAGCACCGCGAGGTCGCCGGTGTGCATCCAGCCGTCCGTATCGAGCACTTCAAGGGTCTTCTGCTCGTCCTCCCAGTAACCTTTCATGACGGAGTAGCCGCGGGTGCAGAGTTCGCCCTGAACACCCCGCGGCACGCACCGCCCCTCGACGTCGACGATCTTCACCTGCACATGCGGGTGGACGCGTCCCACGGTGGACACCCGCCGCTCGAAGGAGTCGTCACGCGCGCTCTGGAAGCTCACCGGACTGGTTTCGGTCATGCCGTAGCAGTTGGTGATTTCCTTGATGTTCATCTCGGCGATCACGCGCTTCATGATGGCGACCGGGCACGGCGAGCCGGCCATGATGCCGGTGCGCAAGCTTGACAGATCGAAGCTCGAGAAGTTGGGCGCTTGCAGCTGCGCGATGAACATCGTGGGCACGCCGTACAGCGCCGTCGCGCGCTCCTGCGCTACGACCTCGAGCGTGCGTATGGGATCGAACGATTCGGCCGGATAGATCATGGCGGCGCCATGCGTTATGGCTGCCAGATTGCCCATCACCATGCCGAAACAGTGATACAGCGGAACCGGGATGCAGATGCGGTCGCGCTCGGTGAGCCCGATGCCGCGGCCCACGAAGTAGCCGTTGTTGAGAATGTTGTAATGGCTTAAGGTGGCGCCCTTCGGCAGTCCGGTGGTGCCGCTGGTGAATTGAATATTGATCGCATCGTCCGGCTGCAAAGACTCGCCGATCTGATCGAGCTGCTCCCTGCCTGCGTCGGAAACTTCGAGGAACAAGGAATCGAAATTTACGCAGCCCGGCGTTGTTTCGCTGCCCAAACGCACGACGCACTGAAGGTGGGGGAGCCGCGCGCTCTTGAGCGCATTCGGCGCCGCCTGCGTAAGCTCCGGCGCAAGCTCGCGCAGCATCTTCAGATAGTCGCTGCTCTTTAGGCGTTCCGCGGCGATCAGCGCCCGGCAACCGACCTTGTTCAGGCAATATTCGAGTTCCGCGAGACGGTAAGCCGGATTGATGTTGACCAGAATGAGGCCGAGCTTGGCGCTCGCAAACTGCGCCACGGCCCACTCGTAGCAGTTGGGCGCCCAAATGCCTAGCCGGTCTCCGCGCTCCAACCCCAGGTTGATGAGTCCCAGGGCAAACCCATCCACCTTGTCTTTGAGCTCGCGATAGTTGAGGCGCACTCCTTGGTGAGCCACCACCAGCGCCTCGCGCTCGGCAAAACGGGCCGCCGCCGCGTCGAAGGCGCGTCCAATGGTATCGAACAGCAGAGGTACAGCCGAGGTACCCTGTACGAAGCTTAAGTTCACCCGTCCCCCTTGAAACGGCATTCTACTGCCCAACCTCTCAGTTATTCGAGCCAGCTACGTGCGACGCCTATTTTTTAATCCATTCCTGTTGATATTCGTCATTCCGATCTACATCGGCTGGCGACTGATTGGCGCCCTCCCCTTGGGCTCCCTTGGCAGCGTGGCTGCCGCCGCCGTTCTCGCCCTGACCTGCTTCCTGGTGCCGGCGTCCTGGCAGGCTCGCCGCTGGGCTAATCGGCGTGCGGCCGACCGAATCTCGCTGCTGGGCTCCACGGCCATGAGCATCCTGTCGACGCTGTTTGCGCTCACGGTGCTCCGCGATGTGGCATTGCCGCTGATCAGGCTCATCGGATCGCCCGAGCTAGAGCAGGCGTTCGCGCCATGGAGCGAAATCATCGTACTGGCCCTGACGCTGCTCATCACGCTGGTGGGCTTCGTCGTCGCCCTGCGACCGCGGCTGGTCGAGATCGACATCCCCGTGACCAAGCTGCCGGAGGCGTTGCGTGGATTCTCGATTGCGCAGATCAGTGATGTGCATGTCGGACCCACCATCAAACGCAGCTTCGTCGAGCGGATCGTCGAGCGCGTCAACGCGCTCAACGCGGACCTCATCGCCGTCACCGGCGACTTGGTCGACGGATCCGTGAAGGATTTGGCGATCGAAACCGCACCGTTCGCGAACCTGCGGGCGCGGCATGGCACCTTCTTCGTGACGGGCAACCACGAGTACTACTCCGGAGAACGTGCCTGGACCCAGGAACTTAGACGCCTCGGCATGCGCGTGCTCAAGAACGAACATGTGGTCGTGCAGCACGAGGGCGCCGCCCTCGTCGTCGCCGGTGTCACCGACGTCTCCGCGCATCATTTTAATGCGGCCGAACGCAGCGACCCCAACGCGGCGCTCCGCGGCGCGCCCAAGGGAGCTGCCAAGCTGCTCCTGGCGCACCAGCCGAGCAGTGCCGCCGCAGCCGCGCAAGCGGGTTTCGACGTCCAGTTGAGCGGTCACACCCACGGCGGCCAATTTTGGCCCTGGAATCTGCTCATCGGGTTCTTTCAGCCCTTTACCGGCGGCTTAAATCGCCTGCAGGATTTGTGGGTGTATGTAAACCGCGGAACCGGCTACTGGGGTCCGCCCAACCGCTTCGGCGTTCCTTCCGAGATAACGCGCATCCGCTTGGTTCCCGCGAGCTAGTTAGCGGCCTCGCGATCTTCGACGGCTCATCGGCAGCGGTGAAGGCGCGTCCGCGCGGATAACATGGTCCGCCGGAGCCTCGGCGCCGCAAGACCGCATGCCGATGAGCAGAGCAGAACCATGACAGGCGCGAGGTTTTTCACAGCAACGGCAACGACCCGGTCAATGGATCGATTTTCTCGCCCGCGTCGGGTCCGATCGCCAATGCCGTATAAGTGGCGACGCCATCGAACTCGGTGAGCCCCGCATCTTTGATGAGAGCCGCGATCAAACCGCTTTCGAGTGCGCGCCGATGCAGGTCAAGCAGCTCCGCCTCGGAATTGACCGACACGCATATCTTCTTGAAGCGGCCGCAGAGCCAGGGTTCGCTGCGCGAATCAAGCGGAATGATGAGGGCATCTCCGTCGCGTCGCGCCAAATTCAAAATCGCCCGCAGCGAGGCATGGGCACCCTGCGCCACCATTTTTCCCTTGCGCATGTTCAAGTCCTTGCGCAAGACGATGACTTGCTTGTGCTCCATTCCCTCTCAACCCGAGCATACCGGTGGCGCGGCAGTGTAGCAGAGCGTCTGCTTGGGCCGGCGGCGACTGCCGTACCGCCTGAGCCGTCGCGTCCTTACGCGAGAGCCCGTTCGCCTTCCGGGAGTTGCGCCGCCTTGGCAATCCTCAGCAAGATTTGCCGATTGGGATAGAGAATGACCTCGTTCTCCCCGGACCCACGCATGCTTGGCAAATGAAGCTGAGGGCTGGAAGGCCCGCCTTGGCGAGCGGCAAAATGAAACCCCATGCGGTAGAGTTCGCCGCGAGTCGCGGCGCTCTGCGGGTCGGCGCCGACTCGCCGCTCTCCGCCGTTCTTTGCCAGCGCGCCACCGGCGCTCAAAAGCTCCTCGGTCAGGCCCCGATGCAGGAGCTGCTGGCCGTGCCACGCGCCGCATTTCTGATAAAGCACAGCAATTCGCGCCAATTCCTCCAGAGTCGGATAGTAGCCGGCGTTGAACCAAACGTGGCCGCGCTTACCGCCGGCTTCGCGAGTCCTCACCGCGGGAGAATGGAAGATGCCGATGGGACGCAGCACCTCGGCCGACAGCGTGTCCCATATGTCGGCATTCTCGCCGCGTCGCTGCTTTAAAAAGCGATCGATCGCAACCCCGAGAAAATAGAAATCCTGGTCGCTGTAGCGCGCGACCTCGCCCGCCTCCCAAGGATAGGGACTCCAGTAACGCGAGAACTCGCGCAATTTTTCCTCGTGAGAAGGCGCCGTGTACCAGGCGTCGTAGTCCCCGCCAAGATAACCATCTTCGAAATCATTGGGATCGATGGAGAGGGTTCCATGGCCGCCGAAACCGCTCGCCATGTTGGCCGCATCGATGAAGCGCACGCGCCGGTATTTCGAATGCAGCCCCTCGACGAAGTCTCCCACTTTCAAATCGAGCACCTGCGGGCCATAGACCTGCGCCAGGCGCAGGAGCGAGAGCGGCGTCGCGATGCTTTTCATGACCGAACGCACGCCGAAGCGCATCTCGAGGGGATAAGGATAAGGGCCATGGGGCGTGACCGAGGCCCCATAGTAAAGAACTTCCTCGCGGACCAGCCCGTTCATCACCACCCATTCAGGTTTCACAGCGCCGAGGAAATCATGAAGTCCCATCGCCTCGGGCTGAACGAGCAGCGCTCCTAACGGCTTCGAAGGCAATCGGCCCGAGAGTTCCTCCCGGGCTTGCGCGCGATGGATTTCCTTGTCGCCGCCGGCGAGCGGCCGGAACTCCAGGGGAGCGATTCCCCACGCATTGAAGTGCTGTCGCAACAGGTAAGGCGCCGTCTGTTGCACGAATTGAAAGCGCAACGAGGTGACCTTACCCTCCCGGTAATCGAAACTCGCCAGTCCCTGGTGCGCTTCATTCTCCGTATCGTTGACGAGCATCAGCGGGAAGGCCGCGTGCGACCAGGCGCTGTCGGCCACGTCGCGCCAAACCCGCCCGAATTGCGGTATCAGGTGCCAATAGCTGAAAGGGCCGGCGTCCGCGGATTCCGCCACCATCCTGCCCCGCTGAAGCGGCGCCAAGATGCCGTCGACCGTGACGAAATCCAGTTCCACTCCCGGCAGGAGCGAGGCGTCGCGATCGTCGATGAGGCCGCGCGTGAGGGTGGGTTCGGTGTGCATGGACGACTGTCCGATGCGCAACGTGCCCTCGAAATCAGGAGCCCGTTTCGCGCCCTGACAGGGAAAGAAGCTCTCGTTCGCGACGAAATCCATCGCCCTCATGCGCCGCCGGCGCCGACCTCATCGAGCGAGCCCAGGCGAATGTCTTGCGTCTCCGGCGCCCACCGGTGACAAATGAAGGCGCCGAGCGCGAGCACGACGGCACAAGCACCCAACGCCGTGCGGATGCCGTACGCCGACACCACCAGCGGCAGAAGAAAGGTGCTGATGGCCGCGCCGATACGGCTGGCGGCACTGGCAAGGCCTATCCCTGAGGCCCGCAAATCGGTGGGAAACAGCTCCGGCAGGTAGACGTACACCAGGACCGAAGCCGCCGAGAGAATGCCTGCGAATATGGCGAACAGAATGACCATGACGACGGCCGGAATGGAGCTCCAACTCATCAGGATCGACATGGTGATGGCGGCCACCGCGAAGCTCGCGATGAGAAACTTCCGCCTCGACAGCATATCCACGACCACCACGCCCAAGATGCCCCCGCCGAGCAGTGTGACGTTGTAGACCAGACCGCCCAAATCGGCACTGTTGAGATTCATGGCCGTCATGACCTGCGACACGAAGGTGCCCACCGCAAAATAGGGAACCACAAGGCAGCTGAAAAACGCGCAGCCCACCAGTGTTCGCTGCCGCCATGCCGGAAGAAACAGCCGCCGCCACCGCTGATGCTGGATGCCGCCCGCAGATGCGCCGAGCGGCGGCGCGATCCCGCCTCCGAACTGTTTCTTGATGATGGCGAGCGCCGCCTCGCGCCGCCCATGGTTTATCAGCCAGACGGGCGATTCGGGCGTGGTCAGCCGCAGCGGCAGCACCAGCAGACAAGGCACCGCACTCGACATCAGCATGTAGCGCCACGCCTCGTTGCCAAAATGAAGCATGGCGAATCCCACGGCGTAGGAGCACGCATAACCTGCCGCCCAAGCGATGGACAGCAAGCCTAAGATCCTGCCGCGCGCCCGTCTCGGCGTGTATTCGATCAACATGGGCTTGTTGACCGAGTAGTCGGTGCCGAGCGCGAATCCCACCAGGAGCCTCAGCACCAAAAGTTCCGCCCGCGATGCCACCCATGCCTGCAGCAATGAGAAGAGCGCAAGAAACAGCATGTTGAACGCGAATATGGGGCGCCTGCCGAAGCGGTCGGCTGCAGGGCCTGAGAGAAGCGAGCCGAAGAAGAGGCCCACCAACGATGCCCCGCCCAGCAGTCCAAGCCATAGGGGCCCGATATCAAGCTGCTTTGCCGCCTGCAGCAGGCACAGGCCTACGATGCCAAGCCCAAAGCCGTCGCTGAACTCGCCGCCCGATGCACCCACTGCGACCCGCAAGTGGATCCAGCGGAGCGGTACATCCTCGTAGTCTTTCAATGTTTCGACGCAACTGCTCATGGCGCAGACTCAAGAAACTGCGTCATGAGCGCTGCAACCGCGCCGGGATCCTGCCAGAAGAGGTCGTGCCCGAGTCGCGGAAAGTCGCGTACTTGGGCTTTGGGGATGCCCTTGCGCAGGGCTTCACGGCCGGCCGCATCCGCCAATGTGTCCTCGCTCCCCCAGACTATCAAAGTCGGGGCGTGCACCCTCTTCAGCATGGGCCCAAGGTCCGCTTCGCGGATGCATTGATCGCCGATGGCCTTCCACACGTGCGCCGGAATCGCCGCGGCATCACGTTCCTGCCGCTCGACGAAGAATTGAGGATTGATGAGAATCGATTGATGCCACCAGTCGCGCATGAACTTGGAATTGGGCTCGATGGGGTCGGTGAGCGCATCCACGCCTTGCATCCAGTCCGTCGCGGCTGTCGCACCCAGGGAGGCCGCCGGATCAAACGAGGTCCCCGTGGAGGAGATGAGGATCAAGCGGTCAGTCAGCGAGGGCCAGAGCTCGGCCAGGGTTTGGGCAACCAAACTGCCCAGCGAGTGGCCCGCGATGTTCGCTCTTTTGATCGATAGGGCATCGAGCAGCAGTTTGACATCGTAGGCAAAATCGAAGCGCGTATAGCAGCACTCCGGTTTGTCCGAACGGCCATGGCCCCGCAGATCGACGATGATCAGCCGAAAGCGCGTGTCCAGAAGAGGCACCACCGGAAGCCAGTCGCGGGCGCTATCCGTGTAGCCATGTATCAGCACCAAAGCAGGAGCGTCCTTGCGGCCAAGGTCGAGGTAGGCCAGGCGCTCCCCATTTGCAAGACCCACAATGCTCTTCTGCGCCTCGAAGCGATCGAGATCCGCCGGCGTCATTGCAGACGCCGCAGCGCAGGCAAGCAAGCCCACCAGCGCCGATAGGCTGAAAAGGCTCGTCAAGGAGCCTGCCGCACGAAGCCGCAGGCTCCTTGCTCCACCGCTATTTGGCTTCTTTGTACTTATAGCCGAACCTCAAACCGATGGTACGTGGTCGGGTGATGGTAGTGGCCTTCACGAAGTCGTTGTAGTTGCTGAACGTCGCACCGTCCGAATCGGTGAGATTTTGACCGTAGAGCTGCACCTGCCAGGCATTCCTGGAAACGCCGATGGAGGCATCGTAGGTCGTGAATCCCGCATCGTAGAAAGCCACCGACTCGCCCTGCAGGGTTTTGGTCAGTTGATCCGTGGATGCATACGAACCGCCCTGATGCGAGGCGCCCACCTGCACGAAGCCGTGGTAGTCGCCGAAAGGCGCCTCGTAGCGAACGCGCAGGCTGCCCTGGAACGGCGGCGACTGTGCCAGAGGAGAACCCAAGGCGCCGAACGGATTGACGACATTGATGGGTTGCCCGGTGCTCGGATTGACCAGGTTCAAGGTTTTCACCACCTCGCTGCTGTTCCAGGAAGCCGCCCCCGTCACCGTGAGCCCGTCGACGATGTTGCCGACGAAGGACATTTCCAGACCTCGAACCCGATAGTTGGGTCCATTGGTGGTAAAAATGAGATTGCCGGTCACACCGGGATCGAATATCGCGATCTGGGTATTCTTCCAGTTCTCCTGATACACCGCCCCGTTGAACTGCAGGCGATGACTGAACCATTCGCTCTTCCAGCCGATCTCGTTGTTCACCAGGGTATCCGGGCCGAAGGCGAGCGGCGGCACGAACAGTCCATAGATGGGTGAACCGGGCTTGATGACGGACTGTGCGCGATTGAAGCCGCCGGGACGGAAGCCTTGAGACCATGTGTAATAAAGCAATACATCCTGCATTACGTGCCAGCTCAAGTTCGCGCGGCTCTTCCAACCTTTGTAGGTGGTGTTGAGGTTCTTGGCGTCCAGATTGTTGAGATTGCTCAGCGCGCCCGTGGCCAATGTGCTGACGCAGGGATTCGGCGGCACGTCGCCGTCATAGGGGCCGTTGATCTCACAGCCGAAGCTGCCCACGTTCGAACCTAACTCGAAATCCTGGATGTCGTAATAGCGCGTCCCCACGGTGGCGGTGAGGGTCTTGGGCAGGATGTCGTAGTCGAGTGAGGCGAAGGCCGCCTTCTGTTTGTAGCCGCGCGTGACATCGTCGAAGAACGCGTCCCCGAGATCGCGCACGTTCGGGTTGTTGGCCGTCGCCGGCAGCGTCGAGGGCGGCGTCGTGTATGGATTGATGGTCGGCGGTCCGACCGGAGAGAAGTTCGGGCTGCTGCCGTAGTGCCAGTCGGTCTGCTCGTGGATGGTGAGATTCTCCCAGAACACGCCCCCCAGCGCGCGCACGCGCCAGTCGTCGGGCGTGCTCAGGCGAAGTTCGTGGCTTTGATGCGTGGTGCGCTCGTTATCCGTCCAGTAGGCACTTGGGGACCAGCAATACCCCGGCGAGTTCGGCGTTGCAGTGACCTTGCCATTCACGGTGTTGAACGGGTATCCCGGATAGTTGCACTGGTAATAACCGGCATAGACTCCGCGCGAATAGTTGGTGAGATCCTGCTGCTGATGCACGTTCCGGTCGAGATAGCCTCCCGCGTACACGAGCTTTAACTGGTTTATGCGGCCGTTGATGGTGAGCTGCGTGTCCTCCCAGTGATCATGGTTATAGGACGGGTTGAACAGCTCCACGGACCGCTCGGGGAGCGCCTTGCCCGCCCCGTCCAAGCTTTCCTCCCAGAACACGCCTTCGGCATCCATGTTTTGGTAGGACTGCGACAAGAGCGCGCTCCAGTCGTCGGTGGCCTGGTACAGCACCTCGAGCCGTCCGCCCTTGTAGGTCACGGGATTGAACGCCCTGCCGGCGTCCGCGTAATTGTTGATCGCGCCGGAGTTGGGCGGGACCACGCCATGGAAATAGTCGACGATGCCCTTGTCCGTCGGCAGACGCGAAAAAGTCGCCGGCAGATTGTTGATGTACCCGCCACGCGCCTCGTTGTAGATGACGCCGCGCACGGCCAGCGTGTCCGCGATCAGCGGCAGATTCAGCATGGCATCGATATCGGTGCTCGGGTCACCGCCGGCCGTCACCTCGTAGCTGGCATTCACATCGGACTCGGTGAAGTTTAACTTCGGCTTGTTGGTGATGTAACGCACCACCCCAGCCTCCGCGCCGGCACCGAACAGCGTGCCCTGTGGGCCCTCGAGCACCTCGATACGCTCGAGATCCGCCGCGTACACGTCAAGATTGCGGTTCGGCATCTGACCCGACTGCTCGTCGAGATATACCGCGACGTTCGGGAAGGTTCCCACCGCGCCGGAGCCCTCGATCCCGGAGCTGTCGGTGGCGAGGCCGCGCATGAAAATATTGCTCTGCCCGGGACCGTTCCCCGCAAAGGTGACGTTCGGCAGATATTTCACGTAGTCCTCGAAAGTGCTGACGTTCAGTTGCTTGAGCGTCTCTCCGGTCAGTGCCTGCATGGTGATCGGCACATCCTGGATGTTCTGTTCGCGGCGCTGCGCGGTGACCACGATCTCCTGAAGTCCGCTTGCCTGCGTGGACTGGTCGGCGCTGTCGGCAGCGTGCGCCTCGACGGCGGCGTGCGCGCTCAAAATGGCCACAATGGCCCTGGCGATCTTGTAATTGGTTTTCACGAGTGCATCCCCCCTGATGGAGCGGCGTAGCCAGAATCGCTGTCGGACGGTCGCCGCTCACCCACCGTCCGGCATTCTTGAATGCGTTTAGATTTCCCGGCCGAGAAGCTCCTCTTCGAACGGGAATTTAGAGATGCGCTCGGCGCCGGAGGCCGTGATCAGCACCTCCTCCTCGAGCTTGACCCCCTCGGGACCGCCCACTTCGCCCATGTAGCTCTCGACGCTCACGACCATGCCGGGCTCCAGCAGGCCGTCGCGTCCGTAGGTCGCGTAATCCTGCAGGTGTGCGATAAACGGGGTTTCGCCGTGCATGCCGACCCCGTGCATGATCGAGGTGTAGCGGCGCTCGACGAACTGCGGCGGAATCTTCCAGGCGCGCTGCGCCACTTCGAGATACGTCAATCCCGGTTTCAAGATCTCGATGTTGTGCTGGATCTGCTCGTGCGCCAGGCGATAGAGGCTCTTTTGATAGCCGCTCGGTCGCCCTGGGCCGCAGTGAAATGTGCGCGAGAAATCCGAGTAGTAGCCGAAGCAGCCGATCATGTCGGTGTCGAGCGCCAGCAGTTCGCCGGGCCGCACCTGTCGCCCGCTCGCCTCGCTGAACCAAGGGTTGGTGCGCGATCCCGATGCCAGCAGGCGTGTCTCGATGAACTCGCCGCCGTGGCGGATCACCTCGCCGTACATCCGGGCGAACAGCTCCTGTTCCGACACGCCGGGCTTGACCGCCTCGCGCACGGCCGCGACCGCAAACTCGGCGCCGGCCATGCTGAGCTGCAGACACTGCACTTCTTCGGCGGTCTTGATGCGACGCGTATGCAGGATCTCTTGCTGACAGTCGCTCACGCGGCAGCCTTCGCGCTCGAGCGCCAGCGCCAGCGAGTGGGTGCATCGGTCGAGGCCCACATGCTTAAGACCGCGCCCATGCTCGCGCACCAGTTCGGCGATTTCCTTGGCGAACAGCGTGGGCGATTCGCTGTCGCGGCCCGCGACCGAGGACCAGACCAGCTTCGAGGGTCGCGCCTCCTGGATGGTCTCCAGATGCATGGAGACATGCGCGCTCTGCGGGTATTCGAACAGGATGACCGGCCCTTCGGCCGGCACGAAAAAGTAACGGCTGGAATTGCGCAGAAAGTAGCCGAACATGTTTCTCGAACCCGTCGCGTAGCGCTGATTGAACGGGTCGAATAGCAAGAGCGCGGCGTATTGCTTGTCGCGCATCATCGCGCGGAGTCGCTCCAGGCGTCCCGAGCGCAGTTTCAGCACATCGACGCTGGTCGGTTCGGTGTCCGTGAGCCAGAGGCCCGGTCCCGCTTCGGGCGAACGTTCCTGCCGTTCGGTCCAGCTCCTAGGCCTGTCGTCGGAGCCGCCGGACCCACCACTCATGCGATACCGCCAAGACAGGAAAAAACCGATACGGCCATTGCCTCATCCCCGGACTTTCGTTGTGAATTCGCGCAGGATCATGTCCCAGGGAGGATGGTTATACAATTCAATGAGTTGCAATTTCACCTTGCAAATATGCAAACAAACATCGACGCTTGGCGAAAAAGAGGGACTGCGATGAACGGCATCGATTGGACGGATTTGAGGCACGTGCTGGCGCTCGCCCGACACCAAACCATGGCCGCGGCCGCGCAGGCGCTGCGCGTTCATCAGACGACCTTGAGCCGCAGGATCACCGCACTCGAATCGCAAATGCAGGGACCTCTTTTCAATCGCATCGAGGGGCGCTTTACGCCCACGGGCCGCGGCATGGTGGTGGTACGTCGTGCACAGGAGATGGAATCGGCGAGCCTGGCGCTCAACGATGATCTGAGCCATGACCCCACCAACGGCCAGGCGGTGGTGCGCATTTCGGTGATTCAGACATTCGTCACCGGATTCTTGGGAGGATTTTTGGGCGCCTTCGCGAAAGCGAATCCCGACGTTCGCCTCGAGCTGATCTGCGAGAACCGCGATTCAGTGCTCGAGCATCACGAGGCAGACATTGCGATTCGCTACATTCGACCGGCGCAGGGACAATCGGCGGTGCGCAAGATCGGTGAGCTGGGCTCCGCAGCCTATGCGCATCGCTCGCTTCTCGGCGGCGAGCGCGACTGGCGGCGGGACCTCAGATGGATCGGCTTCGCGCAGGTCGCGGACCGTTGGCCTGAGTTCCGTTGGATCGAATCGAATTTGTCAGCGGAGCAGGTGCCCATCACTGTCAACGGCGGCCCGGCCTATACCGAGATCGTCTCGCGCGGCTACGGCGCTGGGCTCCTGACCTGCATCGAAGGCGATGCGCGATCCGACCTGCAGCGCTTGAGCGGCCCCGAACCCATCATCGTCCGGGAGATCTGGCTCCTGGTGTTGCCGGAAGTCAGACGCAGCGCGGTCGTGCGGAAGGTAATCGACTGGATTGCGGAGCTGACCAAGCGCTATGGCAACGAGCTTCGCGGTGCGCCGACTCGCGGCCTGGAGCCGGGGGCCTCTCTGGATTGACCGCGCGTCGCACGCATCCTCATCGGACGTTGCACGCTAAATGCTGTCTTCCGGCGGATGCTTCGGCGAAGGCCAGGGGAGCTCGTCGCGCCGTTTGAAGATCCCGTCCGAATTCGCGGACAGGGAGGCCCAATCGCCGTTATCGATCTCGACTTCGAGCTGGCCCGGCGCCCAGCCGGCGTGGCCGGCGAAGACCTTCAGACCTTCCATCGGCTTGCCGCGATTGAGGAGCTTGAGCAAAACGTTACGGTCCCCGCTCAAATAGACGCCTTCGCACACCTTGACGGCGTGCTCGGGCGGCGAGGCGGCGCGGATTAAGAACCAAACCACATCCGGTTCCACGGGACCGCCGAAATACACCTTGTCGCGAAGACCCTGGAGGGATTTGATCTCCGGGAAGAGCCGCGATACCGGCACCTCGGTGGGCCGGTTGACGATAATCCCCACGGGACCGGGCGCAAGGTTGTTCATCACTAGCACCACGGATGCAGAAAAAAATGGATCGGGAAGCTCGCTTCGGGCGACGATGAGTATGGAGGTCAGGTGCTTGGAATCGTCCGCGGCGGAGAATGCGACCGCACTGCAGAGCAGCGCCAGCACGCACAGGATTCCCCTGAAATAGCGACACCGACCGCGGCTTCGCACCCTGCGCTCCGAAGGCTTGGGACGGACAGACGCCGAGTGTACCCCTCTCGGTCGCTCCTGCGGCTCCCGATTGGCATCCTGACTAGTGCCCTTCCTCCGCCCGCACGCGGGTCTTGTTGGCAACGAAAGACAGCTTCCAACTCTTCCCGCCGTCGTCGGAAAAGAATTCTTCGTAACGATGTGCATCCCTGGTGATGTTCGACCAGACGGCGCGCACCAGGATTGATTTCCCGTTGAAAGTGTCCGTGGAGAGCAGCTCGGCGCGGCCGTCCTTGAACTCACCCACGAACGAGGTGCCCAGGGTGCCCGAACTGCTGTTGGAGAACGACTGACTCCATTGATGGGACGCCGGGTTGTACAGAAACAGGTTCAGGCCCTCCCAATGACCCTTCGGGGTGTCGGCTTCGATTTCCTCGAGCCATGCGCGCCCGTCCCACACTTTGTGGCTGCTGACGGTTCCATCGATAGTGATAGTCGCGCTCTTCGCATTGAACGGCTCCAAGGTGCGCACGATATGCGTGTGCCACTTGCCCGCACTGAAATCAAAATCGTGCTGCCCGTCGTGGGGCACGGCGGCCGGCGCTTGTGGCACGCCTTCCGCAGAGCTCGCCAAGGGTTGCCAAAGCATGCCGAGCAGGCACAGCGGAGCCAGCAGCCGAAGGGGACCGGCTGAGTGCAGCCGGGCGGATTTTTGCGTCATTGGCGTCATTTCGGTCGTTTCCGTATGAAATCAGTGTTCGTAGGACAAGATTATCGGCGCGGTTGGACGCTCCCTTCCGGACCACTTGGAGGAAAAATATCTGGGTCAATTCGAGGACCAATTGCCAGGTACGCGGCAACAGGCTTGCGGCGAGCTAGGTGCTCATTTCGCTTCCGCGCCCGGCCGCCAATCCACCGCGCCGAATCGGGTATGTCCCACATAGGTGTAGCCGATGCTGACGGTACCCACGGTTTGGTGCGAGGTGGGTAATGTCGCGTAGCGGCCGTTGCGACTCGCTTGCGAATAGCGCAGCGTGATGCCGTGCAGGTCGAACACGCGCACGGTGAGGGCGGTATCAGCGCGGGAGATGTCCTCTGAGCCCGTGCTCTCTGTGGCCGCGACCTTGCTGATGTAGTACTCGCGGAACGTCGTATCGAGCTCCACACGATCTCCGAAGATGAGCCGGGCCTGCACCTCACCCTGCGGCGCCAAGCCGTAGTGGTAGTCGCGTTGGCCGTCGCCGAGCGGGCCGGCTTGCGCCACGCCCGCGCCGTGAATGACGCCGCCGCCGCCATAGCCCACGCCGAGCAATGCCGTGCCTTGGAGTGCAATCTGATGAGACAGCCACCATTGGTAGGTGGTGCCGAGCGCCGCCGCGGTGGTCGAGACCCGAAACACCTGCGGCGCGACGTATTCGTAGGTGCCGTACAGGCCCCAGATGCCGCGATAGTTCTCGCCTATCGCATAGTCCGTGCCGTACAAGAGGCCCCGGCTGAACAGGGTTTCGACCGCGTTGGTGGTGTCCGCGCTCAGTTCGAAATTGAAGTAATCGAACGGCCGCTCATACTCGTAATCGGCCTTGCCGGGCAAGCCATAAGCCATGGTGAAGATAGCGCTTGCGCTCTGCCGCCGGTAGGTCTGGGCCGCCGGAGGCGCGGTCAAGTCCGCGTTGACGTTGACGTTGGAGGTGAAGTGCGTGCTCAAGCTCGCGCCCAGGTCGATGCGCGTGTAGACCGCCGGGTCGTTGCTGCGAAATACGCCGGCGAATCGCTCGCCGTAGAGCAATCGATTCAAGCCCATGGACGGGGAGATGACGGCCGCCCCGATCTGACGCAGGAGTCCGGGTTGCGAGTTGCCACCACTTTCAAGCAACAGGCTCGCCATGCGAAACAGCGGCTCGCCCAAAAAGTTGCCGGCAATGCCGCTCGCCACCTGATCGTTGATGGAAGGCCGGGTGGTCTCGCCCGCGTATTCCCACATCAGGCTACCTGCGAAGGTATATGCCGAAGATTGCCAGAAATCTAAGCCCGCCGATCGCGCCAACCCCTGGTAGAAGGCGCCTTGATACGGGTGCAGGAATTGATTGGTGGCGAAGGCATCGTTGTCCACCACCCACTTGTGGTGCAGGTTGGCCCTGAAATTCGAAAGCGGTGATGCGTATACGCTCGAATCGACCGCATAGTGATCCACGCGATTCAGGAGCAATTCGAATCCCGGGATCTCCCACGCGGGCACCAGGTAGCTCTTGCCGTCGCCTGCGCCCCAATCTTTGACCTGCTCGGGCTCGGGACCTGCGAATGCGGTAGGCGCTTCCTTTTGGGGCGGCGTGTCGAGCTTTGGATCATCCGCGAGCGCGACATGGGCACCCAGCTGCAGAATCAGTAAAATCTGCAAGCAACGCGCCGCGGCTCGTCGCGAATGAAATATGCGCTGCATTCTTATGTCCCTCGACGCTGGATGCGCCTGCCCTAAGGACTAGAACAACTCTTCCGGGTAAAGCGAATGCGTAAGAGCAGGGAACGACTGTCAGCGCACGCCTACCCGGGAGCGGCGGGCGCGTGGCGAGGTCTCAGCTCGTTCTCAACGCACGCTTATCCACGATTGCAGAAATTTCACTGCCGAGGCTGCAGCGAGGAGCAACGCTGCACTCGATTGACCGCTCGAGCCTGCGGGTCACTGCAAGTGGAAGACCCGCTTGGCGTTGTCGTAATAGATCTTGTCGATTACGCTCTTCGGCAACGCAAGGCCGGGCACATCGGCCTTGATTGCATCGATGTGTTGCGCTTCGGATGTTGCAAGATAACGCCAGTCAGAACGCCAGAAGCCGTCTGCTTCCTGGGTGAAATCACCGGCAACCATGGGCGGGTTCTGTGCGCGATCTGCTGCCGTGATCGGGCTCTCGGTGAGATCGGTGCCATACAGCAGCCGATCCTGATAGCGGACGAAGAACTGGCGCACCTTTTCGCGGTCGCGCACCGATTGATACTGCAGTTCACTCATGCGCGCGGCAAGATCGACGGTGGCGTTCGGGTAGGCATCGAGAAATTTCGCCACCCGATCCACGCTCCACTCGAGGCTGGCCAGATGAGCGCCGACGAAGGAAAGATGCGGGTGCCGGGCGACGAACCGGTCGCGCGCCGCCATCAGATCCTCGTATCGCGGCTGCTCGGGATGCAGGTACATGTAGTACTCGGGATGATCGCGGAAATAGCTCCGATCGTTGTCGGTGGTCATTTTGTCGAGCGGCAGCCAGCAGTTCCTCGGCTCGCCCTGATGCGCGATCAACGGCACGCCGAGTTTCTCGATATGCGCCATGAGGCCGTCAAAGCGCGGGTCATCGATCATGATGTAGCGCCCCTGCGCGTCTTTCTCGACCATGCCGACGTTTTTCCAGATCTTGACTGCAATCGCGCCGCGGTGAACCTCCGAATCGATGGCCCGTTCGGTGGCAGCGGTCCAGTCCGCGCTGCCAAATCCATGCATGGAAAAGGTGGTCGCAAAGTGAAATCGCGGATCGGCATGCAGCTTATGCGCAATCCGCGCCTGGTCGGCGAGCGGCGGGAAGTCCGGGTAATCGACATTGATGGAAATCAGCTCGAATCCGTCGCGTCGGGCAATGTCCAAGAAAATCTGATCATCCCGGTTCGCATGCACGTGGGCATCGAGCTTCCGCACCCGCTCGAAATCCTGCGGGCCGTAGGCAGAATCGCCATGCGCGGTCGCGGCCGCGAAGAAAGACGCCGCCATGATCGCCACCACCGCTCGAAAGGGTGTCTTACCATGCTCGGGCGGCTTCATAAGTCTAGTATTCCAATGGTTCTCTAGCGGGACGGATTCCAAGGATAGATCGATACACCCTGGACCACCCGGTGCACGATGCCTCGCGCGTTCGGCGTATCCGGGCGCACGCCGAGTTCGAGCGATTGCAGGAACGCGAAGCTCTGCGCAAAGACCGCATAAGGGAAACACAGCGCGAGATCGGACGCGCGCTCGGCGCCCTTGAGCATCAGATCGTCGCGATGCCCTGCGCCCTCGCCGGTCCGCAACGCCAAAATTCTGGCGGCGATGGCGTCGGTGTGCAGTTCGCGCAACAGGTCCTCATCATATTGACGCGCATAGGGGTCGTTACCCAGGAACATGACGATGAGCGTCTTGTCGTTGACGATGGTTTTCGGGCCGTGCCGAAACCCCAAGGGCGTTTCATTGAGGGCCACGATCTTGCCATCGGTGAGCTCCAGGAGCTTGAGCGCCGCTTCGCGCGCCAACCCGGCAAAAGCTTTTCCGCCTAGATAGACCACCCGCTCGAACTTCGACTTGGTCAGGGACTCGATCAGCGGCAGCGACGTCTCGAGCAGTTCCTCCGACCATTTGCCCAAGGAGGCCGCCAGATCCGGCGTCGCCACCCCGAACGCCAGCGCCACCGCCAGAAGCATGCCGGTGAAGCTCGAGGTCATCGCGAAACCGCGATCGTTGGTTTCCGGCGGCAGCACCACGACGTGCGCGTTGCCAAGACGCCGAGCTTCGCGGCAAAGCGCGCCGTCCGCGTTGCAGGTCACGATGAGATGATGGCGCTCCTGCAAGCCGTGTTCGGCGACCAGCAGCGCGGCCACGCTTTCGGGGCTGTTGCCGGAGCGCGCGAAATGCACCAAGAGGCTCGGCACATCCCGCTCCAGCCAGGTATCGGGCGAGCCGACCAGGTCCGTGCTCGCCACGGCATCTACGCGCCGCTGGGCTCGCTGTTTCAGCGCCGGCGCCAGGCATTGTCCGATGAAGGCAGATGTGCCGGCGCCGGTCAGAATGATGCGCAAGTCCTGACGCGCGAGCAGCGGGGCGAGAAAGGCCCGCAGCCCGGCGGCATCGCCCTCGCCGTTGTGTGCAATCGTGTTCCACACAGCCGGCTGCTGCGCGATTTCGCGTGCCGTGTGAATGCCTCCGTTAGCCTCGAGCGACTCTTGCGAACGTCCCAACAGGTTCATTCGCGCGTGGCCGCGGGGCTGGTCCTGCGTTGGCGCCAAGCTTGATTCCAACCTAGTCTCCCTCATCAGAACTTGTATGCCGCGCCAAGCACGTAGGTGCGACCGTAGGCGCTGTAGCCCGCGCCGACGCCGCTCGAACTCTGGCCGACCAGCTGGCCCGGCCCCCAAGGCAGCAGCTTGTTGCCATTGAGATAGGTGCGCGGGATGGAATTACCCAGATTGCGGCCTTCCACGTACATCTCTAAACCCTTGAAGAACTGGTAGTGCACGCTCGCCGTTATCCACGAGAACGGGTCCTGAATGGCCGGCCAGTTGGTCACTTCGGTGCATTCGGAGCAGTACAGGGTATAACGCGAAGTCCAGTCCCAATTGACATCGGCGTTGATCGGTCCCTTGTCGTAAATCAGACTCGCCGAGAAGGTGGTGGGCGGCGCTGCGTTGACGGCGCCGGTGGGATTGCCGTCCTGGTCGTAGCCCTTGCTCCAGGTGTGCGTCACTTGCATGTGAGTGCCGAGACCCATGTCGAGGAAATGCTGCCAGCTGAACTCGACGCCGGTGTAGATGGACTTCGCCCCGTTGGCGGGCGCGGAGACATTCCAGCCGAACGGCACGCCGGGCACCGTTCCGGGCGGTCCGCCGATGTACTCGACGGTGCCGAGGTTTACGTTTTGCGCCACCGCCGTGTAGATGTCATCGACGACCTTCTTGTAGAAGAAGGCGCTGGTGAGCGCGGAATGCGGATGGTAGTACCACTCGAGGGACACATCGCCGTTCCACGCCTTGATGGGCTTCAAACCCGCGGTGCCCGTGTAGTTCAGGTCGTGCGTGCCGTTGATTGCATCATTGGTGGCATTGGGCGCCAGCTGATTGAGATCCGGCCGCGACAAGGTCTCGCTGCCCGCCACGCGCAGCTGAAGCTCTTTCGGCAGCAGCCAGTAGCTGAAGTTGAGCGAGGGCAGCGCATAGGTGTATGAGGCATTCTCCGAGAACGCGGTGGCGGCGCTGTACTGAATGTTGAAGGTCTGGGTGGCATTGGCCACCGATGGCGTCCACAACGACACCGGCACCGACTCCTGGGTGACCGCACTGGTCGAGGTGTGCACCACGCGCACGCCGAGGTTGCCGGTCCAGTTGTCCCCGCCGAACACGCCCTCCAGATAGAAGTCCGTGGTGCGTTCGTGCACGCTGTAGGAATTGAACGGATTGACCTGCGGCAGGGTTTGCGAGAAGTCGAATGGTGTGTCGCAGGGCAGCGTGCTGCAGTTGAAGGGGTTGGGCTTGCCGTCCAGGCTCTTCAGGAACGCCAACAGCTGCCCGGCGTTGAGCTTGGGAACCACGGAGGGAAAGGAACCGCCCGCCCCGCTCATGAAGTTCGGAATGTTGTTGAAACTGATGACGTTGAAGCCTTGCGAGGCGAAATCATAGGGCGTGCACTGCACCGGGCAGCCGGCCGTCTGGTAGAGCGTGCCGTACTGGCCGGAACCGTTGGTCCAGTCGTTGCTGATGTCGGTGCGCGACTTCACGCGATAGGTCTCGTTGACACCGAACTTGAGCTTTTCAAACAGCCCGAGGTTTGCCTTCCAGGCCCCATCCAGGCTGAAGCCCGTGACCTGGTCATGCACCGAATAGCCGTTCAAACCGTCGTAGTGCGTGGACCAGTATTTGTTGTTGTTGAGAAACCCCGAGTTCATGAGCGCGGTGTACGAGCAGTAACCGGCTTGGGTGCTGCTGGCGGTGCCGGTGGGGCAGGCGGATAGACCCAGTTGGCTGGGCGGAACGGTCACGTTCAAGTTGGGAAACCCGCCCCGCGTATCGGTCACCGTGATGAAGTCGGGCGACAGCGGCGTCGGCGACACAAGTCCCGCCGTCACAAAGGTGTCCTCCCCGCCCTCGGGGCGGTAGGCCGCCGAGCGGTAGCCATCGAAGACGAACGACAGGGAGTCGGTCGGCTCCCACTCCGTCTTGAGGCCGTAGAGCGAAGTGGTGACGTTGCGGTTGGTGGTGTTGTTGACGATCTCCGGCGTGAAGTCGTTGGAGGTCACCGAGGTCACCAGTCCGTTCTGGAAGGTCGGGTTGAACCAGGTCGGATTGCCGTTGTTGTCCGTGCTGTACGGGAAGTAGTACGACTGGTTATAGCCGAATTGAGGATCCTGCAGGTGCGTCCAGAGTCCGTCGAGCGCGATCTTCAGGCCCTCGACCGGCCTGAATTCCAGGCTGCCACTCAGGGCGCTGCGCTTCTTCTCGTCGAATACCGAGCCGAAGGTGATGCAGCAGGGCGAGACGTTGTAGCCGGCGCTGGGCGAGATCGGATAGTTGTCCGGACCGTAGATGCTTTGCGAATAAGCGTTGAGCGAGTCGGTGCGCAGCTTCTGGTCGGAATACACGCCGCCGATCAGCACGCCGATGCGGTCGTCCGCGAAGGTGTTGGTGACGAACGCCGAGAACTTGTCGCCTTTCAAGTGCGACATGTCGTTGTAGTTGCCCTCGGCGTGCACGCCGCCGTGCAGGCCGGCTTTATCGAATGCGCTCGCGGTGCGCAGATTCACCGTGCCGCCGATGCTGCCCTCGAGCGCCGAGGCCTCGGAGCTCTTGAGCACGTCGGCGCCGGCGATCACCTCCGAGGGTAATACGTCGAAAGCCAGATCGCGGCCGTCGTCGTCGGTCGCGAGCTGGCGGCCATTGAGGGTCACGATGTTGTATTGAGGACCGAAGCCGCGCACATCGACCTTCACGCCCTCGCCGCCCGTGGTACGGGTGATGGTGACGCCGGGCAGATGTTCCAGCGAGTCGGCCACGTCCGCGTCCGGAAAGCGGCCCAACTCCTCGGCGCTGATGGAATCGAGCACCACATCGGCATTTCTTTTGATATCGAGCGCCTTCTCGAGGCTGGCCCGTAAACCGGTGACCACGATCTCTTGCAGCTCGTCGTCGGCTGCCGAGACGAAACTGCTGCTGGCGAGAAGTAGCGCCAGTCCCACTAGGCCCAACATCGTTTTCCGGTTCTTCATACGGTTCCCCATGACCATTCTTAGAATGGAATTTTGTTATTTCGCTATGCTTTCGAAATTCTTCGAAACGAAAGCTCCAGCCGGATTATGTCCGAAAGGAACTTATGAATTCTTACGAATCATAATTATTAATATCTTGGAGCGTGTCAACATCTTCCGAATTCTACCGAAACGGCAGTATCGGGCCCGTGCGGTGAAGGGTATCCCTTAATCAGGGTTTCGACGGCACACCATCAGGATCTCGTCGATGTTGGAGATGTCCATCAGACCGTCGCCAAGCTCCAGTTTTTTCTGCAGCTTGAGCCCGATCGGCATAAACACCTTGTTGTACCACCAGAGCGCCCGGTCGCGGTGATGCGTGAGCCACCATGTGCCGAGATCCAGCAGCTTTGAGGAGCGCGGCTGCATTCCGAACACGGCGCTGCGTTCCACCCGCAGGCCATGCTCGCCCAGCATCGTCCGCAGTCGCGAGGGCTCGTAGCGGCGACGGTGCCCGACGAAGTCGTCAAAGCCATTCCACCGCTCCGGGTGCAGGGGAACCGAGATCAGGATTACCGCATCCGATTTCGCGACGCGCACGATTTCTGCGAGCGCAGATGCGTCGTCATCGACGTGTTCGACGATGTCGAGCGCGCACACCAGATCGAAAGTGCGGTCGGCGAAAGGCAGCGCGGATACCAAACCCACCGCCGCCGAGGCGCCACGTTCGCGCAACTTGGCGATGGCAGGCCCGCTCACATCGACGAACTGGGTGCCATGCAGGGGCAGGCGCGGCCGCAGTCCGGGCGCGATTTCGAGTCTCAGAATACAGCTGGGAAGAAGCGATTGGATCAGCGGCCAGGTGTTGAACCGCTGCGGCTCGACCAGACTCGCGCCAGACCAGAGGGAATCGTAATAACGCCGGTTTGTCTCAAGGAGTTCCTGCGCACTCGAGTTTCGCGAGTCGGGTTGCTGCATGGGAACTCAAGTCACCAACATGCGGCCGAGAAAGGTCACCAGGTTCAGTTGCAGCAATGACGGCCCGACTTCACACGACCTCGCCGGTATCGGAGGCAGGCGCTGGCGTCGCGACCTCAGTCTCTTTGTCTTTCCCTTCTTTGAGGCGATCCGAGCGGCGCTGCTGCTTTTCCTGCTGGCGGACCTTTCTTGCCAATTCACGTTGCTTTCGGACCTGATTAAAATTCTGTTTGTGCATGAGCGGCTCCGACCGATAGATCGTTTGAGGTGGGGTCCATGACGCTTGGCCGAAAGAGGCGCGACGGCAGAAGCCCTGTAATGTGGGTTACGCATCATAACCCGACCGTCAAAGTCAGGCGGAGGCATCTTCTTGGCCACCGCAAGTTGCCTCGCGAAGCATTGATCGGATGCCAGGGACGAGGTGTGGCTTTTCCTTGCTGTGGCACTTGGGCGGCTCGCCACGTGCGGTTCTCAGGCCTTCGTGGGAACACTCGGAGTGGCTGACGTCCCGAACGATAGCTTCTGCTCAGCCCGATCGGGTACCCTCGGGCAATCTTTTAGGGATATCCCAGACGTTTCGATCACCATAGGAAGGCAGGCTGCAAGTGAGAGCTCGCATTTATGGCAAAAGCGCTCCTGACCTTTGATGCGGTTCGCGCGGCCGGTGTCGCGCTGCCGGGCGTGGTGGCGAGTACGGTGTATGGATTACCCGCGCTCAAGCTCAACGGAAATCTCTTGGCCTGTGTCCCGGCCAACAAATCGGCGGAGCCCAACAGCGGCGCGTTCAGAGTCGATTTCGATCTGCGCGCTGCGCTCGTCAAGCAGAAACCCAAGCTCTACTACGTCACCGATCACTATGCGAACTATCCGATGGTTTTGGTTCGCCTGTCGCGCATCAGCCCCAAGGAGCTTCGCGAACTTTTGGGACTGGCTTGGAGCTTCACGTCCGCTAGAAAACCGGCTCGGAACAAACACCAGACGACCCAAAAGCCTGCCGGTCGCAACAAGTAGCAACCGTGCCGCCCGGCAGCGGCGGCGATGACGATGGAATGCTCGCGGATGAGCAGGCGCACAAACCCGAATCTTTCTACATGCTGGGGCTGCGCGAAGAGCGTGGCCCGAGATTCTGCGAATTCCTCACCGGGGAACGGTCCTCATCCGGGCACGATATTCTGGTTGAGGCGAAACACGTTGCCTGGATCGTACTTCGCCTTGAGTGTCGCGAGCCGCTCGTAATTTGTGCCGTAAGCCTCGCGCACCCGTCCCTGCGACTCATCTCCCAACATGTTCACATAGGTTCCGCGGGTGTACGGGTACACCCGTGCCCAGCTTTGTTCCGTCCAAGCAGTGGCCGCCGGCGTCAACGCCGCATCACTCCAGTCAACCAGATATCCCACCGCGACGCCCGGGGGCCGGCTGGGCGCGGCGGCGTTGATGCTGGTGCGTCGTGTCGCCTCTCCTACCGCCACGTCGATGGTCGCGACGCGGACAATCGGCAAGGAGGCGCTCGTCCGGAGAAGGGTTTCAAGGCCTGCTTGAGGTAGTTTCCCGGTGACGTTGCCAAAGCGCACACAGCCCAAGCCGTCCGTGCCATCGCCCCGCCCAACGAGTTCGTCCACGTTCATAACTCGCAGTTCATCCTTGGCCGGCTTGACCTTCGAGGTAATAAGTTTATCGATCACCTCACGTCCTTGGCCTGCATCGCCACTCCAGCATAGAGAAATCTCGGGATGTGTAGAACCGTCCGGCAACGTGGCGACGGCAGCGAACATCGTGAGCTGATCCGGCAAGGAGGTGGAGTGTTCGTTTACGAGAGCGGCTACATCGGCGGTGGCTGCGCCCGGAAAGCTCAAGGTCCCGCCATAGATATCACTTATCCGGAATGGTTTGAAATGCATTTGAGTAACGATACCGAAGTTGGCGCCTCCGCCTCGGAGCGCCCACATCAAATCCTTGTCGCTATCGTCGGTGACCGTTCGAATACTCGAGTCCGCCATGACAATTTGCACGCCGGTCAAGGAGTCGCACGCAAGTCCAGCCACGCCCATTAGATATCCATAACCGCCTCCCAGCGTGAGGCCGGCCAGGCCCACATCGCCGCAGATGCCGAGCGGCAATGCCATCCCGTGCTGCACCGTTTCCCTGTTGGCTTGATAGACACGTGCACCAGGACCACATGTGACGCGGTCGCGATCGGCGTCGACGACAACGGAGTTCATCGTCGATAGATCAATCATCACTCCCCCATCGCAACTTGAGCGCCCGGCGGAGCAATGACCGCCGCTGCGAACGGCAAGAGGCAGGCCGCGCGCGCGCGTGAATTCGGCGGCTCGAGCGACATCTTCCGCATCGGTGCATCGGGCAATAAGCAACGGATGGCGGTCAAAACTGCGATTATTGGTCAGCCGCAAGCTATCGTATTGAGGATCGCCTGCAACAATGAGGGGACCTTTGAAGCGCTTCCGGAGGGGCTTGATATCAAGCGCGTTGGCTGCCGAATTCGCTTGAGCCGATGTGCCTCGGAGGGCGTAGGGAGCGGCCGACAATCCCAGCAAAAAGGATCGTCGTGAGACCACAGAGCGTTCCATTTTCATTGCCGATTTCCTCCGCTCAGTTCTGACAAGGGATATAACCGGTAAATGACGCTAAACGCGCCAATCCCGCCACAGCCGATCGGAGCCGGAGCGCCGAGCGGTCGAAGCGCGAGTCGACCGGATCTCAAGGAGTTCGCTGCGACTACCGACTGGCCGCGGCGATGTCGTCGAAGTGAATCACCATATTCCAGGCACTAGCCGGTATCGTACTCGCGACATGTATTCGGAATAACCAGGCAATCCTCTGCGGAGGGTGGATTCTTCGATGAAGATTCGAGCGATGAGGAGCACGACGATGACAGGCAGCGCCGCGAGCCCGATCCACGATCCGAGCACGAGCGGTGTGCCGAGCAGATAAAGCAAGGCTCCCGCGTACATCGGATGGCGCACGAGCGCGTAAGGCCCGGAGTCGATCACCTTCTGGCCGCGTTCCTTCTGGATCTTGATCACCGGCGCCGCGAAGCTGTTCTCGCGAAATGTCCTGAGCACCGCCAGAAAACCCAGTGGGATCAACACAGCCCCCACGTACATCACCCAGTCCGGCGCCTCGGAGAGGCGCCAGCGCTTGACATCGAGCGCCATCAAGACGATCCACCCGTGCCAGATCACGATCATCACCAACATGAAGACTTTGTCCGAAGGACTCTGCCCTTTTTGAATCGGGTTTCCCATGCGCTCCCTCAAGAGTCCCGGGTCATACCTCGCCAGCCAGACGACAGTAGCGGCACTCAACAGCACCATTTCGGTTAGGAAAATCCAGCCTTCGCGCCAGACGATCGTGCCGCCGGGTATGAACAGTGCGGCGCCCATAATGCAAAACCAGCCCGTGGATGTGACGACACTCTTCCACATCATCCGAGCCCTCCGACCAACGAGCCTGTTTCCGCCGCAGAGAGCCAAGCATTAGATTTGCGTGAAGCCCGCATTTGACCGGTGCTGCGAGATTTAGCGCGGAACCTCACCGGAAGCGCCGTCAAAGCAGGCACGCGCAGCATGAATATCGGGATAACGACGGTCGGCCCAATCGATGAGGTTCGCCATCGGCTCCAGCAGGGATTCGCCTAGCGGGGCCAGGCGATATTCGACGCTCGGCGGCTTCGTTGGAAAGACATGGCGGGTGATCAGTCCGTCGCGCTCCAAATCGCGCAGCGTCTGCGTGAGCATGCGCTTGGAGATGTCGCGGATTGCGCGGCGCAGCTCACTGAAGCGCTGTGGTCGCGGCGCGAGGGTCATGATCATGAGCATGCTCCACTTGTCGCCGATGCGGTCGAGCACGTCGCGCACTGGACAGTGTACGGGTGCTGCTGATTGAGCGTCGTCGGATTGATATCGGCTGAATCGCTCGATCGCACTCAATGCTGCGGTGTTCATGCCGGTCCCCCTGAGCTGTCCTGGTAACAAAAAACTGCCTCCTTACGGAGCAGAACCTAAGTCTCTATATTAGACCTGCCCTCAAACATAGACCATAGCGAAACAGGAGAAACACATGTATTTAGTCATGGGAATTACCGGAAAAGTCGGCGGCGCGACGGCAACGCATCTGCTGGCGCAAGGCAAGAAGGTACGTGCATTGGTCCGCGACCGCGCCAAGGCGGCCAGATGGGCGGACCGAGGCGTTCAACTCATTGACGGCGACTGGAACGATGCGGCCGCCATCGAGCGTGCACTCAAGGGCGTTGACGGCGCGTTTGTGATGCTGCCGGCCATCTGGACTCCGTCGCCGGATTTTAAGGAAGCCAAGGGCATCATAGCGAACTATGTCCAGGCCCTCACCAATGCGCCGCCGCCGCGGGTCGTCGCGCTCTCCTCGATGGGCGCGAACAGAACCAGCGGTCTCGGGATGATCACAGCCCTGTCGCTTCTGGAGCGGCGATTTTCCGAACTGAGGCTGCCGATTGCCTATGTGCGAGCCGGCGGTTTTTTTGAAAACTTCCTTTACGGTTTGCACGTTGCTCAAGGCGGAACACTGCCCGTCTACTACAACCCGACAAATCGAAAATCGACCATGGTCGCGAGTGAGGACATCGGCGCCGAGGTCGCAACTCTTTTGAGCGGCCCGGCGTGGTCGGGACAGCGGGTCATCGAACTCGGTTCGATGGTGAGCGCGGATCAAGTCGCTGCGCAATTGGGTGAAGTCATGAAGCTGGACGTCAAAGCCTTTGCCGTCCCGCGGGCCGATTGGCCGGCAGCATTCGAGCAGTTCGGCATTCCGAAGGGCCAGACGGGACCGGCGGAAGCGATGTTCGAAGCCGTCAACGCGGGCTGGATGGACCTCGGCGTCGAGGGCACGGAGCACGTGGTGGGCAAGACGCCTCCCCGCGATGTCTTCTCGGCGGCCCAGAAAGCTCTCGCGGCTTAGGTCATCCTCCAGTGAAGCTTGGTCCCGCAGATCACCTTTTCGAACCGCTGCAATCAGCGAAGATCGGTGGGCTGCGCGACCAGGCTGCCCTAGCCCCCGCGGCACCTTCATCAATCGAGGTCGGACAAATGTTTAAAGTTTCCTGGCACCAGGTCTTTGCCTTGGCGCTTGCCGCCTTCTTCGTCGCGGGAGCGCTGACCAACATCTTCGCCCCGGCATCGATCTACCAAGAATATCTTCAATGGGGATACCCGCCCTGGTTCCATTTCGTGACCGGATCACTCGAACTCACGAGCGCCGTTTTGCTGGCCCGGGTCCAGACGCGGTTGTGGGGCTCCGCGCTCGGGTGCATTGTGATGCTGGCGGCGCTCGCGACCGTGACACTGCACGGTGAATACGGGCACGGAGTTGCGCCGCTCGTTGCAGCAGGACTATCGATACTCGTCGGCTGCATCGCGTGGCGGAAGCGGGTTTCCGGCCAGGCAATGACTTACTCGCCTCCGGATGTCAGTCAGCGACCGCTTGGGGCGCCGTTAAGTGTCACAGCGCAGCACCGGACTGGGCGGAGGTCCATATGGAGACGCTGCTAGTCGATCCGAAATGGCCATCCAACCCTGCGCTCGTTCAGCCGAGTCGCGTCGGGAGCACTTTGGATCGAGAAATTGGGCGACCTGACAAAAGACCAAAAACGCGTGGCTGGGAATTGGACTCGGCTCAGTCGTTGCCGAGTGATCCTCCGATTCGCTTCAATCTTGGCGCTCTGTGGAGGCATTCATGCCTTAAGGCTCGCGTGACATTTATGGATCGGATGGTTCTCGACGCCCGGATGTCGGAAGCGCCGGCTGTCCTCACCATTGAGTGTCCCGCCTAGTGCGCATCAAGGCGCACATCGGGGAACCAGATATCCCGCCACCGCTGAATCTTCTGATCTTGGGCCAGCGATTTGGGCGAAACGCCCTGCTCCGACCCAAAGGAGGAATCGAGGGCTTTGGCATTGAGCGTGCCGAAAACTCGATGGGACTCGCGGTACAGCGCACCGATGAGTACTCCGCACGTTCGGCACAGGATCATCTCGGCGGTATTACTGCCTTGTCGGAACCGATTGATCTCGCGCTCGTTGCGGATTTGAATGTGCAACGACCCTAACGGATCGGACACATACGCCGCTCCATGCTTCCTGCAGAACTCGCAGTCGCAGGCGCGAGGATTGAAGGCGGCGGAGCTTTTCGAAAATGAGGCGGTAACGCGGATGTTTCCGCAGTAGCAGCCCCCGCTGATCTCTGGCATGTCCTGTTGGCCGAAGTGCTGTGGTGTTCTCCATCCTATCTGCAAGTCCCGCTCGGGTTCATGGGCGATTTGCCTCTGGCGGATTACCGTCGTGGCAAATCGGGACTGAAGCGGTAGGGCGAGGCAGAAGACAGTGGCGAAGAGGACGGGATTCGAGTTGGGCGATTTATATTTATAATCATAAGCTTAACGCTGCAAGGTTCGTTTGGGCGCGTCGTATCTGCGACCGCGGTCCGCAGAGAATCAGGTGGCTCAACGTGATGTGGTGCGAACGATGACCATGAAATCAGTTTGGTTAGGTACTGTCCTTGCGCTTGGAGCCGTGTCGTCCGTCGGTATGGCCGAGCCCAGCGAAGATCATGGCCGGCTGATCCTGTATTTCCTCCGGCGACCGGTTGGCGAGGAGACGTATCAACTCTCGGAAAACGGCGGCCAAGTCGCGCTCAATGCGGCCTTCTCCTACACGGAACGTGGATCGACCGTGGCGTTGAACGCGCAACTACGTATGGACGCCGACTTGACGCCGGTCAGCTTTGCCGCGAAAGGACGAAGCTACCGCCCCTTCAGCGTTGATGCGACAGTCGAGCGCCATGGCGCGAATGCCGTCGTCCACGATGGCGATGGCCCGGCGCGCCAGATCCCCACGCCATCACGCTTCTTTACGATCAGTGGCTACAATCCGCTCTCCGTGCAGATGATGCTGCTCCGTTATTGGATGCAGCACGGCCGGCCGCACCGGCTTCCGCAGCTTCCCGACGGCGACGATCTGATGATCCGGGAAGCCGGGCGCGATATCGTGCAGGTGCGGGGCGCCCGGAGCGAACTTGTCCGCTACGACATTGGCAATCTCGTCTGGGGCCATGAGACCGTTTGGCTTGATTCGCAACAGCGCGTCGCGGCGGCGGCGAGCTATGCAGGCAACCTGCCCCTGGAAGCGGTAGCGCCTTTGTACGAATCGGCGTTGCCGGATCTGTTGCGGAGTTCCGATCGCGATCGTTTTGCAGAAACGATGCGTTGGAAACGAACGATTCGGCCGATTGTCAGCGGACGCTACGCCATTTCGAATGTCCGTTTGTTCGATGGCAGCGGCAGGCCGCCGCTGGACAACGCAAGCATCATCGTCGACGGCGGAAAAATCACGACCGTTGGCGATCACCTCTCCATCCCAGCGGGTATTCGCGTGATCGACGGGCGCCAGAAATCGCTGTTACCCGGCCTGTGGGAGATGCATGCGCATTTCGCGCAGGTCGATTACGGGCCGGCATATCTTGCAGCCGGCGTGACCACGGCGAGGGACCTGGGTGGTGAAAGAGAGTTCCTGACGGGCGTGCACGCGTTGCTCGATGCGGGTAAAGCGCTCGGACCGCGTCTTCTGCTCGCCTGTCTAGTCGATGGCAGCGGCGATAAGTCATTCGGCGTCACTTATGCAGACACGCCCGAGCAGGGGCGCGCCGTCGTGGACAAATGCAAGGCGGACGGCTTTGTGCAGATGAAGATCTATGACTATGTTCAGCCAGAGGTTCTTCGCGCCATCACCGTCGAGGCGCACCGGCTGGGAATGAGCGTTACCGGGCACGTGCCGCGCGCTCTGTCGGCCGAGCAAGCTGTGCTGGCCGGTATGGATCAGATCAACCATCTGGGCGGCCCGCTTCAGTACGCAAAGGGGGACGATACCGGACCGCTGGTTCCCACCTCGCCGAATCTGGCGCGAGCCACCGCTTTTTTTCGCGAGCATCACACGGTCATCGATCCCACCCAGGCATGGGGTGAACTTCTCGGTCGCCCACTTAACGTTCCCATCGAAAGTTTCGAGCCCGGCTTTGCCAAGGCGCCCGCTACCTTGCGCGCGATGATCGGCTCGTCGGGCACGGCACCCTCGGATGAGGTGACATGGGGACTGTCCTCCGATGCGGCCTTGCTGATCCGCACTCTGGACAGTTCTGGCGTTCCAATCGTCGCAGGCACGGACAAAGCACTGCCTGCTCACAGCTTCCATCGTGAACTGGAGCTTTACGTGAAAGCAGGTTTGGAGCCAGCGGAGGTGATCCGGCTTGCAACCAGCGGTTCGGCGAAGGTGATGGGTATCGATCATGAGGTCGGCACGATCGCGCCGGGCATGCGCGCTGACATGATCCTCGTTGACGGCAATCCACTAGAGGATTTTTCGGCGATGCGTCGCGTGCTTCGGGTCATTACCGCCGGCCAGATGTATGACCCTGCGATACTTTGGCAAGTTGTCGGCTTTAAGCCATGATGATACGGAGGAGGATTTGGCCGTTATTGGGTAACCGGAGACGTTGAATAACTGGACTCGTTATTGGAAACGCCCCCTCATTGCGCTAGCCACAGCACGGTCAGCTGGAACCTTTGGCCCCGCCCCTGTGCGCACGCCTTAGCGCACAACCGACGAATCTGCGGATATCATCCCAAATCGGAGGCCTGCATGTGCGCCGGCCTCAGCGAAAGCGCCGAGCGAAATTGGCTTTGGCAAATAGCTGAGCGCATTCACCAAGTGCCCCTGCAGCAGTTCCTTTTGCTCTGTGGATCCGGTGATCACGAGTACGGGAATTTGACACGTTAGCGCGTCTGATTTGAGCGTGTGAAGCATTTCCACACCATCGAGGCGAGGCATGTTCAAATCGAGAAGGATTAGATGCGGCAGGGATCGCAACCTATCCGAAAAAGGTCCCTCGCAAAAAACGTATTGAAGCGCCTCAAGGCCGTCTCGTACCCGCGTGATCGAACAAGCCGGAAAGTGACTTCGCAGAAATCGTGAAGCCAATTCGGCATCCTCATCGAGGTCCTCGACCAATAAAATGTCAGTCACGTCGCATGAATGAACCTGAGGGGCTGCCAACGCTTCGCGCTGTTGCGGTACCGATGGGGCGGCAGGAGTTCCATTCGGGCAGATGCAGCTTACGATGGTTCCCCGGGGAAAGCGCGCTTGCACGAGCAGCTCTCCTTTCAGCGCGTTTGCGCGATAGCGCATCAGGCTCATGCCAAACCCCTTCGCTATGGCCGCCGGTATACCAATCCCATGGTCAACAATGGTCAAGACCACCCGATCTGTTTGGACGTCCAAGGTCACTTCAATCAACGGAGCACGTGCGTGTTTTAGTGCATTGGTAACTGCTTCCTGAGCGATGCGGAACAAATGATCGACCGGTTCTCCTTGCAATCTCAAAGCAGCGCTTCCTGTCTGATTGAATTTGACTTGCGTCCTGGAAATAGGCGATCCGCTGCTCAACGAGCGAAGCGCGGCGATGAGATCTGTTTTCAATTCAGGTGCCAAGCCGCGGGTAAGGGCGCGGCATGCTGCAATCGAGTCATCGACGATCGCGCTCATTTGCATCCAATCTGCGGCGGAGCCCGCAAACGATTCTCCAGAGATTGACTTGACGCTGTCGAGAAGGAGTCTTGCGCCCCACAGGGATTGCCCCAGGTCATCATGCAATGCGCCACAGAGAGCTTTTCTCTCCTCAGTCACCCGATTCAGCAATTGCCTCTCCAAGAAGCGCCGCTCGGTGATGTCTTCGCCAATCGTGGCAATGCCCGTTATCTCGCCGCGCAGATTGCGGATTGGCGAGTTATTCCAACGAACCAAAATTCGTTTCCCCGAGCGGGCCAATATCTCATTTTCGTGATGCCAGGTTTCTGGAACATCTTTTAGCGCTAGGGCAAAGATCTCCTTCAGGTCCTCGTGCTCAGGAGGGAGGAACCGTTCAAACCAATTGGCCCCTTTCACCTCATGACGAAGCCAACCGGTGATTTTGAGGAAGTAATCATTGAAAAAGGTTAGGTTCGCGTCTCGGTCCAATTCGATTGCAATTAGATCCATGGTACCGAGCACCTGTGCGAAGCCCTGTCGTCTCGTGCGTTCGTCAATTTCCCCGGGTATGACCTCGTCCATAAAATCTCCTAGAGGACTAGCGCTTTCCGTTTGGCTGCCGAGCATAAATCTACGCCTTGTCCTCATTGCACTGCAACTAGACACGGTGCCACCGCCCCAATATGTACGCTCAACCGACTGCTATTTAAAAGGCATCCGCATGAAACGCCCCGATGTTCCGTGCATCGGTCCTTCCGCATCCAGAAAGCGGTAGCTAGGCCTCATTGCGGCGGTCAATGAGCACTGGGGGAAGCGACAAGGCAATTTCTACGAGTGTCGTTTCTTCACGGGGCTTCGGCCCTCCGAAGAGATTGCGCAGCGTGTGCGCGACTTCGATGATGTCGTGGAATGCTTTCCATCATTAAGGCGCGGGTCTATGGGGTAGATGGGAACATGACATGCGAAGATCGGGTCGTTCAACTGTGCCCTCGAGCCATCGTGACCTCAAAAGCGTCGGCTCAATCTCTATCGACGCCTCAAGCCCCGTGGATTCATCAATCACGACTACCTGCGCTTCGGTGAGGACGGGTTGCCAATCCAGAGACTAGGCCATATCACGAAATGCCGGCGCAAATCATCGGAGCGCCTGGGCTTAAAAGGTCGCCGGCCCTATGTGGCCCGCCACGCCTCCGTCAGCCGGAATCTCATGGTCGGAAAAAATCCATTCTTCGTTGCCCGTCAATACGGGCACCGTGTCGCGACCATGTTCCGAATGCATGCGGCCTAGATGCAGCATGCCTCCGAATCCGACATTCGATTGATCCAATCCGCCATGAAGGCGAAGAAATCAGCGAGCAGAGTGAAGCCGAGGGGGAGTCTGATTCGCGAATCGAGCCAGTGGCCGGATTAGCCACTGGAAACATTGCCCGGGGGCCAAAACGCTGGAATCGACGGGAAAAAGAAGTGGCGGAGAGGGTGGGATTCGAACACCCACGATCAAGCGATAAGAATCAATAATTTACAGTCTTTTCAACGCTACCAAATCCCCTCAAAACCCCTTCACCCCCCGCTTCTGCCAGTAGATTCTGCCAGTAGCCGACTCTCGCTCTGCGTCGCCACGCCTTAGCGAGAAGGTAATCTCTTGAGAATGTCTCTGGCAAACAAGCTCCCGCTTTCGACCAAGCGGTCAATCATCGCGAGCGCTTTTTCGCGCACCTCACTATCCTCCGTCTGGACCAGCGCCGCAAGCAACTCCTCAACATCGCGCTGCCAATTCACCGGATGCCAGAGTTGACGACTGTCCTTCAATAGTAGCGCTAGACATGTTGCAACTTGATTCGGATGAGCTGTGACGAGCGCTGTGAGTCGATGAAAAACCTCTTCAAGGTTTCCAATTCCGACGCCGGCGAGTAGACATTTCTCCAGCGAGGTAATCGCCCACCTCGTCGGCAAGCGCTCCGAAGAAAACCATTCGCCGAAGTGACGGACCACCTCACGACGTTTCTGTTCATCCCAACTCGCCTCACGCGCCCGCAGCTCATCCCACAACGACATGATCGACGACACCGTAGTCTGAGTCAGCGCCTCCGACGAGTCCTTTAATCCCCGGCCCAAATTTGCCACGATTTGACCAGCACAAACCGGAGAAGCACTGTCGAAATACTCGATCAAAAGGTCGTGCGAGCGATGCCCTCCGATGGCGCGCCAGTAGTAGCCCGCGAGATGGTTTCCGAGCCCCATCTCCCCCATGCGCTTTCGACTCTCATCGGACGCATGTTGGAGACGTTGCAAACTAAAGGCGTATTTTCGGTACAACTCGTCGAACCCGGGGTCGTAAGGCGGGCTGTATTTCAGGAAAGTTCCCCAGCCCGCGTACCACATACGAAGGTCAGCGATCGACTCGGGAAATATCTGATCGAGGTGGGTGGCTGCCCAATCCTTGTGAAAGTAAAGAATCGATCTCAGCCAGTCCCCCAAGACTGCCCGGATAGCAGGCGAGGGATCGCTCAATGCATCTTCTAGGCAAACCAAGGCTTCGGGCATCCTCTCGAAACTCGGGGCGGCATTGGCGTGAGCCGGATCCTTGTGTACCCACCACATATATCGAAACAAGGCGTGGGTTGCCCAACCACGCACGGAATTGATTGAGAGTGAAAGTGAATCATTGTCGATATTCGATTCATCCACGTCGGGCGCCGACGGATCGGGGTCTTTGAGCAGAATCTCAAGTACTTGCCAGACCTCGGATCGTAGCTCGAGCGATAGCCCCGATTGTTCGTTCGCCATCCCGTTGTGCAGGAGCTGGGCCACGCTCTGTCGTGCCCCAACCCAGCCCGCATCGAAATCGCGCCACGGATTATTGTCCTGCGGCGGTGGCGCAAGGAGTTGAGTAACAACCCACTTAGCGAGTTCCAATACAGCGTTCCAATGCTCGAGGCGCCCATTCTGGTTTACAACGTCCGCAATTCCCATGATGACCCAGCGGACGTAAACCGCATCGCGACCTATCCACCTTCCCGCCTGCTCCGTAAACTCGTCAACGCGCGACTTCACTATGTCGTGCAAAGCTTGGCCTAGCCCGACCCTGCCGCCCCCTTCCAGGCCATCAGGGGGGAGCCCCTTATCAATGTACTGAAGGATTTCCGTGACTGACATCGTGCGAAGTTTGTCAGGGGCGATCGGGCTCGCGGGACCAAAACTCGTGACTACACCGCGGTCTTCAAGAGGCGCACCCTCTTCCTCGAGCAGTTGCGCGAGAACCGGTTTAAGCGAGTCAGGCAGCAGCGACCCGAATGCCATCAAACGATCGCGCGCAATCTGCTTCGCAAAACGCCGAAGCTTTTCCGGGCCCACGGACTTTTGCACCGATTCCGGGATGGATTCTAGCTGATCGCTTTGCAGGTGTTGGGTCACGAGCAATCGATTCGCTTCCGTGAGATTTGCAAATGTCGCCTGCAGCAACCTCCGATATTCGGTCCGGCAGGTGTACCGATCGACAAGGGACCGATCCAGGAGGAACCGCATTACGAGCGGCTCGTGGCTATCGCCAATCTCGGCCGCCACGAACATGGTAATGCGGGTCAGAATCGGTCGCTCTTTGCCTAGCAAGAGGGTATAGACCTTTGAAGGGCCGATCGAAGCGTCGCGTGCGAGCGCCAGCGCCACATCCCGTATCCAATTCACGAATACATCTTTTACCTCTCCAACTGGGTAGTTGGGGGTCGAAATGTCGTGGCGCCAAATGTAGGAGTAGTCTTCGCCGACCGATGATGGCTCCTTGGTCGCAGCACATAAACGATCAATCAAGAATTTGAGAGTTTTAAGTGGATTAGCCTCTTTGAGCGCAGGGATACAACGCGTTAGATGATGGTCTACGTGCCAGGCGTCCAACCCCTGGCGCCGTTTGCCTTTGGGCGACTCACCTCCAACCCAAAAAAAGGCCCTAGCGAGCGTAACGGCAGCTCTAAGTGCACCCACACGAGCGAGGTGCGCGATCAGATCCGGGAATGAATTATCGAAATGCACTCGAACAAAGGGATCGTCCAGCCAACGAACGGCACGTTCGCTAAGTTGCTTGCTCACGGGCCGGGGCAGAAGCAGTGCTACCTGCACCATAGTTTGACGAACCCTAGCGTTATCCGTTTCGGGTATCGCCAGTACAATTTCGCCTACTTCCTTTGGAGCCTGGGCGGCCATACGCAAGAGATACCGCAGCTCCGGCCAGTCGGGGAACGAAGTGCTCCCGTCGGCAGCATCCCGTTCTGCTGGGGGCGGACTTTTGAAATAGCCGCAGGCGTACAACGGACGAATCCAGTGCGGATTGTTTAGATTGTCAAAAAAAT
>DASXOQ010000012.1:0-1850 GCA_036494165.1 Steroidobacteraceae bacterium
TATTCAATCAACTCGTCGGCTAGAGCAAGCAGTTTGGCGGGCACGTTGAGACCAAGTGCCTTCGCGGTTTTGAGGTTGATCACGAGTTCGAATTTTGTCGACTGCTCGACTGGCAAATCGGCCGGCTTTGCTCCATTGAGAATTCTTGCGGAGTAGACGCCGAGTTGGCGAAACGCATCAATATAGTGAGTTCCATAGCTGATGAGACCTCCGGCCGAGGCGTACGCACGACGGTCGTAGATCGTCGGAACTGAATGGCGAGCCGAAAGCGCAACGAGCTGTTCAATCCGGTCAATGAAGAATGCATCGTTGGTAATGAGCAGCGCGCCGTCCTGCTGTTCGAGCGCGGCGAAGGCGGTATCAATATCACCTTCGGTGCTGGCGTTGAGGACATGAATTGACTGTCCGATCGTGCGCGCTGCTGTCTGCACGTCTCGCAATTGCGGCTCGGCTTCCGGGCTCTTGGGGTTGACGAGAACGGCAACAGCAGCGACAGCAGGCACGAGTTCTCGTGCAAGCTCCAGCCGCTTCCCCGTCATTTCGGATGTCAACAAGTTCAAGCCCGTGGCATTGCCACCTGGTCGGTTAAGGCTCGCGACGAGCCCGAATTTGACCGGATCGTCGCCTCCCAAGAAGACTATCGGAATTGTGGCGGTTGCTGCTTTGGCGGCGAGCGCCGAAGTGGTGCCGGTCGTGGCGACCACGCTCATGGACCGCTGCACAAGATCGGCCGCCAGGGCCGGCAGTCGATCGAATTTGCCTTCCGCCCATCTGTATTCAATCGCGACATTGCGGCCCTCGACGTACCCTGCCT
The DNA here is from genome assembly GCA_036494165.1 of Steroidobacteraceae bacterium. GTDB lineage: Bacteria > Pseudomonadota > Gammaproteobacteria > Steroidobacterales > Steroidobacteraceae > Bog-1198. The sequence goes on from DASXOQ010000012.1 coordinate 815, forward strand.
CGGCCAAGCCCTTACGGAATGCAGCCAGAAGCGGCGTGTACGCATCAGGTGAGCCGCTGCTGAGGAAACCGATTGAACGTATGACCGCCGGCTGTTGCGCTCGCACGGTGAGCGGCCAACTTGCCGCCGCACCGCCCAGAAGCGTGACGAACTCCCGACGCCTGATGTCGAACATGGCTGCCTCGCCCGTTACATGTCGCCAACCCAGCGTACCACGAGCTGGCCCGGCAGGTCTTCGAACCCCATTCTGAATCGTTTGATTTCTTCGATTTGTCCTACCGCAAGCGATGTCCGTTCTGGCCCGTAGCTGACATCAGCAAGCGGCGCCGGCTGTTCCGGTTTTCGGGGCAGAGCGGACGTGCGGTAGACAGGCCGACCAGGTCGCCTGTTGACCCAAAGCTGACATGCTGCGTTCAATCACTGCGCGCACCCAAACTCGGCCCGTTTACCGTCGCGATGCGCGTGGTACGATCCGCTTGCGCGTTGCGGGTTTGGAGAACAACCGCCACGAACTGCTTGGGCGGAAAGGTCCATATGACATCGCATCCTCGCTTGCTTCGAACCCACCTCTCAGAAGGAGGCCCATGAGAATGAAAACTATCCGCTCGTCCAAGGTGGCCGAAGCGCCACCGCAAACTTGGTCCAACATGAAAGTGGTGAATGGATATTTCCACATCGCGGGGATGACCGGCTCGGGGCCTAAGGAGGAGCATCCAGGCGACGACATGTACGTCCAGGCCAAGTCGATCTTCCAGAAATTCAAGGACCTATTGGAGGCCGCGGGCGGCAAGATGAATGACATCATGTCTATCACGGTGTACGTCACCAATCTCGATGAAAACACCGAGGTGTGGCGCGCGCGCCGGGAGTTCTTCACCGGCGACTTTCCTTGCTCAACCTTGATCGAGGTAAAGCGCGTTGGCTCGCCCAAAGCCAGCCCGCCGCTCAAGGTGGAGATCAACGCTACCGGCGTAATCGGCGCGGGAGGTTAGTTCGCCGTCTTCGGGCGCGAGCTTGTCACAGGGAACCCGGACCT
>DASXOQ010000013.1:0-2325 GCA_036494165.1 Steroidobacteraceae bacterium
TAGGCTCTACTCGCGACTATCCATCTCACCTTCCCGCTCTTCGGATTCTTCACGTTCCAAAATCGATAATCCTTGTCTGACTCGGGCTCCCGTTTTCTGTCATCGCCAAAGCGTGGCTTGACCAGCCGCACTTTGAACAGGCCTTTCTCGGGACCAGACTTGTGCTTGGTCTTGAAGACGATCACGAGATCGAGGTTCGTATCGATCAGATACTTCGGGTAGTTCACCCCCTTGTATCGCAGCGTCCTAGTGAGCGCCCACCGGCACCAAGGGGGAGGCGGGATGCGCGGCGGCGGGGGCTAGCAGCCCGTTTACGTAAGCCATTTGCTGAGCGCGGCGGTCAGCGCGCGGCGATGGCCGCGAATCGACGACGGACGGCGCCCAGGCCGCGGTCATGGGCCATCAGCGGCCGCCAGAACGTAGTCATGACCAACTGCGCAAGCCACACCAGCGCGCGAGGGGCTTGCAACGCCCGCGGCTTGCCGATTCCGAAGAGCAGTCGCATGATCCGCCCCAGATTGTGCGCCGCTGCCGCGATGCGGTAACGCTTGGTCACATCTTCCAGCCCTCGCAACCACGATCGGCGCGCGCCGCCCGTGTCGCACACGTGGGCGAAGCTACGCTCTACCCGTTCGCTCCGCAGACGACCAAGCCGCTTGCCTTTGCGACGAGCCATGCGCCGGCGGTTGTTGACAACCGCTCGTTTGAATTCATCCGGCTTGTCGGTCCAAACGCGGTCGTCTTTTAGTTGCGGCTCCGGAATGTAGGTTCGCAAGTCCAACTCGGCGGCCAGTTCCAGCGTGGCATTGGCGTGATAACCTTTGTCGGCCACCACTTCTTCGATCTCGACATCGCTGCCCGCTGCTTCCAGATTGATTTTGGCCTCGATCACGCTGTCTACCAGCGTGTCTTGGTCGGCATGATCGGCCGGCCGGATCTCGGCCGCCAGCAGGATTTCACTGTCCAGATCAACCACGTGCTCGCTCTTGTACGCCAAGTGCGTGCGGCCGTCTTTCAGCTTGGTGATTCGCGCCTCGGGATCGGTTTTCGAAACCCAATCCGCGTTGGACACCGTCTTCTTCCGCTTCCGATCGTAGCGGCGGACCTCGTCGACCGTGGGCTCGTGATCGGCGGCGATCGTGCCGTCGGCGCGCATCAGCCGCGTCGCGTACTGTTGCCAATCTTCGCCCGTGTCACGCCGCACGATACTCTTCATCGCGGCGTTGGCCTCGAGCGTCGTGCTATCGACGCCCACGGCTTTGCCGGCCAGCAGTCGCTTTTCCTCGGCAATTGCCAACACAAAGCGAAACACTTCATCGAACACTTCGGGGCCGAGCCGTTTGCGCGTGACCGACATCGTCGAATGATCGGGCGTGGCCTGGTCGAGCGGCACGCCGAGGAACGCTCGCAAGCTGAGGCTATCGGCACAACGCCAGGCGATGCCACGTTGACTGGAGATGTCCTCGAAGTAGCCGACCAGCAGCATGCGAAAGTACACGCCCGGCGGAACGCTCGGCTTGCCGCGAGTTTCTTCCTGCTCATAGAAGGGACGGCAACGCTCTTCGATCCAGCGATCGAAGTCGGCTTCGGCCAATAGTGAGTTCAGCTTCTGATAGAAGGGGTGGCCATCGGATCGCGGCAAGTTGTCGGCCGTGATGAACAACGACTCCTGCCGCTGCTTGCGTTTGCCCATGCCCATGCGTGTCCCTCGCCGTCGCCGATCGGTCCGTCGTGCTCACCGTCGCGGTCAGTTTACCGGCTCGCGGCCCAAGCGGAATATCTAAACGGGCTGTTAGCCGCGGTTCGGCGCCGCCATGTTACGGAAGTTCCGTTCCGCTCGCGCCCGAAATGTATGGCCTGCTGCGAGCGATTGAGCTGATTGATAGCTTCTTTGATTCTGTCTACGGCGAAAACTTCGCCGTCGGGTGAATCGGTCAACGGATTGTCGATTTGCGCCGGCCACCCGCGTTTCTGAAACGACTCAAGCACGAACATTTGATTCGTGGCGGATTTCTGGTATCGCTTCAACACCTTGGCGCCGAGTCGAAGTTCGCGACTGTGGCGATCCCATTCCGGTGCGTTGGCTGGTTGCAAACCAATCTCGACGCATCGACTTGCAACCCTATCGACATAGCCAAGCATCCAGACCGCCTCAGCCTTCAGGTCCCTCTCGTAGGTATCGTTAGCGAGCGAGACAAACCACGGAATGTGTTCTTGTTTATCGAAATCTGGCGGCCGGGTCGGCGTTACCGGATCAATCTTTGCCAAGGCAGACCACAGGCGCTCCACCCTATCGCTGCTGTAATACACGATCCCAACGTCCGG
>DASXOQ010000014.1:0-49711 GCA_036494165.1 Steroidobacteraceae bacterium
TCCGGGCGCACAACGGACGCTCGCCGACGCGCGCGGCAGCGAGTGGCGGCTACCTGACCGAAACTAGTCGCGTTGCTCGCTCACCAGCATATGAAGCAGAAAAGCGCCCAGCGACAAATTCATGCCGAGGACGATGGCGAGGGTCGCGACAAAGCCTAGGTGCACGGTTGATTCCATCGCTGCGCCGTGCGCACCCACCCAAATCAGCAGCAGCCGGATGTCGACGATGACCCCGAGCGCAACCAGTGAACCGCCGATAAGAAGTGCAACTTCCAGCGAAAAGCGCGACAACGCCCAGCGCGCGATTCTAGACGCGCTACCCGGCGTACTGCGCAGCGCCACCACCTTGGCGAGGACTCCGTAATGAACGATGTTGAAGCCGACCAGGGTCAGCGCCGATGCGAGCGCGAGGAAGTGAATGCCGAAATAGTGGCCAGCGAGGGTGACCGGACCTCGCATCAAAGTGAGGACCATCAGCAGGCCCGCGGCGAAGCAAATCCCGCCCGGCGCGAGATACAGGGCGTTCGGACCGTAGGTAAGAATGAAACGCAGGTGTCGCCAACCATCACGAAAGGACCGCAGGTGGGGAGGCCGGTCACGGCCGTCCCGATGAAGACGAGTTGGAACCTCGGAAATCTTCAGGCCCGCTTTGGCGGCGTTCACGATCATCTCCGTCGCAAATTCCATACCGGAGGTTCGCAACCGGATTCGTTCGAAGACATCGCGCCGAAAAGCACGCATTCCGCAATGAAAATCGCTGATCGGTGCGCGATGCACGGTGCGAGCGAGCCATGAAAGCACCGGATTGCCGAGATAGCGGTGCAGCAGGGGCATTGCACCCTCCTCGATCCCTCCGGCGAACCGATTGCCGACAACCAAGTCATTTCCCGCATCCAATGCTTGCACGAATACTTCGATCCCGAGCCAGTCGTAGGAGTCATCGGAGTCGCCCATGATCACGTACTTTCCACGGGCCGCATCGATCCCAGCCAGCAGTGCCGCGCCATATCCGCGCTTGGCAACGCGAACCACACGCGCTCCCCGCGCAACCGCAACTTCCACCGAGCGATCCGTCGATCCGTTATCCGCCACCACGACTTCGCCACGGATCCCCATGACTCGAAAGGCGCGCCGCGCCTTGTCCACGCAGGTCCCCACGGTTCGTTCCTCGTTTAGACAGGGCATCACTGCGGTAAGCTTGTAAGGGGCCTCGCCGAGGCTGGTTTCCTCCACAACAGCATCAGTCAGTTCCATGCGCAAAAGATACACCTCCGCCGACACAAAGGTAGCTATTTGACGTGTTTTGCGGTTTCCCTCGCCCGCAGATCTTCAGCGGCAATCTATGAACGTTAAGAGCCCACGGACAGCGCGCGAATCGTACACGGCACGACTGCAATCCCTTCAAGAGCCGAAGTGGAAACGTTGGCTTGACGTGCAGAGGCCCTATCGCTGGAACCTGCGGCGGCTGAATCCCGGCAGAACCCTGGACATCGGCTGTGGCATCGGCCGCTGCCTCCAGGCCCTGCCGTCCGGAAGCATCGGCGTCGATCACAACGCACATTCCATCGAGGTGCTTCGCGAAAAAGGATTGGACGGTTTCTCGCCCGCTGAATTTCGCAACTCGTCTTTTTGCCGTCCTGCCGCGTTCGACTCACTCTTGTTCGCGCACGTGCTCGAGCACATGTCGAAGGATGCCGGCATTGAACTCATGCGCGAATATTTGCCGTTGCTGCGACGGGGAGGGCAAGTAATCCTGATCTGCCCGCAAGAGCGAGGATTTGCGAGCGATCACACTCATGTTTTCTTTTATGACCATAAGGCCCTTCGAGCCGCTCTCGATGGTCTTGGGCTCGAGTTCGCCAGGCGCCAATCGTTCCCCTTTCCGCGTTTCGCAGGGAGGCTGTTCGTCTATAACGAATTTGTCGTCGTTGGCATTAAGCCCGATTCTAACCCCGGCGCGCAAAAGGCCTAGCCGTCCGTCCCCACCCGATTTGCGCGATAACCCAATGAGTATGCGGCTGCGATCAAGGAGGCAATCGGCCGCGGCCAGAATCGCCGAAACATCGCCAAATCCTCAATTTGCCGAGCGCGATTGGCGATCGACAGCGTCGTTTCGCTCGCTGGATGAATGCCCTTGGAAACGAGTGCCTCTCTCAAATAGGCAAACGATCCGGGCAGTTCGGCAAGTCGTAGCCACGCCTCCCAGTCGAGGTTGGTCCTGAATGCTGCCGAGAATTCGAAATTCTTTATCTCCCGCCAATGAAGCATGACGCTGGGGCAACAGATCGGGTTACCGAGCTGCAGAAGCCGTCGTTTCTGCGCCTTCGACTCGATGGTCTCCGCGTTCCCGAACACGCGTCCGCACAACCAGCGTTTCACCCGCACATTGATGTTGGGCGCACGTTTCCCGAGATCCGTATGTTCGCTGAAGTCGCTAAATGCCAGGATAAGATCGGCATGCCTCGCGGCAACCTGGGCAAGTCGGAATAGATACTCGCTATCGTAAACATCGTCCTGGTGCGCGATCGTCACGTAGTCTGCGTCCGCCAGGCGCAGAACGTAATTCCAGTCCGCGGCAATGCCCCGGCGTTCCGGATTTACGTGAAGTGTCAAACGGTGTCGCGCGGCCAGAGCCGCCAGGTCATCCGAAGGCGTTGAAGTACCCAGCACAATCCTGGGAGCACCTTGGGATTGATTGAGAATCGAAACGATGCAGGATTCGAGGTACGGCGAGCGCCCGTAAGCGGGAATGGCAAATACGTGGTTCATATTTAGAACATCGTGGCGCATCGCTTCGTCGCAATCCGTCATGCAATCGATTCACGACAATTGGGGTGGATCCGTGAGGACGGGATCCGGTTTTGCAGTCCCCATCCACAGCAAAGGGAGGCCGCACAGGCTGACTGCAGAAACGGTTAGGCCGGACAGGACGGAGAATGCCAATGCGGCATGGGCACTGACACCGGCGGTCCCGAAGAGCGCAACCGTGACATTCTCGCGGATCCCCCAACCGCCGATCGACAAGGGCAACGTTGCGACAAGGGTCACCATGGATACCAAGTACAAATAATCACCGAAAGTCAGACTCAATCCCAACGACCTGCCAAGCCAGTAGCTGGCCAGAGCAAAATTCAAATGCGTGAGCATCGCCAATATCGCGACTTTCGCGCCCGTTGCCGACAGATACACTTGGCGCGCGGCAACCGCCAGGTTTTTTATCGCAGTCACGGGTAGCCGCTGCGGAAGACGGTCGGCGAACTTGTCGGCATATAACAGGAGCGCTAAGCCCATGATGACGGCGAGACAGGCCAAAATGAGGGGCCAGCGGGCGCCCGGCAGTGCATCCTGGCGGAACATGTGCAGCACCGCGACGAGCACAATCAAGGTCGCCAGGACCGCAACGCGCTCGAGGATTACGCTATGAATGGTTCTCGCCAGCGGCAATCCTTCGCGCCAGGCAATCACCGCTCGGACCGCGTCCCCGCCTGAAACCGACGGCAGCACCTGGCTGAATACCATTCCGATCCAAAACAATCTGGTGCTCGCGAGAAAGTGCAGTTCCCCGCCGATGGCGCGGAGCACCAGCCGCCAGCGCACGCCGCCCAGGAATGGAATTGCGATGGACTGCAGAAGCGCGAGACCCAGCAACGGAAGATTTACCTGGCGTATATCGGTACCGAGCGAGCGAATACCGATGTTTCGGACCGCAACGTAGAGAAGCGCGACCGAGATGGCGACCTTGACCACAAACCAGGCGACTCGGGAACTTCGGCGCGCCGTCATGATGTCAGCCCGCGATTTCGTGGATTCCGCTCGCTCCGGAGCGCCATGCCGTATCGAGCGCCACTCCCGAGAGATAGACAGGGACACCCAGAGAGGTCGCCAGTCGTTCAGTTTCGCCTGAGCCAAACCAGCTTGGCAGCAGCACGAAGTCGGCGCCACGCGAAACCAACCGAACCGCTTCGCCAGCAACATCCGACGGACTTCGACACAGAGCGCCCTGCAAGCGAGCGTTGATTGGACGATGGCTGACGAAATCCTGACCCGAAGGCAGGACGCTATAGTCCGCCCCTTCCAGCGCCACAATGCGCTCGGGAAGGCGCAGCGCCGTCACGATAGGTTTGTCCGCTGGAACCAGATCTGCCTGCGGAAGGGCTTGGCGCGGACACCACGCAATCTGTTGACCCTCCAACCCCACGGGTTCCCCTTCGAATCGGGTCACTATCCAGACGTGCAGATCGACATCTCGATCCGCATACTCATGCTGAATGCGTATCAAGGGACGCGCTTCATGCACCAGGACGCCGATTTCTTCGCGCAGTTCTCGAGTCAATCCCTGAACCGGCTGTTCACCCGGCTCTAACTTGCCACCGGGAAACTCCCAACGGCCGCCCAAATGCTTATGCAGGGGTCGTTGCGCGATGAGCACTCGTCCTTCGGGCTCAACGAGCACTCCGGCGACGACCTGAATCCTGGCGCGCTCCTCGGCACTCAACCGCTGGCTTGCTGAAGAGCGCCGTGGCAATGCTTGAACTTTCGCCCCGAACCGCAGGGACACGGTTCGTTGCGCCCTACCTTGGGCATGGCACGGACAAACGGCGGCGCCTGTGCCGCGGCGTCGGGTGCGCCTTCCGAGGGCGATCCCGGCTGTCCGGTGAGTTCCGGAGCCTGAATCGGCGAGACGGCCTCCGCGTGCTGCATCTGAAGGGCGCGAGCCAGCCGTTGCTGACGCTCGAGCTCTTCACGCTCGACCTCGGCCTGACTGCGAATCTGAATCTTCGACATCATGGTCACGGTGTCGAACTTGATCCGATCGAGCATCGCCGAGAAGAGCTCGAAAGCCTCGCGCTTGTATTCTTGCTTGGGGTTCTTTTGCGCGTAACTACGCAGGAATATGCCCTGACGCATGTAATCCATGGCGGCCAGATGCTCGCGCCAATGCGTGTCGAGCATGCGAAGCGTCATCTCCTTCTCGATGTAGCGCATGGCCTCGACGCCCACGCTCGCTTCCTTCTGCTCGTACGCTTGCTCCAGCGCCTGCACGATCTTTTTGCGAAGCCCTGAGCCGTCACCGGACTCCTCGGACGCCACCCATTCGACTATCGGCAAAGGGGCGCCAAAATCCTTCTCCACTGCCTGGGCGAGACCCTTCGCGTCCCACTGCTCCTCGGGCGCGCCCGACGGCACATATTGCTCAATGAGCTGCGTGACCACGTCATCGCGCATGCCCTTGATCGCCTCCGCGACGTTCTCAGCGGCCATGAGGTCGGTGCGTTGCTGGTAGATGACACGCCGCTGATCGTTCGCGACGTCGTCATATTCGAGCAGCTGCTTGCGCGCATCGAAATTGTGTTGTTCAACTCGGCGCTGGGCGCGTTCGATCTGACGCGTAAGAAGACCGCTCTCGATGGCCTCTCCCGGCTTCATGCCGACGCGGGTCATCAAGGCTTTCATGCGGGTCGGATCGCCAAAGATGCGCATCAAATTATCTTCGAGCGACAGGTAGAACCGGCTCGAACCCGGATCACCCTGACGCCCTGAACGGCCGCGCAGCTGATTGTCGATGCGCCGAGACTCATGTCGCTCGGTTCCGACGATGTGCAAGCCGCCCGCAGCAAGCACCTGTTCGTGGCGTTGCCGCCAGGCGTCGCGAACCTGCTGGATCTGCTCCGGGGTGGGGTTCGGCAGCGCATCGATCTCGGTCTGCGGACTCCCGCCAAGCACGATATCGGTGCCGCGGCCCGCCATATTGGTGGCGATGGTGATGGCACCCGGCCGGCCGGCTTCGGCAACAATGTGAGCTTCGCGCTCGTGCTGCTTCGCATTCAACACCTGGTGCGGAATCTCCGCCGCCACCAGAAGTTTCGCCAGGCGCTCCGAGGTCTCGATCGACGTGGTGCCTACCAGCGCCGGCTGTCCGCGTTTCACGCATTCCTGGATGTCCTCCAGAATGGCGTTGAACTTGTCGTGCTCCGACAAGAACACCAGATCCGACCGATCCTTGCGGATCATCGGCCTGTGCGTGGGGATCACCACCACTTCCAGCCCGTAAATCTGCTGGAACTCGAACGCTTCGGTGTCGGCCGTGCCGGTCATGCCCGACAGCTTGGAGTACAGACGGAAGTAATTCTGGAAGGTGATCGAGGCGACCGTCTGGTTCTCCTCGCGCACCCGGACGCCCTCTTTGGCCTCCACCGCCTGGTGTAGGCCTTCGGACCAGCGGCGACCCTGCATGGTGCGACCGGTGAACTCGTCGACGATGATGACCTCGTCCTGCCGCACGATGTACTCGACATCTCGTCGGTACAACGAATGGGCGCGCAGCGCCGCATTCAGGTGATGCATGAGGCGGATGTTGGCGGCATCGTATAGGCTCTCACCTTCACGCAGAAGGCCGGTCTCCACCATCAGTTCTTCGACCTTGGCGTGACCGTCCTCGGTGAGCGTTGCCTGCTTGGTCTTCTCGTCAACCGCGAAATCGCCGGGGCCGTTCTCCTCCTTCTGACGCACCAGTCGCGGGATGAGCGCGTTGATCCGCACGTAGAGTTCGGTGCTCTCCTCCGCCGGACCGGAAATGATCAGCGGCGTTCGCGCCTCGTCGATAAGGATCGAGTCGACTTCATCGACGACGGCAAAGGAAAGCTTGCGCTGAACGCGGTCCTCGAGACGAAACGCCAGGTTGTCGCGAAGGTAGTCGAAGCCAAATTCGTTGTTCGTGCCGTAGGTGATGTCGCAGGCATACGCGGCGCGTTTCTCATCCGGCGTCTGGGCGTTTTTGATGACACCCACCTCGAGCCCGAGGAAGGTGAAAACGGGACGCATCCAGTCGGCGTCGCGCTGCGCGAGATACTCGTTCACGGTGACCACGTGTACGCCTTCGCCGCTGAGCGCGTTCAAATAGGTCGGCAAAGTCGCCATCAGCGTCTTGCCTTCGCCCGTGCGCATTTCAGCGATCTTTCCCGCATTCAGGGTAAGGCCACCGATCAGCTGGACATCGAAGGGGCGCATGCCGAGCTTGCGCCGGGAGGCCTCGCGAGCTAGGGCAAAGGCTTCGGGCGCAAGCTCGTCGATCTTGGCCCCGGCGGTAAATCGCGCCTTCAGATCCCGGGTCTTTTCAGGGAATTTTTCGTCCGGTAGTGCCTTGACGCTCTCTTCGAGGGCGTTGATGGCAGCGACAATGCGGCGCATGTCCTTGAGTACGCGCTGGTTGCGGCTGCCGAATATCTGCGTCAATAGCTTCAACACGAGGGGAAGTCCTTAAGAAAACTCGATATTGTACAAATAGACAGGGGGCGCGGGGAAACGTTTCGGCGCGCGCCGCGGCATGAAGGCCGGAAGGGAATCTGAGGCTAGCGATCCTCGCCGATGAAGCGCAATGGATCGACTTGGGCGCCGTTCTTCAGCACTTCGAAATGCAGGTGCGGGCCCGTTGAATGCCCGGTAGAACCCAGCAACGCGACGTCCTGACCCTTGCGGACCATGTCGCCTTGTTTCACAAGTAGCTTCTCGTTGTGGCAATACCGTGTCGCCAAGCCATTACCGTGGTTGATTTCGACCATTTCGCCGAAACCCGCGCGCTCGCCGGCATAGGTAACCAAACCGGCTGCAACCGCTGACACCTTACTGCCCTCGGGGCCTGCAAAATCAAGGCCCTTGTGAACGGCCGAATAGCCGGTGAAAGGGTCGGCGCGTCGCCCGAAGTAGGAGGAGATCCAGCCTTCCTGGACCGGACGACCCTCCGGATACACCTGCTTGTTCAACTCGCGGGTGAGAATCAGGTTTTCGAGCACCCCGAGTTGCTGCTCCTTGCTGGAGAGCTGACTCTGTAAATCATCCACCATCGCGGTGAGGCTCGGGATCTGGGCCGGCTGACCATCCGCACTGTTCTCACCGCCCATCGCCGGAGGGTGGCCGAAATCGAATTCCCCGTCATCCAAATTTGCCATGCGCGTCAGGCGCTTACCGAGGGCATCGAGTCGGATGACATTGGCATTCATTTGGCCGACCCTAAGAGCCAGCGCGTTGACCTTTTCTTGAAGAATACGTTTCGTATCCTCAATCTGTGCCTTCTGCTTCAGCAGCTCAGCCGACCAGTTACCCAGCTGATCAATGGGGCTCTGGGCACTGTGGCGCGTTCCCAGCCCTAAGCCGACGGAAAAAGCGGTTCCGATGACACCCAGCACACAAAGCAACGCCGCAGAGATGACGATGGGATGTCGGAGGTCAAATTGTTTCACCCGGCCCGATTTGCGGCCGACAAAGATGACATTCATTCGGATTACGCTTCCAACGCCGCGGTCATGCTTAAGATCCGGTGGCTTATGTCGTATTGCGAAACGAGTGTGCCCCGGGGCGGTGCAAGTAGACTAAGCACTAAGGTCACCTAAAACAAGGATTTCCATTGAAGTTTACGATCCTTACGTAGACTCACAATCTGTCTCCAAATGCAAAATCCCAAAAGCATCAGTGAGTTATTGAAAGGTGGTAAGCGACTTTCGCAACTTGCGACGCGCTCCTCAGTTCGTGCAACGGTTCTCGAGAAGGTCCGGGGCGCGCTGTCACCGGCGCTTGCCGCCGCAGTGGTGAGCGCCGGCATTGAAAACGGGCAGCTCACCATAGGGGTCGCGGGAGCGGCTTGGGCGTCGCGTATTCGCTATCTGTCCAAGACGGCGCGAGCCCGGCTCGAGGAACAGACGGGCATTGCGGCGGGCCGGATTCGGGTGCGCGTGGTACCGCCGCTCAAAACCTGATCCCGCAACCGTGCAACATAATGGCGGCGGGGGGCCGTCGATTTAGATCGGTGCCGTTAGGCGCGTGCCGTGGCAGCGGCAGCAGCCACGTAGGAAATCGGCGCGTCGGCCAAACTTTCAAACGTCACTTCCTGCCACGCGCTCTTAGTGCTCATGAGCGTGCGCAGTAACTTGTTATTCAATCCATGCCCGGATTTGTATCCGCTGAATTCGCCGATCAGGCTGTGACCCAATAGGTACAGATCGCCTATCGCATCGAGGATCTTGTGTTTCACAAACTCGTCTTCGTAACGAAGACCATCCTCATTGAGGATGCGGTAATCATCGAGCACGATCGCGTTATCGAGGTTGCCGCCCAAAGCAAGATTTCTCGCACGTAGGCTCTCGATCTCACGCATAAAGCCGAAGGTACGAGCCCGACTCACCTCGCGAAGGAACGAAGTGGTGGAGAAATCCATCGATGCGACTTGCGAGTGCTTCTTGAATGTCGGGTGGTTGAACTCGATCTCGAAGTTGACCTTGAAGCCGTCGTAAGGATCGAGGCGCGCCCATTTGTCGCCGTCTTCGACTTTGAGGCTTTCGAGAATCCGAATGAAGCGCTTTGGCGCCTTCTGCTCTTCGATTCCTGCGGACTGAAGCAGAAACACAAACGGCCCCGCGCTGCCGTCCATGATCGGCACTTCGCTGGCGCTCACCTCGACCCGCGCATTGTCGATACCAAGTCCGGCCAGTGCAGAGAGTAAATGCTCCACGGTCGACACCTTCGCCTCACCGCGCTGCAAGGTGGTGTGCATGCTGGTATCGCCCACGTTGGAGGCCAGCGCCGGTATGTCGCTGCTTTGCTCAAGGTCGCTGCGACGGAACACAATGCCCGTATCGGGGGGCGCGGGCTTCAAAGTCATAAGCACTTTCTTGCCCGAGTGCAGGCCCACGCCTGTGGCCCGAATAGTGTTCTTTAGTGTTCTTTGATTAAGCATTAAGTCAAAACCCGGTCGTATTGGGTCGCAAAGGTACCACAGGTGGGGGGTGCGCCAGAACTGCTCATTCTCGTAAAAGGCGGGCCGTCTCTCATTCGGACTAGCCCCGCCAAAGCAAAGTTCGTCATCATGGCGAACTCTTAAGCTGGTCCACCAGCGCCGAATAATCGGGGTCCGGCTTAAGCTCAGCTGCTGTTTTGGCCTCTGTTAACGCTTCTTGACGTTTACCGAGCTCCGCGAGCGAGCGAGCGAGATTGAAGTGCGCTTGATCGGAGCGTGGGCGTAACTCGACCGCGTGTCGGTAGGCAGCGGCCGCCGCCGCATAATCGTGCCGCAGGACCGCGAGATAGCCTTGGGCCTCTGCAATGGCCGCATTATTCGGTTGCTCGCTCGCCACATGGTCCGCGATGGCCTGGGCGTCCCGGGGTCGGCCCATTTTGATATACCCCCAGACAATTTGATCCCAGTGAAGGGGCGGAGCGGGTACCGTGGCACCGAGCGCATAGGAACCCGCGCAGATAAGCAGTGCCGCGGCCAAAGGCGTGAGAGCCGGCCGCAATTGTCGGGCGCGGATGCGTTGCAGCATGAGCTCGATCCAGATTCCCGCGCCGAAAGCGAGAACCGGAAGGGCATGAAACCGAAACCGGTCCTCGGCCCAAAACATCACCACGGTAAAAAAGGCGAGCGCGAGGGGGACGGCCACGAGGCCAGCGCGTGAATCGCTCCTGCCGAGCATCACGAGTCCCACCAGACCCATGGCCAGAAGGAAGGGAGCGGGAGCTGGCAAAATCGCGATTACACTCGAAAACATGCCCTCCTCTTGCAGCGAGCGATTGATGGGAATCTCGGTGGAGGCAAAGAATTTGCGCGCCTTGCGCCCCATGTCCGCTAGCACCGCGCCGGGATGCGAACTCATGAACGACAGCGCTTGCGAACGCCAATAGGCATCGACTTCTCGAACCGACAGCGGATGCCCGGCGCGGCGCGCGGCCTCGGCGGCATAGCCGCGCCAGATCTCACTCGGATTTAGGTAATTCACGAACGGCGGAACCCAGATCGCCGATTCCGCATTGGACGGGTTATAGGCCTGATCCAGCACGATGCCACCGTTGTGCGGCAGCGGCGATAAGCCCGCACCCGCCTCAAGATTGCGCAGCGACCAAGGCAACAGAAAGACGAAGAGCCCGAGCACGAAGCACGCGGCCTTTGGCGCCCGGCCCGCGCCACGCAGTGCTAGAGCCATCGACACCAAAGCCATGAGCACCAGCGTGGAGCGCAATGCGATTCCGAGCGCGCAATAGGCACCGAACAGGGCCCAGGGCCAAAGCAGCCTGGTTTCTCTCAGTTTTAACGCGATCACCACCCACCACACCATGAAGGAGGCGACCCATACCTCCTTGAGCAATGAGCAGGAAAACATGATGGCCGTGGCGGCCAAGGCGTAACAAAGCGCGCCGAACGTGCCGGCGCGCGGACGACCCAGTTGCCTGCCAATCTGCACAATGCCGAGCGTTGTGGCGGCATCGAGCAGACATTGCAGAGCAAATACGGCGAAAACGTTGGGCCCTGCGAGCTTGAAGATCGCTCCTAGCAGGTAGCCATACAAGGGATCCATGAAGGTGAATTCGGGGCGGTTCTGCCCCACACCCGCCGCCACCGCTTTTGCGAACCGGAAGTAGTACTCCTCGTCCGGTCCGAGCTGGAAGGTCAGCGGGCTCGTCACCGCGCTCGACAAATGCACGAGTCGCAAAGCCAGTGCGCAGGCCACCACGCCCATCACGACGAGCGGCACCTGAGCTTGCGCCTCCCGGCGCTCGACACTGGCTTCCACCATGCCCGAGTGTTCCAAAACCGGCGCCCTCAACCCTGAGGGCGCCAAGATCTGGAATGCGATCGACCGCTAGTCAGCCTGCCGGCGCAGGAATGCCGGAATATCCAACAAGTCTTCGGTATCGACCTCGTTGCGCAACCCATCGCCTACCGCGCGCTGCCGTTGCACGGTCGGCTTGTCGAGGATGGCGTAGTCGGTCGGTGAGATCGGCGTTTTCGGACGCACCACCCGCATGGTGAGCGGCGGCGCGATCGATTGCTGCTGCACCGGCGCCGGCTGCACCTTGGCGACCGGCTTGCCGAGCCCGGTCGCGACCACCGTGACGCGAATCTGATTCGCCATGTCCGGATCGATCACCGTGCCGACAACCACAGTGGCATCGTCGGAAGCGAACTGCTTAACGACGTTGCCCACTTCCTGGAACTCGCCGATCGACAGATCCATGCCGGCGGTGACGTTGACCAGGATGCCCTGCGCCCCCGCGAGGTTGATGTCCTCGAGCAGCGGGCTCGATACCGCTGCCTCGGCCGCCTCGCGCGCACGATCGTCGCCCGCCGCACTGCCTGTGCCCATCATCGCCATGCCGGTTTCCGACATGACGGTGCGCACGTCCGCAAAGTCCACGTTGATGAGGCCGGGACGGGTGATGAGCTCCGCGATGCCCTGTACGGCGCCCTGCAGCACGGTGTTGGCCGCCTTGAAGGCATCGAGCAGCGTGGTGCTCGAACCCAAGACCGACAGCAGCTTCTGATTCGGGATCGTGATGAGCGAATCGACATACTTGCCGAGTTCGCACATGCCCTGGTCGGCGACTCGCGTGCGCTTGTTGCCTTCCATATCGAAGGGCTTGGTCACTACCGCCACGGTGAGAATCCCGAGTTCCTTCGCGACTTGCGCCACGACCGGGGCTGCGCCCGTGCCCGTGCCGCCGCCCATGCCGGCCGTGATGAAGAGCATGTCGCAGCCCTCGATCAACTCGATGATGCGATCGCGATCTTCCATGGCCGCCTGCCGGCCCACTTCAGGATCGGCGCCAGCGCCCAAACCCTTGGTGATGTTGCAGCCGATCTGCAGCGAGGTGCGCACCTTGGAGTGCTTGAGCGCCTGCGCGTCGGTGTTGATGCAAATGAAGTCCACGCCCTCGAGTCCGGACTGAACCATGTGCGAAACAGCATTGCCGCCGCCACCGCCCACGCCCAGCACCTTGATGACGGCGCTTTGGCTGAAAGTATCCATCAATTCAAACATTCCAGATCTCCTCTACCGTTGTTGTCAAAAGTTGCCTTGAAACCAGGCTTTCATACGCTCGAACAAACTCTTTACTCCGCCGCCAAGCAGCGGCACTTCGCTGCGGGGGCTCTCCAGATTGCTTTTGGCATAGAGCAGGAGCCCCACACCGGTGGCATGAATGGGATTGCTCACCACCTCGGCGAGCCCGCTGACGTATTGCGGCACGCCGAGGCGCACCGGCATGTGGAACACTTCTTCGGCCAGTTCGATGGCACCTTCCATCTTGGCGCTGCCCCCGGTGAGCACGATGCCGGTGGCCACCTGCTCTTCGAGGCCGGCTCTGCGCAATTCGTCGCGAATCAGGCTGAACAGCTCCTCGTAGCGAGGCTCGACAATCTCGGCCAAAGTCTGGCGGGCAAGGCGTCGCGGCGGCCGGTCGCCGACGCTCGGCACCTCGATGGTCTCGTCAGGATTGGCGAGTTGCGAGAGCGCGCAGGCGTACTTGATCTTGATGTCTTCCGCGTATTGCGTGGGGGTGCGCATCGACACGGCGATGTCGTTGGTCACCTGGTCCCCCGCGATCGGGATCACCGCGGTATGCCGGATTGCGCCACCGCCGAACACCGCGATATCCGTGGTGCCGCCGCCGATGTCCACCACGCAGACACCGAGATCCTTCTCGTCCTCGGTGAGCACCGCGTAGCTCGACGCCAGTTGTTCCAGCACGATGTCGTCGACCGATAGGCCGCAACGCTGCACGCACTTGACGATGTTTTGGGCGGCGCTGTCGGCGCCGGTGACGATATGGACCTTCGCTTCGAGTCGCACTCCCGACATGCCGATGGGATCGCGGATCCCCTCCTGCGAGTCGATGATGTATTCCTGCGGCAGTACGTGAAGAATCTTCTGATCGGCAGGTATGGCGACGGCCTTGGCGGCGTCTATAACGCGCTCCACATCGCCAGCGCCCACCTCCTTGTCCTTGATCGCGACAATGCCGTGCGAGTTGAGACTGCGCACGTGACTGCCGGCGATCCCAGCGTAGACGGAGTGGATTTCGCAGCCGGCCATCAACTCGGCCTCCTCCACCGCGCGCTGAATCGACTGTACGGTGGATTCGATGTTCACCACCACACCCTTCTTCAAGCCGCGCGAGGGATGCGAACCCACGCCGATGATCTCGAGTTCACCGTCGCTTTTGATTTCGCCGACAATGGCCACGACCTTGCTGGTGCCGATGTCCAGACCCACCAAGAGATTTCGATCCGAGCGCTTTGCCATGTTGTTGCGTTCTTCCTTATGCGTCTGCGTCGTCGGAGCGTTTGGCCGACGCCGAAACGGGGCTGCTCTGATTGCGCCAGCCGATGGCGAAGCCATTCGAATAGCGCATATCCACGTAGGTAATTTCAGACATGCGGTGCGCGATCACCTGCGAGGCGGTACGGATAAAGCGATCCAACCGTTCGTCGACATCGCGGCGCCCCAGGCGCACCGTCACACCGCTGTCCAGGTCCATTTCCCAGGCGCCGCGCTCGTTGAGGCGCAATGCCGCGATGCGCATGCCGACTTCAGTCATCCGCCCCTGAGCCGCGAGGTAGCGCTGCGCCACTTCGAGTTCGGTGCCTTCCGGACCGCTCAGTTTGGGAAGCTCCGCCGGCACGTGAGTAGCGGTGCGCACGAACAGTTCGCCCCGCGTATTGAGCAGGCCCGAGTCGCCCCAGCGGGCAGCCGCAACCTGTTCGGACACCGTGACATGGAGGCTATTCGGCCAACGCCGCGAAATGCGCGCATGGTCCACCCAAGGCAACGCTTCGACAGCGCGTTGGATGTCGTCCAGATTCGCGGACATGAATCCTTCGCGGGCGAACGGCGCCACGGCCTTCTCGACCTCGCCAGGGGAAACCCGTTGAAAGCTGCCGTCGATCGAGACCACGTGGACGGGGCGGTCCAAGCCCCAGGCGAGCGCGCCCACCGAACCGCAGACCAGCAGGATGAGCGCGCCGCGTCGCAGATACGTGCGCCACTGGGTGATGAAAGCCGGCCACACCCACTCGCGCTTCTCCGCCTTGGGCTTGTTCTTCGGCTTGAAGCGATTGCGGCGCATCAGTCGGCTCAGTTTCATTTGCGCACCCGCATGAAACTCGTTTCCAGCACGCGCCAGCAAAGTTCCGCGAAGTCCATGCCGGCCTGCCGTGCGCCCATGGGCACCAGGCTGTGGTCGGTCATTCCAGGCGTGGTGTTGATTTCGATGAAATAGAACTTGCCGCTGTCCCGATCGCGCATGAAATCGACGCGTCCCCAGCCGGCGCAGTCGGTCACGCGGAACGCGGCGAGCGCGGCGGCCCGCAATTCGGTTTCCGCCTGCGCCGTCAGTCCGCTGGGACAGTGGTACTGGGTGTCGTCGCGAAAATACTTGGCTTGATAGTCGTAGAACTCGGTTGCCGGCACGATGCGGATGGAAGGCAGCGCCTCGTCGTGGAGGACGCCGACCGTAAACTCGTCACCGGAGACAAAGCGCTCCGCGAACACGATCGGATCGATGGCATGCGCCTCGGCGAAGGCGCGTTCGAGGTCTTGGGCGTTCTTCACCTTGTTGATGCCCACGCTCGAGCCCTGCGAACCGGGTTTGACCATCATCGGCACGCCGATGCGCTCGAGGGCACCGGGCAAATCCGCGCTGCTGGACAGGACAGCGTACTCCGGAGCCAGCTGCCCCGCGCCCACCACCACGCGCTTGGTCTTGAGCTTGTCCATGGTGAGTGCCGAGGCGAGCACGCCGCTTCCCGTGTAGGGAATGCCCAACCACTCAAGCGCCCCTTGCATGACGCCGTCCTCGCCGCCCGGCCCATGCAGGATGATGAAGGCGCGGGCGAACCCATCGCTCAACATATCCTGCAACGGCCGCTCCTTGGGATCGAAGCCGTGTGCGTCGACTCCGCGACGTTTCAAGGCGGCGAGTACTGCGTTTCCCGAAATCAGCGATATCTCGCGCTCACTCGAATCACCTCCCAGAAGCACCGCGGTTTTGCCGAAATCCTTGGCAGTTGCGATGCGCGTAATGTGGCTGTTGGTCGTCAGCAGCGTCATGGAGCCTCTCCAACGATGCGCACTTCGGTGTGGAGCTGGACGCCATGCATGTCGGCAACGGTGCGTTGCACATGCTGAATCAAGGCCTCGATGTCCGCGGCGCGCGCCGTGCCGTGGTTGATGATGAAATTGGCGTGCTTTTGCGATACCGAGGCATCGCCGATCCGAAAGCCCTTCAGACCCGCGCTTTCGATCAGGCGCGCGGCATGGTCGCCCGGCGGATTGGTGAATACCGAGCCGCAACTCCATTCACCGATGGGCTGCGTCTCACGGCGCTTATCGAGAAGTTCGCGGATAGCATCGCCATGCGCTTCAGGCTTGCGCTCGAACTTCAGCTGGGCGGCAACAAACCATTCATTGTCGGGCCCCTTTACGCTGCGGTAACCGACTGCATACTCATCGGGCGCACGCGTATGGTGCGTGCCGCGACGGTCCAAGACGTCGACTTCGACGACGTGGCGCCAGGTCTCCTCGCCCCAGGCACCGGCGTTCATCGCGAGCGCGCCGCCCAAGGTCCCGGGGATGCCGGCGAAGAACTCGGCAGGGCCCAAACCCCACTTCACACATTGTCGCGCAAGGCGCGCACAGGGCACGCCCGCCTCGCTGCGGATCAAATTGGCGCTCTTGCGCTCCAAAGACCCCATGGCGCCGTGCGTAGCAATCACGGCGCCGCGAATCCCCCCGTCGCGCACCAGAAGATTGCTGCCGAGGCCGATCCACATGACCGGCACTTCCTGCGGCAGTTGGCGGAGGAACGCGGCCAAATCGTTGATGTCACGCGGCGAGAAGTAGATGTCCGCCGGGCCACCGACGTGCCAGGAAGTGTACTTCGACATGGATACGTCGTACTGAACGCGGCCGCTGAATTCCGGGGCCAATGGCATGGATCGTTCAGCGCTCATGCCGCATGCTCCGCAAACCGTGCTTTGAGGTCTTGCGCCACGGCGCCGATGTTGCCGGCTCCCATGATGAGCACCACGTCCCCGTCATGGAGCACCGCGCGCAGAGAGTCCGCGAGTTCGTCGACCCGCTCGACGAACACCGGCTCGACCACTCCTCGTGAGCGCACAGCGCGGCAAATCGCCCGACCGTCGGCGCCCGGAATCGGCGCCTCGCCCGCCGCGTAGACCTCGGTGACCAGCAACACGTCAGATTCGCTCAAGGCTTTGCCGAAATCATCGAGCAGGTCGCGGGTCCGGGTGTAACGATGCGGCTGAAAGGCGAGCACCAAGCGTCGTGTCGGCCAGCCCTGCCGCGCCGCTTCCAGCGTCGCCGAAATCTCCGTGGGGTGATGTCCGTAATCATCCACCACCAGCGCGCGGCCGTCCGCCCAGGTAATTTCCCCCAGCTGCTGCAGACGCCGGTCGATGCCCTGGAAGTGACCGAAGGCGCGCTGAATATCCGCGTCCGCGACATCGAGTTCGGTCGCCACCGCAACGGCCGCCAGGGAATTGAGCACGTTGTGCCGACCGGGAAGATTCAATGTGAGGGGCAGATCGGCGCGTCCCTTGCGCAGCGCCACGAAGCGCGACTGCAGTCCCAGCCGTTCGACATTCACGGCCCGCACATCGGCACCCTCGGCGAACCCGTAGGTGACGAACGGTCTTCCCACCGACTCCATGATGCCGCGCACCTCGGCGTCTTCGGCGCAGAGCACGGCAAGTCCGTAGAACGGCAAGTTGTGCAGAAAATCGACGAAGCTTTGGCGCAGCCGCGCAAAGTCGCCTTCGTGAGTGCCCAGATGATCGTTGTCAATGTTGGTGACAATGGCGATCATCGGCTGCAGATGCATGAATGAGGCGTCGCTTTCATCCGCCTCCGCCACCAGGTACTGCCCGGCGCCGAGGCGTGCGTTGGTGTCTGCGCTCTTCAACCGGCCGCCGATCACGAACGTCGGGTCGAGACCGGCCTCCGCCAAGACGCTCGCCACGAGGCTCGTGGTCGTGGTCTTGCCGTGCGTCCCCGCGACTGCGATCGAATACCGGAAGCGCATGAGTTCGCCCAGCATCTCGGCGCGCGGCACCACCGGCAGCCGTTTGGCGAGCGCCGAGGCGACTTCCGGATTCGCGCGGCTCACCGCGCTCGAAACCACGACCACGTCGGCCTCGCCGAGATGCTCGGCGCTATGGCCGATGAAGATCGTCGCGCCGAGGCGCGCCAGGCGTTGTGTGACTGCATTGCCCTTGAGGTCCGAGCCCTGCACTTTGTAACCGAGGTTCAACAGAACTTCCGCAATGCCGCCCATGCCGCTGCCGCCCACTCCGACCAAGTGGATGCATTGGATCCGGCGCATGCGCTCGTTAAGTTTGCGGCGCTCGCTCATGCGTGCGCTCCCACGGCCATGCAGAACTCGGCGGCACGCGTGGCCGCGTCGATGACGCGCGAGGCGCGCGCGGCTTCGGCCATCTTCTGAGTACGAGCCCGGTCGCTGGCCAGCGTCGCGATGATCGCACTGAGCTTCTCGGGCGTCAGATCGCGCTCTTGGATGAGTGCCGCGGCGCCCGCCCGCACCATGACCTCGGCGTTCTTTGTCTGATGATCGTCGGTGGCGATCGGCAGCGGCACGAAAATGGCGCCGAGGCCTGCGGCCTGCAGCTCCGTTACCGTCATCGCGCCGGCTCGACAGACGGCGAAATCGGCCCACGAGTACATCTTGGCCATGTCGTCTATGAACGGCATGACCTCGGCCTCGACATTGGCCTCACGGTAGGCTGAGCGCGCAGCTTCGAGACCGCGCTCACCCGCCTGGTGTTTCACCTGGGGACGCATTTCAGGACTGAGCCGTGCCAGTGCGAGGGGCAGAGCTGCATTGAGCGCGCGAGCCCCCTGGCTGCCGCCGAAAACCACCAGGCGTGAGCGATCGGTACGGGCGGCGAAGCGAATCTGCGGTGCTTCGATCGCCGCGATATCGGCGCGCACCGGGTTGCCGATGGTGAGCGCGTGCACGCGCGGCGCGAAGCTGCCGGGAAATGCCTCAAGCACTCGTGTCGCGAGTCGCGCGAGCCAGCGATTGGTCATGCCCGGCACCGCATTTTGTTCATGGATGAGAAGCGGCACCCGCATGAGCCACGCAGCGATACCGCCCGGCCCGCTGACATAGCCGCCGGCGCCCAGTACCGCGCGCGGTTTGAGGCGCCTGATCACCCTCGCAGCCTCCAGCACGGCGCGGGTGATGCGAACCGGCGCAAGCAACAGCGGCATCAGGCCCTTGCCACGAATACCGGCCACGCGCACCCACTCGATCGGAAAACCGCGCGCGGGAACCAGCTTGGCTTCCATGCTGCCGGGAACGCCGAGCCACACGACCGGCACGCCGCGCTCGCGCAGTGCGCTGGCAACCGCAAGCGCCGGGAACACATGGCCGCCCGTGCCGCCCGCCATGATGAGCACCGGGGCTTCGCTCATCGCGTCTCCTTGGGCATGCGCATGACCGCGGAGCGGGAACTGGACTTCACCTCGTGATAAATCCGCAGTACCACGCCAAGCCAGGCGAGACTGACCAACAGGCTGCTGCGCCCATAACTCAATAGCGGGAGGGTGAGACCTTTGGTGGGAAGCACCCCCATGTTCACCCCGATGTTGACGATGGCCTGCACCCCGAGCCATACGCCGAACCCCAGCGCCACGTAGGACTGGAAGCGCATGCCCACCTCGGCGGCAAGGCGCGAAATCCGGAACGCGCGCCACACCAGGGCGACGAATAGCGCCAGCACCACGATCACGCCCACGAGCCCCAACTCTTCCGCGAGCACCGCGAAGACGAAATCGGTGTGGGCCTCGGGCAGGTAAAACAGCTTCTGCACGCTCGATCCCAGTCCGACGCCAAGCCAAGAGCCGCGACCGAACGCGATCAGCGAGCCAGTCAGCTGAAAGCCGCCATTGAAAGGGTCATCGAACGGGTGCAGAAAGACCAGGAGGCGCTTCAGGCGATAAGGCGAGGCGAGGGCGAGCAGCGCGAAGGCGGACGCCGCAGCGGACACCAGGAGCGCCACGTAGCGAAGCCTGGCGCCCGCCACGAACAGAACCGCAAAGCCTGTGGCGAAAAGTACGGTCGCGGCGCCAAAGTCCGGTTCGGCGAGCAACAGCACCGCGCTCACCGCCAGCACTCCGAAGGGCTTGAGCAAGCCCGGCAGAGTGCTCTCCAGTTCGGCGCGCTTGCGCACGCAATAGCTGCACAGCCAGGTCAGGACAAAGACCTTGGTCAGTTCCGAAACCTGAAAATTCAAAAATCCGATCCGAAGCCACCGGCGCGCACCGTTGACCCGCGCGCCAAGACCTGGAATGAGCACCAGGACCAGCATCGCGATCGCGAGAATGATCAGAACCATACTGTAGCGGTGCCACAGCTCGGTCGGAATCCTCGAGGCAAGCCAGGCCAAGAGCACGCCGCACAGGGCGAATACAAATTGGCGCTCGAGAAAATAGAAAGGGTTGCTGAAATCCTTGTCGGCGACGGCCATCGAGGCGGAAGTCACCATGATGATGCCGATGAGCAGCAAGGCCGAGGTAATTCCAACGGTCGGCCAATCCCAGGCGAAGGGCATTCGCTCGCGGGCGCGCACGCCATAGGTGATGGTCGCGGTGCTCATGCGGACACCTCTTTGAGGGCACTGACCGCCGCCGCAAACACGTCGCCGCGATGTCCATAATCCCGGAACATGTCGAGGCTCGCGCAGGCGGGCGACAAAAGCACCGTGTCACCGCTGCGGGCGGCGCGCCGCGCAGCAGTCACGGCCTCGGACATGGAGGACACGGTCTCGGTGCTGCAAACACCTTGGAGCACCGTGGCAAGCGCCGGTGCGTCCTTGCCGATCAGCACCGTGTGGCGCACCTTGCCGCGAAAAGCCGGGATCAGCGGCGAGAAATCCTGTCCCTTGCCCTCTCCCCCCGCAATCATCACCAAAGGACCCGCCATGCCCGCCACCGCCGCGATGGTCGCACCCACGTTGGTGCCCTTGGAGTCATCGACGTACCGCACGCCCTCGATGTCCGCCACCCACGCGGAACGATGGGACAGTCCGGGAAAGGATTCGAGTGCCGACAGCATCGCCTCCATGGGCAAGCCGACGGCATCGCCGAGAGCGAGCGAGGCCAGGGCGTTCGCGGCGTTATGGAGACCCGAGATCTTCAGGCGCGAGACATCGAGCAGGCGCTCGCCGCGACGGGCCAGGAAGAAGCGCGCACCCTCCTGAGCAAGCGTGAATTCACAGTCCTCGCGCTCGATGGAGAATCTCACCAGGCGTGCGCTGCGCCGATAGCGCTCGCCCATGGTCATCACGAGTTTGTCGTCGGCATTGAGCACGATGGTGCCGGCGCGCGCGAAGATGCGTTCCTTGGCGTGGGCGTACTCGGCCAACGAACCGTAGCGGTCCAAGTGGTCGGCCGTGACATTGAGCACCGCGGCGGCTGCCAGGGTGAGCGAGGTGGTGGTCTCTAGTTGAAAGCTGGAGAGTTCGAGCACGTACAATTCGGGTGTCGGCTGCTCGAGAAGGTCGAGCGCCGGCTCGCCGAGGTTTCCGCCGGCCAGCACCCTGCGGCCGGCAGCGGCGGCCATGCGGGCCACCAGGGTGGTCACGGTGCTCTTGCCGTTGGTGCCCGTTATCCCCAGCACCGGCGCGCGCACCTCGCGGGCAAACAGTTCCACGTCGCCCAGCACGGGGATGCCCCGCTCGCGCGCAGCGAGCGCAATCGGCTCCTTGAGCGAAACGCCCGGAGACATCAGTACTTGATTGGCGTCTTCGAGCAATGACAGATCGAATCCGCCCAGACGCAGCTCGATGTTGCCGGCAAACTCACCCAGCTCATCGAGCCCGGGCGGCGCGCGACGCGAATCGGTGGCGCTCACGCGGCCACCGCGCTTGGCGAGATAGCGCAGGCACGATGCACCGGTTTTGCCCAACCCGACGACGACGCTGTTCATTAGCGAATCTTCAACGTTGATAGTCCGACCAGCACCAGCACGAAGCTGATGATCCAAAAGCGAACGATGACCTTGGGCTCCGCCCAACCCTTGAGTTCGAAATGGTGATGAATGGGCGCCATCCGGAAGATGCGCCTGCCGGTCAGCCGGAAACTTGCCACCTGCAAGATCACCGACACCGTCTCGAGCACGAAAACGCCGCCCATGACGACGAGCACGATTTCCTGGCGCACGATCACCGCCGTGGTGCCAAGCGATGCACCGATGGCCAGCGCGCCGACATCACCCATGAATACTTGTGCCGGATAGGAGTTGAACCAGAGAAAGCCCAAGCCGGCGCCCACCAGGCTGCCGGAAAAGATCAGCACTTCGCCGACGCCGGGGATGTAGGGAATCTGCAAGTACGTCGCAAACTTAACGTTGCCGGTGGTGTAAGCGAATATGCCGAGGGCGACGGCGACCATGACTGCCGGCATGATTGCCAGGCCGTCGAGACCATCGGTGAGATTGACGGCGTTGCTCGTCCCGACGATCACGAAGTAGGTCAGCACAATGAAGCCGAAGGTCGACATCGGTATCGCCACCGACTTGAAGAACGGCACGTATAGAGAGGTCTCCGCGGGGGAGGTATGCAACCAGTGCAGCGTGAAGGCCGCGGCGAGACCGGCGACCGACTGTCCAAAATACTTGTAGCGCGCGGCCAAGCCCTTGGAGTTGCCAACCACGAGCTTCAAATAGTCGTCATAGAAACCGATCAAGCCGAAGGCCAGGGTGGTGGCGAGAAGAATCCACACGAAACGGCTTGAGATGTCGGCCCAGAGGACGGTGGCCAGCACCATGGCGACCAGAATCAGCCCGCCGCCCATGGTGGGCGTGCCCTTCTTCTGCAAATGGGTTTGCGGACCATCCGTGCGCACTTGTTGACCGATCTGATACTTGCCCAACTGCGCGATCATCCAAGGCCCGATCAGCATCGCGATCATCAGCGCCGTGACCGCCGCAAGAATCCCGCGCAGCGTCAGGTACTGGAACACGTGAAATCCGGAATAGAAGCGCGCCAGGTATTCGGTCAAGTACAGCAACATCTAACTTGCCCTCATCATGGCTCGGAAGTTCGCGCCGCCGCCGGTGAGGGCCTGCACCACTCGCTCCAAGCGATTCACGCGCGAACCCTTGATCAGCACCGTGACTCCCGGTGCGAGCTCCGCCTGCAGACGGCGAATCAGCGAGTCGACATCGGCAAACCATTCGCCTCCGGATCCGAAGGTTTCCACCGCCCTCGAACTCAAGGGCCCCATCGCGAACAGCCGCTTGACGCCGCCCTCGCGCGCATAGGAACCGATGCTGCTGTGACTGTCCTCGCTGTGATCGCCAAGTTCGGCCATATCGCCGAGCACCAGCCAAGTGGGACCCGATACGGTGCGCAGCACATCGAGGCCGGCCCGCACTGAACTCGGATTGGCGTTGTAGGAGTCATCAATGATCCAGCTGTCGCGCGCACCCGCCTTGAGCTGGAGGCGCCCGGACACGGCGCGAAAGTCTTGCAGTCCAGCGACGATGTGCTCAAGCGCCGCACCGGCGGCGTGCGCGGCGGCGCTCGCCGCGAGCGCGTTGGCAATGTTGTGAGCGCCGCCCGCCTTCAGCAGCACGGGCGCACGACCGGCCGGGCTCACGAGGGTGAAACGCGTGACGAACTCGCCGCGCTCGACGGTTTGGACGACCTCCTGCGCCGTGAAGTCGGCTGCCGCCCGTACGCCAAAGGTGAATATCCGTTGCGCACCGGAGACCTTTCTCCAGTACGCGGCATAGTGATCGTCGGCATTGATGACCGCCGTTCCGGAAGCCGGCAATTCCGCCACGGTTTCGCCTTCGCCCTTGGCCACGCCGTCCAGATCGCCAAAACCCTCCAGGTGCTCAGCACCCGCATTTGTGATCAGCCCGACCGTGGGCACCGCGATTTTCATGAGCTCGGCAACGTCGCCGATGCGGTTGGCACCCATTTCGACCACTGCGCTGCGATGCGAGGATTCCAGGCGCATCAAGGTCACCGGCACGCCGATGTGATTGTTGAGGTTTCCGTGCGTTGCCATGCATGGCCCCAAACGCGCGAGGATCGCCGCGGTCATCTCTTTGGCCGTGGTCTTGCCGTTGCTTCCGGCAACCGCGACGATCGGAAGCGTGAAGTCCCGGCGCCACCGATTGGCAAGCGCCTGCAATGCCTGCAACGCGTCTGGCACCCGAACCTGGGGCAGTTGGGCATCGGATCGACTCTCCGTCAGGGCACCCACGGCACCGCGCCCCGCCGCCGCGCCGATAAACCCGGATCCGTCAAAATTCGGTCCGCGCAGCGCGACGAAAAGCGATCCGGCACTCAAGGTGCGGCTGTCGGTCGACACGGCGCCGTAAGGCCGGTCTTCCCCGATGAGTTCTCCGCCCACGGCTTGGGCAACTGCGCTTAAAGTCCGTTTCATGCCGCCGCTCCCAGGTTGCGAAGCGCCTGCTCGCGGTCACTGAAATCGCGCCGGATCTCACCGTAGATCTGGTAATGCTCATGGCCTTTGCCGGCAATCAGCACCAGATCCTGGCTTCCCGCCTCCCTGATGGCGGTGGCGATTGCGAGGCTGCGGTCATTGATGACGCGGGCCGGGTGCGACTTGATGCCGGCCAGAATGTCGCGGGTGATGGCTTGCGGATTTTCGGAGCGTGGATTGTCGTCTGTGACGATGATCTGATCGGCGAGTTCGTCGGCGATTCCGCCCATGATGGGGCGCTTGCCCGGATCACGATCACCGCCACACCCGAACACGCACCACAGTTTACCCGTGCAGTGCTCGCGCGATGCGCTCAATGCCTTGGCGAGCGCGTCCGGCGTATGTGCATAGTCGACCACGGCCACCGGCTTGTCGGCATGCGGAGCTTCGACCAACTCCATGCGTCCGGGCGCGGGGCGACACTCGCTCAACGCCGCCGCGCCCTCCTTCAAAGAAACGTCCAGAGAGAGCAGGCATGCAAGCACAACCAGTGAATTCTCCGCATTGAACCGACCCATGAGGCTCGTGCGGAGAGCGAGATCGCCGAAACTGCCCGCCAAAGTGAGGCTGATGCCGTGACGTTCTGCGTCCACTCGCGTGGCGTGCAATGTGCGGTCGGTGAGCCAACCGGATTGGTTCTCGCCGACCCACACGGCGGTTACCGGCACGCGACTGCTGCGTGCCTCGAGAAACTGGCGACCAAATACGTCCCCGATGTTCACCACCACGTGCTTGAGATCAGAGAGATTCAATAGCTTCGCCTTGGCTTCGCCGTAGGCCTTCATGGTCTTGTGATAGTCCAGATGATCTCGGGTTAGATTGGTGAACGCGCCCGTATGGAAGCGCACGCTCGCCACCCGCTCCTGATCCAAGGCATGCGAGGAGACTTCCATGGCGACGTTACGAACGCCGACGCCGCGCAGTTGCGCCAACAGGCGATGCACGGTGATGACATCGGGCGTGGTATGAGTCGGTTCGGAGAGCGTATCGGGCCGACCCCAGCCGATGGTGCCGATGTAGGCGGCACTCGACCCAAGCCGCTCCAGGCACTGCGCCAGCAAGAATGCGCAGGTGGTTTTGCCGTTGGTGCCGGTAATGCCGATGATGCGCAAGTGCTGCGAGGGCCAACCGAAAAAGCGGTCCGCAATCCGCCCTAGCAAGGAGCGCAGATTGGGCACCGCAGCCACGAACACGTCGCCCCGCAGCTTGGGCGGAACCACATCGGCGCTGGGCTCCCAGAGAATCACTGCAGCCCCGCGCGTAGCGGCCTCCGGGGCGAATTCAAGTCCGTGGCTCTTCTGCCCGGCCAGGGCAAAGAACAGGCTGCCCGGACGAACGCTACGGCTGTCCAGCGTTAGGTCCGCCACGCGCGCCTCGTTGCGAGGCACCTCGGCGATCCCATCGAGAAGCCAGGTGAGCGCTGCGGTCATTGGGTATCGTTCGCCTGAACCAGCGAAGCAGCCGGCACGTTTTGCAAGTCGTCCGGAGGAACATCCATCAGACGCAGCGTGCCGGACATTACGCTGGCGAATACCGGCGCGGCCACTTCACCTCCCTGATGCTCATGCTGATCGCCATGGGGCTCATCAAGCACCACAACAGTGGCAAACTTGGGATGCGATGCGGGCACCAAACCGGCAAAAACCGCCATGTATTTGTCAGTGGAATACCCCCCCGCCTCCGCCTTGAAGGCGGTGCCCGTCTTGCCCGACACCCGGTAGCCGACGAGTGAGGCACGTGTTGCGGTGCCGCCCTTCTGCACCACCTGCTCCATCAGGCCGATCAGTTCATAGGCCACCTTGGCATCGATCACGCGCTCGCCCGGGACCGCTCCGGACACCTTTTCGAAAGTGATCGGGCGGCGAATCCCGCCGGCCCCGATGGTGGCGTAGGCGTGCGCCAACTGCAGCGGCGTGACCGACAGGCCGTACCCGTGCGACATGGTGGCAATGCCGACCGGACGCCAGTGGGTGTAGTTGGTCAGGGTCCCCGCGGACTCACCGGGATAATTGCTGCCCGTTACCTGCCCGAGGCCGAGGCCCGTGAAGGCGTGATAGATCTCTTCCGGCTTGAGAGACAGAGCAATCTTGGCAATGCCGACGTTGCTCGACTTGGCGAGAATGGTCGCGAGATCGATGACTCCGAAGTCGTGCTCATCCTCCTCCACGGTGTTTCCGACCTTGAAGAAGCCAGGATTGGTGTCGATCACACTGTCCGGCCGGTACTGACCCGATGCCAGCGCCGCCACCATGATGAACGGCTTCACGCTGGAGCCGGGCTCGAAAATATCCGTCGCGGCGCGATTGCGATAGAAACCGGGCTTCAGCTGGTCGCGGTCATTCGGGTTGTAGGCCGGCTGATTGACCATCGCGAGCACTTCACCCGTATCGACATCGATGGTGATCACCGACCCGGCGACGGCGTGATACTCCTGGATCGCAGCTTTAAGATCGCGGTAGGCGAGATATTGGATGCGAAGGTCGATGCTGGTCACCAGGTCTCGACCCGGGCGTGGTGCGCGGATGCTCTCCACGTTCTCGACGTAGTGGCCGTAGGAGTCCTGCAGCACCCGTTTCGCGCCGTCCTCGCCGTTCAGCAACTGGTCGTAGCCGAGTTCGAGTCCTTCCTGGCCTTTGTCGTCGATGGTGGTGAAGCCGACGACATGTCCGGTAACTTCGCCGGCGGGGTAGTAGCGGCGATACTCGCGCATGAGATAGACACCAGGAATTCCCAGTGCTTTGACGTGGGCCGCCTGCTCAGGCTGCATGTGGCGCACCAGATATAGAAACTCGCGATCGAGATTGCTGGTGATGCGGCGCGCGAGGGTCTGCTGATCTTCCTTCAGAACCCGAGCCAGCTTTGGCAACTGATCGATGTTGTCGTTGAGTTCCTGGGGATTCGCCCAGATGCTGTCTACGGGCGTGGAGATCGCCAGCGGCTCGCCGTTGCGGTCGGTGATGGCGCCTCGGTGCGCGGCGATCTTCACCACGCGCAGCGCACGCTCGTCACCCTGCTTGGCGAGAAAACCTCTGTCGATCAGCTGCAACTCCACCGCGCGCGCCGCGAGGCCCAAGGCGCCCAGTACCACCAGCCCGAACGCCACCGTGGAGCGCCAACGGTAGCTCTTCGCCTGCGTGTCGGTCTCGGTGGAGCGAGCCTTCACGGTCTCACGATCCGCACGTCGCGGGTCTGAGGAATAGTCATCTTCAGCTTGGTGTTCGCGACCCCTTCAACGAGCGCATGTGAGGACCAATAACTTTGCTCGAGCTGCAATCGGCCCCAGTCCATGTCGAGCGCATCGCGCTCGGAATTAAGCTTTTCTAGCTGCACGAACAGATCGCGCGCCTTGTGCCGCGCATAGATGACTTGCACAGAACTGACGAGCACGGCGAGCCACAACACCGGCAACAAGATGGGCAACAAGGTCTTGAACTTCATGCTGCGAGCTCCACGGGTAGGCGTTCGGCGACGCGCAGGCGAGCGCTTCGCGCCCGCGGATTGCGATCCACTTCAGCTGCGTCGGCCTCCACCGATTTGCCGACCAGCCGCAATTTGGGACGGGCATGCGCGGGAATGTTCGGCAGACCGGCATACACCGGATCCGCCGAGGCATGGCGGCGCATGAACTGCTTGACCATGCGATCTTCAAGCGAGTGGAAGCTGATCACCGCTAGACGGCCATGCGGCGCAAGATGCTCAAGAGCGGCCTGCAGTCCGGCCTCGAGTTCGCGCAATTCGCCGTTCACGTGGATGCGCAATGCCTGAAACACGCGCGTGGCCGGATGCTTGTGGCGTTCGGTGCTGCGCGCCACGCGGGCGATCATCTCGGCGAGTTCCAGAGTTCTCGCGAACGGCTTTTTGACGCGATCCGCAACAATGGCACGCGCAATGCGCGCGGCGTGACGCTCTTCGCCATACTCGCGGAAAATGCGAATCAACTCATTAAGCGGCGCGCCATTGACCACGTCCGCCGCGCTCGCGCCCTGCCCCGCCGACATTCGCATATCGAGCGGGCCGTCCTGCATGAAACTGAAGCCGCGCTGCGGGTCATCGAGCTGTGGCGATGACACGCCGAGATCGAACAGGATTCCGTCGAGCTTGAGTCCCGACGCGATGCCCTCGAGACACGCCGAGAACATCGAGAATGGCGCCAGAAATACACTCACTCGGGAGTCGCCCGCGAACTGGGTTTTGGCGGCGGAGACGGCGGCGGGATCACGGTCCAGACATATCAACCGACCGTTAGCTAACTTCTCCAAAATCGCCCCTGCATGTCCGCCTCTGCCGTACGTGGCATCCAGGTAGTTGCCACTCGGCCGTACGTTCAATGCGCCTAGCACCTGACTGAGCAGGACCGGCGTATGAACCCCCGTACCGTCTTGCACCGACTCGCCGGTTACAAGGACAGCGTTTCTAGTTCGGTGGACAAATCGGTCGCGGAGTCCGTGCTCGCTAACCACTCCTCGCGTCGCTCGTTCCACCGCGCCTCATCCCACAATTCAAACTTGTGACCCTGGCCGACCAACATGACGTCGCGGTTCAGGAGTCCGTACTCGCGCAAACTCGGCGGCAGCAGGATGCGTCCGCTGCCGTCCAGCTCGAGTTCGGTGGCATGGCCCACCATCAGGCGCTGGAGACGCCTGACCTGGGCGTTCAGGGAGGGCAATTTCATCAACTTCCGTTCCAGGTCTTCCCAATCGGGAAACGGGTAGATCAGCAAGCACTGATCCTTGTCGACCGTGACCACCAAATTGCCGCCGCAACGCTCCTGCAGCCGATCGCGATACCGGGTGGGGATAGCCAGCCGGCCTTTCACATCGAGCGTGAGTTTATTGGCGCCCCGAAACATCTTTGGCTGGGCCTGAAAACCCAGTTTCTCCCACAATTTCCCACCCGGACGCCACTATAGGGATTGAAAATAGGTAAAGTCAACGCTTTAAGTAAAAAAATTCCTCGTCCCGACAGTGACTTAGATCACATTTTGACCACTCCGGCGGTACCGACGGATGGAGGTCCAGACGAATCAAAACGTTAGGGGATTTATCTACAATTCACGATAATGTTGGAAAATCGTGAATTGCGGCGAACTTCGCCGATCAGGGAGGGAAAATGGAGAAAAAGAGTCGGCCGTTAAGCCGGGTTCTGTCGTGGACAGTCATTCCTCTGGGATGAGCGTCGCCGCGCACCTCAAGCGACCTACCCGGAGACCTGCATGTGGGCCACACGCTGCAGCCTTGCGGCTGCCGCCTCCCTATTTGGCCTTGCTCCCGGTGGGGTTTGCCGTGCCGCTGATGTTGCCACCCGCGCGGTGCGCTCTTACCGCACCATTTCACCCTTGCCGTTGCCGCTTGCGCGGCCCTTAGGCGGTATCTTTCTGTTGCACTTTCCGTGGACTCGCGTCCCCCAGGCGTTACCTGGCACCGCGCCCTGATGGAGCCCGGACTTTCCTCCATGTGCATATGCACACAGCGACTGCCTGGCCGACTCTTGCCCGCATCTTAGCCGTCCTTCAACTGGAGTGCGCGCTTATAGGCCTCGTTGTCGCGAGCGCCGGTGATTTGCGCTGCGAGGCGCGCGGCCTGCTTCAAGGGCAACTCGACGAGCAATACGGTAAGCACGTGATCGAGCTTCAATGACTCTTCATCGGCGCCGCTCTGCTCGGCTCCCGCCATCACGATCGCTATTTCGCCGCGTTTGAACGCAGGATCGTGAAGTGCCTGCTCGCAAAGCTCTCCGAGCGTGCCGCGATAGAGCGATTCATGCAGCTTGGTGATCTCGCGCGCCACCACCGCGCGGCGATCCGCGCCGAAAACCTCCCGGCAATCGTCGAGCGTTTCCACGATGCGATGCGGGGATTCGTACATGATCATGCTGCGCGTCTCCGTCTTAAGGTCGCGCAGTCGCTGCCGCCTTGCCGCGGACCGCGCAGGCAGAAATCCCTCAAAACAGAATCGATCAGTGGGCAATGCGGCAATTGAGAGCGCGGCGATCGCCGCACAGGGACCCGGTATCGCGATAACTTCGATCCCGTGTGTCGCCGCGGCTCGCACCAGATCGAACCCCGGATCGCTGATCGCGGGCGTACCGGCATCGCTCACCAGCGCCACGGAAATGCCTCCCCGCAATCGTTCGATGATTTCCGGAGTGCGCAGGGCTTCGTTGTGATCGTGCAGTGACAACTGCGGAGTGCCGATGGAGAAGTGCTTAAGCAAATTTCCCGTGTGGCGAGTGTCCTCCGCCGCGATCAGGCCGCAGGCGGCGAGCGTGTCGCGGGCCCGCGGACTCAAGTCCGCCAGGTTCCCAATGGGCGTCGCAACGACATACAAACGCCCGCTTGCGCTATCGGCCATCTATACTTTGCGCCTCGAGTTCAAAGATTCGGAGCTAGGTTATGGCAGCGGCATCTTCACGTCCACGTGCGGCACTTCTCGTCCTACTTGCCGCGGCGACGCTGATCTGCGCCTGTAGCCTCCTGAAACCAGAAGAAACGCCGATCGACAAGCAGGAAAACGCGCTGCGTCTCACGAAAGAAGGCAAGCACAGCGAGGCGGCGCAGGCCTATGCGGAACTCGCCAGCGAGAATCCCGCGGAGCACGACAACTACCAGCTCCTGTCGGCCGAACAGTATGTCGCGGCCAACAATGTTCCGGCCGCCAAACAGGCGTATGCGGCGGTATCTGCCGACGCACGCATAAAGCTCCCCGTGGCCCGGGCGCTGGTCGCGGCGGAAATTGCCTATGCGGAAAACGATGGCGCGCGCGCCATCCACGAGCTCGACACCATCGGCGCGCCAACTGCGCCGGACCAGGCGCAGAACTATTGGTGGATCCGCGGACGCAGCGCCTTCATGACGGGCCATCCGCTCGAGGGAACTCGCGCATTGGTGGAGCGGGAACACTTCCTGGCCGACGCGGCGGCGCTGCGCTCCAATCGCGATGAACTGTTCAATCGCCTCAAGGCGGCCGCCGAGCACGGCCAGAGCCTCAAGTACCCCCCTAAAACCGACGCCGTCGTAGCAGGATGGCTCGACCTGGGTCCCATCGCCGTGGAAATGGCGCGTAACCCGCTGCACGCGTCCACGGCACTCAACAACTGGCGCCGCCAATACCCCAATCACCCCGCCAACGAAAGCACCTTGAGCACCGCGCAGGCCCAGGTGCAGATCGCCACCGAATTCCCCAATCAAGTTGCACTGCTGCTGCCGCTTTCCGGGCGCGGCGAAGCGATCGGCGTCGCCGTGCGCGACGGCTTCATCGCGGCATACCTGCAGCAGGATGCCGCTTCGCGGCCGCAGCTCAAGGTGTATGACGTCGCGGCCGAATCCGTCGCGAGCGCCTACAACAAGGCGGTGGCGGACGGTGCGGGCTTCATCGTCGGGCCCCTCACCAAGGAGGACGTTGCGGCCATCGTGCCCCTAAGTCACGGCCAGGTGCCGGTACTCGCGCTCAATTTTCTCGGCGACAATCTGCCCGCGCCGCGGGATTTCTACCAATTCGCGCTTCTTCCCGAGGATGAGGCGCGCATGGTCGCAAAGCGAGTAGTGGCCGACGGCCACATGAACGGCGTCGTCATTGCCCCCACGGGCGAGTGGGGTACCCGAGTCACGGCGGCCTTTACCGAAGAGCTGAAACAGCTCGGAGGCAGTGTGCTCGATACGCAGCACTTCGAACCAGGACAAGTGGACTTCTCCGACGCCATCAAGACCGCCATGCAGGTACACAACGTCAAGGGCGAGCCGGTAACGCACCGCACCGATGCGACCTTCATTTTCGTGGCCGCCGGCAGTGCCAGCACGGCGCGCCTGATTCTGCCGCAGCTGAAGTTTCACTACCTCGACGATGTGCCGGTGTACTCCACCTCAGAGAGCTTCGAGCCCGACAATGCCGCCAATTCGGACATCGACGGCATGTACTTTCCCGACATGCCGTGGATGGTCACCAACGATCCGGTGACCACTCAGATTCGCGACGCCGTCCGCCAGGCATGGCCCTCGCGCACCGCGCGGCGCGATCGCCTCTACGCCTTCGGATTCGATGCCTATCGGCTGGTACCGGTGCTGCGCTCCAAGGGCCCGCGTGACAGCGGCGACATCCTTGGCGTCACGGGCAAGCTGCACTTGGATGCGGGCAATCATGTGCGCCGCGATCTAGAATGGGCACAAATCAAGGGCGGCTATCCGAACGCCCTGTAGAGGGGAGACCATGAATCACAGGATTGTTGCCCTCGCGGGCGTGCTGCTCGCGAGCCGGGTGCTCGCCGTCGATGCGACCCCATCCCGCCCCACAGCGGATCTGATCGTCGCGCATGCCAAGATCTGGACGGTAAATGCCAAGCAGCCCGATGCCGAGGCGCTCGCCGTACTCGGCGACCGTATCGTCGCGGTGGGCAGCAACGAGGAAGTGCTGAAGTGGCAGGGACCTAAAACGCGCGTAGAAGACGCGCACGGCAAGCGCCTGATCCCCGGATTCAACGATGCGCATGTGCACTTCTCCGACGGCGGCGCCTCGCTCACCGCCGTACAGCTCAACGATGCCGCGAGCCTTGCGGAGTTCGTAAAGCGCATCGGCGCGTATGCAGCACATCAGCCGGCCGGGGACTGGATTCGCGAGGGCGAGTGGGATGAGACCAAGTGGCAGCCCGCGAAACTCCCCACGCGCGAGGATCTGGATGCGGTCACGCCCAACAACCCGGTCGCGCTCGATCGCTACGACGGGCACATGGTACTTGCCAATTCGCAGGCGCTGAAACTTGCGGGCATCACCGCAAAGACTCCCGATCCGCCGGGCGGCGAAATCGTGCGCGACGCCGCAGGCAATCCTACCGGGGCGCTGAAGGATGCCGCCGAAGAACTGCTCTATAAAGTCATCCCCAACGCGACGCATGGGCAGCGTCGCCGCGCCATTGAGAATGGCCTGAAGGAGGCCGCACGGCTCGGCGTGACCAGCGTGCAGGACATGTCCGAGGACTACGGCGATCTTGCGGTGTTTGCGGAACTCGCGCGCGAAAACAAGCTGACCGTGCGGGTTTATGGCGCCCCTTTGATCGCGAATGTAGAGGATCAGGCGAAGCTCGGCATCGGCCACGCCTTCGGCAGCCCGCTGCTGAGAATCGGGGCGCTCAAGCAGTTTGCCGACGGCTCGCTCGGATCGCGCACCGCCTATTTCTTTGAACCGTTCACCGATGCACCCGGCTCCCGCGGACTGTTGGCGTCCGACATGCTGCCGCTCGACAAATCGCGCGAACGCCTCAAGAGGGCCGATGCCACCGGACTTCAGGTATGCACGCATGCGATCGGCGATGCGGCCATCAGCACCGTTTTGGATCTGTACGGCGAAATCGAACAGGCCGACGGTCCTCGCGACAGACGCTGGCGAGTGGAACATGCACAGCACATGGCCGCGGCGGACTTCGAGCGATTCGCCAAGCTCCACGTCATCGCCTCCATGCAGCCGTACCAGGCGATCGATGATGGACGTTGGGCAGAGGCGCGCATTGGTCATGACCGCGCCAGCCGTACCTATGCGTTCAAGACCTTCCTCGACCACGGCGTGCGCCTCGCGTTCGGCACCGACTGGCCGGTCGCGCCGCTAAACCCGCTGCTCTCGGTGTATGGCGCCGTAACCCGCGCCACGCTCGAAGGCAAAAACCCCAACGGTTGGTTCCCGGAACAGAAAATTTCCGTTAAGGATGCGCTCAACATCTACACACTGGGTTCGGCATACGCGGAATTTCAGGAACAGATCAAAGGATCGATCGAGGTCGGCAAGCTCGCGGACTTCGTGCTGTTGAGCGACGATATCCTGACGATCGATCCCAAGAAGATCCGCGACATCCGTGTGCTCGACACCTTCATGGGTGGCCGAAAGGTGTACGGCGCAACGGCACCGTAGGACAAGATCCCATGGCAGAACTCACCTGGATCCCCCGCCGCTGGCGCATCGCAGCCGGCCTCGCCCTACTGGTTCTAGCGACGGACGTACATGCCTCGAGCGAGATCCCATCGATCCAAACGGTCCCCAATTGCGAGGCCATGGGACTCAAACACTGCCCCCTGCCCCTGGACCAGGAACTTCCCGCTGCGGCCGACATGCTCAAGTGGAGCCAGGCCGATCGGGTGATCGGCTTTCGCAACACCTATCGCCAATATGCGGGCGACGTGTTCAGAGCTGATCCCGGGACGAAGTTTGCGCTGAAGCCGGCTCCGGCCGGCATCTCTTGGCGCTACCAGGTGGGCAGCGAGCAATGGGGCGTCGAGGACTACCTCAAGCACCAGTCCGTGACCGGCCTTCTGGTGCTGCACAAGGATCAGATTCTCTACGAGTACTACGGCAGCGGAAACACCGACTCCACGCTCTGGACCTCGAGATCGGTTGCAAAATCCGTGACTTCGATTTTGGTGGGCATGGCACTGAAGGAGCACGCCATCTCGTCGGTCAATGTACCCCTCATCGAGTACCTGCCGGAACTTCGCGGTACGGCCTGGGAACGCGTCTCGTTGCGCGAAGCCCTTCAGCACACGTCGGGCGTTCGCTGGAACGAGAATTACGACGACCCGCAGTCAGATTTCGCCGCCCTCACGCACTGCGAGGCCTCGAATGATCCCTATCCGTGCGTTCTAAACCTGGTAAAAGCGGCACCGCGGCGTCCCGGGACCAAGCCGGGACAGGTTTGGTCCTATAACACGGGCGGTGCGTGGCTGGTCGGACTTCTACTGGAGCGAGCGACCAAGATGAGCCTGGCCCAGTACCTCGAGGGGCACCTTTGGCGTCGCTTCGGCATGGAGAGCGACGGCGTATGGGAGGCGTTGCGGGCCGGCGAAGTGGATATGGGCGGGCATGGCTTCAATGCAACTTTGCGCGACTGGGGTCGGTTCGGATTGTTCGTTGCGCGCGGCGGATTCCTGCCTGACGGCACGTCCTTGCTGCCGCCGAAATGGCTGAGGGACTCGACCCGCTGGACCAAGGCCAAGGGTTCGGTCAACAGCGAAAATCCCGACGGGCAATTCGGCTATCAGTGGTGGCACATTGCACTGCCGGCTTCGCACGCCAAGGATGTCGGCCTCCGCAAGCTTTTGGATCAGTCATTCAGTGCCGAGGGCATTTTCGGACAGACCATCATCATCGATCCGAAGGATGAACTCGTCATGGTGCAGTGGTCAGTGTGGCCACACGCAGACATGCCGGAGGCCACTTACGACGAGCAGGCACTTTTCTTGGCGGCCGTTGCCCAGAGTCTCAACGCTACTTCTCGCTGAGTTCAGCGACGATAATCCGCGGCGAAAAACAACGGGTCGCGCCGATGGGTGCGATGAAGAATGCCTCGGCGCTCACTCCCTTTAGGGTTCGCGCGGCGTCCAGTTCGTGCAGCGGCTGATCCAGAGGCTCATCCGACAGGGAGAAGGTGCCCCAGTGCACACCGATACTCTGCTTGGCGCCGAGATCCAGATGGACCTGCACCGCTTCCGGCAAATCCACGTGCTGCATGCGCATGAACCAGCGGGGCCAGCACGCGCCCACGGCGATTAAGGCCA
Organism: Steroidobacteraceae bacterium; assembly: GCA_036494165.1. GTDB lineage: Bacteria > Pseudomonadota > Gammaproteobacteria > Steroidobacterales > Steroidobacteraceae > Bog-1198. Next base: position 35,857 of record DASXOQ010000014.1, read on the forward strand.
CATCAAACCCGCCGCCCTGCGTTCGGCCTTGACGCGCTTCAAAGTGACGCTTGGTGTCGGCGAAGTCCTGGCTGTAGCCGGTATCGCCACTGAAGAACCAATGAAAATCACCGCCCAACACGGACCATGCGCACCACAGCGTTTGGTTGCGGTCGCGCAAACCGCGCCCGGACCAGTGCTGCGCCGGCGTGCAGTGAAATTCAACGCCCGCGTGGCTGTGCTGCTGCCACCAGTCAAGCTCAATGACTTTCTCGATACCTTGGGTCGCGAACCAGGGCTTCAGACCCAACGGCGTCAGAAACAAAGGTGAGCCGCCGGGCTGGCGCGACAGAATGCGGATGCTGTCGCGATCCAGATGATCGTAGTGATTGTGCGATATCACCACCACATCGATATGCGGCAGCTGCCCGAGACTCAAGCCCGGCGCGTGCGCCCGCGCGGGCCCTAAAAAAGGGACTGGCGAGGCTCTTTTCGAGAAAATGGGATCGGTGAGTACATTGAGGCCGCTCGCCTGCACCAGCGCCGTCGCGTGGCCAATCCAGGTCACCGCCGGAACCATGCCCTGCGGACGTGCGTTCCGCGTAACGAACGCGAGGTCGGGAGGCTGCACCGGTGTCAAGAGCGTCGGTGGCGTCGGCAGCCGGTCCCGCAGCCGGGCAAACTGCCAGCGCAGCACCTCGCCTAGGGTCTTGGTGACCGAGACGACGTAATTGTTGCGAAAGCCATTGGGTGTGTGGTGAAGGTCGCTCTTGGGCATCCGGACGCATCTTAGCGCGCCGGCCTCCAAGAGCGTGTGTTTAAAGCGAAGCGTGCGGAATGGCAGCGCTGCGGGTGAGGACGCGCAATCGTTGGTAATCCTTCAAACCTTTGACGAGAAAGCCCAGCGGCGCGGCAAACCGCGCCACGGTCGCGATGAGATTGAGGAGTTGCGGAGGATTTAAGGTATCCGCACTGCCCTCAAGATCGAGCGTCGGCGTCACCAGTGCGATCAGATGAAAAAACGCGAAGGCCACAGCGGCAAAAAAGACTGCGGACCGCCAGGCTGGCGTGGACGCAAAGTCCAGGAATTCTTCCAATCCGCGTATACGGTGTGCCATGGGGACGGAGTGTTGCGCAAGCCGGCATGCGCTAACCGCGACCTCGGTCACGAACGCATGCCACGCCAGCCGAATTGGGCATGAACCGCGTCAAGGTTCAGAGACGGCGCGTTAAGTGCGCCGCAAGAGAGCTATTTAACGACCTGCAGCTTGGGTCGCTTGGGCTGGTCCTTGCTCACCTTGCCCGAGGGCGGCGGTGAGGTCGGCGGCGCATCGGTTGGATCGGGATCCGCGTCGCCCTCGGGAAATATCATTCCCTGTCCGGTCTCGCGAGCATAGATACCCAGGATGGCGCGCACCGGCACTTGCACGGCGAAACTCACCCCGCCGAAACGCGCTTCGAAGCTCACCGCATCGTTGCCGAGTTTCAGCGCCTGGGTGGCGCTGAAACTCACGTTTAGCACGATCTTGCCGTCCTTGACGTACTGGCGCGGTACGTTGACCCCTTCGGCCGAGGCATCAACCACGATATGCGGTGTCTCACCGCTGTCGGAGATCCACTCATGCAACGCGCGCAGCAAATAAGGTCGACGCGGTTTCAATGACGCATTTCCCGTTCCGCGTCCGTCAAACAGGATCTGAACGTGCTGCGCGCGAAGATCGAGTTCATGTACTTGGTTATCGGCGCCGCCTGCGATGGCAACTCGATGCCGTAGGCCGGCAGGCGCCATAAGATCGGCGCGATGCTCGCGTCCACCAGGGAAAATTCGTCGCTCAAGAAGAACGGCTTGGCTTTGAACACCTCGGCGCTCGCACAGATCGCTTCCCCCAATACCTTGCGGCTGTGCTCGGCCGTCTTGCCGTGCGGGTCCGCTTCGATGTCGTGAGCAAGCGCGTACCAATCGCGCTCCACGCGATACAGCGCGACGCGAAATTGCGCGCGCGTCACAGGATCGATGGGCATCAAGGGCGGGTGTGGAAAGCGCTCATCGAGATACTCGATGATGACCCGCGAGTCATACAGCACGAGGTCCCGATCCACCAGCGTGGGCACGCTGTGATAGGGATTGAGATCGATGAGATCCTCGGGCAGCTCGTTCAGGTCGACGTTGACCAAGTCGATAGCGATGCCCTTCTCGGCCAGCACCAAGCGTGTCCGATGACTCCAAGGGTCGGACGGGGCTGAAAACAAGGTCATCACTGAACGGCGCGCCACTACGCAACCTCCTATCGGTCAATAGGGCAAACGGGACTGTCCCGCCGCTTCAGTGTACGTCCTTCCAGTATTCTTTTTTGAGCAGGTACGCAAACACGAAGAACACAAGCAGAAACAGCGTCACAAAAACGCCCATCGACTGGCGCTTATCCTTGACGGGTTCGCCGGCATAATCCAGGAAATTGGCGATGTCCCTTACGAAGGCATCATACTCCTCCGGCTTCATCAAGCCTGCCGCCATGGGTTCGGTCCCCGTCAGCACCATATGATCGTTGTTGTTGCCGTCCTTCTCGTTCTTGTAGACCGGTTTTTGTAAACCTTGTAATTCCACCAGTACGTGCGGCATGGCCGTGCTCGGCAGATACAGGTTGTTCACGCCCCAGGGACGGGTGGGGTCTTGGTAGAAGCCCCTCAAGTACGAATAGATGTAATCCACGCCGCGGGCGCGCGCCATCAGCGACAGATCCGGCGGCTGCTTGCCGAACCAGGCTTCGGCATCGGCCGGCATGGCCGTTTGGATGCCATCGAACGGCTTGGCACCCGGATAGAACATAAGATTCTTGAGTTCCGAGGGCGGGATGTCGAGATCGTCCCCCATGCGGTTGTAGCGCAGGTACTTCAGCGAGTGGCAACCCGAACAATAGTTCATGAAGTTGCGCGCGCCGCGCTGCAGGGAGGCGACATTGCCGATGTCCGCCTCCGACCTTTGGACGGCAATGCCGCCCTCTTCCGCAAGGGCCGCTCCGCCGAGGAGCGTTCCGACCGCGATCAAAACGATGGCTCTAATCATGGGCCGTAACCCTTTCCGGCACCGGCTTGGTTTTTTCCATTTTTGTATAGAACGGCATGAGTATGAAGAAAGCGAAGTAGAGCACGGTGCACACGCGCGCCAGCATGGGGTATATGCCCGCCGGCGGCTTCAGCCCGCAGACCGCGAGCAATATGAAGGAAACCGCGAAGATTGCGAGCATCACCTTGTAAATAGGCCCGCGGTAGCGGATCGATTTCACCGGCGATCTGTCGAGCCAGGGCAGTGCAAAGAGCACCGCGATGGAAGCGCCCATGACCAGCACCCCCCAGACCTGGGTGCCCAGGAACGACGGTACGGCGCGCAGCATCGCGTAGAACGGGGTGAAGTACCACACCGGTGCGATGTGAGGGGGCGTCTGCAGGGGATTGGCCGGCTCGAAGTTCGGCGATTCTAAGAACAAGCCGCCGAAGGTGGGGGCGAAGAAGATCACGCCAAAGAATAGGAGCAAAAAGCCTGCCACGCCGACCAGATCCTTCACCGTGTAATAGGGGTGGAAAGGAATGCCATCGAGAGGATGGCCGTTCGGACCCTTCAGCTTCTTGATCTCGATGCCGTCCGGGTTGTTGGAGCCGACTTCGTGCAGCGCCATCAGATGCGCGATGACCAGGAACACGAGCGCCAACGGCAGCGCGGCAACGTGCAGGGCGAAGAAGCGGTTCAACGTCGCGTCGGCGATGTAGTAGTCGCCGCGGATCCACTCCACCAGTGCGCCGCCTATATAGGGCAGCGAGCTGAACAGGGAGACGATCACTTGGGCGCCCCAATAGCTCATGTTGCCCCAGGGCAGCACGTAGCCCATGAACGCCTCGGCCATCAACAGCAGGAAGATCAGGCAGCCGAAGATCCAGATCAGTTCACGAGGCTTGCGTGCCGATCCATAGAGCAGCGCACGGAACATGTGCAGGTAAACCACGATGAAGAAGGCTGACGCGCCGGTGGTGTGCATGTAGCGGATCAGCCAGCCCCACTCCACATCGCGCATGATGTATTCGATGGACCCAAAGGCCTCCTGCGCCGAGGGCTTGTAGGCCATCGTTAGGAAGATGCCGGTCACCAGCTGGTTCACGAGCACCACCAGCGAAATTACGCCGAAGTAGTACCAGAAATTGAAGTTCTTGGGCGCGTAGTATTCGGAGACCTGCTCTTTCCACAATTTGGTCAGTGGAAAGCGCTGATCGATCCAACCAAGAAAACCTCCGCCACTGCCGGTTGGGGCGGACTCGGGACCTGCGGCCATCGCTTACCTCTCGCTTTACGAAACTGCTTTGGGTGCCTCGTCGACGCCGATGACGATGCGCAACTTCGCATCTACGGCGTACGGCGGGACGGTCAAGTTTTTGGGCGCCGGCATGCTCTTGAAGACACGGCCCGACAAGTCGTACTTCGAGCCGTGACAAGGGCAGTAAAACCCGCCGGGCCAGTTCGCGCCGAGATCGGCGCCGGCAACCTGGAACGCATTGTTCGGCTCAAAGGCGCCGAGCGGCGAACAGCCCAGATGCGTGCACACCGCAAGTCCGATCCAGTACTCGGGGTTGCGCGCGCGCACCGCGCCGGTCGCCTTGATGTAGTCGGGCTGAGTCGAGTCCTCTGATTTCGGGTCGGCCAGCATGTCATCGTGGCCACTCAATTGGTCAACCACGCCCTTGACGCGGCGAACGACAAACACAGCCTGACCGCGCCATACCACTTTCAGCATTTGGCCCGATTCGAGTTTCGAAGCGTCCACTTCCACCGGAGCACCCAATGCCTTGGCACGCGCGCTCGGTTTCCAAGAAGCGAGAAACGGCACCGCAGCGAAAGCAACACCGATTGCACCCGTTCCGACGGTGGCCGCGGTCAACAAGCGGCGTCGGCTATGGTCAACCTGATCACTCATTCATTCGTTCTCCGAGAATTGTTGACAAATCTTCACGTAAACCCCGATGGCAGCAGTGTTTCGCAAAGAATAATGGCAGCGCATTATACACAGATCGCTAAACATCCCTTAAGGCTCGAGGAGCAAATTTAGCTTGCAGAATGCCCGCGTGCTCGTGAGTTTCCTGGTACGGGCCGTGGTGGTCGGGCTGGCCGTGGCATTCCTCGTGGTGTGGTGGAAACCCGCATTGCTGGGCGCGCCCACCATGAGTGCGCAGAGCCCGCAGCCGGCCCCCGCTGCCGCGCCGGCCGCGACACCATCGCCCGAGCCGGCTGCACCAGCTGCGAGCGACCGGCCCATTGTGATGCAGAGTTTTGCAGACTCCGTGGCGCGCGCGGCGCCTGCCGTGGTCAATATTTACACGCGCCGGGTGGTCACCGAGCGCATGCAGCAAACCCCCTTAAGCCAGCTGTTCGGCGACTACTGGCCGAGCTACCGGCAGCGTATCCAGCGCAGCCTGGGCTCGGGTGTCATCGTCGATGCCAAGGGCACCATCGTCACCAACGTGCACGTGATCGCGGGAGCCGATTCGATTCAAATATCACTCGCCGACGGTCGCGTGGCAGACGCGGCCATTGTCGGGCAGGATCCGGACACCGACATCGCCATCCTCGGCTTAAAGCTCACCAAACTGCCGGTCATGCCGTTGGGACGCTCAGACACCCTGCGCGTGGGCGACATAGTGCTCGCCATCGGCAACCCGTACGGTTTGTCGCAGACGGTCACGCAGGGCATCGTTAGCGCCACGGGACGCGGCCAACTCGGTCTCGCGACGTTTGAAAATTTCATCCAGACCGATGCGGCCATCAACCTCGGCAATTCCGGCGGTGCGCTCATCGACGCGCGGGGCGATCTGGTCGGCATCAACACGGCGGTGCTCAACCGCCAATATGGAGGTCCCGAGGGCATTGGGTTCGCCATCCCGGTAAACCTGGTGCGCGGCGTGATGCAGCAGATCCTCGAGCACGGCCATGTAATCCGCGGCTGGCTCGGCTTCATCCCGCAGGATCTCACCGATGATCAGGCCACACGCGTGGGCGCCGCGGTGGTGGTGGCCAACGTGCTGGTGGGCAGCCCGGCGGACGATGCCGGAATTCGGCCCAACGATCTGATCACCCGCTTAAACGGCGTAGATGTGCGCAGCGCCCAGGACTTGGTCAGCCGCTTGGCGGCGCTGAAACCCGGCGTCGATGTTCAGCTCGAAGGCCGGCGCGGTCAGAATCAGTTCAAATCCAAGCTCAAGGTGGTCGAGCGCCCCACCCGTTCGCTGCAACGCCAGCTGCCCGGCTGACCATCATGGCGTGCGGCGGATTTTCGCGCCGAGCTGCAAGAGCTTTTCTTCGATGGCCTCGTAGCCCCGATCGATGTGATAAATCCGCTCGATTTCCGTGCGCCCGTCGGCAATCAGCGCCGCAAGCACCAGGCTCGCAGAAGCACGAAGATCGGTGGCCATCACCGGCGCGGCGGTGAGCTTCTCCACCCCCTTGATGATGGCGGTGTTTCCCTCGAGCCGAATCTCGGCGCCCATGCGCCGCATCTCCAGCATGTGCATGAAGCGGTTCTCGAAGATGGTCTCGATAATGGTTCCGACGCCGCTTGCGACCGTGTTCAAGGCGGCGAATTGCGCCTGCATGTCGGTGGGAAAGGCTGGATACGGCGCGGTGCGGATATCGACCGCCTTGGGCCTGGAGCCCCGCATGTCCACTTCCACCCAAGAATCGCCGCTCTCTATTTTTGCGCCGGCCTCCTTGAGTTTATCGATCACTGCATCGAGGTGATCGGGTCGAGTGTTCTTGACCCTGATGTGTCCGCCGGTGATCGCGCCGGCCACCAGATAGGTGCCCGTCTCGATGCGGTCGGGCAGGACTTCGTAGGCCGTGCCGTTCAGGCGCTTGACGCCCTCTATAACGATGCGATCGGTTCCTGCACCCTTGATCTTGGCGCCCATCGAGATGAGAAAGTTCGCAAGATCAACCACCTCGGGCTCGCGCGCCGCGTTTTCGAGCACCGTTTCGCCATCGGCAAGCGTCGCGGCCATCATCAGATTCTCGGTACCGGTCACCGTCACCGTCTCGAGCACCAAGCGCGCGCCCTTCAAGCGGCCCGCACGCGCCTTGATGTAGCCGTTTTCGATGTGAATGTCGGCCCCCATGGCCTGCAGGCCTGCCACGTGAATGTTGACCGGGCGCGCGCCGATGGCGCAGCCGCCGGGCAGAGACACGTCCGCAGAGCCGAAGCGCGCCAACAGCGGCCCCAGCACCAGAATCGAGGCACGCATGGTCTTCACCAGCTGATAAGGGGCAAAGTGCTCCTTGATGGTGGATGCATCCACCTCGATTCGCATTTTCTCGTCAATGGTCACCGAGACGCCCATGCGCCCCAGCAATTCGATCATGGTGGTGACATCCTGCAGATGCGGGACGTTGGACACGGTCACAGGCCCGTCGGCGAGCAGGCAACCCGCCAGTATCGGCAGCGTCGCGTTTTTGGCGCCCGAGATACGGACTTCACCTTCGAGCGCGATGCCGCCCTGTATCTGCAATTTATCCACGGCCCTGCTCCGCATATTCTTCGGGGGTAAACACCTGCAGCGCGAGCGCGTGGATCTCGTTGCCCATCGCCGCACCCAAGGTCTTGTAGACCAGTTGATGGCGCTGCACCGGGCGTTTGCCGGCGAAGGCGCCGGCGATCACCACCGCCTCGAAATGCACGTCATCGCCGCTCATGACCAGCGCGCGGCTGCCGGGCAGCCCGTCCTCGATGAGGCGCACGATCTGTTCTGAATTCATCCGATACTCCTTCGCTGTATCATCCACGCATGGATTCCGATTTTACCGACGATCACCTCGTCGCCCTCGGCCGCCAGGCGCTCACCATCGAAATCGATGGCCTGAAGGCGCAGCTGCCCCGCCTCGGGACGGATTTTGCACGCGCCTGTCGCATTTGTCTTAACTGCCGCGGCCGGGTCGTCGTCACCGGCATGGGCAAATCGGGACACGTCGGCGGCAAAATCGCCGCCACGCTGGCGAGCACGGGCACGCCCGCGTTTTTCGTGCATCCGGCAGAGGCCAGCCATGGCGATGTCGGCATGATCATGCGCGAAGACGCCGTGCTGGCGCTGTCGAATTCCGGCGAAACCGTCGAAATCCTCACTATCTTACCGGTGATCGCCCGGCTCGGCGCTCCCTTGATCGCTTTCACCGGGAACGACGAATCGACCCTGGCGAAAATGGCGACGGTGCATCTCAACATCGGAGTGCCCGCCGAGGCGTGCCCGTTGAACCTTGCCCCCACCGCGAGCACCACGGCCGCGCTCGCCGTGGGCGACGCGCTCGCCGTGGCCCTCTTAAAGGCGCGCGGCTTCACCGAGCAGGACTTTGCGCGATCGCACCCGGCCGGAAACCTTGGCAGGCGGCTCTTGTTCGTGAAGGACGTGATGCGCACCGGCGAGCACATCCCGACGGTGAGAAGCGGGGCGAGTCTCGCCGACGGCCTGCTGGAAATGACCTCGAAGGGCTTAGGTATGACGGCCGTCGTCGATGACGGACATCACGTGCTCGGAGTGTTCACCGACGGCGACTTGCGCCGAGCGCTCGATCGCGCGGCCGATCTGCACAAAACGCGCATGGGCGACGTCATGAGCCGTCACGCCAAGACCGTGCAGCCCGGCACCATGGCCGCAGAAGCGGTGCACATCATGGAGACGCACCGCATTACCTCGCTTCTGGTGGTGGGCGCGAGCGGCGAGCTGGTCGGCGCCCTCAACGTGCACGATCTGTTGCGCGCGGGTGTGATTTGAATCCCCGCAAGGCCGCCAAGCTCGCCGACATCGCACTGCTGGTGCTCGACGTCGACGGCGTGCTCACCGACGGGCGCTTGTACTTCTCTGCGCGGGGAGAAGCACTGAAGGTATTCCACGTGCGCGACGGCCGCGGCATCGTGCTGCTGCTGCGTGCGGGCGTCACCGTCGCTGCGATCAGCGGGCGCAGCTCCGGGGCGGTGGCCAAGCGAATGCGGGAACTGGGCGTCAAGCATCTAGTCCAAGGAGTTGAAGACAAGGTGGCAGCGCTTGAACGCCTGGCGCGACGCCTCAAGGTTCCACTTCTGCGCTGCGCGTGCATTGTCGATGACACCACTGATCTACCGCTCATGAGCGCAGTGGGGTTTGCAGCCGCAGTGGCCGATGCGCATCCTTTGGTGTTGCGTGCAGCGCACTGGGTCGCACGAGCCAATGGCGGCGCCGGCGCAGTGCGCGAATTGTGCGATGAAATCCTGCGTGCGCGGGCCAAGGTCGACTGATGCTATTTCGCCTCTTTACGATCATTGCGGTTGCCGCCCTCGGGATCTTCACCTGGATCCTGACCTCGCCGGCGCATCGCCAGCGCCTCGAATCCGACAACTCGCACGGCAGTCTCCCCGGGTATTTCCTGAAGAATGCTGTGATGACCGACTACGACGCCCAGGGTAATCCGGCGGTGCGCATCGAAGCGGAACGCATCGACCAGGTCGTCAACAGCGATCAGGTGGCCCTCTACAACGTCAAAGTGGATTACCAGCCGCCGAGCGGCGAATCTTGGACCATGGTGGGCGACAGCGCGCATCTCACCCCCGGTGACAAGGTGGTGAACGTTCAAGGCAATGTGAAACTCACCGGGGATGCGCTGGGACGTGAGGGCGATGTGCCTGTGGTACGAACCGACAGCTTGAGCTATAACATTCCCGAGGGCATCGTCAGCACGCAGGCCGATGTACGATTGGAGTTCGGACCGCATGTGCTGATGGCGCGGGGTCTCGTTGCGAATCTCAAAGATCAGACCATGCGCCTGGAAAACAAAGTAAATGGCCGTTTCCATCCGTAGTTTCCCGACCGTGCTCGCCGGCGCGATGCTTTGCTGCGCGGCATCGGCGGCCCCGAAGATCGACAAGCAGTTGCCCATCGACTTCAGCGCCCAACCGATCGACATCGATTACAAGAATCACACCGTCATCGCTCACAAGGTCAAGATCACCCAGGGCAACCTCACCCTCACCGCCGATCTGGGGCAGGTGAACGGCAGCATGCAGACCGCCTTCGACGACAGCCGCTGGGTGTTCAAGGGTTCGGTGAAGGTCACCATGGACCAGGGCGTTCTGAACTCGGACGAAGCCCAAGTGACCTTCGTCGACAAAGCCCTCATCAAAGCCGTAGCCAGCGGCAAGCCGGCGACGTTTCAGCAGAAGATCGAAAAGACCGACCGGCTCGCCAAAGGCCATGCCGAGAACATCGAGTACGACGTGCCGAAGAACTTAGTGGTCCTCAGCAAGGATGCCTGGCTCACCGACGGTCAGCATGAACTTAGCGGCGCGTCATTGAAATACAACATGACCGCCCAGACCGTTGCAGCAGAAGGCAACGAACAGACCAAAGAACGCGTGCATATCATTTATACCCCGCCGCCCAAGCCCCCGAGTAACCCGCAGAACCCATGAGCGTGCTGCGCGCTCTGAACCTCGCCAAGAGCTACAAATCACGGCAGGTGCTCCGGGATTTGTCGCTGGAGGTGGAAAGCGGCGAAGTCGTGGGTCTCCTAGGACCCAATGGTGCCGGCAAAACGACGGCTTTTTACATGATCGTGGGCCTAACTAGCTGCGAACATGGAGAGATCTACCTGGACAGCCGCGATGTCAGTCGGCTTCCCATGCATAAGCGGGCGCAGCTCGGCATGGGCTACCTGCCGCAGGAGCCCTCGGTGTTTCGCAAGCTCTCCGTGGCAGACAACATCATGGCCATTTTGGAGACTCGCCCGGGGCTCGATGAGGCCGGTCGCACCGCGCGCCTCAAGGAGCTCTTAGGAGAGCTGCACATAGGCCACGTGCGGGACAGCATGGGAATGAGTTTGTCGGGCGGTGAGAGACGTCGTGTTGAAATCGCCAGGGCCTTGGCGGCCGATCCGAGATTTATTTTGCTGGATGAGCCCTTCGCCGGCGTCGATCCCCTTTCGGTGGCCGATATTCAGCGAATAATCAAGCACTTGTCTGATATGGGGATCGGCGTCCTGATCACCGATCATAACGTGCGGGAAACCCTGGGGATCTGCAGCCGGGCTTACATTGTCAGTCAAGGAAGCGTGCTTGCGGCCGGTTCTGCGGATCAGATTCTTGCCAACCCGCAGGTCCGTGAGGTGTACTTGGGTCAGGATTTTAAACTGTAGGCTTGGGTCCAAAAATCGCACTATGTTGAAGCCAAGTCTGCAGCTCAGGATCGGTCAGCAGCTCACCATGACGCCGCAGCTGCAACAGGCCATCCGGTTGTTGCAATTGCCCTCTCTGGACCTGCAAGCCCACGTCCGCGAGACCTTGGAAACCAACGTCATGCTCGAGGGCGAGGATGAGGGTCTGGAGGCGACGAGCCTCGAAGCCCAGGGAATCGAGGTCCCGGTCGAAGTCTTGCGGGAACGCGAGAACGAAGTCGCCGCGACGCCCGAAGAGCAGTACACCGAGCTCAGCGGTTCGAGTGCCAGCGAGGATGCGAGCGCCACGGAGGTCGAGATTACGGATGAGGCCTGGGACGCGTCCTCCGGCACGGCCTCGGAGGCGCCCTGGTCCGGGGACGATGACCGCAGCGCGGACTTCTCCGACCAGCACGCGCTGACCCTCCAGGAGCAGCTCGCCGAACAGCTGGAGCTCGCCAAGCTTTCTCCCATCGACCTTGCCATCGCGCGCGTCATCGCCGATGCGCTGACCGATGACGGTTACCTGCAGGATGACCTCGATGAGATCCGAGCGAGTCTGCGCCCGGAAATCGAGGCGAGCCCCGAGGATGTCGAGCGCGCCTTGGCCATTGTGCAGGCCCTCGAGCCTGCGGGCGTCGCTGCGCGCAGCCTCGGCGAGTGCATCGCGCTCCAGCTGCGGCAGCTGAGCCCCGAGACGCCGGCGCGCGATCTGGCCATCCGTGTCGCGAACGAACATCTGGACCTGGTGGCGAGCCAGCAACTGGCGCTGCTACGCAGGCAACTGCGTTGTAGCGATGCTGATCTGGAGATGGCCTTGGCGCTGGTGCGTTCCTGCCACCCGCGTCCCGGCGCCGCCGTGAACCCCACGCAAGCGGAGTACGTCATTCCCGACGTCTTCGTGCGCCGCACCGAGCACGGCTGGGCGGTGGAGATCAATTCGGCGACCGTGCCGAAGGTGCGCGTCAACCAGAATTACGCCAATCTGATTTCGCGCTCCGCCGACCATGCGATGTTGCGCACGCAGCTGCAGGAAGCCCGCTGGCTGATGCGCAGCCTCGAGATCCGCAATGAGACCCTGATCAAGGTGGCGCGTTGCATCGTGCAGCGCCAGGCCGACTTCTTCGAAAGCGGTGAAGAGGCCATGGTGCCCTTGATTCTCAAGGACGTCGCCGAGGCGGTCGAAATGCACGAGTCCACGATTTCGCGCGTGACCACGGCCAAGTACATGCATACTCCCCGCGGCGTGTTCGAGTTCCGCTATTTCTTCTCGAGCCACGTCGAGGCGGCGGACGGCACCGAAATGTCCTCGATCGCCATCCGCGCCAAGATCAAGAAACTCATTTCACACGAGAATCCCGAGAATCCGTGCAGCGACTCCAAGCTCGCGGAGATTCTCTCGCAGGAGGGCATACCCGTGGCGCGTCGCACGGTTGCCAAGTATCGCGAGGGCATGCAGATCGCACCGTCGAACGAACGGAAGCGAGCAGCGGCCCGCGCGTCTTAAGAAACGCTAGTAGATGGAGGTTACCTCATGCAGCTCGATCTTTCCGGCCATCATGTGGAAGTCACTGAAGCCATGCGCGGCTACGTCCTCAAGAAATTCGAACGTATCTCCAGACACTACGAGCAACTGATCGACGTCCACTGTGTTCTCACCGTAGAAAAGCTGCGTCACAAGGCCGAAGCGACCTTGATCATGAGCGGCAACAAGATTCATGCCGATGCGACCGATGAAAACATGTATGCCGCAATCGATGCGCTGACCGACAAGCTCGATCGCTGCGTGAAGAAACACAAAGAGAAGGCCGCCGACCATCATGCCGGCGAAGTACTGAAGGCGCGTCTGTCCCAATAAGGACGTCAACCACTCGAGGTTCCTCCCGTGTCAATGCGACTGATTATCGTGAGCGGCCTGTCCGGCTCAGGAAAAAGCGTCGCGTTGCACACGCTGGAGGACATCGATTTCTATTGCGTCGACAACATCCCCGCGGCGCTTCTCAAATCATTCATTTCGCATACCGTGCGCGGCCAGGGCGATACGTATCCGCGCACCGCGGTGGGCCTCGATGCGCGCAACCGACCGAACGAGATCGAGACCGTGCCGACCCTAGTCGGAGAATTACGCCGCAGCGGCATAAGCTGCGACGTGCTTTTCCTGCATGCCCGCGACGAGGTGCTGCTGAAGCGCTATGCGGAGACTCGGCGGAAACACCCGTTGGTATCGAGCGAAGTGAGCCTGCGCGAGGCCATCGAGTCGGAACGCAGGCTCCTTGAACCCATTTCGAGCGCGGCCGACTGGGTAATCGACACCTCGAACCTCGGCGTGCACGACCTCCGGGAGATTGTTCGCGAGCGCATCGACCGGCGCAGCGACGGGCGCCTGTCGCTCATGTTCGAATCGTTCGGCTATAAACACGGAATTCCCGGGGACGCCGACTACGTGTTCGACGTGCGCAGTCTGCCAAATCCCTACTGGCAGACGGACCTGCGCAAGCTGAACGGGCTGGACCTTGCGGTCGTCGACTACCTGTCGTCGCATCCCAGCGTGCGCACCATGATCGAAGACTTGACGGCATTCCTGGAAAAGCGCGTACGGGAGTTTGCGCAAGGCAATCGCAGCTATCTTACCGTGGCGGTGGGTTGCACCGGCGGCCAGCATCGTTC
>DASXOQ010000015.1:0-5042 GCA_036494165.1 Steroidobacteraceae bacterium
TTCAGACCGGTCTTGTCGAGTGGCTGCCCTTGGGCAACCCGCTGTACGTTATGACCAACGATTTTCGAGGTGGCGCAGCTTGTGCCCATGGCCACCATCGTCAGCGCAACGACACAGCATCCCCAGTGTCGAGTCCCCATCGCACTCCCCGAGCGTTTAGTGATCCATTCTAAAGGGCCGAGCTGCCCATGTACTAGTATGCCGTGAGCTTGCTGCGGGTGATGGCTTCCACCAGATTGCCGGCGCTTCCCGCGAACAGCACCGGAACCGACACGTCTTCGAATCCGCTGTTCAGCAGGACCGCGAAATGCAGATGTGGCCCCGAAGAGAAGCCGGTATTACCCGAGTCGGCAATGTATTCGCCGCGCTTGACGTGCTGACCGATGCGCACCCGGATGGAGTCCCAGTGAAGGTGCGCATACACCGCGAAACTGCCGTCGTCATGCAGTATCTCTATCAGGTTGGCTTGATCTAACAGGACCGGATCAATCGCACCTTTGAACGCGTCATGGCGCGCGTTGATGACAACCCCTTCCCGGGCGGCGTACACCGGCGTGCCGTCGGGCAGCGCGATATCGACAGCATATGCGCTGTCCGGCGTGGCGTGCGTGACGCGAACCGGATAGGCCTGTGTGACAAGGTAACTGGAACCTACTCCGAAGGGGACGCGGTAGGGCCCCGGCGGTTTATGGGTCGCATACGGCGAGCCGAGCGCTGCCTTCCACTTGAAGTTAAGTGCCTTGCTCCTATTGCCTGCCCCGGGCGCCAGGGCAAGCACGCGCTCGCTTCGCGGCGCGAGAGTTTCCCGCAGTTCTGCGCCAGCCCCGATCGAGGGTATCTGCGACAGCAGAATCGCCACATCGACAGTGACCTCGCACAGACAGCCGTTGATGGCGACCAGCTTGGTCGCATTCTCGTCATCGATCCGCGTGACCTCGATGTCGAGCTTGGCCTCTTTGGGCGCCACGTTGAATGAATCGCTTTGAATGCCCTCGGGCGGGCGATCCGTAAACACCCAGTGTCCGCTCGAATCGCGGTACCTGTAGGCGGCCTGCGCAAACACCCATCCGGCCGCCAACACGCCGAGCACGAAGACAACTCCATACAAACGCACCTTGGGTGCATGGGCCTGCAGCACTTTGAACCTATCCTCCAACAGTTGCGGATATTGTCCGCGCAGACCGGAAAGGCCGCGCGATATCCCATCACAGAAAAAGGTGGCAAAGGCATTCTACGGAAGTAATGGTCGGCCCGAGATGCTAGGATTTTACGTAAACATGCCCAAGTACCAGCTAAATCCCGTGGAGACCGTGCTGTTGTTGACGGCCTTCGCCGCCGGTGCGGTGGATGTAATCAGCTTCGCTACTTTGGGAGGGGTATTTGCCTCTGCCATGACGGGAAACTTCGCCGTCTTGGCTTACTACATGGCGCAGAGCGATTCGCAAGCGGCACTCGGTTCCATCGTGGCGTTGATGGGCTTCGTGCTGGGTTGTGCTTTCGGCGTGCTCGAGCGCCGTGGGCGCACCCAGCATCAGGCGCTCACCATCCTCATGGTCACGGAGGCCTCGCTGCTCCTGTTCTTCGCACTCTCCTCGCTGTACACGCCGCGGGTGCCGCATGCGCCCTCGGACCACCTGCACATCCTGGTTCTGGCAGTTGCCATGGGTTTTCAGGCGGTCATCGGGCAGACCATCAGCCAGACCACCATCGTCTTTACCACCACCTTGACCAAGTTGGTGGGCAACATTGCCGATTCGATTGCCAACCGCGACACGCTGGGATTGAAGGACGTCAAAATTCAGGTGTCCGTCGTGGTGTCGTACCTTTTCGGGGCGCTACTCTCCGGCGCCCTGATTGTCCATAAGGTCGAGGGCGTAGTGCTGTTGCCCCTTGCGGGGGTGGGAATTTCGCTGCTGATTCATCATTTGAGCGGGAAAAATCGAGGTTTGCGGGCTCGGTAGGAGCAGTCCTACAGCCCTCTGCGACGCTGCGCACGGCGCGCTCCACGCGCTCGCGTCACGCTGCAGCAATCGATGTTTTACTTGTTCACCATATTCTTAGACCGCATTCGCGGCGCCGGCATCGTGGCGCGGCTGTCGCTGTCCTTTGTCGCGGTCGCGGCGCTGGCAGTGGCCGCCAATTTTCTGGCCGACCACAGCAGCATGATCCGCACCACGCGGGTGGAACGGGTCGGCGTACCCATTCCGATCAGTGCTCCGACTCGCAAGGAAGTCGAGACGCCATCGGTGCTGCGCATCGGGCCGGCGCAAGCATTCTCCCAAGCCGTTGAACGCTACGAGCAGGCCATGCTTGAACGCTCGGCAGCCAGCGAAAGCGACCACGAGAGCGCACAGCAGGCCGCGGAGGATCAGTTGCTCAATGCTACGCGAGCCTACGCCGCGCAGCTGCAGCCCGTAGATCCAGACATGGCTCGCCAGGTCCTCGATACCAGCAATATGCTCAAGGCGACCGGCAGCACGCTCGAGCGCCTCGAGCAAGACCGGCAGCGGACCATTGCCGACTATCGGCGGCATTGGGACAACTTGCAGGCCGCGGTTCAGCCGGCCCTACAGAACTCCTTCAAACTGTTTGCCCGCCAGAGTGCGCGCCAGGCGCTCGAGAGCCTTGTAGATTCGCTCACCTTGATGCGACAACGCCTCGACACGGCCGTGCTCTCCGGCAACCCGGCTCCCGGCTTGCGTGCCGCGGCCGAAGCCGAACGGCGCTTCGCGCAGACCATCGAAACCGACAGCGACACCCTGCGCCGTGCGCAGAGCGACAACTGGATTGCGACACTGCGTGACGAGGCTGCGGCCGTTTCCGGAGCGCGAGAGAATCTCGAGGCGCTGGGGCCGTCGATTGAAACTCAGTTGAGCCGCTTTGCCGCCGCCAAAATGGCCGCCAGCGCCCGGGTGCCCCAGGGACTGCTTGCCCTGCACGATCAGCGCAGCGCAACGACGCGGTCCGAGGAGGCCGCGCCGCAGCCCGCGGCTCTTGCACCCGTGCCGCTCGAGAGTCCGGTTGAAACGGTGACCGTGATGCCTCGCGACTCAAGCCGTGACGTGCTAATTGGTTGGATCACGGCTGCCGCCACCTTGCTGGTTCTATTCATCAGCGTGGTCACGGTACGCAGCATAATCGGTCCTGTGAGACGCTTGCTGAACGCCGCTGAGCGCCTTTCGAAGGGCGACACCGAGGTGCGCGTCAAACGCGGCGGCCTGAAGGAACTCGACAAACTCGCCGGCGCATTCAATCAGATGGCGCATGAACTCGCCAAAGCCAACGAGATCAATCATTTCTATCAATCGCGCCTCGAATCCGATGTGGCGGCACGCACCGTTGAATTGAAGGAGTTGGCGGAGCGCGATCCGCTCACGCAGCTGCCGAATCGACGCCACTGGCTCACGCTCATCGACCGCTCGCTGCACTCCGCACGCTCGCAGGGCCACCACGTCGGCGTATTTTTCATCGATCTCGACAACTTCAAGACCATCAACGACAGCCTGGGGCACGCCTACGGCGACAAAATACTGCGCACGATCGCGCAGCGGCTCGAGAGCTGCAGCGACGGCTTCGGATACGCGGCACGCCTCGGAGGCGATGAGTTTTCGGTGGTCTACGAGAACGCGCGGAGCAGCGAGGAGATCTATCGCGCGGGTAGCCTGCTCATACAGGCCTTTCATGCGCCGATCGTAATCGACCAGCGCGAGCTCGTGGTCAGCGTGAGCGCGGGCTTGAGCCTCTTTCCCGACCACGGCACGCATCCCGACGAGCTTCTGAGCGCCGCGGACGCGGCCCTGTTCCGTGCCAAGTCCCTCGGGCGCAATCAGCTCAATGTGTTCACCCCGGACCTTCTGCAATCCGCCAGCGAGAAATTCAGCACCGAGCAGCGCTTGCGACGCGCCATCGATCGCAACGAGTTCGAGCTGGTGTTTCAGCCGGAGGTGGCCGTAACCTCCCTGAAAGTAATCGCGGTGGAGGCGCTGTTGCGCTGGCGCCAACCCGACGGCCGTCTCGCCACACCCACCGAATTCTTGGCAGTCGCGGAGGCCAGCGGCTTCATGACCGATATCGACCGCTGGGTCCTCGAAGCCGCGGTGACCGCAGCCAGCCGCTGGTACCACGGCGACTGGCCGGAAGTGCGAATTGCGCTGAACGTATCCCCTCGCCAGATGATGGATGCCGGCTTCCTGGAACGCTTGCTGGGGCTGCTCGCCCGGCACAGGCTCCCGGTCCGCTGCATTGAGATCGAATTGACCGAGACGGTGCTGCAGACCGGCACTCCGACCATTCAGATGCTGAGAAAGATCAGAGATCAGGGAATCGCGATCGCGCTCGATGACTTTGGAACCGGCTACTCATCCCTGACGTCCCTGGAGCAGTTGCCACTGTCCAGGGTGAAGCTCGATCGCAGCTTGATCGCAGGGCTCGGCGTCAACGAGCGCTCCGCGGCGATCGCGCGGGCCATCATCACCATGTGCGAGCACCTGCAACTGGAGGTCACGGCGGAAGGCATCGAATCCCATGAGCAACTCGCCTGGCTGGTGCACTACCGCGGCCTCGCGCTGCAGGGGTATCTAATTTCACGCCCCCTTTCCTTCGAGAACGTCGTCGCCTCCATGAATCAGCTGCACCAGCAGATGACGCTCGCAGTTTTGAGCGCACCGACACACGCCGCCAAGTCGACGGTTACACCGCTGTCGGTCGTCACCCGTTTGCGCGATAAGGGCTAGCCGACGCGGTTCGCGCGGGAAGCGCCTCACGCCTCTCCAGAAGCTGGCGCAGTTCGGGCACACATGATCCGCAGTTGGTGCCCGCCTTGAGTGCCTTCCCGAGTGACACCGTGTCCTCGCAGCCCCCGCCCGATTGCCTGCTCTATGGCGCCGCGCGAAACTCCAAAGCAAGCACAGACGGTGACGTCGGAGTGCGTGACCACCCGTGCGCCGAGCAACTCATCGAAATAGCCACAGCCGTGGCCAGCATGGCAGAGCTTTTCAAAGGCTAATGGGTGCCCGCGCCACCTTCTCGACGCGAGCCCCTAG
>DASXOQ010000016.1:0-37983 GCA_036494165.1 Steroidobacteraceae bacterium
CCCCGGTGGGCTGATGTCGCATTTTGTAATGCTTTCGCGACGGCCATGGCGTGGCTCCGGTAGAATAAGGGGCAGGCACGAGGAGGCCAGATATTGACCGGAGCCGACGTTTTAATCCTGTTGATTCTGCTGGGGTCAACATTGATAGGTGCGTTGCGCGGTTTTATTCGCGAAGCAGTCTCGGTCGCCTTCTGGATTCTCGCCATATGGTCCGCATGGCAATTCGGTCCCGTCATCGAACCGCATCTGGGCGGCCTGCTGGCGGATCCGAATATCGCCCCCTGGGTCGGACGGCTTGTGATTCTGATTCTCGTGCTGCTCGTGGGTTGGGTGGTCGGCATGCTGCTGAGTTACTTCACGCGCAGCTTGGGCTTGGGGCCCTTGGATCGCGTCATCGGGGTATTCTTCGGCATCGCGCGCGGCATGGTACTGGTGGGCTTGCTGGTCATCGGCGCCGAATTGCTGCACATGAATCAAGAGGATTGGTGGGGCCGCTCGAAGCTGATTCCCTATGGTGAGACCATCGGCGATTGGCTGCGCGCAATGGTGGGCGAGAAGGGCGAACCTTGGGCCAAGCTCGAGCGTCTGACCGGCGTCAAGGTCAGACCGAAGTAACGGAGATCGACATGTGCGGAATCGTCGGAATGGTCGGTACAAGCGCGGTCAATCAACGCATCTATGACGCGCTGACGGTACTGCAGCATCGGGGTCAGGATGCCGCGGGCATCATGACGGCCGAGGACGGCGAGCTGTTCATGCGCAAGGATTCCGGGTTGGTGCGCGATGTGTTTCAGCAAAAGCACATGCTGAAACTCAAGGGCAACATGGGCATCGGCCACGTGCGCTATCCGACCGCCGGCTGCGACAGTGCGCATGACGCCCAGCCTTTTTACGTCAACTCTCCGTATGGAATTTGTCTCGGGCACAACGGCAATTTGACCAACGCGCGCGAGTTGACTGAAGTGCTGGTGCGGGAAGACCGCCGCCATTTGAACACCAGTTCCGACTCGGAAGTGCTCCTCAATGTGCTGGCATCCGAACTGGAGCGCGTCGGAACACCGCGCGTAACGCCGGCGGACGTATTTGCGGCGGTCAACGCCTTGTATCGGCGCTGCCGCGGCGGATATGCCGTGACCGCCATGGTGATCGGCCACGGCATTTTGGGGTTTCGCGACCCGCACGGCATCCGGCCGCTGGTGATCGGCAAGCGCGACACCAAGAAAGGCACCGAGTGGATGCTGGCGTCGGAGAGCGTGGCTCTCGACATGCTGGGTTTCGACATGCTGCGGGACGTGGCGCCCGGCGAGGCCGTCTTCATCGATGAACAGGGGCGCTTCTACGCCCAGCAGTGCGTCGCGATGGCGCGCCACACGCCGTGCATATTTGAGTATGTGTATTTCGCCCGCCCCGACTCGATCATCGACAATATTTCGGTGTACAAGGCTCGCCTGCGGATGGGCGA
This sequence comes from Steroidobacteraceae bacterium, assembly GCA_036494165.1. Taxonomy (GTDB): domain Bacteria; phylum Pseudomonadota; class Gammaproteobacteria; order Steroidobacterales; family Steroidobacteraceae; genus Bog-1198. Next base: position 1,463 of record DASXOQ010000016.1, read on the forward strand.
GCGTCTCGCGGAGAAAATCAAACGCGAGCGGCCCGAGCACGGCATCGACGTGGTCATTCCGATTCCCGACACCAGCCGCACGAGCGCGGTGCAGGTCGCGCAGCTGCTCGGAGTCAAGTACCGCGAGGGGTTCATCAAGAATCGCTACATTGGGCGCACTTTCATCATGCCCGGGCAGGAACAGCGCGCCAAGTCGGTGCGCAGCAAGCTGAACGCCATCGATCTGGAGTTCCGCGGCAAGAACGTGCTGTTGGTCGATGACTCGATCGTCCGCGGCACCACCTCGGCGCAGATCATCGACATGGCCCGGGAGGCGGGCGCCAAGAAGGTGTTCTTCGCCTCGGCGGCTCCCCCGGTGCGCTATCCCAACGTCTACGGCATCGACATGCCGGCCGCCTCGGAACTGGTGGCCGCCGGGCACACCGACGAGGAAGTGCGCGACATCATCGGCGCCGACTGGCTGATTTATCAGGACCTTCCCGACCTGGTGCACGCGGTACGCCACGACAACGCCAAGATCGAAGAATTCGACACCTCCTGCTTCTCCGGACGCTATGTCACCGGCGATGTGACGCCCGAGTATCTGGAGCGGCTGCAGGGCGAGCGGTCCGACCAAGCCAAACAATTAAAGCGCGACGGCGCGGGTCGTGGACTGAAGACAGTCCGCGTCCTGTAAGACAGATTCGCGCTGCCGGTACGCGCCGAAGCGCGGGCGGTTTTGAACAATGCGTTTGCTCATCATCGGTACGAGTGCCGATCATCGGTTGCTGGTCAAAAAGCACGCCGAGATCGAATGGCCCGAAGCGGCCATCGTCGAACATCGCCTCGGCGTCGATGCCGACTTCGAGCCGCAGTTTGCGGCCGCCGGGTACGATGCGGTGATCGTGGTGGGCGGCAGTCCCAGCGCCGCCACCGAGGACTATGCGGTGAGCCTGTTGGCGAAGCCCGAGTTCGCGCCCATCGTGCTGGTGCTGCTCGAGGATCCGCCGGCGGAGCTGCCGGCACCGGTGCACGGCATGCACCGCACCTACGGCCGCAAGATAGACCGCGACCAGCTGATCCGCGCCATCAACCTGTCCTCCAACGAGCACCGCCAGTCGCTTGCCATGCTGCGTTCCAATCCCGATTACGACCGGCGCTACCGCTTCGGCTCGGTGATGATCCGCGGCCACCGCTGCATCCGGCAGGTGGGCTCGGGCGGCATGTGCACCATCTATCTTGCGGAGAGCGAACGCGCGGGATCCTTGGTGGTGCTCAAGGTCTTCAGCCAGGTTCCGGACGTGTCGGAACGCATCGTGAGCTTCGATCGCTTCCTGCGTGAATACGAGATCGTCGCGGGCTTGAACCACCAGAACATCGTGCGCATCTACGATCTGGGCGTGGCGGACGATCATGCCTACATCGCCATGGAGCATTTTCCGGCCGGCGACCTGCGCCAACGCATGAAATCGCCCACCTCGCCGACCACGGCATTGCGGTTTCTCATCCAGATTGCGAGCGCGCTGGAAGCCATTCATTCGGTCGGCATCCTGCATCGCGACCTGAAGCCGGCGAACGTCATGCTGCGCGCCGACGGGTCGCTCTGCCTCATCGATTTCGGCCTCGCCAAGGCCAATGAACAGGATGTGAACCTCACCGGCACGCGCGAGATCTTCGGCACCCCGTATTACATGAGTCCCGAGCAGGGCCATGCGGAAACCATCGATGCGCGCAGCGATCTTTACAGTCTCGGGGTGATTTTTTTCGAAATGCTCACCGGCAAAAAGCCCTACAGCGGCTCGACCGCCATGGAAGTGATCTACAAGCACAAGCGCGCCGAGATTCCCGAGATCGCGCCGCAGTTTCAGCGCTACGACCCGCTCATGAAACGCCTGCTCGCCAAGGATCCGGCGGGCCGCTTCCAGTCGGCACGCGAGGTGTTGCAGGCGGTCGGCTCGCTGATGGCGCCGGCATGAGCCCGGACGGGGGCGGCTTCGAGCATGCACTGCTTGTCGCGCCGACTCCCAAGGCCTGGGTCGCAGAGGCGGTCAGGGAGCGTCGCCTGCTCATCATCGATCACGCCAATTGTGAAAAGAAGGCCGCCTCCACCGCGCTTGCCCTGATGTTCGCCTATGGCGAGGATCTGGATCTGGTCGAGCGGCTCTCGCGGCTGGCGCGCGAGGAGCTGCGCCACTACGAACAAGTGGCCAAGCTGATGCGAAGCTTGGGGGTCGTGCCCGAGCGTTTGGCGCCGGGCCGATATGCGGAGCAGCTGCGGCGCCTGGTGGCCCGCAGCGAGCCTAAGCGCGAGGTGGATCTGATGGTGTGCGGCGCCTTCATCGAGGCGCGCTCGGCGGAGCGCTTCGCGGCGCTTGCTCCCGCCTTGGATTCGCCGCTCAAGGAATTTTTCGAAGGTCTGCATGCGGCCGAGTCGCGGCACTTCAAGCTCTACCTTGAGCTTGCGCGCCGCGCCTCGGTGCGCGCCGAGGTGGACCTGCCGGCGCGCATAAGCGCTTTCGCCACGCGCGAGGCCGAACTCATCGAGTCCAAGGATGCTGTCTTTCGCTTCCATTCGGGTCCGCCGTGCTGAAAATCTATGCCACGCCGTTGTCGGCCAACGGCCGCAAGGTGCTCGCCGTGGCGGAGGAACTCGACGTGCAGGCCGACATTCAGCTCGTCAACGTGTATGCCGGGGAAGGACGCCGCCCGGCGTACCTCGCCGTCAATCCGGCCGGTAAGATCCCGACGCTCATCGACGGCGAGGTCACGTTGGTCGAGTCCAATGCGATCCTGGTGTACTTGGCCGAGGCGCATGGCGGCTATGAACTCTGGTCGAAGGAACCCACGCAACGTGCGCAAATCCTGCGCTGGCTCTTTTGGGAGTCGGCGCATTGGCAGCCGACACTCTCGGCGGTGTTGGCTTCGCACGTCGCGCACCAGCTGTTTCCCGAGCGCTTGCCAAGGCCTAACGTAGATCCGGAGTGGGGCGCGCCGCCCGTCAACGTGCTCCTGGAGCAACTCGAAGGCGCCCTGCAGACCAAGGACTTTCTCGCCGGCACCCGGCCGTCGATCGCAGATTTTGGCGTGGCCGGCATGGCGACCTACTTCGAGGTGGGACGCTTTCCCTTCGGCCGCTATCCTGCCATCGCGCGCTGGTACCAGGCTTTGAACGAGCGCGAGTCGTGGCGCGTCACGCGCACCTCGACCTTCGAGCCTCAGTGAGCTCGCGCGAGGCTGCGCAGCTCCGGTCCGCTCTCGTCCCAGGCCAGCAGGCTTCCCTGCTCATACCAGTCGCCGAGCACGATGCGGGTGCAGGGGCGGCCGTCGACTTCGAGGGCATGGATGGCGGGACGATGGGTGTGCCCGTGCAGAAGCATGGTGGTCCGTGCGCCGCGCATCGCCTTGGCGACGCTGTCGGGATTCACGTCGGCAATCGAGTATTCCAGCCGCGCGGTATGCGCCTTGCTGCCGCCGCGTGCGGCGTCCGCAAGCGTCTGGCGCGAGGCAACGGGCAGCGAGAGAAAGCGCTTTTGCCACGAGGGCTCGCGCACGGTCGCGCGCAGGCGCTGATAGGCGCGATCGTCGCTGCAGAGCGCATCACCGTGCATGACCAGCACGCGCTCGCCGTACAGCGTGATGATCACGGGGTCGGGCAGCAGGCGCGCGCCGCTCTCCCGGCAAAAGGTGTCGCCCATGAGGAAATCCCGATTGCCGTGCATCACGAAGCAGGGAACGCCGCTCGAGGTCAGCGCGCGGATCCCGGCGATGGCGGCCTGCTGGGCGCTGTCCGGCGCCTCGTCTCCGATCCACGACTCGAACAGGTCTCCCAGGATATAGAGCGCCGCGGCGCGGCGCGCGTCGCGCTCGAGGAAACTCAAGAATTGATCGATGATCGCAGGACGCGTCGCGTCGATGTGCAGGTCGGAAATGAACAGCGTGACCAATCGTTCGCCGTAGTTTCAGCCGGCCGGTGCCTGGGTCCGTTCGATCTTCAGGATGATGACGGGCTTCAAGGGCGTGTCTTCCTTGATGGCGCCGTGCGAACCGGTGGGCACATTGCCGATGCGATCCACCACTTCCATTCCCGAGACCACCTTGCCGAACACCGCATAGCCCCAGCGCGTCTGGTTGGGATCGAGCGCCACATTGTCGTAGAGATTGACATAAAACTGCGCATCGGCGGCATGCGGCTCGGAATTGCGCGCCATGCCCACCGAGCCGCGCACGTTGCTCAAGCCGTTGCCCGATTCGTTCACCACCTTCTCGGTCACGTGCTTGGGGTTGTAGTTGGCGTCGAAACCGCCGCCCTGGACCACGAAGTTCGGCACCACGCGGTGAAAAATCGTGTTGCTGTAATGGCCGGCATCCACCAATTTCAAGAAGTGCGCCACCGTGAGCGGCGCCCGTTCGCCGTTCAATTCGATGACAAAATTGCCCATATTGGTGGACACCTGGACGTACTGGGGTCCGCTCACCTTGGGCTGGGCGGCGGGTTCCACGGTTTTCGCGGGCGCGGCGCTGGCGGCGGCCGCGCCATCGCTGGATGCAGGGGCTTGCGCCTGGGGCTTGGCCGGAGGCGCCGTGTCATCGGCGAGAGCGGAATTAAAAAGGCAGACGCTGAGCAGGGCAAGCAGAGGTAACAGCTGTTTCATCCCTATGATTCTACTCGAATAGGTACAATTCTCCACGATATGCTCCCCCACGAAAGCACCCCCATCGTTGCGCGCTTTGCTCCGAGTCCCACGGGCTCATTGCATTTGGGTAACGCGCGCACGGCGCTTTTCAGCTACTGGTGGGCCAGGAAGAGCGGCGGACGCTTCATCCTGCGCATCGAGGACACGGACCAGGAACGCAGCCAGATTAAGTTTCGCGATGCCTTGCTCGCCGATCTTGCCTGGCTGGGCATGGACTGGGATGAAGGGCCGGATGTGGGCGGTCCCTCGGCTCCCTACAGCCAAGCCGAACGCGGTGCATTTTATGCCGGGCTGTATAGCGACTTGGAACGCTCGGGACGCGCCTATCCCTGCTACTGCACGGCCGAAGAGCTGGAATTGTCGCGCAAGCTGCAGCGCATGGCCGGCAAGCCGCCGCGCTATGCCGGCACCTGCCGCGCCTTGAGTCAGGCGGAACGCGCCGAGCGCGAGGCGCGCGGCCTGCGACCGAGCTTAAGGTTCCAGGTAGCGAGCGGCGCGGCCATCGTGTTCGAGGATGCCGTGCACGGCACCCAGCGCTTCGCCTCCGACGACATCGGCGACTTCATCATCAGGCGCGAGGACGGAACGGCGGCGTTTTTCTTCTGCAACGCCGTCGACGACTCGGCCATGGGGGTGACGCAGGTGCTGCGCGGCGACGACCATCTCACCAACACGCCGCGCCAGCTCATGATCTTGGAGGCTCTTGCCATGCGGGCGCCGGCTTACGGGCACGTCGGGCTGCTGGTGGGCGCGGACGGCGCGCCGCTCTCCAAGCGCCACGGCAGCACCAGCGTCGCGGAATTCAGGCAGCGGGGTTTTTTGAGCGTGGCGTTGCTCAATCAGTTGTTCCGCTTGGGCCATACCGGCGATGTGGAGGCGTGGCTCCCCGCATCGCAGATGGCGGCGCATTTCAGGCCGGAACATCTGGGACGCGCGCCGGCGCGGTTCGATGAGGCACAGCTGGTTCACTGGCAGAAGGAATCGGTCGCGCGCCTCTCGGCCGAGGAAATGAAGGAGTGGCTGGGCGCGCACGACTCGCCCGATTTCGTCGAACTGATCCGCCACAATGTGGTGCTGCCGACCGACGCAACACCCTGGCGCGAGGTGGTGAGCGGCGAGTTGCCCCCGCTCGGCGACTCCGAGCGCCACCTCATCGGCGCCGCCGGCCATGAATTTTTCCGCGCCGCTCTCGGTGCGTTCGATGAGTCGCATGGCGACTTCAAGTTGCTCACCAAACTCCTGAAGGACAAGACCACCCGCAAGGGCGCGGAGCTTTTCATGCCGCTGCGCGTGGCTCTCACCGGACAGGCGCACGGGCCCGAACTCGCGCCGCTACTCAAACTGATGCCCGCCGCCACCGCGCGACGCCGGCTCGAACGCTATGCTCAAAATCCATAATTCGCTCACCGGCCGGAAGCAGGAGTTCAAGACCCTAAAGCCCGGGGAGGTGCGCATGTACGTGTGCGGCATGACCAACTACGATTTCATCCACGTAGGTCACGCCCGCATGCTCACCGTGTTCGATCTGGTGCAGCGCTATTTGCGCGCCAGCGGCTACAAGGTGACCTACGTCAGAAACGTCACCGACATCGACGACAAGATCATCGACCGCGCCGCGAAGAACGGCGAGAGCTGGCAGCACCTGGCGGAACGCTTCACGGTTGCCATGCACGAGGACTGTGCCGTCCTCGGGCTCGATCCGCCGGACATGGAGCCACGGGCCACCCAATATATCGATGCAATCGTGTCGATGACCAAAACGCTCATTGACAAGGACTTCGCATACCAGGCGAGCGACGGCGACGTCATGTACGCGGTGCGCAAGTTCGCCGACTACGGGCGCCTGTCGCGCAAGAACATCGATGACCTGCGCTCCGGATCCCGGGTGGAAGTCGATCGCGCGAAACGCGATCCCCTGGACTTCGTGCTCTGGAAGCGCGCGAAAGAGGGCGAACCGTACTGGGAATCGCCTTGGGGCCCGGGACGCCCCGGCTGGCACATCGAGTGCTCGGCCATGTCGACCAGTCTTCTGGGCAGCCACTTCGATCTGCATGGCGGCGGGGAGGATTTGAAATTCCCGCACCATGAAAATGAGATCGCGCAATCGTGCGCCGCCTGCGGTACTCCGTTCGTCAATCTCTGGATGCACAACGGCTTCGTACGGGTCAACGACGAGAAAATGTCCAAGTCGCTGGGCAATTTCTTCACGGTGCGCGAGGTGCTAAAGACGCTGCGCGATCCGGAAGTGCTCAAGTTCTTTTTGTTGAGCAGCCACTACCGGGGACCCATCAACTATTCATCGACGCAACTCGCCCAGGCGGACGAGACGCTGCTCGGCTTGTATCGCGCCCTGAAGGACGTTGCTGCAGGGGGCGAAGCCGACAGGTCGGCGCTCGATGCATTTCGCGAAGCAATGGATGATGACTTCAACACGCCCGAGGCCCTTGCGGTCATGCAGGGAATCGCCGGAAAGGCCAATCAGGCCAAGGCCGCGGGCGATGAGGATCTTGCCAGAAACTCGGCCGCTACCTTGAAAGCCATGGGCGCCATGCTCGGCGTGTTACAGCAGGATCCTGGCACTTTTCTAAAGCGCGGGGTCGAGGCTGCGGGAGTCAGCGACAGCGATATCGAGGAGCTGGTGCAGGCACGCAATGCCGCGCGGGCCGCGAAGAATTTTGCGGAGTCCGACCGACTGCGCGCCGAGCTCGCCAAGCAAGGCGTGCTCGTGGAGGACAAGCCGGGAGGCAAGGCGGAGTGGCGGCGCGCGTGACGCGCCGCCACCAAACGCCTCAGTCGTAGCGGCGCGAGGCGAAAATACCCACCGCCAGCCCCACCAGGGCCGCGATCCCGATCACCTGCCAGGGATTGTCCCGCACGAAGCTATCGGTACGCTTGCCGACGTACTGGGCCTGATCCTTGAGCTGCGAGGCGGTATCCGAGACCGCGCTCTTGGCGGCGGCCAAGGCTATCTTCACCTTGGCCCGCACCCGCGCGATGTCGGGGGTATCGACGTCCTTGAGGGCCTTGGTGAGATCTTCCACGTTTTCCAGGAACGAGTTGATCTGACCGTTGGCATATTCGCCGGCGCTTTTCGCCGCTGAGGACACTGATTCCATAACGTCTCCTTGCTCGCTAGACCCTGCGGCCCAGACTCATGAGGAATGTAATCACCGCGCCGATCAAGAACACAATGAACAAGATCTTGGCGATGCTCGCCGCGCCGACGGCCACGCCGCCAAATCCGAAGAACGCCGCGATCAGGGCGATGACGAAGAAAACCACCGCATAGTGAAGCATGATCTCACCTCGTGTGTGACACAACATCCTGTTTTTACAGGTGACAGAAGTATCGATGGGGCCGGTTTCCCTGGGCAGTCGGTTCAGCCACATGTCGAGCGTAGGACATCGCTCACGGTAGAATCCCTCATGGCATCGAAAGCGCGCAGCGAACTGCTGATCGTCTACCACTCCATGACCGGGGGCACCGAGCAGATGGCCTTGGCTGCTTCGCGGGGAGCGCGAGGCGAGAGCGGCGTCGAGGTGACGGTGAAGCGCGCCCAAGAGACGGGTTCTGATCATGTGCTGCGCGCTCAGGGATTCATATTCGCGACCCCGGAAAACCTCGCATCCATGTCGGGTTTGATGAAGGACTTTTTCGACAGGACTTATTACGCCGCGCTCGACCGGCTAAACGGCCGTCCTTACCTGACGCTGATTTGTGCCGGGACCGACGGAAGGAGTGCGGCGCAACAGATCGAACGGATTGCCACCGGCTGGCGCCTAAAGCCCATTGCCGATCCCCTCATAGTCATCACGCACGCGAGCGCGCCGGAGGATATTTTACGTAAAAAGCGCATCCCGCCCGACCGCCTCGCGGCCTGCGAAGAGCTCGGTCGCACCCTGGCTGCCGGCTTGAGCCTCGGCATATTCTAAAGTCGGCATGCGCCGACAGAGCGCTGCGGAGCTTGTCCGATGCGGCATCATCCCGACATCGCTAGCCTAACAGCGCAGTCATTTGCCATTTGAGGGCGTGTCATGGCGCGAAAGTACAGCAAGGGCAGTCAACGCACCGTCGAACGGGTCATGAAGGAGCGCAAGGCCGGTACGCTAAAGAGCGGCGGATCAGGCAAGAAGGTCACGAGCCGTAAGCAGGCCATCGCCATCGGCCTATCCGAGGCGCGTCGCGCCGGCAAAAAAGTGCCGAAGAAGAAAGCGGCCTGATCGTGGCGCTGTTAACTCACTCGGCTCCCGAGCGCTCCGCCGGCGAGGATGCCATTGCACTCCTCACCGCGGATCACCGGCGGGTCGAGCAGCTGTTTGAAGAATTCAGGAGCACCAATTCGACTTGGCGTGAGGAGGACTTGGCGTACGACATCTGTGCGGCGCTCAGAGTCCATACCGATGTCGACGAGGCGATCTTTTACCCGGCCCTGGCCCATCCCAGCAGCGTGCTCGCCAAGGCAGCGCAGCGGGAGCATGCGGCCATCAACGCGCTGATCGATGAGATCGAACGTGCCGGGCCCACCGAGAACACGTTTTTCGCCAAAGTTCATGTCTTGGCTGAACTCTTCCGTCAGCACGTGGATGCGGAAGAAGGGACCCGTGGAATTTTCACCGAGGCCGCGGAATCGCATCTGGATTTGCAGTCGCTCGGCGATGAGATCAAGGCGCGCAAGCGCGAACTCCTGCATACCTTCGGCCCGCTCGAAAACGCGGCGCTGACATAAAAAGCCCCCACACCCGACTCAGGTGTGGGGGCATCTTTGTGGACTTCAGAATTTCTGACTGAACTTTATGCCGATAGTGCGCGGCTGTGCCGGGCTGATGTATTGCTGTTGACAGACGTTCGGTGAACACGCGGCGAAGCGCGACAATTGAGCTCGCTTGTCGGTGACGTTCGTGAGGATCAGCTGCGCCGTGGTACCGGACTGATTGCTGGCCCCGCCGATGAGATCAAGAAGTCCGTACGCGGGCTGCGGGCCCTGATACGTTTCCAACGGCACCTTGAACTGCGACAACGCTTGGGTCTGGTACATGTAGGACATCTGCGCAAAGGGCGCCCAGTCGCCGACGCTGTTGAAGGTGTATCGCGTCTGCAGGGCCCCCTTGAACTTGGAGCTGATCGGCAGATTCGAGCCGGCCGGTGTGATGGGCGCGATGTCGATCGGGCAACTGACAGAGGAACCCGGTGTGCAACCGTAGTAGTTCTTGGTCAGGCGCGGATCCAGGAAAGTGAAGTCCAAATTCATGTCGAGCGCCTTGAAGGGCTGGAACTCGATATTGTTCTCGATGCCGCGGATTCGCGCATTTCCGCCGTTCTCGATGATGGTGACGCTGTTGGGTCCCAGGAATGAGAACTGGAAGTTATTCCAGTTTTCCTGGAAAGCGGCGCCGTTCCAACGCAGATGCCGGTCAAACCACTGCGTTTTCCAACCCACTTCGTAGTTGGTGAGGAAGTCGGCCTGGTACGGACCGATGTCCTTCTCTGCGGTTCGGTTGACGCCGCCGGGCCTGAATCCCTTGGAGAAGGTCGCATACACCATGACGTCGGGCGTGATTTTGTAGGTGACATTCACGCGCGGCACATTGCCATCGCCACCGGTTTGCTTGCTGAGGTCGGTGCACGGGGTGAACGGCACGCTTGCCGTCGGTCCACTGAAGCAAATGCCCTGATTCGAGGCGTATCCATAGTATCCCTGCAGCGAGTTGTTGTACCAGAAGTAGCGCTCGCCGAGATTGAGCGACAGCTGCGAGGTGATGTCCCAGCCAACCTGCGCGAATATCGCCTTGTCGCGATCGACGCGCTGTTCCTTGGTTACCCAGATCGTGTTCTCGTAGCCCGGAACCGTGGAGAAGGGCTGGCTCGTGTCGCTGGCCAATCCATCGGGATTCGGAGTCGGAGATCCCACCCGTCCATACGGATCGGTGAAATCGTAGCCCGGCATCACGTACTGCTCATAGATGTTGTGCAGTTGGCGTTGAATGAAGCCGCCCAACGTCGCGTGTACGACCCAGTCCTGGGGCGTTTGGATGCGAAGCTCATGACTCCATTTCTCGAACGAGCCGCGGCTCACCACGAGTTCCTGCGGATCAATCGGCGCGCCCGCGTTGTCGTGCCAATACTGGCCGTATTGATAGAGCTTGTCGTAGAACTCCGAGTAATCGCTGTAGTCGGCGATCGAGTGGGTCGTACGCTTCATATAACCGCTGGCGTACGTGACCTCCAAGTCGCTGATCTTGCCGTTTACGGTCAGTGCCGACTGCATCCAGTTGTCGTCGCCATATTCCGGTCCGAAGTGGGTCACTTGCAGATCGCCAACGGCCGGGTCGTAGCCGAAGAAGCCTTCATTGGACATGCTCTGACCCATGACGGTCGGCGTGATGCTCCAGTCTTCGACCGGATCCCATTTGAGGGCGGCTCTGGCGCCGCGCAGTTCCACGGTGTTGTAGTTGTTTTTGACGTATGCAGCGTTGCTCTGGGCGCCCTTGCCCAGCGGTGCGCTGTCGACGCAGCCGGTGACGGGATCCAAGGTCGTGCCGTAGCCGTAAAATTGCGCCCAGGTTTGGTAGGTGCGCACGCCGTTCTGGATGCACGCGGCCGCATTGGTGCCGGCCACATTGTCGATGTAACCGGCGTCTTTCTCGTACCAGCCCACCACCCGGACCGCGGCATTCGACGATAACGGTATGTTGACGAAGCCTTCGGCGCTGTAGCCGTTGCCGCCGTGCTGCACATGATTTCCGTCGACGTCGAACGCGGCTTCGAACTTGGTGGGATCGGGCTTGTTGGTGATGATTCGAACCGTTCCCGCCTCGGAACTCGCGCCGTAGAAGGTGCCTTGGGGGCCTTCCAGCACTTCGATTCGCTGCACGTCATAGATGTGAACATCGACGTTGCCGTCGATCGTCGTGACCGGCATTTCATCCAAGTATTCGCCGACCGACGGTTGGGAGCCAGAGTGATTCTCGTTGGCCCCGCTCACCACGCCGCGCATATAGAGGTGCGAGGTTCCCGGCTGGCCATTCCCGCCCTGTCCTTCGCCGCGAGAGTAGGACACGCTGGGTGACAGTTTTACGTAGTCGTCCAAGCTCACCACATGCAGCTGTTCGATCTTTTGCGTGTCGAACACGTCGATGCTGATCGGAACGCTCTGCAGGTTTTCTGTCCGCTTCTGTGCAGTGACGACGATCTCGCCGAGAGCGCCCGAGTCCGCGGCGGCCGTCGCCGCATCGGCGGCATGCACCATGGGCGTTGCGAGAATCGCGGAAATGGCGGTGGCCAGTGGCAGCATTTTGCCGTTTGCGCGAATGGCGCGGCGAACAGCTTGTCCCAACGGCGATTGCGGTTGCCGTTTAATTTTCATCATGGCAGCTCCCTTCAAAATGTCAGCGAATTATTCTGCAAGAATCATGAACTGAGAAAATCCCCTCTGGGTACCTCGGGGTACGACGGCAGCACGGGACCCAACGCTTGCTTCAAAGGATCCAGCCAGGGCTCGAAATGGCGCCACTGGTCGATGCCGTCGCGAAAAATGGGTTGACGGACCTGCTCTGAACTCGCCGTGCGCACCGGGCGGTCGTTTTCATAGAAACGCAGACAGGCTCCCTCGAACGGCAGCCCGCAAAAATCCAGCAAGCGACTTACTTGTGTTTCAGTGTCGTCGATCATCGCTTCGTATAACACTCGGTGCATGCGGCCCGGCAGTACCTCGTCGAAGTGTGCCATTAACGCGACATAGTCGCGATAGTAGCGTCCGATATCGTCAAGACTATAGGAAAAATCCTGTCCTTGCGCAAAATGTTGTTTAACGTTTGAAAAACAACAGGCCAGCGGGTGCCGCCGGGCATCGATGATTTTGGCGTTCGGGAGAATCAGTTGTATCAGCCCAACATAGTTGAAGTTGTTCGGCATCTTGTCGATGAAGAATCGCCGGTTGCTCTTGCGGTGCACGCGGGTGCTTTCCAAATAGCGCCTCCCGAGGGCTTGCCGCTCGCCGGCATCGAGGGCCGAAACGGCGGCGAAGAATCGGCCGGGTTCCTCGCTCTGCTCACTGCGCGACAACTCACGGGCCAACTGCGGCAGATCGGGCAATTCGATGGTCCCCTCGACCTCGCTATGGCTAGCCAAAATCTGCTCAATCAGCGTCGAACCGGCCCGGGGAAGTCCCACGATGAATATCGGATCCGATGCGGGAGCTCCCCCTGTACGCTCGGCAAAGAAACCCGGCGTGAAAACCTCGCGGCTGCGGCGCACGAAGGTGGTATTCACGGCTGCGTTGTAGGGCCGTAACTTGTGCCGGATGGCATTGCCGCTCATGTAGTGGCAGAAGGATTGCTCAAAGCTATTACGGTCCTCGAGCGCCTTGCCCATCGCGAATTCGAAGTGCAACCGGTCTTCGGAGCTCAGGCTCTCGGTCTTTAGCGCCGATTCGAGCGCTCCCATGTCCTCATTGCTGAATTTGAAGGTTTTGAGGTTGGCAAGACTCCACCAAGCCTCGCCGAGTGTGGGTTCCATGGCAATGGCGCGCCGATACGCCTCAATGCTTTCGGTTTGGCGCCCCGCGGTGCGAAGCGTGTGCCCGAAACTCATCCAAATCTTTGGTTGGCGCGGGGCTGCGTTGAGCACCGACTCGTAGCAGTCGATGGCGGCATCATAGTCCCCGAGGTTAGCGAGGGCGGCTGCCTTCGAATTTAAATATGCCGGGCTCTTCGGGTCCTTCTTTAAAAGAATGCCGAGTTGTTCAAGGGCCTCCGCGGGCCGCCCCTGTCGGTTCAGCACCGTGGAAAGGTTATGACGTGCCGCATCGAAACTCGGCGATAGTTCCAAGCAACGGGTCAGCAAGCTCTCCGCTTCGCGGTAGAGCCTCAACCGTCCGGCGACCTCTGCCAGCATTCGTAAGGCCGCAATGTCGGAACCGTGAGCATCCAGATGACGACGCAGGAGCCGATCGGCCTTGGGCAGATCGTTTGCCACCAAGGCAGAGGCTGCCTCGAGAAGCTTAGGGTCGCGGTTGGCGGCGCGCAGGTACTGGGCCCGTGCGGCATCTGCCTCGGCGGAGGTCCCCGCAATGTCCAACTGCTCGGCGAGAAGCCGCCAGGCATCCGCTGAATCGGGCTTGACCGCAACGGCGCGCTTCAATATAGAAATAGCTTTCAGTGGTGAGTTCAAATCATTGAGAGTCAAAGAATATTCAAGCAGCGGCGGAACCCATTGCGGCTGTTCCTCGCATAGCGGCGCAAGCACCGCTGCAGCCTCGTCGGGCTTGCGCGAGAGACGAAGAGAGGCACCCAGGATCAAGCGTGCAGTCGGGTGCGCGGGGGCGGCTTTGAGGACTTCGCGGGCCTGCTCGCCCGCTAGATCGGGCCGCTGCGTCAAAAGCTGCCGCGCGTTCTTCAGGGCGGTGTCGATGGAGCCGCGCGGTTCGGAGGCCGTAGTCATGCGGCATTGTAGGCGATGGTCAGCGCCCGCTACCACGCACGCGCATTCCCGCTATGCTTGCGGGATGACAATGAATAAGAACCGCGAGTCGCTGCAGATTCGCTCACTGGTCAAGGCAGACGGGGATATCGAACTTTCTCTCGCCGTGGACCATGTCCCGATGCCGGGGCCGGAGGAAGTGGTTGTGCGACTCGAGGCCGCGCCGCTTAACCCCTCGGACCTCATCCTGCTCCTGGGAATCGCCGATTGGGCCAATCCCAAGGTGGCCAAGAATGCGCATGGGCCCGTGGTGTCCAGCCCGCTGGCGCCGGCTGCTCGTCGTGCACTGGCCGCCCGCGTGGGCGAGTCCATGCCGGTCGGCAACGAAGGCGCCGGCATCGTGGTCGAGGCGGGCAGTTCGCCCGGCGCTCAAGCGCTGCTAGGCAAGAAGGTCGGGGTTCTCGGCGGTGCCATGTACTCCCAATTCCGATGCCTTCCGATCACTCAATGCCTGCTTTTGCCCGAAGATGCCACCGCAGCCGAAGGCGCTTCGAGCTTCGTCAATCCGCTCACCGCGCTGGGCATGATCGGCACGCTGCAGCGAGAGGGTCACAAGGCCCTGATCCATACCGCCGCAGCCTCCAATCTGGGCCAAATGCTCAATCGCCTCTGCCAGAAGGACGGCATCCCGCTCATCAACATCGTCAGAAGCGACGAGCAAGCGCAGATCTTGAAGAAAGACGGCGCCAGGCTGGTGTGCAACAGTGGCAGCGAGAGCTTCATGCAGGAGCTCACCGAGGCGATGGTCTCGACGGGTGCGACGCTCGCTTTCGATGCCATCGGCGGCGGCAATCTGGTCAGCCAAATCCTCACCTGCATGGAAATCGCCTTGAACCGGGGCGGCGGTTCCTACAACCGCTACGGCTCATCCACTCATAAGCAGGTGTACATCTACGGGTCGTTGGACATGAACCCCACGGTGCTCAATCGCAGCTACGGGCTCGCCTGGAGCGTTTCCGGCTGGCTGTTGACGCCCTACATACAGAAAATCGGCCCGGAAGCATTTCAAGCCATGAAGAGCCGCGTAGCCCGTGAGCTGAAAACCACCTTCCGAAGCCACTACACCGCCGAAATTTCGTTGGCCGAAGCGCTAGATCCCAAAATAATCGCTTCCTATAACCGCCGCGCCACCGGGCAGAAATTCCTCATCGTTCCCCAAAAGGGGTTGTAACTGCGCTTTATTGCGCGCTAGCTGCGCGATCACTGAGGGATTTTAGACCCTCGCGCTTCTTGCGAAACGCGGGATGGGCCGTGTGCCGGCCACGTGCTCGAAGCCGCTCGCGAGCTTGATCAGCTTGCCCTCGCTCAAGGCGCCCGCGAAGAATGAAAGTCCAACGGGCAGCCCCCGATAGAGGCCCGCCGGCACCGACAAATGCGGGTAGCCGGCCACCGCGGCGGGTGAGGAGCAGCTTCCGACGTCGGCGTCCCCGTTGATGGGATCGATCAACCAAGCGGGGCCTGAAGTCAGGCAGACCATGGCATCGAGCTTGTGCTCGGCGAGCACCGCATCGATGCCCTGCGTTCTGGTGGCCTTGAGGCAGACATCGCGCGCTTTGCGATAGGCCGCCTCGCTCAACGGGCCCTTGTCGCGCGCCTGGAGCAGCAGCTCCTGGTCGAAGAAAGGCATCTCGCGAGCCTTGTGAGCTTCGTTGAATTGGATCAGCGCCTCGAGCGAGCGCACCGGCTGCGTTACCTTAAGCCGCCCCAAGAACGCGTTTAAATCGGTATGAAATTCGTACAGCAGCACGTCCTGCTCGGCGGCACCGAAGCTGCCGTGCAACGGCAGATCGGCCGGATCCACGATGGTTGCTCCCGCATCCTTGAGCAGCGCCACGCAATGATCGAGGAAGGCGTTCAGAGGCGCATCGTCTGAGAAGAATTTGCGCGCGATGCCGAGCCGCGCACCCTTGAGTCCGTCGGGGTCGACGAACCTTGCGTAGTCCTGCGCAGGCTGGGCGCCGAGCGCTGCGCTGGCGGTATCGTTCGCATCCAGGCCTTGCAGGGCGCTCAAAAGCATTGCCGCATCGGCAACGCTCTTGGCCAGCGGTCCGGCAGTGTCCTGGCTGTGCGAGATCGGCGCGATGCCTCGCCGGCTGACGAGGCCCACCGTGGGTTTGATGCCGACAATGCCGTTGATGGAAGCCGGGCTGGTGATGGAGCCGTCGGTTTCGGTGCCGACCGCCGCCGCGCAAAGATCGGCCGCCACCGCGACCGCCGAGCCCGAACTCGAGCCGGAAGGCGAGCGATCGAGCGCGTGCGGGTTCAAGGTCTGGCCGCCACGCGCGCTCCAGCCGCTGACGGCGTGGGTGGAGCGAAAATTCGCCCACTCGCTCAAATTGGTCTTCCCGAGGATCAGCGCACCGGCCTTGCGCAGCCGTTCGATCAGCGGCGCGTCCGTCGGGCTGTACCAGCCTTCGAGCGCCAGCGAGCCTGCGGTAGTCATCATGCGGTCGGCCGTTTCGATGTTGTCCTTGATGAGGATTGGCACGCCGTGCAACGGTCCGCGACTGTGCCCGCTCTTCAGTTCCGCATCGAGCGCGGCCGCTATTTCCAGCGCCTTCGGATTGGTCTCGATGACGGACTTCAAGAGGGGGCCGCTCCGATCGACTCGCGCGATGCGCTCGAGGTAAGTCTGCGTGAGCGCCGTCGAACTCAATTGCCCGGCCGCCAAGGCGGCTGCAAGCGCCGTGAGCGATTCAGGCGGGTTGTCCTGCGATCGTGCCCTGAAGGATCGGGATGCGGTAAGCACCGCAGCGCCCGCCATGATAAAGGTGCGTCGTTGCATGGCGCGCCCGACAATAGAGGGCGCCGGCCTGGAATTCAAGGCGGCAGGCTCCTAGAATCGTTCGACGATCAAGGAGTGGAACATGCGCTCAAAGCATTCCGTCTGCAGCCACCTTCATCTCGTGAAAGACGTGACTCCCTCCGGAAACGGCTGCGTCGAGTGTCTGGCGATGGGGGACACTTGGGTGCACTTGCGTTTGTGCCGAACCTGCGGCCATGTCGGGTGCTGCGATGACTCCAAGAACCGGCACGCGCGCAAGCACTTCGTGAAGACCGATCACCCCATCATCAGCTCGTTCGAGCCGGGCGAGGATTGGAGTTGGTGCTTTGCCGATGAGGTTCAGGTCGAACTGTAGCTCGGGTAGTCGGTATAGCCCAAAGCTCCGCCGCTATAGAACTGTGCAGGTCGCCATTCGTTGAGCGCTACATTGCGCTGAAAGCGCTGCGGCAGGTCTGGATTCGCGACGAATAATTTGCCGAACGCCACGGCATCCGCTTCGCCCGCTTCGACGATGCGGGTCGCGGATTCGAAGTTGAATTTTTCATTGGCGAAGTAGCTGCCTCCGAAGGCCTGTTTCAACTTGGGACCGAGCCGGTCCGCGCCGACATATTCGCGTGCGCAAATGAATGCAATGCGGCGCTTTCCCAGTTCCGAAGCGACGTGCTCGAAGGTGTGCGGCAGATTGGAGTCGCCCATGCCGTGCGAGTCGGCGCGCGGCGCCAGATGCATGCCGACGCGCGAGCCACCCCATACCGAAATCGCGGCGTCGGCGACTTCGAGCAGCAACCGGGCGCGGTTTTCAATCGTACCGCCGTAATCATCGTTGCGCAGGTTGCTGCCATCTTGCAGGAACTGATCCAGCAGATAACCATTGGCGCCGTGGATCTCGACGCCATCGAATCCCGCCCGCTCGGCGTTTTGCGCGCCCCGGCGAAATGCTTCTACGATGTCGGGGATCTCGGCGAGTTCGAGGGCGCGGGGCGTGGGATAAGCCCGCTCCGGCCGCAGCAGGCTGACGTTTCCCTTGGCGGCCACCGCGCTCGGCGCCAGCGGCTGGGCGCCGCTCAAGAATTGCGGGTCGGAGATGCGTCCTACGTGCCAGAGCTGCAGAAACATGCGCCCGCCCGCCTGGTGCACCGCGCGGGTGGTGAGCCTCCATCCCTCGACCTGCTCTTCCGACCAGATGCCCGGGGTGTCCGCGTAGCCGACGCCCATGGGCGACACGACGGTCGCTTCGCTCAGGATCAACCCGGCCGAAGCGCGCTGCGCGTAGTACTCAGCCATCAGCGCGTTCGGAATGCGCTTCTCACCGGCGCGCGCGCGCGTCAAGGGCGCCATGATGATGCGGTTGGGAAGTTTCATCTCGCCGACGGTGAGCGGATCGAACAGGGTAGTCACGACCAATCCTTTGATGTATTGCGGTGCCAACGCGATTATACCGAGTTGTGTATTCATGACGGATGCGGCACGGCAGGCCATTTGCTTCTAAGCACATGACAGATGTGTAACGCATTGATCTCCGACCTGCTTTCGGCACGCGGTCCTACAGTTGGCCGGTGGCCATTGCCGCATCTTCAATGTTCGGAGCGCCCAATCGTGGGCCGAAACTTGTGAGGAACTTATGAAGCGCCTAGTCAAATCTTGGGGTCTCGCAGCGGTGCTGCTCTTGAGCGCGGGCGTCGCCTACGCTGGAAAGTACGGCGACACGATCGATGTGTTCCGCAATGCCGGCGAAAGCGGGGCGTTCTTCAATCACAGCTACGCCTATGCCGTATTTCCAACCGTGGGCGAGGGCGGCTTCGTGGTGGGCGCGGCGCTTGGCAAGGGGCGCGTTTATGTGCACGGCAATCACATCGGTGATGTGGTGATGAAACAGGTAAGCGCCGGATTCCAGGCGGGCGGCAAGGTTTACAGCCAGATCATATTTTTCAAGGATAGACACGCCTTGGAACAGTTCGAATCCGGCAACTTCGAGTTCAACGCGAGCGCCAGTGCGGTGGCCATTACCGCGGGCGCCGGCGCATCGGCGGGCACCAATGGGACTTCGCATCAGGCGAGCCTCACGGATCACGACGCGGACATCGATGGTCATTACAATGACGGCATGGCTGTCTTCACCGTGGCCAAGGGCGGCCTCATGTATGCGGCCACCATCGCCGGCCAGCACTTCACCTACAAGGAGCGCGGCACGGGCTGAGCGGCCCGCAATCTGCGGTTTAAAAAAGGGCGCCTGCAAAAGGGTCGCCCTTTTTTCTTGGCTCCTCTTATCGACGCGCAGGGTGTCGCGCAAGGGCTCTGCAAGGCTCTGTAGGGGCTATCCTACCCAGCCTGAGGCGCCCTCCCGATACGGCCCTCAACTGCAGCGCGCGAAAATTCGGGGCATGGACAACACAAAAAAACTCGATCGGCTGGTGACTGAAACCGAAGCTCTGCTGGACGAAATTTCCGACGAAGACGGTCCGGAAATCGATGAGATTCGTGGCCGGCTGACCCAGTCGCTCAAGCGAACCAAGAAACTCTTGGGAACCCAGCAGAATGGATCGCACGTGAAGGCGCGCGATGTGGCCGCTTCGGTCAATCACTACGTAAAGCATTATCCCTGGCTGGCGCTCGCCACGGGCGTGCTATTGGCCTCGAGCATCGGCATCTTGGCGACGGGTGCCACCAAGCGATCCTCCTATCGCCACGGTCAGGCGGTTTAACGAAGCGTTTTTCAGCCGCCGTTCACGGCCGGTAGCGTCACACTCACGCGGAGACCGCCGGCCTTCCGATTGGCGAGCGCGACCTCGCCTCCATGCTCGAGCACGATGGCGCGAACCGCGGCTAGGCCGAGTCCGATGCCGCCGGTATCCCGGTTGCGTGACCCCTCCACTCTGAAGAAGGGTTCGAATACCTGTTGATGCAGAGACTCGGGGATCCCGGGTCCGTCGTCGTCGATCTCCAGAAGGCATAAGCCATCTGCGCGCGAGAGCTTAAGACGTGCACGTTCGCCGTACTTCAGCGCGTTGTCGATGAGATTGCCCACCAATCGACGCAGCGCGAGCGGCGCGGCTTCGACGACGACCGACTCGGTCTCCTGGAATGTCACCGCGTGTCCCAAGTCGGCCTGGTCGTTCACGATCCGCTCCACGAGGAGGCGCATGTCCACCCGTTCCCGGGGCCCGGCAAAGTGGCGTTCGCGCATGAAATCGAGCGCCGCCGAGATCATGGATTTCATTTCCTCGATGTCGGCACGGACCTTGTCGCCAAGCGGAGCGGGTAGATCGTCGAGCCGGAAGGCGAGACGCGTGAGCGGCGTGCGCAAGTCGTGCGCAATCGCAGCCACCATGCGCGTCCGCTCCTGCATCAGATGATTGAGCCGGGCCTGCATGGCGTTGAAGGCATCGACCGCCGCCAGCATCTCTTGCGGTCCCTCGCGCGGCAACGGCGCCGCACCGGAGTCCTGGCCGACGCGCCGGGCGGCGTCCGCGAAACGGCGGGTCGGCGCCGAGAGGGCGCGGGCGAACACCCAGGCGAGCGGCATCAACACCAACAATTCCAGCGCGATGATTTCCAGCGTGCGAATCCGAGTGGTACTGAACAGCCCGGATCCGCTGCGTGACACCTGTCGCCAGCGGCCCCCGATGCGCGCTCCGGCCGCAAAGCCATGGGTCAAAGAAAGTCGTCGCGCCGAAGCAGCGTTCTTCGGAATGTCCCGTGCGTCGACATACAGAAATACGTCGAGGGGAGCAAGATCGAGCATGTGTGCCAGCTCATCGCGCGCCGGCCCGGCATCGACCAGCGCACCGGGCGACGGCTTGGCATCGATGCTCTCGGCCGCCAACGACTGCGGCGCGTCGGGCGGCAGGCGTCCGCCAAACGGGCCATCGGGCGGAGGACCGGGCTCCCGGTGTTGAGGAGGCCCTTCGTCGCCGCCGAGTGGCGGGGGCCCCGGCACCTGCTCTTCGCGCAGGGCTCGTGCGATGTCCGTGAGTCGCACCGACACCGATATGTCGGGTCGCGGCTCGGGAATGAGCAGTACCACCAACTGGGTGAAGAGAATGGCCCCCAGCATCAGCAGGAACGTGCGGGCGTAGATGGATTTCAGCACCGCGTCACTCGCGGCAGTAGCATGTAGCCTTCGTTGCGTATGGTTTTGATCAGTTCACTATCGGTACGTTCATTGAGCTTGCGTCGCAGACGGCTGATCTGGCTGTCGATTGCCCGGTCATAGACGTCGCGTTCGCCGCCATGGGCGTAGTCGAGCAGTTGGTCACGGCTCAACACACGCTGCGGATGCTCGACGAAACTTCGCAGCAGCGAGAATTCGCCGTCCGAGAGCTCGATAAAAATTCCGCCGGGATCGCGCAAGTCGCGCCGCATCACATCCAGCCGCCACCCGGCAAATTCGAAACTGCGGTGCGCCGCTTCGGATTCCGAACCTCCGCTCCGATGGCGCCTCAAAACCGCGCGCACGCGCGCGAGGAGCTCGCGCGGATTGCAGGGCTTGGCGAGGTAGTCATCCGCGCCGACCTCGAGGCCGATGATCCGATCGGTGTCGCTGCCGAGCGCGCTCAGCATGATCACCGCAGGTCCGTTCTCGGCCGCGAGTCGGCGCGCGGCGCTGAGTCCGTCCTCGCCGGGCATCATGGCATCGAGGATCACGAGGTCAGGACGCTGCGCGTCGATCAGGCGCCGCATGGCCTTCACATCCTCCGCCATGGCAACCCGATAGCCATGCCCGGCCAGGAAGTCGGCGATCAGCTTGCGAAGGTCCGGGTCATCGTCGACCACCAAAATCAAGGAAGTCAGGTCCATAAGGGGAGCGCCTGTGCTCATTTGGCGACGGTAGCAGACGAGTTTATGCGGCGTTTGTCAGAGGCGGCAACACCCTGACAAACGGCCGAAAGCATGCCCGCGTACCTTGCCGCCCGAGGGTGAGCGAAAACGAGGCGAGGCACTATGTCGAGCGAGCATGAGCATGCGGGGTTTGGAGCCGACTGGCGATTGATGCAGTCGCGATTCGAGGAGCGTCGCCGACTATTGGGCTCACTGCTTGGCGGCGGGGCTGCGGTATTGCTGGGTGCCTGCGGAGGGTCTTCGGGGGGCGACGCCGTTTCTGACAGCTCGACCTCCAGTACTACCTCGACCACGGGCGCCAGCACCGCTTGCATCGCCGACCCGTCGGAGACCAACGGGCCATATCCATCCGACGGCACCAACACGGTCAACGGCGCGGTCTCGAACGTGCTTCTCGAAAGCGGCGTGGTACGAAGCGACATCCGCTCCAGTTTTGGCGCCTCAACGACCGTCGCATCCGGTGTGCCGCTCACGCTCACGATCACGCTCGAGAACACCAATAACAGCTGCGGACCGCTGTCGGGATACGCGATCTATGTGTGGCATTGCGATCGCGACGGCGAATATTCGCTGTATGGCGCCGACATCCTGAACGAAAACTATCTGCGAGGCGTGCAGGTGACCGACAGCGGCGGCAGCGTCACGTTCGCAAGCATTTTTCCCGCCTGTTACTCGGGCCGCTATCCGCACATTCACGTCGAGGTGTACGAATCGCTGTCAACGGCGACCGGCGGCAACAACGCACTCCTGATCACCCAACTCGCCATGCCGCGCGACATTGCCACCACCATTTACGACACCGCGACGGGCTACGCCGCGAGCGTGAACAATCTTGCGGCGGTGACCACCGGGAGTGACCTCGTGTTCGAAAGCAGCACGACGGCACAATTGACGGCCCAGACGCCCGCCTTCAGTGGCAGCATATCCGACGGTTACGTTGCGACAGTCACGGCGGGCCTGGGCGCCTAATAGGAAAATTCACCGTAGCCGCGCGCCATGGCCGCCGCGAACAGCGGCAGCAACATGAAAAGCGTGATTTCGATGTGCACGTACATCTTGACCTTGCGCAGCGAGTGGTGCTCCGGCACGCCGCCGGATCTTCTCCAGCGGGCGAAGGCGATGGTCGGCATGATGGACAACAGGCCGATCACGACGAAAGTGCCGATCTTGGCCCAGAAAAAGCCATTGTGGGAATAGTACGCCCAGCCTTTGGCGGCAAAGATGGCGCGTGAGAAGCCCACCACGATGATCAGTGTCGCAAAGATACCGTAGAGCAGGTCGAAGCGGGCGACTCGCTTCAGGCTCGCGGCATTGACCTCGCCGTGCAGGACCACCATCTCGCCGAACAGGAGCCCGAAGATGACGAAAATGACGAGGTGGTGAGCGCAGGCCAGCCAGAGGTCCATGGCCGGCGATGATACGCTATTGGGCTTTGGGCGGCGATGCAGCTTTTGGATCTCCGGACTTCTGGCCGTCGATGTCCAAATTCGGTACACCGAAGTGTCCTTGAAGCTTGTGCAGCTTATCCAAGTCGATGGACCCCACGATATTCACGATGGTGAACTGCCGCGGTTCGCTTGCGATGACGGCAAGACCGGTTGCCCTGTTGTCGATGAGCATGATGTAGATGTCGACGTTCGCATGATCCTTCCGGCTGCGCGTTGTCACCAGGCGCGTCCAGTAAGGACCCGTGAGCTGCTTCACCACGCCGTCGATGTCGGACTGCTGATATGCATTGTCCTTATCGAAGGTGAAGCTGCGGATATAAATGCCTTGCACGCCTTTGATGGCCTCGCGCGCCGCCACATCATCCGGATCGTTGCCGTTAAGGAACTTGCCGGCAAGCCCCAACAGGGCGGGATCAAGCGTAATGGTGACCGAATCACTGGCCTTGTCCACGAGCGAGGAGAATTCCGGCAGCGTGAGCTTGGGATTTGGCGGTGCGGCGAGCGCGAGGCCTGGCGCTGCGAGCATCAATAGGATTGCGTGCAAGATGTGTCTCATGGCGTGTTCCTTCTTGAGGATCCGTCAAGCGCCGGGCGCGAGCGGATCCTGCTGCTCCTTCACCGCCTGGTAGGCGAGATCGAGTTTCTGATGGGTGACCTTCAAAGCCTGGATGACTTCCCGGCGCGCCTGCAGCCCGGCCGCGGTCTCGCGGTCGACCTGCAGCCTATGCTCGATGCCGATGGCGAGAAGCAAGGAGGCGGCGAGGGCCACCGAGCTCCATCCGGCGAAGGCGGCGAGAAATGTACGGCCGCGGGAACGTTTCGCCGCGAGCTGTGCGAGGACGCCTTGCACCAGATCCTCGTTGGGCGCGACAGGCCTCAAGGCCCTTTTCAATTCATGTTCGATGTCGTCTCGCATGGCTAGGTCTCCTCACGCGAATCGTCGGGCGAGAATTGCTCGCGCAGCGTCTGCAACGAGCGCTTCAGGTGGCTCTTGACGGTATTGAGCGGCATATCGAGCGTCTCGGCAATTTCCTGTGGATCGAGGTCTTCCTGGTAGCGCAGCACCATGACCGCGCGCGCCGCAGGCTGCAGCTGCAGCAAGGAGTTTCGCAACCGCTCGTGCAGCAGGTGGTCTTGGTTCTCCGGCGCGTGATCGCCCAAGTCCCCTTCGGGCAGTTGCGCCACGCGCAATTGATGGCGCCTCAAATGATCGATGCTTCGGTGCGTGACGGTCCGCCGGAGCCAGGCCTTGAGGTGTTCGGACGACTCGATCGCGGAGAGCTTCTCGTGCAGCTGAATGAAGACCTCCTGGGCCATGTCCTGGGCGGCGTCGCGACTGCCAAGCATGCGCAGCGCCGCGCTGAATACCAGGTCCTGATGGCTGCGCACCAGCGCGGCGAACGCAGACACATCGCCGCTGCGTGCACTCTCGAGGTCCCGTGCGCAGGACGCCGGCGTCATCAGGTTCGCGATGCCGGCGCCTGACTGCACCGAATGCTCAAAGTTGAGCCGGGAACGACATGGCCACGGGCACCTGCTGCGTCACGCCGAGTTTGGGTAGATTCAATTGCTTCTCGATTTTGGGGATGTCGTCTAAGTTAATCGAACCGACGATATTTACCACCGTGAATTCGCGCGGTTCGCTGACCACCACGGCGAGCCCCTTTGGGTGGTCATTCTCGATGCGGACGAACACATCGACGTCCTGGCCCTTTTGATCATGCGTCCGAACCAGCGACGACCAGCCCGGGGAATTGAGCTGCCGTCGGATGGCGTTAACATCCTCCTTCGAGTAGGCGCCGTCCTCATCGAATTGGTAGCTTCTGACCTGGATCGAATAAATTCCCGCCAGCAGCCGCTTGGTGGCGGCGGCATCGGGGTCCTTGTCATCGATGAACGCGGCCGCGGCATGCAGCAGCATGCCATTCAGGCTGATGTTCACGGTTTCCTTGGCCTTATGATCGAGATCCTTGAAATCAGGGATCACCAGCGCCCCTTCCTGCGCGTGGGTCACCGGTACCAGGGCCATCAGTAAGGCAACCAACAAAACTCGTTTCATATTCGTGTCCTCCTGATGAGCTATACGCAGCAGAGGACACCCCGGGGTGCAGCTTGGCGACATATTTTTGCCCTGCGCCGGTTCTGCCGTGCCTGATCGACGGCCTTAAGGGCTGATCCTTTTGGAAATCCCGGTTTTGGCCAATATGATGGCCGCTTGCTCACAGCCCCTGGATCTTGATTCATGCCGAATGCTGCCCCCTTGGAAGGTCTCACCGTCCTTGACTTCTCGCATGCCCTGGCAGGTCCTTACTGTTCCATGCTGATGGCCGCCTACGGGGCGCGGGTGATCAAAATCGAGGGGCCGGAAGGGGATATCGGCCGCACCTGGGGACCTCCCTTTCAGGGCGAGGACGCCTCGTATTTCGTCGGCCTCAATATGGGCAAGCAGAGCGTTGCGCTCGATCTGAAGACCGAAGAGGGCCTGTCCTTGAGCCGGCAACTCGCGTTGAATGCCGACATCGTGCTGGAGAATTTCCGCCCGGGCACCCTGAACCGGCTCGGCCTCGACTACGCGACACTGAGCGCTGCCAATCCACGGCTCATCTACGTGTCCATTTCCGGCTACGGCCAATCGGGTCCACGACGCCTGGAGCCTGCCATGGACCTCATCATCCAGTCCGCTTCCGGCCTGATGAGCATCACCGGGACTCAGTCGGGCGAAACCGTCAAAACGGGCCACTCCATTGCCGACATAACCGCGGGATTGTTCTCTTTGATCGGGGCGCTGCTCGCGCTCGAGGCCCGCCATCGCACGGGCCGCGGACAATTCGTCGATGTGTCGATGATGGACACGGTGATGTCCACGATGCTGCCGAGCTTCTCGCGCTACATGGCCTCACAGGTGATACCGAAGCCGATGGGCACGCTGTTCGATGGCATTGTCCCTTATCGCAACTTCATGTGCGCCGATCGGGAAATCACCGTGGCGGTGGCGAGCGACAAATTATGGAAGAGTTTTTGCGAGGCCATAGAACGGCCCGATCTCATCAACCATCCGGACTACAACGCCAACCCGCTGCGGGTGAAGCACCGCGGCGTTCTAGAACCGCTATTGGAGGCCTTGTTTCGCTCGCGACCCGCCTCTTATTGGGTCGAGGTTCTTTCGGCGCGCGGCGTGCCGTGCACGGTGGTGCGCAATCTGAAGGAAGTGCTCGATGATGAGCAGACCCGAGCGCGCAACATGACCCCGGAAGTGAGGCATCCTGCGGCCGGATCCATGAAGGTGCTCGGCGTGCCGGTGAAGCTGTCCGATACGCCCGGACAGATACGTTCGGCTTCGCCGCTTCTCGGCGCGGATACCGAGACGGTGCTGAAGTCGATTCGAGAGTGAATCTCTACCCGACCGAGGAGCGGCCGCTCGCCGCAGGCAAGTCAATGCCGCCGGAACGGAACACCCAGCGCTTCAACGCGTTGCGGATATCGTCCAGGTGCACAGGCTTGGTGAGATGATCGTCCATGCCGGCGGTGAGGGCGCGGCTGCGATCCTCGCTCATCGCGTTGGCGGTGAGCGCGACTATCGGGACACGCCTACCGCTCTGCGATTCGACGTTGCGGATGAGCTTCGTCGCTTCGTACCCATCGAGTTCGGGCATCGAGCAGTCCATGAACAGGATGTCGTAGTCCCTCTCGGTCGCCATCTTGACCGCCTCGCGTCCGTTGGCGGCAAGCTCGATCTTGATGCCGAGCTTCTCGAACATGCGCCGGGCCAACAGCTGATTGACCGCATTGTCCTCGGCGACCAGCACCCGAATATGATGTTTTTCCTGGAGAACCGCTGCCACGGCGCTGTCGGGGAGCGGTGCGTCGTGGGGCCCCTGGGGATTGACGGCGCGCAGTTCATGGCGCCGCATGCCGTGGTCATCGGGCATCGGCACAGGCATGCCGCTGTTGTGCCAGCACCGGTCCAGGGCCTCGCGCAACTGCGCTACCTTCAGGAGCGGTCGCGTCAGTACCGCGCTGAAGCCGGCGGCCATTTGGGCGCTCGGGGTCAGGCGGCTCCCGCCTGAGGCAATGAGAATGAGGTCCGTGCCCTGGATGACCGGATCGCGCTTGATCTTCAAGGCGAGATCGATGCCGTCCATGTAGGGCATCTGCTGATCCAGGATCGCGATGCTGAAGTTGCGCCGTTCCATGGCTGCCGCCTGCAGCATGGCGAGTGCCTCTTCGCCGGAGGCGGCGCACCCGAAATCCACCTTCCATGTTGCAAGTTGTTTCGAGAGCAGACGCCGGTTGATATCGTGATCATCGACCACCAGCACCCGGATCTCACTCAAGGGCAGGCTTTCCACATGCGCGGCACCCGCGCTCGTTTCGGAGGCAGGCAGGGTGAACCAGAAGGTCGAACCGCGGCCCGTCTCGCTTTTGAAGCCGATGCTGCCGCCCATGAGTTCGACCAGGCGCTTGCCGATGGCGAGTCCCAGTCCGGTGCCTCCGAACTCGCGCGTGGTGGAGGAGTCGGCTTGGGAGAACTGCTGGAATAAAAGTGCCTGACGTTCGATCGGGATCCCCACGCCGGTATCCGTAACGGCACAGCGCACGGCGGCCGGTTGGCCGGGGATCGCCTCGAGACGCTCCACTTCGATGATCACATGGCCGCTGCGGGTGAACTTGATGGCATTGCCCACGAGGTTTAGTAGCACCTGGCGCACGCGGCCGGGGTCGCCATGGATCAGAGGCACATCC
This sequence comes from Steroidobacteraceae bacterium, assembly GCA_036494165.1. Classification (GTDB taxonomy): domain Bacteria; phylum Pseudomonadota; class Gammaproteobacteria; order Steroidobacterales; family Steroidobacteraceae; genus Bog-1198. Next base: position 29,429 of record DASXOQ010000016.1, read on the forward strand.
TCGGGCACCGACATGCCGAGCTGCAGACCCTTGTTGTCCGCCTGATGCGAGAGCAACTCGGCGACTTCCTCGGCTGCGCGTCCCAGGTCGAAATCGACCTTTTCGATCTGCAGTTTCCCGGCTTCGACCTTGGAGAAGTCCAGGATATCGTTGATGATCTGCAGCAGCGAGTCGGCCGAATGTCGGATGGTCTGTACGTGTTCCAGTTGATCGTCGTTCAACGGAGTGTCGAGCAGCAGATTGGTGAATCCCAGCACGCCGTTCATGGGCGTACGAATCTCGTGGCTCATGTTGGCGAGGAATTCGCTCTTGGCGCGATTTGCGGCCTCCGCCGCCTCGCGCGCTTGCTTGAGTTCCTCGGCTTGCGCGGCGGCCTGGGCGATCTGAGCCTCGAGCACGCTGGTGCGGCGCAGTTCTTCGGCGCGCTTGGCCCGTTCCGCCATCTCCGATTCCAGGGCTCGGCTCTTCGCCTCGACGGAATCCGCCATTTCATTGAAGGCGCGCGCGAGTTCCGTGGATTCGTCCCGACCGGCGATCGGGCTGCGCAGCGAGGATTCGCCGGCGGAGATTCGCCGCACCACGCCGGTGAGGCGCACGATGGGTCCCGCCACGCGCCGCGCGAGCAGCAGCGCGGCCACCGCGCTTGCCAGGAGCGCTACGAGGACGATGGGCAGCGAGTTGACGAACACCTGCCGAACCGGCGCGATCACCTCGGCGTAGGGCGCGAGCGTGACCACGCTCCAGCCGCCGGCGCGGTTCACGCCATAGGTGGGGAGCTTGGTGTGCGCGACGACGTAACGCATGCCGCCGAAATCGCAGATCAACCAGCCTGCCTGGTCCTGGCGCAATTGCGCAGCGAGCGGTGTGCCATTGGAGAGCTGCTGGCGCAGTTCAGGGCTGGCGGTCGAATCCGAGCTCAACAGCACCTGGCCGTGATCATCAACCAGGTAGGCGCGCTGGGTCGCGATCTCGCCGCGATTGACGTCCCGCAAGATTTCCTGAAACGGGGCGTTCTGCAGTTCCGATACCAGTACGCCGCGCGACAGGCCGTCCTTGCCGCGGATCTGTGCCAGCAGACGGAACACGGGCGAGCCGTGATCCAGATCGTGATCCGCCATCTCGATGGAGCCCATCGGGCGCCGCAGCACGCTTTGGAAATGCGCTTTGAGCGTATCTGAGTCGAAGACCGAGGTGCCGACCTGGGAAGGTTCCGAGGAGGCGACGACCAAGCCTTTGTCGTCCGCAAGATACAGCCGCCCGATGTAGGGGTACACGTACGTCACCGCACGCAGCTCGGAGGACACGGCGTCCGGCGCGTCTTCGCGCAGCCCACGATCCCCGACCATGAGATACATGCCGCGCAGGCCGTCCAGCACCAGGTTGTCCACCGCGCGCGAGGTGGGAACCAGACTGTCCTCGAAACGCGCCACGACCAGCTGTTCGCTATGGCGCTTCACCATGCTGTAGAGGGCGAGGGAGAGCAGCAGCAGCGCACTGAAGGTGAGTCCCACCATTGCCATGAGTATTTTGCGCGAGATGTTCATCGGCTAGTGCAGGCGGCGGATGAAGCTCGAGTCCAGATGCGAGGGGCTGTCGACTCGCTTGTCGACCATCCCCCGTTCCAACATGAAATCGTTCATGCGGCGCCACGATCCATGCAGCGACTCGAAACCCGCCGCATATGAGAAGGCGCGGCTATTGTCCGCAAGATCAAGTACCCGATCCACTTCCAGAAGGTGTTTGATGTCGTTCAAATCCTCCCCGAACGCGGCGGCAACGATCTGGCAGGACTCCTCCGGGTGTTCGTGGATGTAGCGCTCGGCCCGGTGCCAGATGCTGACCAGCGCCGCGACCTCTTCACCATGCTGTTGGACAAAAACGCGGCGAAAGGTCAACACGGAGTACGTGAGGCCCGGCAGATCCTTGGTCGACACCACCACGTGACCGCCGGCTTCCTTGGCGACGCGGATCCATGGTTCCCAGGCAAGAATCGCGTCGACCTTGCCGTTCTTGAAATCGTCGAACGCCAGATCCGTGGTGCGATCGACGATGTGTATCGTGCGAAGGTCCACGCCCTCACGCTGCGCGAACACGTCGAGGAGGTAGTCAAGATAAGTGCCGCGATGAAACGCCAGAGTCTTGCCCTTGAGATCCTTCAGGTTGTTGATGCCGGCCACGGCCACCAGAGCCTCGGCCCCTTCGGAGTAATCGATGGCGGCCACACCCACCAGATCTTCGCCCGCAGCCACATGGCGAACCAGATCGAACTGCGAAAATCCGATGGCATCGAGACCGCCGGTGGCGACGAGTCCGAGCGAGGGAAAATATTTGAGGTCGACATCGACGCGCTTGACCTTGATTCCCGCCTCATCGAACCAGCCCTTGTTGATCGCGATGTCGATCCAGTAGCTGCCGGGCCACTCGTAGGTTCCCAATGTGACCGCAGGCGCATTGCTCTCGCTCGCCGGTTTGCAGCTGCCCAGGAGCGCGCACAGCAGCGCAACGCCCAGTGCGCGAGCGGCGTGCGATGGCTTCAAGATCGAAAGGAGCGAAGCTCTGGTCACTAACTCTTCCGTGGCGTCAAATTGACCCTTCAGCAACCGCCGGATAATTCCAGCGCGACGCCTCAACGTCGGGTTGCGCGGCGCCCAAACACGGGCAGCACACGCCGACAGGTTATGTACCTGATCTGTCTAAAAATCGGCCTCACGGCTCACTTCTTGAATGCTGCTGTGTCGCCGCGCGGGACGCCTGCGACCCAGGTCACAAGGATTTGGGAGCGCTCTCAGGAAACAGGGATTTCCCTACACATCGCAGCGGAGTTCCTGACCTGTTAGGATTGCCGCCCGCTCGAGAACTGATGATGCGGGGTGTAGCTCAGACTGGTAGAGCGCTACGTTTGGGACGTAGATGTCGCAGGTTCGAATCCTGTCACCCCGACCATTGATTTTATTGAGATTTTAGATTCGGCGGGCAAGCTCTGCAATTCGTTGAATTCAGCTCGATTCGCCAACCCTATAGGGCCAGAGTGCGCGTACCCCGCGGGCCCAGCGCCTCGCCGCCCGATGGCAAGGGCGCTCAACCAGCAAGAAGAACAAGTAACTCAAGCCCAGCATGCCAGCGAGTTGCAGCAGCCAATTGACCAGCAGCGGAAGGTTGGGCGGCGACTCCGCCATTTGCACGAGCACGATCTTGTGCACGAGATACAGCGAGAAGCTCCATTTGCCAGCGGCTTCCAACCATTGAAACGGAGGTCGCGATCTAAAGCGCGCGAGTTCGGCTCTGAGCCAAAAAAAGCAGAAAAACGCAAAAGGTAGCAGGCTCGCCATGTAACCCACCTTGACGGGCAAGTGGTACACCAACAGCATGGCAACCACGCTGTATACCCACGCACTGCCTCGCCACCACCAGATTGATCGCTTCAATGTCGGAACGCGTGCCTTCGAGACCGACTCGGCAAGCAGGCAGCCCAGCAGCCACGCAGGATATCCCATCAAAAACGTGAGCTCGCCGAAATCCCGCGGCCTGAGGTAGTTCCAATGCAGGCAGTTCAAGGCCACGGCAACGAGCGTGCTCAACGCGATCAATTTCGGCAGAGCTCCTTTTCTGATCCAAGCAAAAAGGAGCGGGTACATCGTGTAGTAGGCGAGTTCGCAGTACACACTCCACAGCACTTCCTTCGCCTCTCCCGCCGGATTCGGCCAGAGCTGCGCAAGTAGCAGTACGACGAGCAAGGGTCCGCCGATTCGAACGAAGCGGCGCACGTAGAACTCAGCCACGGGCACCTTCTGCGCTCCGACATAGGGAAGATGTATGCAGAGGCCCGAGACCACGAAGAACACCATCACGGCCGCGGGTCCGCAATAGCTCACGCCGTTTGCAGCGGCGATGACCTTGCCGAACGTACCGGCGTTGGCGAGCAGCTGCTTCAAGGGTAGCGATGCGCCGTGGCCAAAGGCTACCCATAACGCTGCGACAAATCGGACGGCGTCGATGCCGCGGATATGTTGTTGAGGTTGGCCTTGCATGAGTCCGGGATGAGTCGCGTTCTAGGGATTCATCTAGATTGCAAAGTTACGCAACGTGTGGCGCGGCGTTTCGCGAGCATGGAAAGGATACTACGCTCCGTTGCAAGCCGAGCGTGGATGAGTTTCGCGACACTCCGGCTCGCGGTCTGGATTCGCGCGCATCTAAAGCGTCATGAGCATTTTTTGTAGATTGGTGAAAATATTCGGACAAAAGTGCGGGCTTCGATTGCAGAGCATGTAGCTTGACGCGAACGGGTCGGATTCATCCGCCATCACATGGTTATCTTTTCCTACGTGCAGTCAGGGTGAAAACGAGCGGAGAGGCGCCGCCGTCATGCAACTTAACGGTTGCATTTACTCCTGGTACGGTTAATATGCATCCAAGAGGTTGCATATGAGCAGTTCGACGGATCGCATCGAAAGAACCATAGTCTTGAAGGCTTCCCCGATCCGCGTGTGGCGGGCGCTCTCCAATGCGGAAGAGTTCGGCAATTGGTTCGGGGTCAATCTCAAGGGCAAAAGCATGCGGGTCGGTGACGAGCTCGAAGGGCATATCACCCATCCTAAGTACGAGCATCTCATTTGGCGGGTGGTGATTGAACGCATGGAGCCGAACAGACTGCTCGCCTGGCGCTGGCATCCTGCTGCGGTGAACGTTGATGTCGATTATTCGAGCGAACCGACAACGCTGGTGGTCTTCAAACTGGAAGAGATCGACGGCGGGACCCGCCTGACAGTGATCGAGTCGGGTTTCGATGCCATACCGGAGCATCGGCGCATGGATGCGTTCAGAATGAACTCGGGTGGTTGGAGCATCCAGATGGAGAACATCGAGAAACATGTCGCATCGGGCTAGGCGTCCGAGCGCAGTCCGCGTTGACGACATCGCCTCGCTCTTTTCAGCGCTGGGCGATGGCACCCGGCTCAAGCTGGTATCGACCCTGAGCGCCGGCGGTGCCATGTCGATCACCCAGCTGACCGCTGGAAGCGGCCACACACGGCAGGCTGTGACCAAGCATCTGGGTGTTCTGTCTTCGGCAGGTCTCGTGCGCGGCGAGAAATCGGGACGCGAACGGCTCTGGAAATTCGAGCCGGATGCGCTCACGAAAGCGCGCCATTCGCTCGATCATATCGCTGCGCAATGGGATGAGGCTTTGGAACGGCTTCGCCGCGCGGTGGAGGAATGAATGGGGCCTACAACGAAGGCTTTTATTGCGCCTAAAGTCCGATATAATCCGCGCCCACTTCCGATTCGGTCGCGTTGTACCCGGACCTCGGCCTGTTAAGATTACGGTTGGCGCCGTAATGCGTTGATTTATAAGGCGCCCGTAGCTCAACTGGATAGAGCACCGGCCTTCTAAGCCGGCGGTTGCAGGTTCGATTCCTGCCGGGCGCGCCATATGTCGAAAGTGGACGATGGTGGACGTAGCTCAGTTGGTAGAGCCCCGGATTGTGATTCCGGCCGTCGCGGGTTCGAGTCCCGTCGTCCACCCCAATTTGGGTGCTCGGCGCGTCGTGAAGTGAAAGGTTTAAAGGGCCGTTAGCTCAGCTGGTAGAGCAGTTGACTCTTAATCAATTGGTCGTAGGTTCGATCCCTACACGGCCCACCACTTTTCCTTAGAAAACAATCATTCGAACTCTCTCGGCAACTGCTTTACCTGGTTGCCAAAACATCAATCGTCGGTGAGTTCGACTCATCGAGGCTGACTCCCTCAATCAAGACGTTGCACGGCTGCGGGTATTGTCCATAACCAACGAGTGACCGAAGAGTGGCCCAGGAAGCCGGCAACGATTCGCGAATCTTCAGCCGGCCGCGATATCATCTTGCTCACCAAGGAGGGGTATATGCCGCTCACTAAGGGACACAACTTTCCGTTTGAGACGCCCTGCAGCGTCTGTGGAATCACACGAGAGTAGTTCGAAGACTCTGGTGAGCCTTCGCGTCGCGGTCGATCCAGGTCGATACCACTTGATGAGGCAGTTCTTCAGTTGCAGTCTGAAAATCCTGCCGCCGACCTGCTGAAGCTACTAGTTCAACAGCTCGGCCTGAAGAGTCGCGACGAAGTGCCGAAGTACAGGGTCAAAGACCTGTGGGCTCATTCGCCGAAGATTTGATGGTGCAGCACGGGGCTCTGCTAATCGACAAAGTGGAGTCCTGCGGGCGTTCCAGCCCGGACTTTCGACGCATGCTGGGTGTCGTGTGGAAGAGCGATATTTCTGACGACGATTGGGTTGCGAATTGAGGCGGCAACACCGTCCTGGTAGCGTAAGGCCATCGTCTCCGTCGGCGGCATCCGATTGCGTGCGTGATCGGCGTATCGGCAGCCATTTGTCAGAATGCTTTGAGCTATATGGAAGACACCGTACAACCGCTGATCCGGCCCGGCCGATTGTGGTCTCGCGAGGAGATACTCCAAAAGATATGCCCGCTGCCCAAGGCGCCAGGCACATACGCTTGGTATTTCAACCGTCTTCCGCCAGCGGTGCCCGAGGGCCCGTATCATGCATTTGAGGGTGGCTGGCTTTTGTATGTGGGGATATCGCCAAGACCGCCGCCCAAAGGCGGCCAATCGGCGAGCAGGCAAACCGTCGCCAAGCGCCTTCGCTATCATTACCGGGGCAACGCAGAAGGCTCGACGCTGAGATTGACCCTGGGCTGCTTGCTGGCGACGGAGCTCGACATCGAGCTGCGGCGGGTCGGAAGCGGAAATCGCATGACATTCGGGCCTGTCGGTGAGCTCCGTTTATCTGAATGGATGGGCGAGCATACGCGTGTCGCGTGCGTCGCCTGTGAATCACCGTGGGATACAGAACATCATCTAATCGCCAATTACTCGTTGCCGCTCAATCTCGACCAGAACAAGATGCATCCCTATCATTTGGCTTTAAGTGCACTGCGCCGTGAGGCCCGGCTCCGCGCGCGCAATCTTCCCGTACTGCGAGGTAGTCATGCTCATTGTCTCAGGTCGGTTGTACATTAAACCGGGTCGCCGGGAGGAATATCTGAAACTCTCACTCGAGTCGGTGGCCCAAGCCCGCCAGGCTCCGGGCTGCGGAGACTTTGTGGTTGCTGCGGACCCCTTGGTCGAGGACCGGGTCAATGTCTATGAAGAGTGGGAATCGGAAGAAGAGTTGTTGGCCTTCCGCAACGCCGGCCGCGCGAGCAGCATGTTCTCGCTAATCGCGCACTTCGAAGTTTCGAGGCATATCATCGCCTCGTCGGGCCCGCCCTGAGACAGCGGGGGCACAAGGTCCGGCGCTAGCGCGCCCTCTGGTTCCCCTATGTGCAACTCTGAATATCGAGAGCTCCCGATGGACGGTCCGGTCACGCTGATCAACGTCTTCACGCTCGAGCCCGAAAACCAGCAGCGCCTGATCGATCTTTTGACCGAGATCACGGAGCGCTCGGTGCGGCACGCACCAGGCTTCCTCTCCGCGCGGCTGCATCGGAGCTTGGATGGCACTGAGGTCACGATGGTCGCCGAGTGGCGGAGCCGCGATGATTACGAGGCGATGCGCGCGGACGCCACGCCCGTCCCGTATCTCGAACGGGCGCTCGCGATGGCTAAGTTCGAGCCTGGCATGTACGAAGTCGTCGAGACGTTTGCTCCACCCCATGAGAAATGACGAGCTATGGCTGGTGGGCGCATTCAGCTTCGTGTCCTGTTTGCTCGCCCTAGCCCCAAGATTCACCGTGAAGGTGCTCTCTTACGGAAGGCTTCCTAAGTCCGAATGGCTGATCGACGCGTTTCAACTCATGGGGTGCGCAGGGCTCGTGCTCGTGGTGATTCGAGGAGCGCTTTACTGGCTCTTTTGACCCGCGCGACAGGCCCTATTTGGGGGCCGTCACCCTGGCAGGCGTGTAAATCGCAGAAATGTTGCCTCATGCGGTAAAATCTTACCGTCCGCGTATGGTATGACTTCAGCGCTATGGGCGATGGTTCCTTCGACACCTCAAATGTGATAGCTGCTGTCGGGCATCAGTGGGGAAATTCGCCGTCAAACTATGTAACAGGCGTCGTCGTCCCCATCGCTCGGAGTCACGCGACAGCGGGATGTGTGCTTCTGCCGCAAGGTTGCTGAGGCGTAGTGGGAAAAGCCACGTCATTCTTGGTGAAGCTCTTCGGAGGCATTGCAACTTTCTGCATGATTTTAGCGGTGTGGGCGGGAGCACCTTGTGCTGCATACTCTCGCGACGCTGACATTACTTTTGTCGGAATTCATGCTGTAGAACAAGATAGTCGACGTCAGCTACGCGCCGATTTCCTATCGTCCGCAGATTTGCGTAAGCTCGCGAAAAGCTACCCAGCAATTTCCCTGCACGCATACTTCTGTGCCCATAAAAAAGACAATGTTCTCCTTGGCGGGCCGACAGTATATTTTGCCGGTCTCCCTTTATATAATCACGCCAGCGATCAGAGTGTTCTCAATCCAGTCTATTCTTTTTTTATAAGCATCTCAGGAAGCGAAAGCCCAGATTCCACCCCGAAGGAATTCGGCTTTAATTTGCAACTGGCTCCCGAGGAT
>DASXOQ010000017.1:0-26211 GCA_036494165.1 Steroidobacteraceae bacterium
ACACCCAAAAGCAGCCGCACCGTTTCGCGACCAATGTCCAGCATCGGCTGGCTGATGGTGGTCAGCGCGGGTCTGACGTGGCGCGCAATGCGTATGTCGTCGAATCCCACCACCGACAAAGCCTCGGGTACCGACAGTCCCGCTCGATGAACATAATCGAGAACGCCGATCGCCATCTCGTCGCTGAAGCAGAAAATCGCGGTCGGCCGGGATTCGCGCGCAAGCAGCTGCGCAGCGCCGGCGATGCCGGAGTCGATGGAAAAATCGCCGGTCACCACCGTCAAGTGGCGCGCCTTGCCGTGTTCGCGGGCACTACGCTGTGCGCCGCGCAACCGGTCGCGGCTCAGCGGACTGGCGAGCGTACCGGTGATGACGCCCACATCGCTGTGGCCCAGGCCGTAGATGTGATTCATCGCCTCGTACGCGGCCGCTTCATTGTCCACATGCGCGCTCGGTACGCCGAGCTGCCGGCTGTATTCGCAGCCGTTGACGATGGGCGGCATGGAGCCCTTTTTGATGAGGGAGCCCAAGGTCTTGCCGACGGTGTGTCCCAGGAAGATCAGCCCATCGACTTCCCGCCGCAGCAACATTTCGCCGTAGCGCTCCTCCAGAGCGGGATCGTGATGCACATCTCCGAGCACCACCGCATAGCCCTCGCGCTGCGCCGCTTCCTCAATTCCCTGAATGATCTGGGAAAAAAATGGATTGGCAATGTAGGGCACGGTGACCAGGAGTTTGCGGGTCGTCAACGTGCGCAGACTCTTTGCGGAGGCATTGGGCGAGTACCCCAGCTCGCTCACGGCCTTAAGCACGCGCCGGCGGGTAGCCTCGAGCACCTTCTCGGGAGAGCTCAATACCCGGGAAACGGTGGCAGTGGATACCTGGGCGCGCTTGGCGACATCGTGAATAGTCGGCATGATCGGTCCGTCTTCTTAAAAATCCTGATTGCCCGCGCAAACGAGCCATCGCCGCATTGCACAACCTGAGTATACCGCGATTTCGCGACCGCGAATGCCTTGTGTCGGAGCAGTGTAATGGATTACATTGCGCTCATGCAGATAACACGCGTAATCAGCGACAACGGGCTGTCGAGCACACCTTCCGGCTACCGGATAGACATCCGCCTGCCCTGGTATCGATCGCTTCCTCTTTCGACCGTGGAAGTCGGCGAAGTATTGTTCGACGGCGCACCCGTGGAAGCTTCCCGGGTTCGTTTCGAATTGGAAGGTAACAGCTATCCGCTAAGTGCCATGCCCGAACTTGTCGACAAGGTTTGGTACGTCCTCGACTCGGCCTATCTTTACGTGCAGGCGAGCGCACTTCCACGAGGCAGCGAGCATAGCGTCAGCGTTACGCTCAACCTCTACCCGCCCTATATCCGCGGCCTCAAGCGCGTATCGCGCGAAACCAAAACCCTGCGAGCACAATAGCAATGAATCAGGCGAGCGCAACAACCCCGGGCCTGAAGACCGGCACAACCCTGTACGCACTGACCAATGAATTCCTCTCGCGCCGTTTCACGTTCGAGGGCCTGCTTGCCGAGACTGCGAAACGCGGCACCGGCCCGGGTCTGGAGATCGTCGGCTTTCAGAGCATCCGCGGGTTCCCCGAGGTGTCCGATGAATTTGCGGATCGCTTCAAGGAGCTGACGGCCCAATATCACCTGGTGCCGACATCGCTCGGCATCAACGCGGATCAGGAGATTCGCCGCGGCAAACTGATGTCGGAAGATGAAATGGTGGCTTACCAGGAGCCGCAGATCCGCGCGGCTGCAAAGCTGGGTTTTCCGGTGGCTCGCTATCAATACGGCGCGGGCCCCGAGGTTATTCGTCGTCTGGCGCCGCTCGCCGAGAAATTAGACGTCAAGCTCGGACTTGAAATACATGCGCCGCAGCACGCGAATCACCCGGATGTGCTGAAATATCGCGAGATGTATGCCAAGGCAAAGTCACCGAATCTCGGGTGGATCCCGGACTTCAGTTCCACGGCCACCACGGTGCCGCCGAGTTTCCTCGAGCATTGCCGCCAGAACGGGGTGCCGGAGAAGCTCATCGAATTGGCCATGGAAATCTGGCATGCGGACGGCGACACGTTTGCGCGGATGAAGCAGTATCAGGAGCGCGCGCGGGCAGCCGGCTTCGATGAGGCCCACGTGAGCCAGTTGAGCCTGATTTTTCCCATGTTCGGCAAAGCCGATCCCAACAGCTGGAAAGAACTCATGCCGGAGGTCGTACACATTCACGGCAAGTTCTTCGGCTTCGACGAGGAAGGCAACGAAGAATGCATCGACTACCCCGCGATACTGCCGCTTTTCAAGAATGGCGGCTTCAACGGCTACATGTCGAGCGAGTGGGAAGGCCACATGTACTCGGATGCCGACGCTTTTTCCATGATAGAGCGCCATCAGGCGCTCTGCAGACGCATCCTCGCAAATTAGACTATCGGGCGCCGGTCATTCAGTCATACAGGTCGAAGGCGTACAGCATGTCGCCCGCGGCCACGATGACAAACTGCCGGCCTTCCATCTCGTAGGTCTCGGCCGCACCGGAGACCCCATGCAGGCGCGTGTTCCAGAGCGGCGTTCCGTTCTGCGCATCGTAGGCCACGAGGTTTTCACCATTGTCGGCGGCAAACAGTAAGCCGCCGGCGGTGGTGAGCATTCCGGTTCCGAGCGCACCGAGAAGGCCCTGACCGGGACCGAATGGGCGCTGCCAGACTATCTTTCCGGTTCGATAGTCGATCGCTTCAATCACGGTGCCGAGCGCCACTTGTCCACCCCGGGCAATTCCGCCGAGCCCCATGGAGCCGTGCGGATCCTTCTCCGTGTAATACAGCAGGCCGTAGCTCTCCAGGTCGCGCACATAAAAGAGCCCAGTCTGCGGGCTGTAGCTTGGCGAGGGCCAATTGGCCCAGCCGTCGATGGACACCAGAGACCCTGCGACCGAAGCGTCCTTACGCGGATCGCGCACCGGTTGGCCATTCTTGTTGATCTCCTTGACCCATTTGCCCCACTTGGTGAAACGGCTGGTCAGCAGGTGTTCGCCCGTGGTGCGATCGAGCACGAAGAAATGGCCGTTGCGCGTCGCCTGCATCACCAGTTTTCGCGGCTTGCCGCCGAAGTCGCCGTCGACCAACACGGGAATCTGAGCGGAATCCCAGTCGTGCGTGTCGTGGGGCGAAGTCTGATAATGCCACTGCACCTTGCCCGTCTCGATGTCTACGGCCACGAGCGAGCAGGTAAAGAGGTTGTCGCCGTCGCGGTCGAATGGAATGTACGCGGGCGTCGGATTGCCCGTGCCCACGATGTAAAGGTGCGTTTCCGGATCGAAGGATCCGACCGACCATACATTCCCGCCGCCATGCCGGGCGGCGTCGAGACTTGGCCAGGTATTGAGTCCGGGATCGCCCTCCTTCATGGGGATGGTGTGCGCCGTCCACTGCAGATCGCCCGTCTCAGGATCGAATGAGCGCAACGCGCCTGCCGCATCCGAATCGTTGCCGGCTCCCACCAGCACGTGATTGCCGATGATGACGGGCGCGGCTTCCGCGAAGAACTGCTCTTTGAAGCTGGCGATTTCCTTGTGCCAGCGCTCCGCCCCGGTGCGCGCATCGAGCGAGACGAGGTAGTCGTCCGCCGTCTCCATGTAGAGCCAACCCTTGTAGAATCCGAGGCCCTTGTTGGAGGTATGCGTCCCGCCCTTGGTCTTCCAGTAGTAGTGCCAAAGCACGACGCCCGTGCTGGCATCGATCGCCCATGCGTTGTCGGGAGCCGAGGCGTAGAGCACGCCATTCACCTCGAGAATCGCGCCGCGAACGCTGATGGGTCCGGCGGAGGAAAACAGACCGCCGGTAACCACCGCCTTCTCGGCTTCTCCGCCGACGATGGTCGGCGGAGAAGGCGGCGCAAAGGGACCCCCGCCCGTGGCGGGTCCGCCGGTCATGCGGGCGCTCCACGCCAGCGTCAGGTGTTTGACGTTGGATCGGTCTATTTGACTCAACGAGCTGAAACGCTTTCCGGTCTGATCACCCGAATAGGTCGGCCATTCCTGCCCGATCCCCTGAGGAGCCGATTCGGCGTGTCCGACCGCGAAGGGCAAGAGATTCAAGGCGAGGCAAGCGGCTGCAAATTTCAAACTGGGGGTGTTCATTTCTGCTTCACCAGAAACGCGGTCAGATTGTGGATATCGCGGTCTTCCCACTCTCGAAGCATGTCGAGGTGTGCCTGCATCGGATCTTTGACCTCGACGCGAGGAGTGTCGCCCTTGCGGCGAAGGCTGCGCCGCTCGCCGGCGGCATCGGTCAATGTCACGTTGAAATCATCGATCGAGATGAGCGTTCCGCTGATGACTGTTCCCGAGGCGAGCGTGACGGTCACGGTTCGGGGCGGCGCAGTGGGCACCGGCGCCCCGAGCGGGGTCACCGCGGCACCGGAAATGATGTTGTCCTGCAGAGTCTTCGCGTCATACTTTGATCCGATTCCAGCAAAATCGCCCTTGAGTGAGTGGCATTGACTGCATTTGCCTTTGCCATAGAAGTAGGCCTTTCCGGCCGCCGCGTCCCCAATCAGGATCGACTTGGGGTCGAAAGGCGCCTCGACGCGACCGGCCGGAATGCTGTGAAGGTATGCCGCAATGTCGCCGATTGCATCAGTGTCCAGATCGAACTTAGGCATGCCTTTGTCGAGACGGCCGTTCTGCACCACCACCGCGAGGATCTCGCCCTTCAGATCGTTGAGCACCATGGGTGAGCGCAGAATATTGGGGCCACCCTCGCCGCCTCGAGCGCCCGAACCATGGCAGAAGCCGCAGTTGACGCTGAACACCTGTTTGCCGCGCGCCACTGCGGCCGGATCCAGGGGAGGCCGGCCGTAGTCGTTGCCCACCGGACCGTCGGGAGCCTTGGCCGGCGCCTGTGAAGCGGCAACTCCGCCGCATATCCCGGTCAGAGCCAATCCGGCGACTGTCACCAGGCTCACGTGCACCCATGAATGCGCTCTGAAGGACATCACAACTCCCCGTCCCGTATGTAATGCATTACATAGTAAACCAAGATGCGACCACTTAAAACTCGCTACCAGGGCACTTCTATGTTGAGCCGTTCGCGATTCTCGGCAATGAACAAGCTGGGAAGAAATCGAGACAAAAACGTGAACTCGTTGTAGCAGTGCTGCAACAAGGCGCGTCCGAATTGATCGGGAAATAGCTTCGCCACCTGTTCAGGCGGCATGCCGAGCGAGGGCAGGTCCTGTCCGAGATAAAAATGGCTCCGGAGCGCGCAACCCCAGTCCGTATCCCGTCCGATGTGCAGCAGCCGGCCGCCCACAATCCTGCCGGCCGGGTCCCGCTGCGGATCATGCGACAGGCCGATGCGGGCGCAAACGGCCGCGCTCACCCGCCCGGTCTTCCGCGCCTCACCATAGTCCGCGGCATCGAAGAACTCGGTGGCTTCGCGAAACTGAATGGAGAGTTTTTCGGCCGGCAGTCCGGTGAAGTATTCCTCGACGGTATGAACTGACCCGACGTGCGTGCCGTCGCGACCCTCGCTCCAGGCGCTGAACACATGATCGACCGGATGCCACCAGATGTATTTCTGCGTGTCCGGCCGGAAGCGGAACCACCATTCGAACATCTCGCCCGTACATCGATGCAAATCGGTGCGACAAGCCACATGCAGCACGCCATCCGCGAGTCTTTCCAACCCCATTTCCAGATCCAACGGGGCGGCGTCGAGCAGGGGAGCAACTTCGGACAGCTTCATACAAGGCTCCTGTAGTCATTTGACAAGCAATTGCCGGCGCAGACGCTCCTCCGTCATTTGCGCCGCTGACAACTCCGTAGACAGGTGTATAGTAGTATGTAATCCATTACATGTAAAAGCCGAAGAGTGTCCGGCGTTGAACAAATGAAGACCCGGGGAGTTGCGATGAACAGGCGTGAGTTTACTTTCGGCGCGTTGGCCGCGGCCATCGGCGGTGGATTCGGCCGTGCCGCGGCCGCCGCAGGGTCCAGCGACTTCGGTGTCCAGCTCTTTTCAGTTCCCAAATGGCTGGAGAAAGATTTCAAAGGCACTCTGCGCAAGCTCGCCGCGATGGGCTATCGCAACATCGAGTTCTACGGTCCGTACGTATTCAGCGACCCAAGCAATATCGCGCAATGGAAAGCCTTGGGTCCAAGCCTGGGTTTCAACGGCAGCGGCTTCTTCGGACTGTCGGCTGCCGAGGTCGGCGCAGTATTGAAGGACAACAATCTGCGCGCGCCCTCGATGCATACGGATCTGGGCACGCTGGAAGGCAGAATGGGACCGCTCGCGGAGGCGGCACACACCATCGGCGCCACCTACGTGGTACTTCCGTCGATCCCCGAAGAACGGCGCAAGACCCTGGACGACTACAAGCGCATGGCCACTGCATTCAACCGCATCGGCGAACAGGCACGTCGCTCGGGCGTCAAGTTCGCCTACCACAACCATGGCTACGGCCAGCATCCACTGGAAGGACAGATCCCACTGGAGGTGATGTTGGCAGGTACCGATCGCGATCTGGTCGATTGGGAGATGGACATCTACTGGACCGTCGCCGGCGGAGGCGATCCGGCGGCACTCCTGCGGAGTCATCCGAGCCGCTATCGGCTCATGCATCTGAAAGACATGAAGGTGCTGAAGCACTTCGCGGGCGACGGCGGTGATCCGGCGCAATGGGAGGCGCTGTTTTCCTACATGACAACCGTGGGCGATGGCGTCCTGGACATCAAGTCAATTGTCCAGCAGGCACGCAAGTCAGGCGTGGAGTACTTCTTCGTCGAGCAGGACAACGTGGCCAATCCGCAGGTCGCGCTCCAACGCAGCATCGACTATCTGAAGCGCCTTTAACTTAAAGGGGCGTGTGCGGCCTCAGGCGGCTGATCATCGTCCGCCAATTCGAGGTCGACGAGGACCGGGGCCTGACGTCTGAGCAATGCCGTCTTCGCCTCCCACTGCTCCTTGGGGTCAAGTTGCTCTAGGAACTGCACTTCGCCCCCGGCAAGTTGCGCGACTGGCAGTCCATCGCGATACACCAGACGGTTGCCGACCAACGAGGGCAAGCGTGAACCGGGTGTGAGAATGCCGACCAGATTCAGAGGGTCCGCGCCGGAGACCGACAGATATTTCTCCGAAGCAGCCTTGCGCCGTACTTCACGCAGCAGGCCGACGGCTTCCGGCGTCGCGTATTGTTCACCCGAGAAACCGGCAACAAAGCGGCCGCCGCGTATTTCGCCGCGTGCTTCGAGGCGGCGACAGCACATGACCAGGTCGCGCCAGGGCGGCAGCCATTCGGCTTCGCGGGTGAGCAGCTTCCAGAAAATGACACCCCACCGACGCAGCAGCGTTCTGACGATGTGTTCCACCGCCTCATCCTTGCGCTCCTGCGAACTCGCCCGTCGCACCAACGCCCATCGTCCGGCATCCGCCATGCCGAAAAGCGCCATGCGGCGCTTGGTGCGCGTCGCATAGCTGTTGGAGCGCCCCCGGCGGCCGCTCGGCATGAGCAAAACCCGCAACCCCGCGAAGCTGTCGGAATTGACCAGGCCCACCGCCACCAACTCTGCGAGCGCACCCTCGGCCTCGGTAGGCAGCATGCGAGCGTGCTCGGTGATCTCGTCAAAAAATGAGGCACCGTGTTCGCGGATGACATCGAGAACCGCCTTCGCCCTGGAGGTTAGCCGAGATGCATCGTTCGGCGCACCGGCGGGCGACCAGGCACCGGCCGTCCGCCGCGCGAGCAGCACGATGGGGGTAGCGCGCACCGGCGCACTCGCCCGGCCCGAGTCTTCGCCGCGCGCCGCGGCGCGCGCCGACAGCCGCGTCCACATGAAGCGGCCCGCGCGGCAGTGTTCGTCGAGCCACTCCGGATCGTACTCGGCGATGCGGGTCGGAATGAGTTCGGTCTCCCATGCGGCCGCAGGCGCCTCGAATCCCTCGAGCTGCGTCAGCACCGCCGCGAGCGCATCCGATCCCTGCATGCGCGATTCCGGCAAGGCGCGTTGCCACTCGGCGAGGAATCTCAGGAAGTCCTTGGCCGGCACCGCTTCGATCTCTGAGCGCAGACGCTTGACCGTGTAGCGATGAACGCGCGCGAGTAAGCGCCGTTCGCACCATTCCTCGGGCGCCTCGCCGCTGTAGCGGCCGCGCATGGCGAAGCCCTCGCCTTCGAGCGCTGCGAGGGCGATGTCCATGCTGCTCGCCGGCATCGACAGCGAATCGGCGATGGCGGCCGACGTGATGGGACCCGACCCTTCCAGCCTGCCGCGGACGATGTTGACGAGGCTCTCGTCGGTGGGCGGAAACATTTCCAAACGCTCGGTGGCGACAATCAGCCTCGCACCACCGGGCATGGCGACGGTGCGCGCGCGACCGGCTGCCTGCAGCTCCTCCACCAGGCGGGGCCAGTTGGGGTGCCTGGCGATTTCACCCTCGGTCATGAAAGTGAGCCACAGCAGAGCATCGTGCAGTTCATCCGCCGAGCCCGCATCCGGCCAGGCCTCGGCGCGCACGCGGGCGATCGCTTCCGGATCGAGCTTGCCGAGATCCGCGGCTTCCGCAGGATCAATCCACCGGCGGCTCATCACTGCCTGGGTCCGGCGCTCCTCCAGCGGGGCATCGTCGAGATACGCGTAAGGACGCGCATTCAAGGCCTCGAGTGCCAGCGGCGACGGCTCGGTGAGATCGCACGCGACGACGCGGATTTCCTTGCTTTCGAGCCGCTTGAGCATGGCCTCGAAGGCATCGATGTCCATGGCATCCTCGAGACAGTCACGGATGGTCTGCTGCACGAGAGGATGGTCGGGCACCTCGATTTCGCCCGGCAGATTCTCGGCGCAGGCCACCTGATCGGGAAACACCGATGCCAGGAGATCCTCGGCGTTCATGCGCGCAATCTGCGGGGGCACCTTCTTGCCGCCCCGAAACCGCGGCAGCGCCAGCGAAATGCCTGCATCCCATCGCCAGCGCACCTCGAACATGGGCGCCGCGCAAAGCGCCTGAATCAGGATGTGGCGCACCGTGTTGGAGTTCAAGTAACGCGCGACCTCCGGCAGCTCGAAGCTGTGAGCGTGCGTCAGGGAAAGCACGATGTTGTCTTCGGTTGCCGCGGCCTGCAGTTCGAAATTGAAGGTGCGGCAGAAGCGTTTGCGCAACGACAAACCCCACGCACGATTGACGCGGGAACCAAACGGCGAGTGGATGACCAACTGCATGCCGCCCGATTCGTCGAAGAAGCGCTCGAACACCACGGTGTCGAAGGTGGGCAGAGTGCCAAGCGCCGCGCGAGCGGCAGCAAGGTACTGCACCAGTTGTTCCGCCGCCACCTCGTCGATGCCCACCGTGTCGGTCAGCCATTCGACTGCGCCGCCGGAATTGAGCGTCACCTGCTCCTCGTATTCCCGGCGCAGCCGCGAGACAGCATTCGAGAGTTCGCGGGTACGTCCCGGGGCTTCGCCCAACCAGAACGGCAGCGTCGGCGGTTGCCCGTGCGCGTCTTCGACGCGCACCGTGCCGCGCTCCACCCGCAGTATCCGATAAGAGGCATTGCCCAGCTGGAAGATGTCGCCCTGCAGGCTTTCCACGGCAAAATCCTCGTTGATGGTTCCGACCAGCACCGATTCGGGTTCGAGCATCACCCGGTAGTCGGCATTATCCGGAATCGCACCGCCGGAGGTTATCGCGGTGAGGCGCGCGCCCTTGCGCGGCCGAAGCATCTTGTTGATGCCATCGTAATGCAGGAGCGCGGCGCGCCGGCCGCGCCGGGTGCTGAATCCTTCCGCCAGCATGCGCACGCAATCGAGAAAATCGCTGCGCTTCAAGTTCCGATACGGATAGGCGCGCGTGAACAAGGCGTACAGTTCGCCCTCCGACCACTCGCGCGCCGACACCTCCGCCGTTATCTGCTGAGCGAGCACATCGAGCGCGTTTTCAGGAATCACCAGGCGGTCGAGCTCCTCGCGCCTGACGGCATCGAGCAGCGCCACGCACTCCACCAGTTCGTCGCGCGAAGAAGGAAACAGCCGTCCCTTGGGAGTGCCGCCCACCGAGTGTCCCGCGCGTCCAACACGCTGCAAGAAGGCGTTGATCGAGCGCGTGGAGCCGATCTGGCACACCAGATCCACATCTCCGATGTCGATGCCGAGTTCCAGAGAGGCGGTTGCCACCAGCACTTTGAGCTCGCCGCGCTTCAGGCGCTGTTCGGCCAGGTGGCGCCTTTCTTTCGACATGCTGCCGTGGTGGGCGCCCACATTGTCCTCGCCCACCCGCTCCGACAAGTGCCTTGCAATGCGCTCGACCAGCCTGCGTGTGTTCACGAACACCAGCGTGGTGCGGTGCTCGCTCACCAGCTGGGCCAGCCGGTCGTAAACCTGCGTCCAGACCTCGCCGGACATGACGACCTCGAGCGGCGCCGGCGGCAGTTCTAGCGCAAGATCGCGCTTGCGCACGTGACCGCTGTCGACGATCACGCAGTCCGGCGCCGCTCCGGCATCGACGCCCGTGAGGAAACGCGCCACTTCATCGATGGGCTTCTGGGTTGCGGATAGACCCACGCGATTCAAACGTCCCTGGGTCAAGGCCTGCAGCCGCTCCAGCGACAGGGCCAAATGGGCGCCGCGCTTGTTGCCCGCCACGGCGTGAATCTCATCGACGATCACCGTGCGACAACTGGCCAGCATGTCGCGCCCGCTGGTTGAGCCCAAGAGGATGTACAGCGACTCGGGCGTGGTGACGAGGATGTGGGGGGCGCGGCGGCGCATGCCGGTACGTTCCGATTGCGGCGTATCGCCGGTGCGCACGGCGGCGCGGATCTCGACGTCGGGCAACTGCAGCGCCATCAACTCATCGCGGATGCCGTTCAATGGCGCCTGCAGGTTTCTCTGTATGTCGTTCGACAGCGCCTTGAGAGGCGAGACGTAGACGATGCGCGTCTCGTCGGGCAACGGCGCCTTCAGTCCCTCCTGCACCAATTCATCGAGGGCGGAAAGAAATGCAGCGAACGTCTTCCCGGAACCGGTCGGCGCGGCCACCAGCACGTGACGACCTTGGCGCAACGCCGGCCAGGCCGCTTCCTGCGCTTCGGTCGGCGCAGGGAAGGTGCGTGAAAACCAGGCGGCGACGGCGGGATGGAAAGACTGCAAAACGCTCATGGGCTTTCAGGTCCGAGATCGGCAGCGGGATACTGTATATATAACCACACGACATTGACCTTGTCATAAAAACACAATATCTTGTGGCCCGTCGCGGTGCCTGGCCCATCAGCTAGGCCTAAGAGGGAATCCGGTGCGAATCCGGAACTGCCCCGCAGCGGTAATTGGGAACGAACCATGCCTTGCACACTGAGCCCTCTAAACGGCTCGGGAAGTGGCATGCAGTAGGCGGCTTTCTCGCAAAGCCACACCCAAGAGTCCGAAGACCTGCCGTGAACTGCTCGTCTCCACCGGGGGGCGAGGTCGGCGTTGGAGCTCTCGTGGGAGGAGCTGGCCCGGAGTCGTTGGCTTGGGACTCGAATCGAGTACCGCCGCCTGCTCTTCCGTGCATCCCCGCGAGGATTCCAATTTGGATCCACGGAAGCCTTGGAGCGCAACAATGACCCTTACTGCACAGCCCGCCTTCAACCTGACCGCTCCTCCCGCGCCGCGCCCGCCGATGCGCGTCACCAAGCGATCAGGTGCCCACGAGATCGTCGATCTCAACAAGATCGTTCGCGCCGTGACGCGCTCGGCAGAGGGCGTTGCCGATGTCGATCCCATGCGTGTCGCGCTCAAGACCATCGCCGGCCTCTATGACGGCGCCACCACGCGCGAGCTCGACGAGCTCTCCATCCGCACCGCCTCGTCCTTCATGGTGGATGAGCCGGCCTACTCCAAGCTTGCCGCACGCCTGCTGTGCGCCTTCATCGACAAGGAGGTCGAGGGTCACGGGGTCTATTCGTTCTCCCAGTCGGTGCGTTTGGGATTCGATGTCGGCCTCATCAACGAGCGGCTGCTGCACGCCGTCGAGTCTCACGCGCGCAAGCTGAACGATGCCATCGACGCGGAGCGCAACCGCGGCTTCGAGTACTTCGGCATCCGCACGCTCTACGATCGTTATCTTTTGAAGCACCCGACCCAGCGCACGGTGTTCGAAACACCGCAGTACTTCTGGATGCGCGTGGCCGTGGCGCTCACGGTGAGCGTGCACGATGCGATCGAGCTCTATCGCGCCTTCTCATCGCTGGAGTATCTGCCGAGTTCGCCGACTCTGTTCAACGCCGGAACCTCCCACGAGCAGCTCTCGAGCTGTTTTCTCCTCGATTCACCCGACGACTCCCTCGAAGGCGTTTACGACAAGTACAAGGACATCGCGCTGCTGTCGAAATTCTCCGGCGGCATCGGCGTCGCATGGCACCGGGTGCGCTCCGAGGGCTCTCTGATCCGTTCCACCAACGGGCTCTCGAACGGCATCGTGCCCTGGCTCAAAACGCTCGATTCCTCCGTAGCCGCGGTCAACCAGGGCGGCAAGCGCAAGGGCGCCGCCTGCGTGTACCTCGAGACCTGGCACGCGGACATCGAGCCGTTCCTCGAACTTCGCGACAACACCGGCGACGAGGCGCGGCGCACGCATCATTTGAATCTCGCCAACTGGGTGCCGGATCTTTTCATGCGCCGCGTCGAGGCCAACGAGCCGTGGTCGCTGTTCGATCCGAAGGACGTGCCGGACTTCCCGGATCTGTGGGGCGAGGCGTTCGAGCAGGCGTACATCCAGGCCGAGGCACGCGGTCTCGCCCGGAAAACGCTGCCGGCGCGCGAGCTCTACGGCCGCATGATGCGCACGCTCGCTCAGACCGGCAACGGCTGGATGACCTTCAAGGACAAGTCCAACCGCGCCTGCAACCAGACCGCCGGGGGCGGCGTGGTGCATCTGTCGAATCTCTGCACCGAGATACTCGAGGTCACCGGACCCACACAGAGCGCCGTGTGCAACTTAGGCAGCATCAATCTGGCGCGCCACCTCGCGGGCAGCGAGTTCGATTTCGAGAAGCTCAAGCACACGGTGAATCTCGCCATTCGGCAGCTCGACCGGGTCATCGACGTCAACTTCTATCCGCTGCAGAGCGCACGCAGCTCGAACCTGCACTGGCGTCCGGTGGGCTTGGGCGTAATGGGTCTGCAGGATGTGTTCTTCAAGCTGCGGCTGCCCTTCGATGCGCCGCAGGCGCGCGCCCTGTCGAAGCGGATCGCGGAGGAAATCTACTTCCAGGCGCTCGACACGAGCTGCGAGCTGGCGCGCGAGTTCGGCGCACATCCCGGTTTCCCGCAGACCCGCGCGGCCGGCGGCGAACTGCAGTTCGATGCGTGGGGCATCACGCCCGACATGCATCGCTGGCACGAGCTCAAGAAGGCGATCACCGTTCACGGCCTTCGCAACAGCCTGTTGGTCGCGATCGCCCCCACGGCCACCATCGCCTCCATCGCCGGCTGCTATGAGTGCATCGAACCGCAGCTCTCCAATCTCTTCAAGCGCGAGACGCTGTCGGGCGATTTCATCCAGATCAACAACTACCTCATCGAGGAGCTGAAGCAACTGGGTGCGTGGAACGAAACCAGCCGCGATGCCATCAAGGCGGCGGACGGCTCGGTGCAGTCCTTGAATCTCCCCGAGGAGCTCAAGGCGATCTACCGCACCGCTTGGGAACTGCCGATGAAATCCCTGCTCGAGATGGCGGCCGAGCGCGGCGCCTTCATCGATCAGAGCCAGTCGCTCAATCTGTTCATCGCCAATCCCACCATCGGACAGCTCTCGAGTATGTACATGCACGCCTGGAAGCTCGGCCTGAAGACCACCTATTACTTGCGTTCGCGGCCGGCCACGCGAATCAGCAAAACAACCCTCGCGGCACCCGAAGCGGAAGCCATGGCCTGCTCGCTCGAAAATCCGGAAAGCTGCGAGGCCTGCCAGTGAGCCGCCTACTCGATCCGGGCTTTGAACTGACTTTGCGGCCTATGCGGTACCCGAAGTTCTACGACATGTACCGCAGCGCCATCAAGAACACCTGGAGCGTGGAGGAAATCGACTTCCAGATCGACCTGTCGCACCTGGCAAGGCGCATGAACGGCGCAGATCGTCATCTGATCCAGAGATTGGTCGCTTTCTTCGCGACCGGCGACTCCATCGTCGCCAACAACCTGGTGCTTTCACTTTACAAGCACATCAATGCGCCGGAAGCGCGCATGTACCTTTCGCGGCAGTTGTTCGAAGAAGCTCTGCACGTACAGTTCTACCTCACGCTGCTCGACAACTATTTGCCGGATCCTAACGAACGCGCGCACGCCTTTGCCGCGGTGCAGAACATCGAATCGATCCGGCGCAAGGCGCTTTTCTGCCAGAAGTGGACCGACTCCATCACCAGTCTCTCGCGCATCCAGAGCACCGCCGACAAGAAGCGCTTCCTGCTCAATCTCACCTGTTTCGCCGCCTGCATCGAGGGATTGTTCTTCTTCGGCGCCTTCGCCTACGTTTATTTCCTGCGTTCGCGGGGCCTCCTGCCGGGCCTCGCCTCCGGCACCAACTGGGTGTTCCGCGACGAAAGCGCGCACATGGCTTTCGCCTTCCAGGTGCTTGCCACGGTGCGCGCGGAAGAACCGGAGCTTTTCGACGCCGAGTGGTCGGCGAGCGTCACCGCCATGATCGAGGAAGCGGTGGAATGCGAGTGCCTGTTCGCGGAGGATGTCCTGGGCGGCGGTGTGGTGGGCCTCACGCGCAGCGAAATGCGTGAATACATGGGCTACGTCGCCGATCAGCGGCTGCTCGCCTTGGGGCTCAAGAAGCGCTTCTTCAGCCGCAATCCCTTCGCCTTCATGGAACTGCAGGACGTCGAGGAACTCACCAACTTCTTCGAACGCAAGGTATCGGCCTACCAGGTGGCGGTGCAGGGCGAGGTGGCTTTCGATCACAGCTTCTGATTTGACCGCACGCCTCGAAAGGGTATAAAACGGCCGCCGCAGGGGGTGGCCGTGGCCGATGCGCGTCATGAATGGTTTCTGAATCAGATTTTCCGCCATCGGGCGGCGCTGTACCGCTACCTGCGCAAATTCACCTCGGGCGCCGAAGACATCGAGGACCTGGTGCAGGAGACCTATGTGCGGGTGTACTCCATGCCCGACTACGAGGCGGTGGATTCGCCGCGGGCGCTGCTGTTCCGGATTGCACATAACATGGCGGTGGAGCGCGCACGACGCCAGAAAGCCCAAGCCACGGACAGCGTGGGGGATTTGGAGGCGATAACCGTCTACTCTTCTGACGCCCCCGCCGATGTTCAGCTCGACGACCGGCGCCGTTTCGAAACTTTCTGTGCGGCGGTGGACCAGTTGCCGCCGCTGTGCCGGCGAGTTTTTGTGTTGCGAAAGGTATATCGACTGTCTCACGATGAAATCGCCGAAGTGTTGGGCGTCTCTCACAGCACCATCGAAAAACACGTGGCCAAGGGCCTGGTGCGTTGCCGCGATTACCTGCGCAACGCAGGCTTGCTCGAGCCGGCGGAAACCGAAGTTCGCAGTGCTTCGGTGAAGCGCCTGCGGGACGCCGGGGACGCCGAATGAGCGAAATCGTCAAATTGCGTACGCGCCTCGACATCGATGAAGAAGCGGCTGCGTGGGCGTGGCGCATGGATTCGCCCAGCGTCACGCCAGCCGATCGCCAGGCCTTCGAGGCATGGCTGCGCCAGGATCCCCGGCATCTGCGCGCCTCCAAGGAAATGAATTACGTCTGGCAGCAGCTCGACGGGCTGGCGGAAGCCAAACGCGACGAGAAAATCGCCACCTTCTCCGCGACCCACAAGGCGCCGCGCGCCCCGCGGCAACGCTGGTGGATTGCGGCCGCGGCCGCCGTGATCGGAGGGGCCGCGATCGGGGTCGCGTGGCTCGAACACGGCAGCGAATTGCAGGTGCTCGCCACCGCGGTCGGCCAGGAGCGCAGCGTCACGCTCGCGGACGGCTCGGTGGTTTCCTTGAACACCAATACCATCGTCGAAACCAATCTCGCGCGCCACACCCGCGAGATTTACCTGCGCAAGGGCGAAGCGCACTTCCAAGTGGCGCACGACACTTCGCGTCCTTTCCTGGTCCACGCGGGCGATGCCATCGTGCGTGCGGTCGGCACCGAATTCGAGGTGCGCGTACGCCAGGATCAGCATGTGGATGTGGTGGTGAACGAGGGCCGGGTGGAAGTGCGTCCGGCGGATGCAAAAGCGGGGGCGACGGCGAGTCTGCCGGTACCGGCACGTGCCTTGAGCGCGGGACAGCGGCTATCGACAGCGAGCCGCGACTATGCGGTGACGGCGGTGAGCAAGGAACAGCTGTCGAGCGAGCTGGCCTGGCGCGAAGGCGCCATCGTTTTCGACGGCGAGCGGCTGGGCGATGCCATCAGCGAGCTCGAGCGCTACACCGACACGCGCATCGTCGTCACCGATTCTGCGACGGCGGCGCTGCGGGTCGGCGGGCGATTTCGCACCGGCGATGTGCAGGAATTCTTCGATGCCTTGCAAGCGGCCCTCCCGGTGAGCATCCGTCGCACCGATGAAGGCATTTACATCGATCCGAGGCGCTAGGCGCCGTCCTTAAGTCCTCGTTGCGCGCCAGCAACGGGATAAATCTTCTCGCCGGAATGGCGGTTTTATTTCCGCCAAGCGTCTACTCCTTCGAGAGCTGCGCTGCGACTTGAATCAAGACAGCGGCGGCCACAGAAGGGGGAAACGCAATGCGGCGACCGTTCGCCATGTTCATTCGTTGTCTGGCGTTGGGCCTGTTCAGCGCCCAGGCGCTCGCGGACTCGTCATTGCGGCACTTCGACATCCAGGCGCAGCCCACCGCTTCCGCGCTGAACGAATTCGCCCGCCAGGCCGACATCACCCTGGTGTTCTCCTCCACGGTGGTCGCGAAGTATCAGACCGCCGGCCTCAAGGGCGATTACACCGTGCTCGATGCGCTGCGCCGTCTGCTCGACGGCACGGGACTTCACTTCTCGCAGATGAGTCCCACCAGCATCGCGGTGAACGCCGATCCGGCGCCCGCGGGCAAGAGCGGTGGGTCCGGCTCGCAATCCGATTCCCAAGATCAGTCTAGTCAAAGCAAGGGGGACAACGTGAATCATCATGGACTTTTATCGCGCATTGCAGCGCTGCTCACCGTCACCGGTGCGGCGCTTTCCGGCGCGCACGCCTACGGGCAGGACACCCAGCCCGCGGCGCCCGCTGCGGAAACCGACGCCAGCGCCGCCAACACCAGTTCGCTCGAGGAGATCGTCGTCACAGGCAGCGCAACCTCCAAAGGCGTGCGCAAACTCGATGCGAGCTTCTCCATCACCACCGCAAGCCTCGAGGAAATCCGCGACGTGAATCCGTCGAGCTCCGCCGACCTCTTGAAGATCGTGCCGGGCATCTGGGCGGAGTCCTCCGGCGGTGCCGCGGGCGCCAACATCGAGCTTGCCGGCTTCCCCGGCGGCGGCGATGCGCCGTATGTCACCTACTCCATCAACGGCTCGCCGATTTTCCCTTCCTCGGGAAACATCAGTTTCATGGACAACTCCTCGCTCTTCCGCCTCGATGAAAGCGTCGAGCGCTCCGAAGTGCTGCAGGGCGGCCCGGGCGTGCTCTATTCGAACGGCCAGATGGGCGCCACCGCCAACTTCATCTTAAGACAAGGCACCGCGACGCCGCAGGGCGATATCGGAGTCACCGTCGGCACCGGCGGCCTATACCGCGTCGATGGGTTCTACTCGGGTCCTCTGGCGCAGGACTGGTACATGAGCGTCGGCGGCTTCTACCGTTACTCGGACGGCGTGCGCAACTCGCAGTTCCCGGCCGACGACGGCGGACAGTTGACGGCCACACTGACGCATACCTTCGACGCCGGCTCGGTGATGTTCTATGCGCGCGGCTTGAACGACAAGAATCTGTTCATCACCGACATCCCTGTGACCGTCACGGGCACGGGCAGCAGTCAGAGCGTATCGGCCTTCCCGGGCTTCAATCCCAACACCGGCACCTTCGCCGGCAACGGCCTGCGCGGCATTTCGGTGCAGGAAACCGCGACGGGGGCGCCGGTCAATGCCGATCTTGCCAACGGTCGCGGCGCGGACCTGCATACCTTCGGCAACAATCTCGATGTCACCATCAATGACGGCATCCAGCTGTCCAACAAGCTGCAGTACACCAGCGGCGATGTGAACTGCTACTGCCTGTTCAACAACTTCGCGCCGCAGACCTTAAGCTCCCTGATTGCCAGCAGCGTGACCAGCGCCAACGGCAATGCGGCCATCGTCGCGAAGGGCGGCTTGGCATCGTCCGGCACCGCGACCCTGGTGAGCACCGGCGCCGCAGTCGATCCCGACTCCTACGTGGCCTCGGTGGGCTTCTGGATCGTGCAGAAGCACATCCAGTCCTTCACCGATGATCTGCGCTTCACGTTCGACCTCTTCCCGGGGAACCAGCTCACCACCGGCGCCTATTTCGCGGCGTATTCTTCCAACGACCACTGGTGGCTGGGCAACAACGAGCTAATCACCGCGACCCCGAACGCTCAGCTCGTCGATCTCACTTTGAACAACGGGGTGAACGTCACCAACAGCGCCGGACAATTGGGCGGCTCGTTCTTCACCCTGAATGAAGATTGGAACGGCCAGAACACCGCGCTGTTCGTGTCGGATTCCTGGAAGGTCAGCAACTGGCTGTTCGACGCAGGCTTCCGTCTCGAGCGGCAGAAGGACCACGGCACCATCGAGAACGACTCCTCGGTCGATCTGGACGGCAACCCGTTGAACCTCTACAACAAGGGGGTCAGCGTGCCGAACGGCACCTTCAACCAGGGCGTGAGCTGCGACACCTCCGGCAGCGGCGAGTGCACGGAGTACAGCCACACCCGCGGCTCCTGGAGCGTGGGCGCCAATTACGAGATCACCCCGCACATGGCGGCGTTCGCGCGCATCAACCAGGGCGTGCACTTCCCGGGCTTCGATGACCTGCGAAGCGGCACTCCGCAGACCCAGGGCATCAAGAACTACGAGTTGGGCTACCGGGTGCAGACGGCCACCTTCTACGGTGTGGTGGATTTGTTTCATCGCACCTTCATCGGCGTGCCGTTCCAGCAATTCACCGCCGGCGGCCAGTCGATCACGGCCACTTACGGCGCGAATGCCACCGGCCTGAACCTCGAGGCCAAGTACGAGCCGATCGAGCACCTGAGCTTCGATCTGTCGGGAGACTGGCAGCGCTCCACCTACCAGCACTTCGCCGGCATCGATGCCGGGGGCACGAGCTACGATGGCTTGGCGCTGCAGCGCCAGCCGCGCCTGCAGTTCCGCTTCACGCCGGAGTACGAGTTGCCGATCGACTGGACCAACATGCGGGTGTTCATGACCTACACGCATGTGGGACTGCGTTATTCGGACATTGCCAATCAGCAGGTCCTGCCGGCCTACTACACCCTCGATGCGGGCTTCGTGGCGCAACTCGGCAAGAACTTCGAACTGCGCCTGCAGGGCTCGAACCTCACCAACCAGATCGGACTCACCGAAGGCAACGCGCGAATCGCCCTGGGTGCGGGCTCGGGCATTTCCAGCAACTTCGAAATGGCGCGCCCGATCTTCGGCCGCGAAGGGGACGTACAGCTGCGCTACAAGTTTTAAGCGCAGCTACAATCGGCGAGTGGCCCAAAGCGGGCCACTCGCCATTTTTTGAAGGTCCCTCATGCATAGTTCGCGGATATCTGCGTCGCTTCCGGCTCTGCTGCTGGCGGCGTGCGCGCTGCTCTTGCATGCGGATGCGCCGCAAAATACCAAGACACCGCAGCTGCTGTTCAAGGATCTTTTCGCCGCCGTCCAGGATGAGCGGCTGTTCTCCGACGGCAAACTGTTCGCGGACGCCGTGCCGAATGAATCGCCGGCGACGATCCTGTCGGACTACCACGCCAAGCCGCTCAAACCCGAAGCCCTCAAGAGCTTCGTCGCCGCCCACTTCCGTCTGCCGGAAGCCGTGGCGCCGCCGCCCTCACCGCCCGGCCACGTCGACATCACCGAGCACATCGACAAACTGTGGGATCAACTGACGCGCTCCACACCGATCGCGCCAGCTTATGCCTCGCTCCTGGCGCTGCCGAGACCCTACGTGGTGCCGGGCGGCCGTTTCCGCGAGATGTACTACTGGGATTCCTACTTCACCATGCTGGGACTTGCCGAGAGCGGCCGCCGCGATCTCATCGAGGGCATGGTGGCGGACTTCGCCTATTTCATCGACACCTTCGGCCATGTCCCGAATGGTGCACGCACCTACTATTTGAGCCGCTCGCAACCGCCGTTCTTCTTCGCCATGGTGGGGCTCATGGACCCTGAGCATCCGGCCAGCGCGTACGCGAAGTACCTGCCGGAACTCAAACGCGAGTACGCCTTCTGGATGGAAGGCGCCGACAGTCTGAAACCCGGCAATGCGCACCGGCGCGTGGTTGCGCTTGCCGATGGCGCGATTTTGAACCGCTACTGGGACGATTCGGATCTGCCGCGCGATGAGTCCTACGCCGACGACACGGCTCTGGCCAAGCGCACCCATCGTCGCCCGCAGGCCGTGTACCGGGATATTCGCGCGGCCGCGGAGAGCGGCTGGGATTTCGGCTCGCGCTGGTTCAAAGACCCGTCCTCGCGCGACAGCATCGATACCACCGAGATCATTCCGGTCGACCTCAACAGCCTGCTCTACGGGCTCGAGCAGGCCATCGCTTCAGGATGCGGCCAGTCGGGAGATGCAAAGTGCGCCGAGGAATTCACCTCCCGCGCGGATCATCGCCGCCACGGCGTCGACCGGTATCTTTGGAATGCACAAGGCGGCGCCTATTTCGACTATCGATATACGGACCAGTCGTCCGTCACGCGCATTTCGGCGGCCACCTTGTATCCGCTGTTTACCCACCTGGCATCCGCGGAGCAGGCGAAGGCCGTCGCCGTTACCGCGGCAAAGAGCCTGTTGCGACCCGGCGGGATTGTGACGACCCCCCTGACGACGGGACAGCAGTGGGACGCACCGAACGGCTGGGCGCCTTTACAGTGGATCGCAGTGAAAGGCTTCCAGGAAAACGGCGAGACCAAGCTCGCCGAAACGGTCGCCTGCCGATGGACGTCCATCGTCAATGATGTGTACAAAAAAACCGGGAAGCTGGTGGAGAAGTACGACGTCGTCAGCATCGGCCGCAAGGGCGGCGGCGGCGAATATCCCACCCAGGATGGCTTCGGCTGGACCAATGGCGTGCAGCGAAAACTCCTCGCGCTCTATCCTCAGTTCAAGGGCAGCGACGAAGCGGGCGCCTGTCACTAGGCATCTTGCGCGCGAATCGGCGCGCATAGAGCCGCGGTCTTTGACTTACCCGCAATCGTGCCGTCCCGACATGACGCAATCCTGGAAGTGCGACATGCCCCCCAAGATGTGAGAAAGCAACAGGCCCCCGACTACCAGGAGTACGATCAGGGCCAAGCCTACCAACGCGCCGCGGCGCGAGGGCGGTGGATCCGGCTGGTTCGGGTCAGACGGCTGCCATTTGTCAGGGTTCCTCATTCGTCGATTTTCGCATCCTTGGAGCCTTTTCGGCTGTCCAGCGGTCGGTAGACCGTACGTATGGCGCCGGGCGTCAAGTGGATGGCGCGGAAGGCAAGGTGCTTGCGCAAGCGTTTACGTACGCTCAACATACGGCTACATCGGGAGTGAGTCCACTTGTTGTGGATATGCCACGGACTCGTTTGGGTACCGCGGTGCAGAACTATAGACAACGCGGAGCTTAAGGCACGCGAAAAATGCAGAGGAGTATTCAATGCTGTTGACCCAAGGAATCGCCTGCCCCAGGCGAGGCACTGTCGCGCAAGTGGAAGGCGCCCAATTTAAAGGACACCGTATGACACATCTAGCCCGATCGATTGCGCTCGCCTTGTCGGTAGCGACGATGGGCAGCGGCTACGCGTTGGCGGACGAAACGAGCGGCGGCCTCGCCGAAATCATCGTCACAGCGGAAAAGCGCTCCGAAAACATCCAGGACACCCCAATTACCGTGGTCGCGGTTTCTGCACAGCAGATCCAGGACGCGGGCGTCACCAATATCCGTAACCTCACGATTCTGACCCCCGGCCTGACAGTAACCTCCGAGGGCAACGAAAACATCACCACCGCGCGCATCCGCGGTATCGGCACGGTCGGCGACAATCCGGGCCTCGAATCCTCGGTCGGCGTCAACATCGATGGCGTTTACCGCCCGCGAAACGGCGTCGCGTTCGGCGACTTGGGCGAACTGGAACAGATCGAAGTGCTGTACGGCCCTCAAGGGACGCTCTTCGGCAAAAACAACGATGCCGGCGTCATCAACATCACCACCAAGCGACCGTCCAACACGTTCGGCGCCATGGCCGAGGTGACGGGCGGCAATTTCAATGACCGCGAGTTCCGCGGCTCCATCACCGGACCGTTGGGCGGCATCGCCGCCGGCAGGCTCTACGTCGGCTTCCAGCAGAATCAGGGTTTTCTGCAGTTGAACGACGGCATCGGTCCGGGCACGCAGAACAACACCAACGATCGGCACGCCTTCACCACCCGCGGTCAGCTGTCCTTGACGCCGAGCGACCAGGTGGACGTGCTGTTCATCGCCGACTACTCGAAGCGGCAGGAATCCTGCTGCGGCGCCGTGCAGGAATATCCGGGCCCGTTTGAAGGTTTGGTCAATGCCTTCGCCTCAAACCCGCTGCTTGGCGGCAAGACCGGTGCCATCGGCATTTCACCGGGCGCCGCGGGACTTACCGGTGCCACACGACTGCCCAACAGCTATCTCGCCTTTGCGAATCAGCCGGTCGGGCAGAACGTGCGCGACTTCGGACTATCCGGCGAAGTGAACTGGAACCTAGGCTTCGGCAAACTCACCTCGATCACGGCGTGGCGCGACAATACGGAAGCCGGCGGCGACGATGTCGACTACTCGGGCATCGACCTGCTGCAGACGCCGGATGACGGCAACGCCAACTCCACCGACTTCAAGCAGTTCAGCGAGGAACTCAGGCTCGGCGGCAAATCGGGCCCCTTGGACTGGCTGGTGGGGTTCTTTTACAACGATGAGAACTTGGACACCCGCACCAAGATCCTGGCGGGCGATCAGTTCGAAACCTACATCAGTGCGGTAGGCGCCGCAAATCTCGGGCAATTCAACCCACTATTCATCAGCCAGTTGGATGGTCAGGCGCCGGGCGCCACCTTCGCCGGCGCGGGTTACGAGGACCGCTATCATCAGAACTCCAAGAGCTACGCGCTCTTCACCAACGAGACCTACAACGTCACCAATGGTCTGGACATCACTTTGGGTGCTCGCGCCACCAAGGAGAAGAAAACCGCGGTCGGTGACTACAGCAACACCGACGGAGGCGTCGGGACCAATGGTTGCAGCAAACTGCTGCCGCCCAATTCGCCGGGATTGTACGCACTTCCCACGCTCTACGGCCAAGCGGGCGCGAACGCGCAAGCCTTCCTCTTGGGCTACGGCTGCTTCACCGGTTTCAACCCCTTCTTCAACGGCTCCGGCTTCGATCAGTCGAACGACGAAGGGAACGTGTCCGGCACGTTCAAGGTGTCGTACCGCTTCAACGACCAATTCATGACGTACGTGTCGGTCGCGAACGGCTACAAGGCGGGCGGCTTCAACCTCTCGCGCACCACCTACGATGCGACCACCATCACGCCGGCGGCGCTGGCAGGTCCGTTGGGGCCCTACGCCCCGCTCGGCATCATCCCGAACCTCGATACCGCCTTCCCGCGCGAAACGGTGAAGTCTGCGGAAATCGGCTTCAAGTCGACGCTGCTCAATCGAACGCTGCGCTTCAACGGCTCCGTGTTCTATCAGCACTACACCGACTTTCAGCTGAACACCTTCACCGGCATCCAGTTCGTGGTCAACTCGCTGCCGCGGGTTGTGTCGAAAGGCGCGGACTTCAACTTCGCCTGGGCGCCGGTTTCCGGCTTGAGCCTGAACGGCGGCGTGACCTATGCGTTCACCAACATCGACGACTTCGGCTCCTCCATCGCGCAGGGCGATTTCTGCGATGTCACCAACGCGAACTGCCCGCATCGGGACAACAACCGGCTGTCGTTCGCGCCGCTCTGGTCAGGCGTCGCGGCGGCGGTGTATACCATTCCCTTCAATTCGCAGTTTGGCATGCGTGCGAGCCTCGAGGAGAAGTACAACTCCTCGTACAACACGGGATCGGATCTCGATCCGCGCAAGGTCCAGGGGGCGTTTGGCCTTTTGAACGGCCGCATCGGCATCGGTGCGCCGGATGACGCCTGGGCGGTGGAAGTGTGGGGAGCGAACCTCGCCAACAAGTACTACTACGCGGTCGCCTTCGATGCGCCGTTCCAGTTCAACACCATCGACTCGTTCCTGGGCGCGCCGCGCACCTTTGGAATCACTGGACGCATGCGCTTCAAGTAAGCCTCGGATCTTTGGCGTAAAGCACGGCGGGCCCTCGAAAGCCCGCCGTTTCGCGCGGTCGATGATGAATTGCGCAAAGCTCCGAATTCGGCCGCCGCGCAGGCGGGACGGCTTGCACACGCTGACAAGACCCGCGTTGCGGAACGCGAGCACACGATCCTAAAGCGGCCTATCGCCACGCGGCAATCGCGCGCTACTATGCCCTCACAGGCTTCAGGGGGCTCCATGGCAGGATCGGATGCAGTCGCGAAACCGGCGCGCGGCGCTTCATATGCGCTTTTCGTGCTGTTCGCAATCAACCTTCTCAATTTCTTCGACCGTCAGCTCTTGGGCGCCCTCGGCGAACCGGTCCGCAAAACCTTCGGGCTCAGCGATACAGCGCTCGGCTGGCTGGGAACGGTATTCACCCTCATCTACGCCTGCGTGGGACTTCCCCTCGGGGCGTTGAGCGACAAGTACTCGCGCACCCGCCTGATCGCCTTTGGAACGGCGTTCTGGAGCCTGCTCACCGCCGCCTCGGGAGTCGCGGCGAGCTATGCACAGATGTTTGCCGCACGCCTCGGCGTCGGCATCGGCGAGGCGGTTTGCGCGCCCGCCGGACAATCCCTCATCGGCGATTTGTATCCGCCTCGACGGCGCGCATTTGCCATGGGCGTCTTCATGCTGGGGCTGCCTGCCGGAATTTTTCTCGCCTACCTGACCGCCGGCATGATCTATGAACATTGGGGCTGGCGCGCGGCCTTCTACATCGCGTGCGTGCCCGGCATCATATTCGCCATCGCCGCCTTCGTGATGCGGGAGCCCGAGCGCGGCGCGCTCGACCCAGGCCGCGCAACACCCGGCCCTTTGCAGGGTGGGCTAGCGCCCTACGTCAAGGTGTTGAGCCTGCCGACCATGTGGTGGATTATCCTTTCGGGGATTTTCCACAACTTCAACATGTACGCCATCAACTCGTTCAACTCGCCGCTGCTTTCGCGCTTTCACGGCATGAGCGTGCGCGACGCCGGCGCGGTCTCGTCCATCGCGGTCGGCATCGTCGGAGCGATCGGCCTGCTGGGCGGCGGCTGGCTCGCGGACCGCATGAGCGTCAAACGGCGCAACGGCCGGCTGCTGCTGTCTTCCTGCAGCATGGCGATCGCCGCCCCCTGCATTTTCATGGCGGTAAACCAGCCGAGAGGCGCGGTCGGCGCCTATGTGGTGTTCATGGCCCTCGGCACCATCACCATGTACGTGTACTACGCCACGGTGTACACGGCCATTCAGGAGGTCATCGAACCGCGCCTGCGCGGCTTCGCCGTGGCGCTCTACTTCTGCTGCATGTACGTACTAGGCGCAAGCCTGGGTCCCGTGGGCACCGGCATGCTGAGCGATCATTTCGCGAAGAAGGCCATGCACGATGCCGGCGCGACGGTGATGAACGAATCGTTCAAGGCAATCGGTCTGCACAATGCCATGTACGCCGTTCCCATTCTGGCGCTGCTCGCCGCAGTAGTGCTGTTCGCCGCCTCGCGCACCGTCGAAGCGGATGTGCGCCGCCAGCAGATCGCGGGGGCCACGCACACGGTGCCGGCGACAACCTAGTGTCCTGAACCAAAAATACGTGAACAGTTCTTTTCTCTTGATGTCCAAGCATAGACTGGGCACTGAAGGGGAAGGCGATGCAACGTGGTCCTAAATCCAGGGCGATTGAGTTGACGGCAGAAGAGCACGGGAAGCT
>DASXOQ010000018.1:0-1719 GCA_036494165.1 Steroidobacteraceae bacterium
TGCTTGGGCGGTGGCAGCCGAGCGATATCTGCGACGGCATTCAGGTCGGTGCGTTCGTAGTTGATGATCCCAGGCCTTTGCCTGGCGAACTCGCGGCGTTTCTCGATGCGGGCCCGCCTCCGATTTATGTCGGGTTCGGCAGCATGGCGATGCAAACCGCGCCGGACGCGGCTCGCGCGGCGATCACAGCGATCCGCGCCCGCGGCGGCCGAACGGTTCTCGCGCGTGGCGTGGCCGGCCTTTCGGCGGTCGATGACGGGACGGATTGCTTTGTCACTGGCGAGGTCAATCAGCAAAAGCTGTTCCCGCGCGTCGCTGCAATCATCCATCATGGCGGTGCTGGGACAACCTTCACGGCGGCGCAGGCCGGCACCGCGCAGCTCATCGTCCCGCAGGTTGCAGACCAGTTCTATTGGGCGGCACGAGTTGCTGATCTCGGCATCGGCGTAGCGCATGATGGTTCGGTCCCGAGTAGCGCTTCGCTCACGGCAGGCCTTGATAATGCGCTGGAACGGAGCGTCATCGAGAAGGCACGCGCCATTGCCGGCCGGCTCCGGACCGATGCGGCTATCGCCGCCGCGCGAATGTTGCGAGCGCTTGGCTAGGCAGGGAAGCCCCTAGCGCTTCTTCGGATGGATCGTCTCGCCGCGCGCCAGCATCGCGACGAATTTCTCGATTCGGGCCTTGCGCGTCTCGGGCTTCTTGGCGCCGTGGGTCCGATAGAGAATGGCGTAGCGATTAGCGCTGTCCAGTGTCGCAAAGAACGCCTTGGCTTTGGGGGCGGCCTCGAGCGCCGCGGCGAGGTCTTCCGGAACCGTAGCGGTGCTCTGCGAGGCGTAGGCGGCGTCCCAGCGCCCGTCCGCTTTGGCGCCTTCGACCTCGGCTAATCCTGCCGCCGTCATGTTCCCGGCCTTGATCAGGCGCTCGGCGGTTTTGCGGTTGTTCTCGGACCATTTGCTGGAGGATGTTCGCGGGGTGAAGCGGACCAGCCACGCCGTCTCGTCGAAAGGGTTGAGCTGTCCGTCGATCCAGCCATGGCACAATGCGGCTTCAACGGCTTCGGCCTTGCTCACCGTCGGGTGACCGGAGTCTTTCTTGTAGAACTTGAGCCAAAGCCCTTTGGACGATGCGCCTTTCGTGGCGAGCCATCGCGACCATTGTGCCTTGGTCGCGAAGGATTGGACGGGCAGGCCTTTATGCGTCATTCGATCTTGTATCACGAGGGAAGCTGGAACCATTGGCGTCGGTGGATCGGGTCCGTTCGAAGTGAGAATAATAGGAGCGGCCTGTCGGTCCGATAGGCCTGCCTTCGTCCTATGATGGCGGCGCCGGTTCCCGGGCGCCGCGCCGGCATTGGAGCAAGAACATGAAGCTGTTTTACTCTCATAACCTCAATCCCCGCGTCGCCGTGGCTGTCGCGAAATATCTGAAAAGCCCCGTCGAGTTCGTGCGCGTCAGCCCCCGGCATCCGAACCAGATCGACACGTTTCGCAAGGTCAATCCAAACGCCTTGGTGCCCGTGCTGTCCGATGGACCGACAACGCTGTGGGAAGCCGACGCGATTGCCTGTCGCCTCTCGGAAATTTCGGGAACGGATTTCTGGCGAACCGGCGAGGCGCAGCCCGAGATGATCAAATGGGTCAGCTGGAGCGCCTATCACCTGACCAGCGCCGCCAGTCCGCTCTACTTCTACCGGATTGTCGCGCCGATGTTTTCGTC
>DASXOQ010000019.1:0-80599 GCA_036494165.1 Steroidobacteraceae bacterium
TATCTTGGGATCTGCGTAATGCTGTCGCTTAATCGATCACTGGTAAGCCGTGTGCGGGAAATCCGCATGCACGGTTTGGTAGGGGGCCCTGATGTCCACTGTTGCCTTTTAGCTTCATAGGCATCAGGGTCTACCAATGAAGAAGCTCGCCTGGGGAATCCTTTCCACCGCCAATATCGGCATCAAGCGCGTCATCCCGGCCATCCTCTCTTCCGATCATGGCGCCATCCTCGCCATTGCCTCGCGCAGCCAAGAGCGTGCGCGTGAAGTCGCGGCACGATTCGGCATCGCGAAGACTCATGGCAGCTATCAGGCGCTGATCGACGATCCCGATATCGAAGCCATCTACAATCCCCTGCCCAATCACCTGCATGTCGAATGGACCGTCAAGGCACTGCTCGCAGGCAAGCACGTGCTTTGCGAGAAGCCGATCGGCTTGAATGCGCGCGAAGCGGGCGCGATCGTCGCGGCTCGGGACCAGAGCGGTAAACGCGTCATCGAGGCGTTCATGGTGCGGCATCACCCGCAGTGGCGGCGCGTGCGCGCACTCATCGCCTCGGGTCGCATCGGCAGGGTGGGAGCCGTGCAGTCGGCGTTTCTTTTCACCATGCTCGACCCTAAGAACGTGCGCAATCAAGCCGACATCGGCGGCGGCGCGCTCTACGATGTCGGCTGCTACCCCATTGTCACCGCCCGCTATGTCTTCGGCCGCGAGCCCTTGCGCGTCATCGCGCTCATTGATCGGGACCCCGCACTGCGGGTCGATCGTCTCACCAGTGGCCTAGTGGCATTTCCGGAAGGCGGCCAACTCGTGTTCACCAGCTCCCTGCAATTGTCGACCTATCAAAAGGTCGTAGTGCTCGGCACCGGCGGAAGGATTGAGGTCGAGGTGCCTTTCACCCCGATGAAGGACCAGGCCTGCCGGATCAGCATCGAGGCCGACGACGGGCGTGAAGTCGAGGAATTTGCGCCGGTGGATCAGTACGCGTTGCAATGTGATACTGCGGTGCGCGCGTTTCGCGGCGAGACCGAGCAGGAATTTCCCATCGAGGATGCCATTGCCAACATGCGGGTGATCGACGCACTGTACCGGTCCGCCGAGACCGGCCGGTGGGAAACGCCCTGATGCCGCTGAAGTTCTGGACGCGTTCGAGCCGCGCGGGACTTCCGATTTGGATGCTGGGCATGACGAACATCTTGTTCGGCATGTACGGCGGCATACTGGTGATCGCGGTGCCTGCGCTCCTGAGCGCACGGCACGTGCCCCAGTCCACCATCAACACGCTCACGGCGGCGGCCATATCCCCGGGCGCCTGGGCGTTTTTCGCAAGTCCGGTGCTCGATGTGCGCTTCAGTCGGCGCTGGTACTCGGTGGTGACCGCACTCATCGCCGCCGTCCTCATGACGATCGCGTTTCTCAATATCGGCAACGTGTTCTTGTTCGGCGTTCTATTGGTCGTCTCGTTCTTCTTCGCCAACCTTTATCAAAGCGCGCTCGGCGGCTGGCTGTCGAGCATCATCAAGACGGAGGAAGAGAACCAATTGAGCGTCTGGGTGACCATTGCCAACATCAGCGGCGGCGGCGCCATGGCCGTGGTCGCCGGCGAACTGGTGCAGGCGCTACCCCTCGGCGTTGCAGCGCCGGTGCTGGGCGTCATCGTGCTGCTGCCGCTCGCGATCTTTCCCTGGATGGAGTCGCCGAGCGCCGACCGTCGCCTGGCAAGCGAGAGCTTCGGCCGTTTCTTCGCCGAGGTCCTGGCGGTATTGAAGCGCCGCGACGTGCTGGTTGCGATCGCTTTGTTCGTGGCGCCCGCAGCCACCTTCTCCCTGGTCAACCATCTGGCGGGACTTGGCGAGGACTTTCAGGCTTCGACAGAATTCGTCGACCGCATCGGCGGCGTGGGCGTTGTGATAG
Organism: Steroidobacteraceae bacterium; assembly: GCA_036494165.1. Taxonomy (GTDB): domain Bacteria; phylum Pseudomonadota; class Gammaproteobacteria; order Steroidobacterales; family Steroidobacteraceae; genus Bog-1198. Next base: position 1,916 of record DASXOQ010000019.1, read on the forward strand.
CCGGACTCGCGGGTTGTCTGTTGTTTCCTCTGGTCGACAGGCTGTTGCCGCTGCGCTATCTATACCTCACCGTCGGTGTGATCGGGTCGGGCTTCACCTTGCTGCTCCTGATGCTGCCGCGCACCCCGACCACCTTTGCGCTCGCGCTGATCGGCGAGAACGTGTTCCAGTCGCTCTCCATCACCGTATCCACCGCCATTTCATTCGATACCGTCGGGCGGAAGAATCCGTTGGCGGCCACCACCTACTGTCTGATGATTTCCTCGTTCAACATCGCCAATACCTACATGCTCATCGTCGACGGCTGGGGCCATGCCTGGCGAGGCGTCACCGGCAGCTACCTGATCGATGCCGCAGTGAGCTTGAGCGCGAGCGCCTTGCTCGCCATGATGTTGCTTACTCTCTCGCGGCGGCAGCGCGCCCGCGGGGTCTTGGCTCAGTCCACGACCTCGCCGTGATCGCCCGGCAGGAGCAACTGCCGGTGCGCCCACCAGGGCGCGATGCCGTCGGTCATGACGCGCTCGTGAAATTCCTTCAGGCTGTACTGCGCGCCGCGTAGCGTCTGGTAGTCGCGCCGCAGCTTGAAAGCCGCGAGCTTGCCGAGGAAATAGCCGCCATAGGTGGGGTCATAGGTGCCGCGAATCGCCTCGCGCTCGGCGACCTCGGCAGGTACGTGCGCTTCCTCTACGAACAAGGCGCTCGCCTGTGCCACCGTCCACTCGCCGGAGTTGAGCTTGATGCCCGCGATCAGCCGGCATATGCGCTTGATGGATTCGTTGATCTGCGCCAGCCGGTAGCGCGGGTCGTCGCTCTTGAAGCCCTCGTCGCTCACCATTTGTTCCGCGTAGTGGGCCCAGCCGTCCTGGCCGGAGGAGGGCTGCGGAAACGGATTGAGCCCGATCCAGATGCGCCGGATCTTGCCCGGCGTGCGCCGCATGTAAATGCTGTGGACGAAATGGCCCGGCGCCACCTCGTGGGCGGTGATGTCGCCCAAGGTGGCGTAATTCAAGTTACTGAGCCAGGCGGCCTGGCGCTCGGGCGACCAGTCGGCCTGCGCATCGGTGATGTAGTAGTAGCTCTGAACCGGGTGAGGCTCGAGGGGCGGCGAGGAATGCATGGAGGCGAGTCCGAGATCATAGGCGGGCGCCGGCGCGACGATGATGTGTTCATCGCGCGGCAGATCCATGAGGTCGTGCGTGCGAATGAAGGCGAAGAGCTGATTGAGGATGTCGGTCGCCGCGGCAACGACGGCCCCGCGCGCCGGATGATCGCTCTGCACCGTCTGCCAGACGGCGGCCGGCGCGCTCTTGCCATCCACCCGTGCGGCGGTGGCGGCGAATTCGGCGCGTTTGGCCGCCAGTTCCCGCTCACCTATTTCAAGCAGCTTTCCTGCGGGCAGATCGATCAGTTCTTCGGCGCGATAGCGGGCCTCGACGTTCTTGACCCCGACGGCGAAATCGCCGTGGGCGGTGGGCAGCACCTGCGATTCGAGTTCCTGTCGGTACGAAGTTAACTGGCCGCGAGCCTCGCTTGCCCGGCGCTGCAGCTGCTCTTGCAGGCTCGAATCCTTGGAATCAGCGAAGGCCAGCGCGAGATCCTTCGACAGCAGTTCGTCCACGCCGCCCAGCATGGCCACGGCCCGCTCCACATAGACTTTCGGCGGGTTGCGAACGTTGGTGCGTGCCGCAGCGAGCAGGCGCGGCAACGCTTCGAGCTTCAAGATGGCCTGGCGCATGCGCACTTCGGGCGCCGAGGTCTTCATGGTGGCAAGATCGTGCAGGCCGTCGGAAATGGCGACCACATAGATCATGGGATTGCGCGTCCAGGTGTGCGCGGTATCAAGATCGAGCAGCCAGCCGTCGATGATGCCCTCGAGGATGCGCGCATCCACACGCTCATCCGCCGTGAGGGACTTTTTGTCGAGGGCGCGAAGCCTCGCCTTCGATGCATGCAGCCAGTGAAGCTCGGCGGAAATCGAGGCGCCCGAGTAGTCCTCCAGTTCACCGTCGTGGCTGTGAATGCCGTTGCCGGCCGCAATCGAGGGATGGAAGCGGGCGAATTGCTCCAGGTAATCATCCACCTGGCGAGCGAAGGGCGGGCTGCTATGCATGGCAGCGGCGCCGGCGCCGGCCGAGGCCACGAGTGTCGTCGAGGCAATCCATACCCGCCATCGTCTGGTTAATCGCATTGGAATCCTCGTCCAGGGGCACAAGAGGCGAATTCTGCGACGCCGGGCGGATGCGCGCCAGTCCGTTCGCCGTACTTGGAAGCAACGCCGACCTCACGTATTGTCGCTCCATGAAACTTCTGCGCGCATCGCTCCTGGTCGCAGTCGGATTGGCGAATGCTCTTTCCTGCCAGGCCGCGGCGCCGAGCAACGCTCCGATCCCTCACGTCAGTTACGACGGCCCGGCCCTGACGTTCGACTTCCCGAATCTTCAGATCGGGGTCGCGGAGTACGAGGAAGGACCCACCGGCACGACGGTGTTGTATTTCCCCAATCGCGTCATGGCCGCGATCGATGTGCGCGGCGGGGCGCCCGGCACGGTCAACAGCGATGCCCTGCGCCTGGTTCACGATCAGGCCTTCGTCAGCGCCATCGTACTGTCGGGCGGGTCGGCCTACGGGCTGTCTGCGGCCACCGGCGTCGCCAATGCCTTGAAGGATGTGACGGTTAATCCCGGCGATTGGCGCAACGTCGCCGTCGTCGCGGGCGCCATCATTTTCGACCTCGGCGATCGACGCTACAACGCGGTCACGCCGGATGATGTGCTCGGTCGCGCGGCTTTTCACGCGGCGCGCCCCGGCTGGTTCCCCTTAGGCGCCCGGGGCGCCGGCCGGTTTGCCATGCAGGGGGCTTATTTAGGCGATCGGCAGCACTCGGGCCAAGGCGCCGCCATCAGGCAGGCCGGTCCCACCAAGGTGCTGGTGATCACGGTCGTCAATGCCCTGGGGACCATTGCCGACCGCAATGGCAGGGTATTGCGCTGTTCGGAACCGAAGGACGGCGATTGCGGTTCCATCGCGGGGCTTCTCGAGCGGCGCCTTGCGCAGGCGGGCGCCACCAAGGTGGGAAACACCGCAGTGCCCGGCGACGGACCGACGGCGAACACCACCGTGACCGTGGTCATCACCAATCAGGTCATGCCGTACTCGGCATTGCAGCGCTTGGGGATCCAGGTTCACAACTCCATGGCACGCGCCATCCAGCCCTTCGGCAGCTTCGCCGACGGCGACACCCTGTTTGCGGTGACCACCGGCGAAGTGGCGAACCCGGCGCTCAATCCGCTCGACCTCGACACCCTCGCATCCGAGACTGCCTGGGATGCGGTGTTGGCCACCGCGCCGGCGCAGGCGCCGCCGGCACCCAAGCCCGCCTCGCCGCCGCAGGTGCTGCTCGAGGCTTTCGTCGGGCGTTACCTGCTCGCGCCGGATGCCATCGCCGAGGTGCGCCTGCACGGCGACTCGCTGGAAATGGAAGTGACGGGTCGCGAGAGCATGTACCTGCCATCGGGGAAGGCGGTGACGCTGACGCCGGTCTCGGCTCAAGAATTCGAACTCGGCACGCCGCGCGCCGACCGCGTGCGCTTCGATAGGGACACGCGCGGCCGGGTCGACGGTTTCACCATCAATCCAGGCTCCTGGCCGATTCGCGCGCACCGCGCCGCGCGCGAGTAATTCCCGCCCTCGCCCCTGCGATCTTCAGCGGCAAAGCCGCGGGCTGCCTTTCGCGCTTGACCTCTTGCGCCTCAGCACGGGAACATGAGGCGCCGCTTGACTGCAGAAGGGGGATTTATGCACGCGCCTCGAATCGATCGCCTGGCTGTCACGATTTCGCTAGCCCTGTTCGCAGCGGGCCTTCACGCCGAAACCGCGGTTCACGACCTGGTGCTGAAGAACGGCATCATCTACGACGGCTCCGGCGCGGAAGGGCACACGGGCGATGTGGCCATCGACGGCGATCGTATCGCCTACGTGGGGCCGCATAAGGACCTCAAGGGCAAGACCGAAATCGACGTCAAGGGGCAGGCGATCGCGCCCGGTTTCATCAACATGCTCGCGCATCCCGAGGAATCGCTGTTCCAGGATGGCCGCGCGCTCAGCGATCTCACCCAGGGCGTGACCTTGGAAGTGATGGGCGAAGGCTCGATGGGTCCTTTGAGCGAGGAAATGAAAAAGCGCATGGTGGCGCGCCAGTCCGACATCCACTTCCCCGTCACGTGGACCTCGCTGGGTCAGTACCTGGATACGCTCGAGCATCGCGGCATCAGCCCGAACATCGCCTCCTTCGTCGGCGCGCCCACGGTGCGCACGGTAGTGCTGGGCGAGCGCGACGTGCAGCCCACGCCCGAACAGCTCAACGAGATGCAGCATCTGGTGCATCAGGCGATGGAGGAGGGAGCCCTCGGTGTGACCACCATGCTGATCTATGCGCCGGCAACCTATGCCAAGACCCCGGAACTCATCGCCTTGGCTGAGGAGTCGGCGCGCTGCGGCGGCATCTATACCGCGCACATGCGCAGCGAGGGCGATCGGATCGAGGCGGCGGTGCAGGAGACCATCGACATCGCCAAGGCGAGCGGTGCGCCGGCGGAGATTTACCATCTTAAGATGGCGGGGCGCGACAACTGGAACAAGCTCGATCGCGTAGTAAGCATGATCAACGCGGCCCGCTCTTCGGGCACGCGCATCTCGGCCAACATGTACACCTACACGGCCGGGGCAACCGGATTGGATGCCGCCATGCCGCCCTGGGTGCAGGATGGGGGCCTCGAGGCCTGGATTACCCATTTGAAGGACCCGGCGACCCGCGCGCGCGTGATTGCGGCCATGCGCGAACCGCACCCCAAGGACTGGGAGAACCTGTACTCCGCCGCGGGACCCACCGGAATGCTGTTGCTCGCCTTCAAGAATCCAGCGTTGAAGCCGCTGACCGGAAAGACGTTGGCCGAGGTGGCGAAGATGCGGGGCAAGTCGCCCGAGGATACGGCCATCGATCTGGTGATCGAGGATGGCAGCCGCGTCGGCGTGGCCTATTTCCTCATGAGCGAGGACAACGTTCGCAAACAGGTGGCGCTGCCCTGGGTGAGCTTCGGATCCGACGAGTCGGGCGAGGCGCCCGAAGGAGTGTTCCTGCTGTCCGCCGCGCATCCGCGCGCCTACGGCAATTTCACCTGCGTGTATGCAGAGTATGTTCGCAAGGATCACCTCATCAGCGTTGCCGAAGCGGTGCGCAAAATGACCTCCTTGCCGGCGGACAACCTGTCGCTCAAGGATCGCGGACGGCTGAAGGTCGGGAACTTTGCCGATATCACGGTATTTGATCCCGCGACCGTGCAGGACCATGCGACTTACGAGAAGCCCCATCAGCTGAGCACGGGCGTGAGCTATGTGATCGTGAACGGTACGCTGGCGGTGAAGGAGGGCAAAGCCACCGGGTCCACCAGCGGGCGCGTGGTTCGCGGCCGCGCCTGGACCGGCGCGGGCGGCAGCTGCCGGCGTTCGGCACAGGATTGGACCTGGTCGGGAACCCACTGATCACGATCGAAACGTGACTTCGTAGCCGCTTGGCCCCCTCCACCACCAATCCTGACAAGGACGCGCTTCGCCTGAAGCGCGTTCTGGGTACCGGGGCGCTGGTGACCTTCGGGCTCGCCTATTTGGTTCCGCTCACCGTGTTCACCACCGTGGGCAGTGCCATGCGCACCACGCAGGGCCATCTGCCCATGGCGTATCTGGTGACCACCTTGGCAATGGTGTTCACCTCAGTGAGCTACGCGCAGCTGTCGCGCGCCTATCCCACCGCCGGTTCAGCCTACACTTATGCCCGGGGCAACTTCGGCGAGCGGTTGGGATTTCTGGTCGGTTGGGCGCTGCTCCTCGATTATCTGCTGCTGCCGGCCATCAACTACCTCATCGTCGGCCTCTACTTAAACGCGCAGTTTCCCTCCATTCCCGTGCTGGCGCCGGCATTCGTCGCCATCGCGCTCGTCACCTGGCTGAACATCGTCGGCATCGAGGTGGTGCGGCGGGCCAATCTCGCCATGGTGCTGCTGCAGGTCGGCTTCGCATTCGTGTTTGTGGCCCTGGCCGCACGCTTCGCCCACGGGCACTTTCCCTTAGGCTCCTTTTATTCCCCCTCGATGTCATGGACCGCGGTGTTCGCGGGTTCCGCGATCCTGTGCCTGTCGTTCCTCGGCTTCGATGCCGTCTCGACGCTCGCCGAAGAGGCGCGGGATCCTAAGCGTATGGTGCCGAAGGCGATTCTCCTCACCACGCTGTCGGGCGGACTGATGTTCACCGTGATCGCCTATGCGGCGGCCCTGGCGTTGCCCGACTGGCGCGCCGTGAAGGTGGCCGATGCGGCGGGCCTGGAAGTAGTCCAGCCTTTGGGCGGGCAATGGCTCATCGCCTTCTTTCTTTGCGCCTACATCGGCGGCTGCGTGGCATCCGCCATCGCCTCGCAGGCGTCGGTGGCGCGCATTCTCTACGCCATGGGACGGGACCAGATCCTGCCGAAACCGCTGTTCGGCATCTTGAATGCGCGCTTTCAGACGCCGGCGCGCGCGACGCTCATCGTCGCGCTCATCTCCTGCGCCATGGCCTGCATCACCTTGGACACCTTGGTATCGGTGGTGAACTTCGGCGCGCTGTCCGCCTTCTCGGTGGTCAACCTGTGCGTGGTGAAGCACTTTTTGATCGATGGGCGGCGCCGCAGTCCGAAAGACCTTCTGATCTTCGGGCTGGTGCCGCTTTTGGGGTTTGCCGCCACCGCATGGCTCTGGACCAGCCTGTCGCGCGATGCGCTCATCGTCGGCGCGCTGTGGCTGGCGGTCGGCATTCTCTACATGGTCTTGCGCAGGCCGGCGCTCAGCATCGAAGGCGCATGAAGCTCAACGCTTCGCCGCGTACACCTCTTTGCCTTTGAACCAGGTCGCCAACACGTGCGTGTTGGCGATATCGGCGGCCTTGTTCGCATCAGCCAGCGCGAGGATATCCTGGTCGACCTCGATGAAGTCGGCCGACTTGCCCACCTCGAGGGAACCCGCCTCATGATCGAACTTCAACATGCGTGCGCCGTTGATGGTGTAGGCCTCGATCACATCGCGAATCGAGATTTTCTGATCCGGCCCCAGCGGCGGTTCCTTGCCCACGGCACGTGTGACCGCGGTCGCCATGTTGACGAAGGGCTGCGGATCATGGGTTCCCACCGGGGCATCTGATCCCGCGGCCAGGATGCCGCCGGCCTCGGCCACGGTCTTCACCGGATACGCATGGCTGTCATAAAAGTTGCCGGGCGGGTGCAGGGTCGCATAGGTGTTTCCCAGCGCCTTGCTGTCGAGGAACGGGATGACGGTGATGTCGTAGTCGGGCAGGGTATCCATCCACGAATAAGTGAATGCCACGTAGAGCCGGTCGCGGCCGATGCGCTTGGCATCGTCCAGATCGGCGATCTGCACATGCGCGAGCGAATCGTGGGTGGCACTGTTGCCGTCCGCGGCGCGCGCCGCCTCGATGGCATCGAGCGCCGTGCGCAGCGCACGGTCGCCGATCACATGGATGTGAAGGTTGAATCCGGCCAAGTGCATGCGCTTCACGTACTCGAGAATGACCGGGCGCTCGTGCTGCAGGTGCCCGTACGAGATGATGCATTGCGCAGGGTAGTAGCCGTGCGCTTTGAGGAAAGCGCTCGCGGCATCGGCGGACGAGTATCGGTTAAGATCTTTGCGTGTTTGTTTGCAAAGCTCCGACCCCAAGTCGACGTAACCCTTTACGAACGGGCGCCCGTCCTTGTCGACGGTGAAAATGGGCTGATTGAAAGGCCTCAGAGAGGCAGCATTGCCGAGCGTCGGCGGAGTGGCGAGCGGATTGGCCTCCAGCACCCCGTCGGCGAACACCTTGATGAATTCGGCGTGCAGCAGGGGATTGGCGGCGTATTTCTCCCGCTCCTGCACCGCCCGCTTCACCATGCCGTCGTAGTCGATGCTGCCGTCGGCATTGCGGGTACGCGAAGGATCGTAAAACTGCGCCAGCTGCACGCGCGCCGTCAGCGTGTTGGTGGCGATGAGCTTATCGTACACCGCCTGCCCGGACGGTATCGCCATGGCGTCCATGAATCCGGTGATGCCGACGCTGTTTAAGTATTGAGGCACCCGCTGCGGCGCCTTCAGCACTTCGTCGAGGTCGACGTACACCATGCTGTTCGGGTTGATCAGGTAGCGGGCATCCTCATTGACAGCCCCGTTGGGTTCCCCGCTGCCGTCCACGCCGACAAAGTCCTTGTACTGGGCAAATTCGCCCGCGAGCGTGGCCTTGGACAGGCCGATGATCTTGCCCGCGGAATTCTTGGCGTGGGACAGCCCAAGGCTGTTGAACGCGGCATGGTGCGCATCGTTGCCCAACACCTCGATCTCGACTTTGGTGGATGCGGCATCGAGCGCCGCGCGCAACGTCGGATACTTCTCATCGGTCTGGTTGCCGCCGACGTAGTCCCACTGATGGACGATGAGGCGTTGCCCGTCCGCCGGTTTGTAGCGGCTGATACAGGCCGCGACGAACTGCGACATCTGGCGCAGCGTCACCTGCTTGCTGTTGAGATTGCAGACATCGAGATCCAGGGTGTCGAGCGCGTGAACGTGCGCATCGACGAGTCCGGGCAGCACCAGATGACCGTGAAGCTCTGAAACCTTGGTCGAGGCCCCGATATAGGCCTTGGCGCCGGCGTTGCTACCCAAAAAGACGATGCGATCGTCCTTGATCGCCATCGCTTGCGCGGTCGTGCGCTTGGCATCGACCGTATAGATCCTGCCGTCGGTTAAGACCAGATCGGCGGCTGCGGGCGTTCCGGCGCCCTGCGCGGAGCCCGCCACGATGATTGCAATCAGCCAAGAAAGCGCGTGGCGGGTCCGCATGGGGATGGCCCTTGTCAGAAGCGGTAGGTTGCGGTCAGTCCGAGGGTGCGGGGACGCGTACCGCGTCCGAAATACAGATTGTCCGTTTGTGCGCTGGGCATATACGCCGACCCCGGGGCGGGCGTAATGGCGATGTCGCGCGACTCAAACTCCTGGGGGTGCGCATTCGTGACGTTGTTCGCGTACATCGACAGATCGAAGCCGTTGAAGCGCACGCCGGCGCGCAGCGACAGATTGTTGATCACCGGCAATCCTGGGATGGTCGGATCATAGAGCGCGTTCTTGGAATCCTGTCCCTGCAACAGCGATCGTTGCGCGGTCTGGTGCTGAAAATCCAGACGGAAGTAGGGGAGATGGCCTGACATCTCCGGGAAATGGTACTCGGCGGACGCGGTGAAGCTCCACGGTGCACCCAAAAGCGCATCGCCCGTGCTCGCTACCGGCGCTGCGGAAATGCCGGGGCCGACGCAATTTTCGCCTTGCAGGGTGAGGGCACCGGCGCAAGAGGTCTTGGTCAGGCGCGCATCCGTATAGGCGGCGGTCAGATCCAGCGTAAGGGCCTCGAGGGGCTTGTACAGCACCTGGATGTCGCCGCCCTCACTCTTCGCCTTGCCGAGGTTGGCAGTAAACTGCTCGCCGCAGGAGGGCAGATACACGTTCTGCTGGATGTTGCGCCAGTCGATGTAAAAGAGGCTGGTGTTGATCTCAAGTCGATGCTCCAGGAAGGTGTTCTTCGAGCCGATCTCGTAGCTCCACAGGCTGTCGGAGGAGAACTGGCCCGGCACCTGCGAAATTCCCAGGTCGGTAAGGCTCCCGCCGCAGATGGCGCCGACGCCCACATTCAGGCCGCCCGGGCGGAAGCCTTTAGAGGCGCTCGCGTACATCATGTTGTCCTTGTTCGGCTGCCAGGTCAGCAACGCCTTCGGTGTGACGGGTTTTTCCGAGCTGCTGCCGCTTTGGACAATGGTCGTACCGAGGAATGGACCGGTGCCGTAGGTGCTTCCCGAAAAGTCGAGTTTGGACACGCGTAGTCCCACGGTGGCCTTCAAGGTGTCCATGATCTTGAAGGTGGCATCGCCGAATATCGCGATCTGTCTGTCCGTCACCTCGTCCACCGGGCCATTGAAGATCAGGCCTCCGGGACAGGCCAGCGAGGGGTTGGTCGCATCGCACAGGGGTATGGGCGCGCCGTACTGCGCGGTGGTGTAGCCGATGATTTCATTATTGAGTGTCGGATCGACGATGCTCTCGGGCACGTTCTCTTTAAGATGCGAATAGAAGACTCCGGTGCTCCATTCGACGAACGCATCTTTGTCCTTGGATTCCAGCCGCACCTCTTGGTAGAAGTTGCGCTGGTTGTCCTCGAACAAGGCATAGCCACGATCACCGTGCTCAGGGAAGGTGTTGGCGAGTTCGCCGAACAAAGCCCAGGTTGCCCGCAGGTATTGGGTGTAGTCGGAGGTCGCCTTCTGGTTGCGATCGTAATAGGCGGTGTTCGAGAACAGCGAAGCCCACCCCAGGTCCCATTTGACCTTGACCGCCGTCAGGGTGAAAGGATCGTCCGACGGGTTGGTACCCGCATTACCGTTCAGGTACACGTTGTTTTGCGGCTGCGACAGATCGAGCCAGTAGGCTGAAGTGTCGTTGATCAACAGGCGCTGGTAATAGAGGGATGGCGAGATCTCCAGATCGTCCGTCACCTTCCACTTGAGCGCGAGACGCGCGGTCGTCGTCTCCATGTAGTTGGCATTTGGCTGCGTGATGTCGCCGTTGGCACTGGGGACCGCCGCCGGCGTGCCGGTCGGGGTTGCCGCGCCGCCAGGCGGCGTCAGGTTATAACCGCTGCGATCCACCCAGCCCCCGTCGCGTCGGTAAGAGACGCTCGCCCGGAACGCGAGCACATCGGGAATGATGGGCGCGCCGAAGGCTGCACCACCCTCCCAACTCGGCGAGCCGCCGTCGGTGATCGCGGCATCGGTGCGGAAGTAGCCGCTCTGCGCGGTCAGGTTGGCTTCCTGTGTGATGAATCTCACCACGCCGCCCTCGGCGCCGGCGCCGAACAAGGTGCCCTGCGGTCCGCGCAGCACTTCCACGCCACTTACATCGAACAGTGCCGGAAACGCGTTGATCGAGCCGAAGCCTATGTGCCGAGTTTGGATCGGCGTGTCGTCGATGTAGATGCCGGTGGTCGAGGTGCCGGCGGTCGAGTCGACGCCGCGGATGTTGATGTCCGACCCTTCGTCGTTGTAGTTACCCGCTGAGCTCATGCCGTTGCGCTGAAATGCCACGCCCGCGGAGAGTCGCGACAGATCGTCGATGTTGTGCAGGCCCTGCGCGTCGAGCTTCTCCTGGCTGAAGGCGATCACGCTGATCGGCACGTCTTCCAGCCGCTCGGTGCGGCGGGTGGCGGTGACCACCACCTCTTCGAGCGAATTGCTGGTGTCATCGGCGGCGATTGCCAACGATGCAAAGTAGAATTGCGCGGCCACGACGGCCGGCGCGAAAATGAATTTCGCTTTGTTGATCATCCCCGTTCTCCCTAGCGCCACTCCCCAATATCAGCGTAACACTAGCCGCGGCCTTCTTCCTATCCGAATCGCGAAATTTTGCTGCGGTCCTTAACGGCCGTTTAGCAGGGGGGCGGGGCCTTTGGCCTTCAAGCCTGAGGGGTCTCGGGGAAGCGCAGGGTTTCGAAGCGAGCCGCCTCGGCTGCGCCGATTTGCTTCTGGGCGCGGATCTCATTCACGAGTTCGAGGGCCGTCTTGGTGCACGGCGCAAGCTCCGCCGCACAGGGTTGCAGCGGTGTCATGCGTTCGCCCCAACGGATGAGGTGTGCCGACAAGGTCAGTCCGCCGCCGAAAGCCGGCATCAGGATCAGGCCCTTGGGCGGAACCCGACCCTCCTCGACCGCCTCCACCAGCGCCACCGGCGCCGTGGCCGAACTCATGTTGCCGTACTTCGCAACGGTAAGAAATACCTTGTCGGCGCCTGCCCCGGCGCGCTTGGCCACCGCATCGATGATGCGAAGATTCGCCTGATGCGGAACGATCAGATCGATGTCCTCCATGCTCACCTTGGCACGGCTCATGACGTCGAGACAGGCTTCGCTCATCCCCTGCACGGCCTTGCGGAAGATCTCCTGGCCGTCGAAGTCCCACCGGGTCTGACCGAATGGCACGCCGAGGTTGGCGTACATGGTACCCATGCCGCGCACCCGCAGGATCTGCCGGGCATCGGCGTAGCACTGCAGTTTCTCGGTCACCACGCCGGAGGGCTCCTCGCTCGCCTCCAGCACCACCGCCGCCGCGCCGTCGCCGAACAACACCGCGACGTTGCGGTTGTCCCAATCCATGTATTGCGAAATGAGCTCCACGCCGATGACGACCGCATTCTTGACGATGCCGGTCTTGATCATGGCCGAGCCGATCGAAAGTCCGTACATGAAACTGGTGCAGGCGGTGTTCACATCGAAAGCCGCGGCATGCTTCGCACCGATGCGCTGTTGCACCCCGGAGGCGCTGTTCGGCACCGCTTCGTCGTTGCTGCAGCTGCCGTAAATCACCAGATCGATGTCAGCTCCGGTGAGTCCGGCGCAGGCGATGGCGCGTTCCGAGGCGGTGATGGCGAGTTCGATCCCCGGCACGTGGGATATGCGCCGCTCCTTCATGCCGGTGCGGGTGGTGATCCACTCATCGTCGGTGGGCAGGAACGTCGCGAGATCCTGGTTGGTAAGGATTGCGGGCGGCAGGCATTTTCCCCAGCCCACGATGGCAGCGTGCGTCACGGCTACTCCCAAATGTCGTTGTAGCCCGCATTGTCGCCAAAATAGCTCGATGCGGGTACATCCTTTAGGGTGCCAAAGAGGGATATGTCCCAGCCCGCGGGTGGCGCTGCGATTTCTCCCGGCAGCATTTCTACGAGGATTGGGCAGTCGCTTGGTCGCGCGGGCGCGCCGCCTCGAAAGCTGCCGCGATGATGCGGGGATCGCCGATGTGATTGATAAGTAAAAGAATGAGCCGGGCATCAACTTCGCGACTTTGCGCCTCGTCCAATCCGCGGTGCAACGCCACCAGGCGTTCGAAGATCTCGTCGTGGTCGATGAGATTGACGGTGCTGATAAACTGCGTCATGACTCGCCTCCCGCGCGGCGCAGCGCCGCCTTGAGTTTAAGTGCCGACGGATGTTTGAAGCGCCCCGCCACGTATTGATCGGGCCGGATGAGATAACAGGAACCCGGCGTCAGGTCGTAGCGGGCGAGTAACGACGAATCGGCGGCATCGGCTTGGAGCTGCGCGAGCCCCACGATGGGCTCGATCGTGAAGCCGTTCGACAGCAATACGAAATCGCTGCCGAGCTTTTCCGACAGGTAGCCGGTCCCAAACGGCGCATCGATGGCAGGACTGCCGGGCGCGGGCCCGGCAGCCCACGCCTCCAGGTCGGCGCAGTTCAGGGGGCTGTCAGGATAGTCCACCGCGCAGGATAGCCGCCCCGAGTTCACAAATGGACGGGCAAATTCATGCTCGCGCGCCAGCGACAACACTGCATCCCGAAGTGCCCGCTCCGCTGTGCCCTTGGCGGACATGAAATGCGTGGCGCGGGTCGCCTGACGGATATTCTCATCGGCGCTTCTGGTGCTCTCGTGGTCGTAACTGTCGAGGAGCGCCGCATCGGCGCGGCCCGTCAGAATGCGGTCGAGCTTCCAGCCGAGATTGTAGGCGTCTGCGATCCCGCCGTTGCAGCCGCGGGCGCCGAAAGGCGAGACCAGATGCGCTGCATCGCCCGCGAAGATCACCCGCCCGCGAACGAACGAGCGCATGCGGCAGCAGCGGAAGTTGTAAATGCTGTACCACACCGGCTCGAATTCGACGTGCCGGCCCAGCATACCGCGGACCAGACTCTCGACATGGTCTGGGTGCACGGCCTGCGCTCGGTCGAGGTGGGACCCCAGCTGGAAATCGAGCCGCCACACGTCATCGGGCTGCTTGTGCAGAAGCGCCGACTGCCCTGGATTGAAGGGCGGATCGAACCAGAACCAGCGCTCGGCCGGGCGTTCCTGCCGCACCCTGATGTCGGCGATCAGGAATTGGTCCTCGAACACGCTGCCCTCAAAGCTCAAATCCAGGTACTCGCGCATGTTCGAGCGTGCGCCGTCACACGCGAGCACAAAGGTTGCCGTGAGCAAGTAGGGTCCGTCGGCTGTCGAAACCGCCAGTTCCACCCCATCATCGTTCTGCTCGAGGCCGCTCACTGTGTGACCGAAGCGCAACTCGACGTTCGGATGTTTCTTCAGAGCCTCTATCAGCTCGAGCTCGACGTAATACTGTTGAATGTTTATGAAGGCCGGCTGCTTCTGGTCTTTGATGGGAAGCAGATCGAACTGGTAGATCGGTTCGCTGTCTTGGCCGCGAAATACCTTGCCGATGTTCCAGGTCACGCCCTTGGCGCGAAGCGGGGCGGCGACGCCCAACTGGTCGAAAATCTCGAGGCTGCGCTTGGAGAAGCAGATGGCCTTGGAGCCGGCGGCGATGTAGTCGAGTCGCGTCAGCAGCACTATTCGATGTCCGCGACGCGCCAGATCCAGTGCCGCCGTCAGACCGACGGGGCCGCCGCCGACGATGGCGACGGTGGTTTTCTCATGGCCGCTGCCGCCGCGTGTCGCGCCGAGGGTGCGCCAAACCGGCGCGCTTACGCGTTCAACCACGGGTCAATCCTGCAATTTGGCCCAAACTTCCCGGTCGCGCGCGGCGGTCCAGATTCTCGGCCAATCGATCCCGTCGAATTCGTCCCACAGGCGCTGGACGTTGAAGGGCATGCAATGCTCGAAGATCGGCCAGCGGCCGAACTTAGGAGCGAGCTTGGCATGTGCAGCCTCGAATGCCTGCTTCAACGAGCCGCCTCGCTGGTGGACGGCGCGCGTCTCGCCGATCATGTCGAGGAGAAAATCTCGCGTCTGCTCAACCGCCTGATCGGTGGCGCACAACCCGCGGGCGACGGCGCCGCGGCCGCCGACGAGTTTGTCGGCCTTGAAATGCTTCACCGCATCGAGCGTGCCCTTCGACCAGTCGAAATGAAATGCATCGCCGGTGTACAGCGCCGCCTGCGCCTCCACCAGATCGCCGGCAAAGAGGGTGCGCGAATTTTCGTGCCAGACCACGATGTCCCCTGCCGTATGGCCCCGTCCGCAGTATTTCAGGAGCAGCTTGCCGCGGTTGCCGCCGAGGGGAATCTCGAGGCTGTCCGAAAATACCTCCGTGGGGCGGGTCAGTCCCGGGATGCTGTCAGGCTCCTTGAACAGGCGCGGCATGCGGCCGAGCTCGCTGTCCCAATCCTCCCGGCCACGCTCCTCGATGAGACGCCGCGTCGTGTCGCTCGCGATGATGTGCTCGGCGTCGAAAGCGCTGGCGCCGAGCACGCGAACCGCGTGGTAGTGCGTCAGAATCAGATACTTCACCGGCTTGTCGGTATGTTTGCGCAGTTCCTTGAGCCAATCGCGCGCAGCCACCGGCGTGGCGCGCGCCTCGATGCATACCAGAAAACCCTCCCCTTCGACGGCGCCCACATTCGGATCACCTTCGGCGGTGAAGGCGTAGACGCCGCGATCCAGGGTCTCGAGCGTTTCTCGTTTGGGCGCAAGATCGGCAGAAGAGGCGAATGCCTTGCTCATAATGGTCCGAAAGCTGCAGATTTCAGGGTGAGTCGGCGCGCGCCGCGCGCGCTGCGCGGATCTCTTTGGGCGAGATGCGGTATTCGTCGCGGAAGCAGCGCGACATGTGCGAGAGGTCGTAAAAGCCCCACTTCAGCGCCAGTTCGGTCAGCGAGGCCGGCGGCGGCTCGGCCTCGAGATCGGCGCGGCAGGCTCGCACCCGCAGCTCGCGGATGAACTGCCCGATGGTCAAAGGCTCATCCTTGAAGAGCGAATGTACGTAGCGCACGCTGATGCCGAGGTCTGCGGCGATGCTCGCCGGGCTCAAGCGATGATCCTGAAGATGCTGCTGGATGTAACTCCTGATACGTTCGCGTTGTGTTTCCGGGGGCAGCGTTTTGGCGCCGGCGCGCGCCGCGAGCACTGCGCCGAGAAGGTCGAGGATATTGGCTTCGACCTTGAGGAGCATGGGCTCGGCCATCTTGCCCATGCGCGCGACGACCTGACCGATGAAACTGCTCAAAAGCCCGCAGTCGGCGTCCTCGCCGTCCATGCGCATACCTAGGAACTGATCCGGGTTCGGCACCAGATGCCGCATCTGCGGCTCGCTCAAGGCAAGCACCGGCATCGAGTAGTCTTCCAGGAACCGCAGCGAATACGGTTCCATCGTGGAACAAATGACGAAATCGCCGGGACGCAAGTGCACCTCGCGGCCGCGTTGCATCCACAGGCTCTGACCGGCGAGCTGGAATTTGACCAGATACCCCGGATGCGTGAGCCGCGCGATGTCCTGGGATCGTCGCCGCACCGCGCATGCCGAGGTCGCCACATGGGCGAGGCGCACGCTGCGCAGTTCCCGTACGGCCACATTCCCGACGAAGGCGCGCTCCGCGGAGGCCTTGGGTTCGATTTGCATGGGGCAGAAAACCCGGTCGACCACGTCTCGGAAAAATTCGAAACGTTGCAGTTGTGGTAGAGCCGCGCTGGAGTAGATGTCGTACACGATGCTTCCTCAGCCGATACTAGTCCCGCGGCTGGCGCCTTGCCAGCCCGAACTCAGGTCGAACGCTCGAGGTGCGCTCTGGTACACCCCCCGTGCACTGTCAGCCAAGCAAATCATGGGTTCTCCGGCCGACACTTGCGATGCTCCATGTATAAGAAGGGGGGATGCATGCGCGATTATCCGATGATCATCGATGGCAAGAGGGTTGCATCGGGTAAGTTCGCCAACGTCTTGAATCCGGCCACCGAAACGCCCGCCGGGCGGTGCGCCGTGGGAGACGGGCCGCTCCTGGATCAGGCCGTGGCCGCCGCCCGCAGGGCCTTCGCGTCCTGGTCCACCACGAGCGATGAGAGCCGAGCGGCGGCGCTTTTGAAGGCTGCCGAAAAGATCGTCGCCCATCGCGAGGAACTGTCGCAGCTCATTACCCGCGAGCAGGGGAAGACGCAAAGCGGGCCGGGAGCCAATCTCGAACTCGACGGCTGCATCGGCTGGACGCAGGCGACTGCGGCACTCGCTCTCGGCGAAGAAATCCTGCAGGACGATGCCAAGGGGAAGATCAGCATCCGCCGCAAACCCGTGGGCGTGGTTGGTTCCATCACGCCCTGGAACTGGCCGCTGATGATCGCGGTGTGGCATATCATGCCGGCGTTGCGGGCCGGTTGCACCGTGGTGATCAAGCCATCCCCGTACACACCCCTTTCCACCTTGCGATTGGTTGAACTGCTCAACGAGGTTTTGCCGTCCGGCGTCCTCAATGCGGTGACCGGCGATGCGGACGTGGGGCAGCGCATGGTGGAGCACCCTGGCATCGACAAGATCGTCTTTACCGGCTCCATCAAGACCGGGCGTGGTGTCATGAGCGGCGCGGCGAAGACGCTCAAACGCGTGACCTTAGAACTTGGCGGAAACGATGCCGGCATCCTGTTGCCGGGCAGCAACGTAACGCCGTTGCTCGACAGGCTTTTCTGGGGCTGTTTTCTCAATGCCGGTCAGACCTGCGCCGCCTTGAAGCGCCTTTACGTCCATGAGGATCAGTATGGCGAGGTTTGCGAACAGCTGGCGGGTTACGTCGGGAATATTCCTGTCGGCGACGGCAGCGATCCGAAAAATCTCATCGGCCCCTTGAGCAACGCCATGCAGCGCGACAAGGTCGCCCACCTCGTTGATGATGCCAAACGCCGAGGTGCCAAAGTGCTCGCCGGCGGCAGCAAACCGTCAGGTCCGGGTTACTTTTACCCGTTGACGGTGGTGGCCGAGGCGACCGACGATATGGAGGTCGTCAAAGAGGAACAGTTTGGGCCGGTGATTCCGGTCCTCAAATACAAGACCGTGGACGAGGCGGTTGCGCGGGCCAATGCGTTGGAAGTCGGATTGGGTGGCTCGGTGTGGGGGGATGATGCCGAGGAATGCGCCAAAGTCGCTGCGAAACTCGAGTGCGGCACCGCCTGGGTCAATCAACACGGCGTGCTGCACCCCCTGGCTCCCTTCGGCGGGGTCAAATCGTCAGGCATTGGCGTGGAATTCAACCTCGACGGACTGAAGGAGTACACGACCGTGCAGGTGATCAACATTGCGCGCTAGCGGCCGCCTCTTCGGCCCGGCGCTGCTGCTCTTGAGTCTCATGGCGCAAGGCGCCGAGCCGCCGCTGCCGCCGGACGGCCCGATTGGCTCGAAGAGCCTGCCGTCCGCCTGGAACAGGCACTGGGTATGGGTGAACGATTTCGTCTTTCCGCACATGACCGACGGCATGGCGTACCTGATCGACGGCGACAGCGGCGAGTACCTCGGCACCTTGAGCACCGGGGCGAGTTTCGTGCGCGTGCTGCTGCCTGCATCGGGCGATCTGATGTATTCGCCGGAAACCTATTTCTCGCGGGGTACCCGGGGAACGCGCACCGATGTGGTGACGCTGTATGACCGCAAGAACCTAAAAGCGGCCGGCGAGATCATCATTCCTCCCAAGCGCGCATCCAATTTGCCCATGATGAGCGATGAAGCCCTCACCGACGACGATCGCTTCCTACTGATCTACAACTTCAATCCGGCGCAGAGCGTCTCGGTGGTGGATACCAGGAAGAAAGCCTTTGTCGGGGAGATCGAGACGGCGGGCTGTGCGCTGATCTATCCCACCGGAGCGCGCTCGTTCTTTTCCCTGTGTGGTGACGGCGCGGCGCTCGCCATTGATCTTGACGACAGCGGTGCGGTGGCGAAGCGCACCCGCACCGATCCCTTGTTCGAAGCGGGCTCTGATCCTGTGAGCGAGAAGGGCGTGCGCGTGAAGGACACTTGGTATTTCGCCTCCTTCAATGGCGATGTTTATCCCATCGTGAAGACCGCCAGCGGGCTCTCGCGCGGCACGAAATGGGCCTTGACGACCGCTGCCGAACGCAAGCAGGGATGGCGCCCCGGCGGCATGCAGCATCTTGCCGTTCACGAAGGGAGGCATGAGCTCTACTCCATCATGCATCAGGGCCCCTTGAGCACCCACAAGGATCCGGGTTCCGTGGTCTGGGTTTACGACTTGAATAGCAACATCCGAGTGCGCACCATTCCGTTGAAGAGCCTGTCGAGCTCCATTTTGTTGTCGAAGGATGATCAGCCGCTGCTCTTCAGCATCTTCATCGATAGCAGCACGCTCGACATCTACGATCCCTTGAAGGGCACTCATCTGCGCTCGGTCGAGCACGTCGGCACCACCCCCGCCTTGTTGGTGAACGAGCCATGAAAAAAAGCGCCTGGATGGATTTCCTCGCCGAGAAGGCGCTGCGACGATTCGCGAGCCGCACCTCGCGACGCAGCTTTCTGGCGGGATTGGGCACGCTCTTGGTCGGCAGCGCAGTGATACCGCTTTTGCCCGTGGCGCGCGCGGCGGGCCGCAGCAACGATCCAGGTGATCCTTCGACCTGCGAGTACTGGCGATACTGCGGTATCGACGGTTTCCTCTGCAGCTGCTGCGGCGGCAGCCAGTCGGCCTGCCCGCCCGGCACCAGCATGTCAACAATTACCTGGATCGGCACCTGCAAGAACCCGGCGGACGGCCGCGACTACATCATTTCGTACAACGATTGCTGCGGCAAATCCTCCTGCGGGCGCTGCTTCTGCAATCGCAACGAAGGCGACTCGCCGCTTTACCAGCCGGGCAAATCGAACGACTACAACTGGTGTTCGGGAAACAGTGAGGCGAACATTCCCTACCATTGTTCGACCGGCCGCATCGTCAGCGTGGTGGGTTGATGCGGGCCGCAGGCGCAATCGGACTCGCCTTGTGGCTGCTCGCCGTCTGCACCAGCGCCGCAGGACTCGCACCGCAGTCGAACTATCAGCTGCACTGCATGGGCTGCCACGGTGCGGCCGGCAAATCCGATCCGACCCGCGTGCCCACCATCAGCAAAGCATTTGTGGTCTTCGCCGAAACGCCCGAAGGTCGTGATTTTTTAGAGCGGGTGCCTGGCGTTGCGAGCGCGCCCTTGAACGATGAAGACCTGACCGCGCTTCTGAACTGGCTGTTCGCCTCGCTCAAGCAGGGCGCCGACAAGGCCGCTTTTGCCGTCGCGGAAGTGGCCAGGGCGCGTCGTCATCCTCTCGCGGACGTGGCCGCGGCCCGCGAGCGCGTAGAGGCCGGCCGCTGGCCGGAAGCGTCAAGCCCTTAAGACAGATACATCAATTCGCCGGTACACCGGCGTGCACGGGAGAGACAATGGGAAGATACCCTGGGGTGATAGGGATTGCGTTAGTTCTGACGGCGCCGATCGCGCTCGCCGATCAGGCCGCCTCGAGCGATCAGCTCGAGGAGGTCATCGTCACGGCACTGAAGCGTTCGGAGAGCGAACAGTCCGTGCCGCTGTCCATGACCACTTTCTCCAGCGGCATGCTGGAGGAAAAATCAATCAACACGTTCGTCGATTACGCCACCAAAATTCCGAACCTGGCGTTCGCGCCCACCGGGGACGGTGTTGGAACGGCGCGGACGGTGTCGATCCGCGGCATCTCGGGCGACAACGTTACTGGTTTCTATATCGACGACGTGCCTTTGCCGGATTCCATCGACCCGCGCGTGCTCGATGTCGATCACATCGAAGTGCTGCGCGGACCGCAGGGCACCTTGTACGGTGCACGCTCCATGGGTGGCACGGTGCGTATCATCACCAAGCAGCCCGATCTCGACGAGGTCGGCGGCACGGTTCATGTTGCCAGCTCCAAGACGGAGAACGCCGAGAACCTCAACTACACCGGCGATGCAGTGGTCAATCTGCCGCTAATCAAGGGTGTGCTCGGATTGCGCTTGTCGGGCTTCTACGATGATCAGGGCGGATTTTTCACGCGCAGTTACTGCACCAATCCTGCCGCCGTCGGCACTACGTGCTTTCCGCTCACCGGTTCACATACAGTAGTGAAGAACGTCGGCCAGGTGAACACCTACGGAGGCGCGGCCAGCCTCACCTGGAAGGTGAACGATGATTTGACCGTTACCCCACGACTGATGATGCAACGGGCGGGCTACGACGGCTTTCCCATGGCGGACGTCGATTCCACGCCGGGGAACGGCTACGGCTATCCGGTGCCCTCGGGACCTTACACGCTGCCGCCGCTCACCGTGAACGGCTACAACCAGGCGCGCCTGTTCAACGTACCCGAAGGCGGCTACGACCAGTGGAGCTTGGGAAGCGTTGCGATCAAATGGAAGAACCCCTTCGGGGAGATCGTTTCGTCGACGGCCTACTTCAGCCGCCGAGTATTCGAGACCGAAGACGAAAGCGACTTCGTCTATGCAGCCATCACCAGCAATTTCGGCGGTGCCCCAGAGCCCGGGTCCATCGCCGAACTGAAGGATTATCAGCGTTTCGCGCAGGAAGTACGCTTCGCCTCGGCCTTCGACGGACCCGTGCAATTGGTCGCGGGGGGCTTTTACTCGGATCTGCATGGGCGGATTCCGTACGCCGCGTATTACCCGCCGGCCACCGTGCCGAATCTCGACAACACGCTCGGCGGTGCGAATAATCCCGACTACGCGAACCTCATTTTTGCGCAGGACTTCCACACCGACATTTCCGAGCCTGCGGCCTTCGGCGAAGTCTCCTATCAACCCGTCGATGCGCTCAAGCTCACCGCCGGTCTTCGCTGGTACCACGTGAAGATCACCTCGAGCGGTTACGAGGAAGGCCTCGCGGCCGGCGGCCCCAAGATCCCGAGTCCCGAAGTCGAGACCTCGGAGAGCGGCGTCAATCCCAAGTTCGAGGCGGACTACCACTTCACTGCGGACGACATGGTCTACGTAAACATCGCCAAGGGGTTCAGGCCCGGCGGCGTCGTGCCCATCGTGCCGCCGGGCCAGCCGGGGACGCAGACCGATTGCGTCGCTGCGCTCGCCAAGGAAGTTCCCGGAGAAACACTGGGCGATACCCGCACTTACAAATCTGATTCGCTTTGGAACTACGAACTTGGCGTGAAAACCTCATCGTCCGACCGGCGCTTTACCGCGAATGCTGCCGTGTTCTACATCGACTGGAAGAACATCCAGCAGCAGGTGCTCTTGTCCTGCGGCTTCCAGTACGTGGCGAATGCCGGCGCAGCCTCCAGCAAGGGCACGGAGTTCGAAGTCCGGGCACGTCCGCTCGAGGGGTTGGAACTCGGTCTTGGCGTCGGTTACCAGGATGCGAAGATCACCGAGGCGAGCGCCGGGTCGCCCCAGACGGTGGGTTCGCCGGTGTACCAGGTGCCCAACTGGACCGCCAACGCCTCAGGCTCGTATACGGTTGGGCTCGCATCCGATTGGTCGCTCATCAATGGGCTCGACTTTTCATTCATTGGCCGCAGCTACAGCGGTAACAATGATCCCAGTGATCCGCGCCTGCGGGATTCCTACCATTTGCTGGACGGCCGGGTCGCTCTGCGGCACGACAAGTTGGAATTCGCACTGGTCGGAAAGAACCTCACCAACGAGGCCGCCGATCTGGGGGATAGCCGTTCCATCGCGGCCGAGGTGCCCGGACGTCCCAGGCTCTTCACCAACCAGCCGCGCACTATCGGGCTGGAGCTGCGACAGCGTTTCTGAGCGGATCTGGGAAGGCGCTCCGGAGGCGGGGCGCCTTTGCTTTCGGCATCGCATCTGCCGCCAGCAAGGCGAACCGGCATCCGGGCTTGAATTGAATTGCCACTGAGCCGACACTCTGACGCGAAAGACGGTCTGGAGTCGTGGATGCGCCGAACAGTTCTCCTGTGCGCGTTGTTGCTGCCCGGCGTTGCGGTCGGGAACCTTGCCTTCGCCGATGGCGGCGCCGAGCATGGCAACGGCGGCGACAAGATTCGCTGCGCATCGGGCAAATACGAGGTTGCGATCCTCGCCTGCACCCACATCATCGACGATAAGCACGAGGAGGAGGGCGTGCGCGCCCTCGCGCAGCGTAATCGTGCTTTCCTGTACCAGCAAAACGGCGATCTCGACCTCGCCCTTGCCGACTACACGCAGCTTTTGAAGCGCCCCGAGCAAAAACATCCCCAGGCGCAGCTCTACTTGAACCGCGGCGTGATCTTCGCGCAGAAGGGCGACCTTGGCGGCGCGCTTAAGGATCTTAATCAAGCCATCGCGCTTGACCCCGCCATCGCCTCGGCTTACGTCAATCGTGCCACCGTGCTCATGAAGCAAGGCGATGACACGCGGGCCATTGCGGATCTCGATCGCGCGGTTGAGATCGAGCCCAACGATGCCCAAGTTTATGCCAGCCGCGCGTCGATATTTGCGCACCGCGGCGACAATGCGCGGGCGATCGAGGATTACGGCAAGGCGATCGAACTGGACCCCAAGAACGCAGTTGCTTGGCGCGGCAGAGGCTTTGCCTACCGCGCGCTCGGCAACAACGACAGGGCGGCGGCGGATTCTGCGGAGGCGCTCAGACTCGATCCCAACCTCGCCACGGCACGCCTGGATCTTGGTCTCAGCCTGCAGGGCGCCGGCAATGCCAGCCGCTCCATCGCCGAATTCGACAAGGCCATCAAGCTCAACCCGCGTGATGCGCATGCCTACAAGGCGCGCGGCGACAGCTATTTCGCGCTCGGAAATCGAGAGCGCGCCATAGCCGATTTCAACATGGCGATCGATCTTGACCCCAGGCTCTCAGGGGCACGCATGAACCGGGGTGCGGCCTATCTTGCCGAAGGCAAATGGGACGCCGCGATCCAAGACTTCTCGAGCGTCATCGCCGCTGATCCGGCACAAGCGGCCGCGTATCTTAACCGCGGACAGGCCTATGGGGCGAAGCACGAAGGCGAGCGCGCGATCGCAGATTTCGGCGAGGTGCTGCGGCTCAAGCCGGACAACGTGGTCGCCTACCGGCAGCGCGCCTTCTTGCGCGAAGAAGGGGGCGACCTGCAAGGAGCGCTCAGCGACTACGACGCCGCGATCAAGTTGAATGCCAACGATTCCGAGGCGCTGCGCGGCAGAGGCTTCACCCGCTTGAGCCGGCACGACATCAACGGGGCGATAGCAGACCTTTCAGCGGCAATCAACTTGAATCCGACCGACGCCTTGGCTTATCGATTTCGCGCTTCGGCCTATGCGGCCAAGAAAGATTCCAAGCACTTCGACCTCGACTACGCCACCGCGCAGAAGCTGAACCCCTCGCTTCGCTAGCTTGAGGCGCCGTTCGCCGAAGCCGGCACGGCATCGAGAACACGGCAGCTGCGATCGAGCACATCGTCGCTCGCCGCGCCGTTCGATCCGTAAGGCGAGTCGAGCAAATAAAACCCTTCGGTGTGATCTTGGAATCGGACCCCGACCACCGAGAGAGCCTGATCCGCCATGTCATGAACCGGATCCTTTAGGCGGGCGGCAAGCAGGCGGAACGGGTCGGCGGACAATAGGTCGGCACTCCGGACGCGCCTCACGTAGTAGGAACTCCCGGCGATCGACACGGGTTTGCCCGACCAGGTATCGCCAATCTCCGATTCCAGGGCCGAGAGTCCGTCGCGGATTTCGGGGCGCACACAATCGATATGGATGTGCAGCTGATTTTGCGAACGGCGGCGTGCCGAGTTGATGGAGAGGCCGAGATCCTCGCGAGGGATTTTTCGCCCGACGGACTCCTCAACGTATCGGCGCGCCTGCCACGCCGCCTCCCAGAAGTTGGGCGCATCCTCCCCCAGCAGGAGCGGCGACTCGATTCCCGGCAGGGCATCCGTGGGTAGAAGCAGATAGTGGCTCGCGCCGCGCATGTCCTTGAGGATGGCGTAATGCCGGGAAAGGTCGACCAGGCGGCATTCGCCGGGATCGTGCTTTTCGGATTGGTCAGGCACGCAGTGCTCGTGGACGATGTTCCACAGTGAATCGGGATTGGCCAGCGCCAATCCGAAATGCAGCAGAGCGCCCAACACCAGTGCCGCTGCAGCGACGAGCAGAACCCGGATCATGCCGCAGGTATACCAAACCCGCGTTTAAATTCCACGTCAGCGACGTCGGTGGCGAAAGCTAAACCGGTTTGATGAGGGTTTCGGTCCCGGAGGCCGGCAATCCCAATCGGCCCAGGTGACGGTCGATGAGGTAACGGTCATCGTGGTGCCAGGGATGGAAATTGGGTCGAAAAAACGCCAGCCAGGCCGGAATGAGTTGCCGCAGCAAGCCGGGGTAGATGACGAGATAGCCGAACGTTCGCAGCCAGATGCCCGGCGTGTTGATGCCGTCCTGATCGAAGAAACGGCCCATGGCCTGCAAGCGTGCGCGCACGAAGGCGCTGCTGACCGATAGCATCACCAGCGAGCGGAATTTCCAGCGCTTGAGCGGCGACAGGTTCCGGGTTGCCGCGAGGAAGGTGTCGTATGCCACGCCCTTGTGCTCGATTTCCTCGATGGCGTGCCACTGCCAGAGCCGCGCGGCGTCCGTTTCTGCGCCCTTGAAGTGCCGGTCGCTCTTTAGGCACGCGTGGGCGATGATGGCGGTGAAGTGTTCGAGCGCTGCGGTGGTGACCAGACGCACAATCGGTGCGGCCTGGTTCATTTGTGCGATGCGCTGTGCAAGTTCCGCCTCCATCGGGGCGATGTCGTAGCCCGCTTTCTTCACCTGATCGTTGAAATGACCGTGTTCGCGGCTGTGGGCGGCCTCTTGCTTGGTGAAGGCGTCGATCTGCGTCTGCTGGTGGGCCGGGACGCTGTCGCGGTAGTGGCGCACGCTCTCGATGAAAAACGCCTCGCCCTTGGGGAAAGTCAGCGACATGCTGTTGAAGAAGGCCGTCGCGACGGGATTCCCGCCGTTCCACCAGCGCGCGCTCTGCTTGTCGCGCGCGAACATCACGTTGCGTGGTTTGATGATCACGTCAGCGGGCGTCGAGTCGATCGGCATGGTAGGTCTCCGGGGCGGACCGCTAAGCTAAAGGCTATTTATGCCTACGTCAATAGCTATTGATGACGGCATAAATTAAACATTGCGCAGCGCGGCGAGTGCGGCGGCAAAGTACTCGCGACGCTGAATCTTGCCTGCGCCCAGCACATCGCCCAGCAGCGGCCCCACGGAAGACTCCGCGTAGGCCGCGAACGCCACGATCAGTGCGACGCGCGCGATGCGTTTGGCGTCGGACTTGTTGCGCGCCCGCGCGCGATGCTCGATGAAATCGCTCAACAGCTCGTTGACCGGCTTCAGCCGTGAAGTTTCGTGCGAGCGCACCAGCCATCCCAGCACCCGTCCAAGGCCGTCGCGTTCGAACAGATCGAAGACGCGGTCAATGATGGTTCGATAGTCCTCCTCATTGCCCTCCATTTGCGAGCTCAATGCCTGCAGACCGGCCAGCAACTCGCGCACCAGGTCCTCGGCGATGGCCGCATGGAGGCCCGCCGCGGAGCCAAAGTGGTGGCTGAGATTGGGGTAGGTGACCCCCGCGGCGTCGGCGACTGCGCGCATGGTGAGTTCGGCATCGGATCCGGCCACGATCAGGCCGCGCGCGGCGGCAAGTGCCTGGCTGCGCATGTCCGAGGCGGCGCGACGGATGCGCCGCGTCCCCTTATTCTGTGAGCTTTTTGCTTTCACTCATGACAAGTCTGCAAGAAGGCTCGCACCCCTTGCAAGGAGGCCTGCAAGCAAGCGGTCAGACGGCGTCAGGATTCCAACATCCGCTGCAGCTTGGCAAATGCTCCGTCCCAGCCTCCGCGGTGGCTGTCGCGCGTCGCCTCATCAGTAAGCTGCGCGTGGGTAAAGGTGAGTTCCGTGCCGCCTGACTTCGCCCGGATCTCCACGGTGACGACCGATTCGTGCTCGGACTCGCCTATCCAGCGCCAGCTGAAGCGCAGGCGCCGATCCGGAACCACCTCCAGATATTCGCCCTGACTTTCGTGTTCCTCGCCCGTGAGCATCCGAAAACGAACTCGAAACCGGCCGCCGACGCGCACGTCGGCTTCCGATATGAGCACGGGGCCTGCATCCGGCCCCCACCACTGAGCGATCTCCTCCGGTCGAGTGAAGGCTTGGTAAACCCGCGTCGGGCTTGCCTTGATCTGCCGCACCAGCGTGAGACTTGTCATGGGGTGGTCTTCTTTTTCTCGAGGAAATTGCTCAGGCGATCGAGGCTCAAGCTCCAGTATTTTTCGTAGCGTTGCAGCCAGGCCATCGCCTCGGCCATCGGCGCAGCCGCGAGTGTCACGGTGACCACGCGCCCGGATTTGCGGCGCTTGATGAGTCCGGCATTTCCCAAGACGTCGAGGTGCTTCATGACCGCGGGCAGTTTGATGGCCAGCGGTTCTGCCAATTGGGTTATCGAGAGTGAAGACTCGCGCTCCAGTCGCGACAGAATATCCCGGCGCGTCGGGTCCACCAGCGCCGCGAACACACGAGTCAGCCGTTCGGTTCGATAGTTCACCATGAGGAAAACCATAGGTGGGCCTGCGAGTCCTGTCAATACTTCTCCAAGCGGCAAACTATTGACCAAGCGGCCACGTTGGCTTCGCTGGTAGTAGATATACCCAATGCCGCAAGCGCGGGAGCGTTTCTCGTGCAGTCGGAATCGCCTTACAAATCAGCGACGCCGCGATGTCGCATCGTTAATGTTGCGATTTCCCACGCCCGAGATAACGCAGAGTTAATCCCGGCATGCGCGCTAACTGACAGCAGGGGTCAACGTCAGGCCCGTAAAATTCGTTGCACGTATGTGGGCACAACCGATCCCACGTCGATGGAGGAACACTTATGAAAACACGCATCACGCAAGGCGCAGCGTTGCTTTCAGTGCTGGCGCTCGCTTTTCCGGTGGCATCCCGCGCCGGCGTATCCGTGGGCATCTCCGTGGGCGTTGCGCCGCCGGCCATTCCTGTTTACGAGCAGCCACCGTGCCCTCAAGTTGGCTATCTATGGACGCCGGGCTATTGGGCCTGGTCCGCCGATGTGGGCGATTACTACTGGGTGCCTGGCGCCTGGATCGCGCCGCCGTCCTTCGGCATGTTGTGGACGCCCGGCTACTGGGGCTTCAGTGACGGCGCCTATCTCTGGCATGCAGGTTATTGGGGGCCTCACGTTGGTTTCTACGGCGGCATCAATTACGGCTTCGGCTATTTTGGTTCAGGCTTTGAGGGTGGTCGCTGGCGGGGGCATGAGTTCTTGTACAACCGGGCCGCAGCCAATGTGCGCAACATCTCCGGGAGTCACGTCTACAACCACACGGTCGTCAATAACTTCGGCTCGAATCACGCTGGCTACAACGGCCCGCGCGGTGTAGAGGCCCGCCCCAGCCATCAGGACATGCTCGCGGCGCGCGACGCGCATCGCGGTATCACCGGACCCCAGCGCGCGATGATGGATTCGGCTCGGCATGTGCCCGGTGCCATGGCAGGCCAGAATCATGGTCATCCCGAAACGGCTGTGCAACGATCTGCGAACTTTGGGCATCGGAGCGTGGAGCCCGTGCACCGTGATGCTCGCGTGACGCGGATCGATGCGGCTGCCCCGCACCACGCGGTGCCGCATGGCTCGCCCGCGCATTCTTCCACGTTCGCCGCTGAGCATCCGGCGCGGAGTCGCCGGGAGAGTCCGCCCACTCATGCGATGCAGCAACACACCTATCCGACGCAGCATTACTCGCAGCCGCGGCAGGCGAGCGTGCAGTCGCATGTCCAGGCGCCTCGCACCGCAAATGCCGAGAGCCGACACACGGCGACGTCGCGCCCGGCCGCTCCTCAGCACGAGAATGCATCGAGGGCCATGCCGCAGCGGGAAGCGCCGCAGCGATTGGAAGCTCATGCCCAACCGGCGCCGCGCCGTGCGGGCCCTGATCATGAGACGCATCGCTAGGAGCAGCGCTGGCGGGCGGTGGCTGCCCGCCAGCGCTCCTGATTTCGCGCACCGAAGTGCGGCAAAATCCTACAGCAGCCCGTTCGTGCGGCGCGTATTTTCTCCCGCCATGCCGACTACTTTGCCCGATAGACCTCCGCTTTCACGGCGAACCCAAGATACGACTCGGCGACGGGGACCTTTGTACGACGATGACCTCGCACCCGACAGGGTCGAGTATGAACGCGACATCGACGACCGGCCGATAGAGGTCGATCCCGAAGCGAGAAGCGCTACCGGGCAGTAGGGGGGCGGCGGCGGGGGGCGTGAAATCCCCCGCCGCCGGGAAGAATTTAGGCTGCGATCTGCTCGTTTCGCAACCGGTCCCAAGTGGTGTTCTTGGCGCTTTCGCGACCGTTCATCCTCGCAAGCCACTTTGGCAGCGGTGTTCCCGACATCATTGCCTCGCCCTCGGCGCAGAGCGCGAAGATGTCCAAATGGGCGAACGCCGTGAGGTCGGCGAGCGACACGCCAAGGCCGCCGAAGTAGCTGTTGTTGCCGAGAAAATCCGACAACGTCTCGATGCAAGTGCGCGCCAGGGGCAGTGCCGCGGTAACTTCCGCTTCCACAACCGGCATGCCGAACAGCGGACGCACCACACGATTGAACCCGATGCCGGTGCTGATCGAGGGCATGACGTACCAATCCACGATATTCATGACCTGATTCATGCGCCCTTGCGCCTGTGCCGCGACGGGCGTGAGAGAGGGCCCATCGAACACCTGGTCGATGTAACGCACGATCGCTGCCGCCTCATACAATTTGAATTCGCCGTGTTCGATCGCCGGCACGCGTCCGAAGGGATGTCGCGCCAGATGCGCCGCGGATTTTGATTCGCCGAGTCCCAAGGGAACCAGGCGGTAGGAGACGCCTTTCTCCTCGCAGGCCAGCAGGGGGATACGGACATAGGGGCTGCCTGGAATCCCGTGGACGATAATGTCGGACATGTGAACTCCTTTGCGAATGAGATTTAAGATCAACTGTTCGCGGCGTTCTGGAAGAGGATGAGGATTTGTCCCCAGCCGCCGCCCATCGCCTCGCGCGTCTTGCCGGCCGCCTCGCTGTCGCCGAAGCGCTCGAGGTCGCGATGCTCGAAATCGACGCGCGTCTCTGATTCATTGACCGCCGTGAACCGCAGTTCCACCGTGGTAAGAAGGGCCTGGTCGAATTGAAATTGCGCGTTGATGCGCCATGCGAGCATCAATAGGCTGGGCGGCTCATAGCAGAGCACGTCGCCCCAGGGGCATTCGGACCCATCCTCATGCGTGCTGTACCAGCGTCCGCCGACGCGAGGCTCGATGATCACCTGCTTTAACGGGCTCTTGCCGATGTGGTGCGTCCGCGGCCACCAGCGGTCGATGCCGGCAGTGAACACCTCGAAGGCGCGTTGCGGCGTCGCGCGTAGGTTCAGAACCTTGCGGATGGCGGCCGGTTTGATGGTAAGACTCATGCGTCCTTGTCCTTTTCTTTTGCCTCGTCGATCTCGCGTTCGGCCTCAGCCTTGAAGGCCTCCAGCGCGATGTCCCAGAATCGGTCGAGCCAGGCGCGAAGTTGCCCTAGACCGTGAGGATCGATGCGGTACACGCGCTGCCTCCCTTGGGCGCGGTCGATCACCAAGCCGGCATCCTTCAACACCTTCAGGTGCTGCGAGACTGCGGGGCGAGTCACGGGCAAGGTGTCGGCCAGTTCGCGAACCGAACGCGGACCGTCCTTCAGTCGCTCGAAGACGGTGCGACGGGTGGGATCGGCGAGAGCCGCGAATGCGTTTGCGTTAGCCATTACTTACGGTAAGTGAATACTAACGTAATGTCAAGACGTGTCCTGCACTCGGTTTTCGCCCGGAGCGTAGGATCGCTGCAACAGGTTGGGCTAGGGTGCGAGAAGGGCGGGGGGAATCTTGTTCGGAATCAAAAGGTCGGCTGTTCCCCAACACGCGCTGCTTCGGACCCACGGCGGCCGGCATCCCGAACGCTGGGGCGGCTATCAGGATTGTTTTCGGGTCCGCATCTCCGGGAGCATAAGCCTCGCTGAATTCGTGTTCGCCTTTTACACCAGCCGCGTTTTCAAGCTGGAGCGGCTGCTGCTGCGCACGTTCCTCGGCATTCGCTCGAGCGATGAGGATGCGCAAACGCTCATTGCGGGGACCACGGACACCTTCGCCGCCTGGTACCAAGGCGCGCGGACGCCAAGCGAACTACTCATGTGCGATCGCTTCGAAAGCACAAGGTCATGGTTCATGGTGGAACCGGTTGCGGGCGGGGCCAGCGAACTTTGCTTCGGATCGGCCGTTGCCAGCGGTCTTGGCAGGAGTGCCATGCCGTCGAGGTTCCGCTTGCTGCTGGTTTTTCACGTGCTCTATTCGCAGGTGCTGCTGCATTCCGCCGTGAGAGGTCTCGTCCGAGGCGAGTCGTTGAAGGCTCCCCTCAACTGAGCGACGGTGCGATTCCCTGATGAATGCGCTGACGCTCGCGGCTCGGCGTGACGCCGGCCCACGATTTGTATGCGCGGCAGAACTGCGCGCCGCTGCGAAAGCCGGTTGCCACCCCGACCTCCAGCACCGAGAGTTTGGTGTACTGCAAAAGCGTACGGGCGCGCTGCAAGCGCAAGTCCAAATAGTAGCGCTGCGGTGAGATCTTGAGTTGACGCTGGAACTCCCGCTCCAGCCGCCGGCGCGACACCTTCACGGCGGCGCAGAGTTGTTCGATCGAAGCCGGTTCCTCGAGGCGGGATTCCATGAGTTCGATGGCCTTCACCAACGATGGGTCATTCAGACCCTGCCGTTCGCGGGGTTCCATGCGCTGATGCTCCTTAGCTTCGCGCATGCGGGCGTGAATGAATTGTTCGGCGACGGCGGCGGCCAGACGATGCCCGTGCTGCATGCTCACCACGTGAAGCATCATGTCGAGCGCAGCCGTGCCGCCGGCACAGGTGTAGCGTTGCCGATCGACCACGAACAGGCCGGGCTCGGTGGTCACGCTTGGGAACTGGCTTTGCAAGCTCTCCAGGCTTTCCCAGTGGGTGCAGGCGCGGTGCCCATCGAGCAGTCCGGCGTAGGCGAGCACGAAGCTGCCGGTATCGATGGCGCCCAGCGGCGTGCCGGCCCGGTCGCGTGCCCGTAGCCATTTGGCAATGGCCGGGTCGTAGAGCGTCTCCGGCTCGAATCCGGCGCACACCATGACCTTGGCAAAGCTGCTGCGGTCGCGCAGCGAATGGTCGGCCACCACTGTCATCTGATTGCTGGCCACCACCGGCGCCCCATCCAGTGAAATGGTTTCCCAACGGTAGAGCTCCCGCTGCGACAGCCGGTTGGCGACCCGCAGGGGTTCCACTGCGCAGACGAATGCCATCAGCGAAAAACGGGGGGCGAGCAGAAATCCGATCGTGTCGGGAGAGCGGACCGGCTGCGCGGTGAGCACCGGAAAACCGCGCGGAGGTGGGCTGGCGCGGTTGAAAGCACGTTCAGAGGGCGCGGTTTTCAAGCAACACCATTGAACAATCTTGCAGGGGCTGTCGCATCATATCAACTTGCTGACGCAATTCCTCAACTGCGTGGCCGGCGCTGAGCAAAAATCACTCAAGCGGCGCATGAGACGCCTTAAGGGGGACCCATGACATCGAATCGCCTGATGGCACTCGCAACCGCCGCTGTCGGCGCCGTATTGTGCCTGTTCCATGCCTCACCGGCCTTGGCCGACGACAGCGCCGCGGAAGCGAGCACCGAAAGTCTGGATCAAATCGTCGTCACCGCCCGCAAGCGCGAAGAGTCGGTGGCCTCGGTGCCCGAAAGCATCACCGTATTCACCGGCGAGAACCTCGCGCAGTACAACATCCAATCCTTCGCCGACTACGCCACCAAGACCCCCAACATTTCCTTTTCCTACGGCGGCGGCCCGACCGGTATTTCGGACGCGCGCACGGTGGCGATCCGCGGCATCACCGGTCAGAATCTCTACGGCACCTCGGGCGCCACCGGCTTCTATATCGACGACACGCCGGTTCCCGGCTCCGTCGACCCGCGGGTGCTCGACATCGCCAGCATCGAAGTGCTGAAGGGGCCCCAAGGCACGCTGTTCGGCGAGAGTTCCCTCGGCGGCAACGTGCGCCTTATCACCAAGAAGCCGAATCTCGCCGATTCAGGTATGGGCTACATGGTCGAGGCGGGCGCCACCTCCGGCGCCGGGAGCCCCGACGGCGGCGCCAATGTGATCGGCAATCTGGTGCTCATACCGGACGTGCTGGCCGCGCGCGTGGTTGCTTTCGGCAACCACGACGGCGGCTATCTCACCCGTACCTTCCCGGATCCTTCGAGTGCTGCGACCGATAATCCCGATCTTGCAGCGGCTCGCACCAGCGTGGGCGATCAAGGGGCACAGACCAGTTATGGCGGATCGGCCTCGCTGCTGTTCCAGCCGGTCGAGAATTTCGATGCGCGCTTGAGGGTGCTGTACCAGAACAGCTGGGATCATGGCTTTCCAGCCACCTATGCGCCGTTGCCGGATTTCAAACCCGACTACACGTTGAATCGCGCCTTCGACGTTCAGCCCATGGCCTGGGACAAATGGGCGCTGCCGTCGCTCGATCTCTCGTGGCGCGGTTCCGGATGGTCGCTGGTGTCCTCGACCAGCTATTTCTACCGTCACACCCGCGATATCGAAGACTCGACCTACGGCACGCAGCAGATTTTCGCCTCCTACTACGAAGTCGCCGGCTTGCCAGCGCAGCCCTATCTCTGGGACGGCGAGCACTATCACAACCAGTTGACCGAGGAGCTGCGTGTCTCGTGGGATCCCTGGCAGAACTTAAGCGGCACCGTGGGCGCCTTTTATTCCCACACCAACACCAAGTTCGTGATCCCGCCGACTTACGCCAACGGACTGGTGGCGGCGACCGCCACCAGCGGCATCGTCGGACCCTGGCCGAACGATGAGATCTGGACGCAGAACAATCCGGCCACGCAGAAGGACAAGTCGCTCTTCGGCGAGCTGTATTACACGCTCTTCGATCACTGGAATTTCACGCTGGGCCTGCGCAAGTACTGGCTCGATCAGACCGCGGATTACACCGCCGACGGCTACATGAATTTCGGGCCGACACCGAGCGCACAGCAGGACAACAGCCAGACCGGCCTCGATCCGAAGTACAGCATCGCGTACAAATTCGACGCAGACACCATGGTGTATGCGACGGCCTCGAAGGGCTTTCGCGCCGGCGGCGCCCAAGCCGAGCTCGACTTCTGCGCGCTGCCGAATCTGCCGCTGGATGCGATCACGCACTTGAAGTCCGACACCCTCTGGACCTACGAAGCGGGCGCCAAGATCCAGCTGCCGCACCCCGGCTTGTTGGTGTCGCTGGCGGGATTTCACATCGATTGGCGCAATTTGCAGCAGCAGGTTGCGTTGCCCTGCGGCGCCTACTTCGAGATCAACGGCGATCGCGCCACGGTTAACGGCGCCGAGGCGGAGCTCGCCGGGCACATCATCGAGCACCTGCAGGTGCACTTGGGCGTCGGTTACGAGTCGACCAAGATCACCGAGCCGGGTGCGCTCGCGGACGTCGGCGTTCTGCCCGGTTCGCGCATTCTGCACACCCCGGCCTGGACCGCGACGGCGGGCGCCTACTATGACACGCCGCTCACCAGCAATCTCGACGGCTTCGTGTCGGCCGATTACAGCTACACCGGCAATGACGTGTCGCTGCTGAACGGAGGCGCCGG
The DNA here is from genome assembly GCA_036494165.1 of Steroidobacteraceae bacterium. Classification (GTDB taxonomy): domain Bacteria; phylum Pseudomonadota; class Gammaproteobacteria; order Steroidobacterales; family Steroidobacteraceae; genus Bog-1198. The sequence goes on from DASXOQ010000019.1 coordinate 36,485, forward strand.
ATCCGAGGCGATTGGCCCCGCCTACTCACTGCTCAATGGCCGTTTCGGCGTTCAGCGGGGAAAATCGGAGATCTCGATCAATCTGCGCAACATCACCAACGCCAAGCCCAATCTTGGCGACATTGGCTATGTCGGTTACGCGCAGTACAGCGCCGCCGGTTCGGTGATCCCGCAGGTTGCGACGCTGCAGCCCTTCACCATCCTGTTGCAGTACAAGAAGAACCTTTAGAGCTCTATGACCCGGGCGGCACTCAGGCGCCGCCCGTGGCACTTTCCATAAGGTGTTTCCGATTCCATTGGTGAGCGCCCATCACGCCACCAATGGAAGGAGATCAACCATGGAAAGCACGCTTGCCGATTCGACATTTTCGCCAAAGCCCCGGGTTGCGGCGCAATCGCCTGAGGCGCTCAAACTGGTCCGCACGATCCTGTTGTGGATTGCCCTCGGCTGCTTCGCGATCTGGGACATCAAGGCGACCTTCCAGCTTGTCGCGCTCATATCCGCTGACGGCAGCGTCCCGGCCGAGTGGTTCGGCGGCTAGATGCATGATGAGCGGCGAAGGCTAGGACAGATCCAGCTCGAATTGCCTGAGATCGCCGATCACGCGGTCGAAGTCCAGTCCCACCATGTCGAGGACCGACTCGGCCACCGGGCGGATCTGTTTGCTGACGTAGTGTTCGCGGTCCAAGGGGTGTTCGATGCGATCGACCGGCTCCGCTCCGGCAACCGTCATCACGTAGCGGATGCTGCGACCCAAGGGCTTGCCCGACTTGCGCGCCGCCGCCACGTGCGGCGGGGTGGTCTCGACGTATTCCGATACCTCGCGACGTAGGTTTTTCTGATAGATGAGTTCCTGATCGAGTTCGCCGTTGCGCACCCGTCGGACGATGTCTTTCAGATACGCATCCACGGGAAGATCGGTAAAAAGGCGCTGATAGAGTTCGCGCTGCACCCGTTTGGCCACCTGCGTCCAGTCGCGGCGCACCACCTCCATCCCGACGAATTCGGTCTCCTTGGTGCCGTAAATGAGGCCTGCATAGCGTTTGCTGGCGCCGCGGGTGCCGTGCCGGGTGCGCGGCAGGAACAGGCGCGTGTAGAGTTTCTCAAACTCGAGTTCCAGCCGGCTGGTCACTGCCCAGCGCTCCTTGATGTGCGCAACGAGTTCAAGGTTGAGACGCGCAGCCAGTTCATTGCCGCGCTTAAGCGCTGCCTCCGGATCCGTCATCCCGGCGCTCACGAACAGGCTGTCGGTGTCGCCGTACAACACGGCATATCCCAGCGCTTCGAACCACTGCTTCGACCAGAGCAGCATTTCCTTGCCGAGTCCGGTGATGGAATTGGGCAGCGCCGGATTGTAGAACCGGCAGGCAGGCGTGCCGAGCACGCCGTAGAACGAGTTCATCAGAATCTTGATGGCGTGTGCGGCGACCGAATCGCCGCGCTTCTTAGCCGCTTCGCGCCGCGGAAACAGTTCATCGAGCAGCCGCGGCAGAATGGCCGGCTCGCGGCGAAAGAATCCCGCCGGAGCCTCGATCAAATCCGGACCGCGTTCGGCCACGTAGCTCACGGGGTCGATGTTGAAGGTTCGGATGATGCTGGGGTAGAGGCTCTTGAAGTCGAACACCCAGACATTTTCATGAACGCCCACCACGCCCTCGAGCACGTGGCCGCCCTGCTGCGCGTCGTGCACGCTGGAGTCGCCGCTCTGCACGCTCGGCGCGACCAGGCCCACCCGCTCCAATTCGGATAAGTAGAGAAAATCGAATGAGGCGATGCTGGCGGCCACCCGGTCGGGGGTCATGCCGGTCAGCAGGCTGCGTGCGAACGCCAGGCGCACGACGTCGAGTTTCTCCACGATCTGAAAGGCGAGCCGCGCATCGGTGCGCGCATAGAGCGCGAAGGCCGGCAAATCGTGGCGGTAGTTGTGCACGATCTCGCCGATGCGATCGTCGCTCGGACCGGCCAGGCTCTTGCCCTCGTTGAGCACCTGGCGAGCGACGAATTCGAGCGAGTACTCGTCCATGCGGATGAAGGCGCCGCGCAACAGGTCGATGCCGTCGAGTATCAATCGACCCGGCACCGAGGCCTGGCCGCTGCCGAAGTAGCCTTGGGGTTTGCGGATGCGCAGCGCGCCCGCTTCGCGGCCCAATTGGAACTTGCAGCCGACGCGAGCGGCGATCTTCTCGAGCACGGTGAGATCGAAATCGATGATGTTCCAGCCTGTGACGACATCGGGATCGAGCGTGCGGATGCGCTCGCAGAAGCCCTCAAGGGCCGCCAGCTCATCGGCGCATCGCGTGGCACGCTCGGGCATGATCCGCTCGCTGCCATCGACGATGAGCACTTCGTCGACCCCGGCGCCGAACAGAGAAATCGCCAGCAGGCGCTCCGCCTTGCCGTCGGTCTCGATGTCGAAGGACAGAACCCGCGGGTTGACCGTCACCTCGGCGGGCGCGAGGACGGGATTGTCGAAGATCAGGTTTATGGCGCCGCCGGGCAGCGCGTCGCCTTCGATTTCGCAGCCGGCCTTGATGCCGCGCTCGATCAAGTAGCGGGTGGCGAAGCGCACGTCGGCCTCGAAGGTTTCGATGCCCGCATGATTCAACCGCTCGCGCAGCGGCGGCACGTCGGCCGGAATGAGCGTCTCGACCTTGAGAAGAGGCGCGCCGTCAAAGCTCCGATCCTTTGAAGCCTCGCAATGGGCACCGAGCCTGCGCGCCGCATCTCCATCATCGGCGCGGATGTAGAAATGCGGCCGCGGCCTGTCATCGCGCACCAGGAAATTGCCGCCCTGCTCGAGCATGCCGTACAGGTACACCACCGGCGCGCGCTCGCCCGCCTCGCGTGTCGTGACGCGATAGCTCGCCTGCAGTATGAATCCTTTGGCTTTCATGGCGGTCAGGTATTGAGAACCTCGAGTTCGCGACTCGGGAGGGCGGCCAGCTCCAGCCAGTCGAGTTCCTCCTCCAGTCGCTGAAACACATCGTCCTGGATTTCGCCGCAGCCGCGCAAGTCATGCAAGGCGCGCCGCTCAGCCTGTACCGCATGCGCAAGCCCCGTGTCGAAGCGCGTGGGCCCCTGCGGATCCTGCATGGCGCGCGTCACTTCGATGGCATCGAGCAACTGTTTGCGCAAGGTGCCGCGAACCGCCTCCGGCTCTTGATCCAGTGTCTTGAGGCCCGCTTCCAGGATCGCGGTCCGCGCGCGGCGCAATTCCGCGATGAATTCCTCATCGGTGTCGTCGAGTCCCAGCCATCGGATGAGCGGTCTTAAGGTCAGCCCTTGAAGGGTCAGCGTCCCCAACACCACCATCATGGCGCTCAGGATGATGAGCGGTCGCGACGGGAAATCCGTCGGCAGCGCCAACGAGGCCGCCAGCGTGAGCAGGCCGCGATTGCCACACCAGCTCAACACCAAGGCGAGCTTCCACTTGGGCCGTTTCGGAATCCAATCGGGCTTGCGACGGCGCCAAATGAGCACGGCAATACGGTAGTACCCGAACACCACGGCGAAACGCACGACAATGACGGTGAGAAGCACTGCGAGTGCGAAGCGCACGGCCGCCCATAGCGCGGCAGGCTCGATCTGAGCCAGGATCGCACGGGTTTGCATGCCCATGAGGAGAAATGCCAGCACGTTGAGCACGAACACCACGGCCGTCCACACGGCATAGGACTGGACCCGGTCGCGCGCGGAGATCCGCGCCGGCAGGATGGAGGCGATGATCATGGCGTCAGCCACCACGGCCAGCACGGGCGAGAGCTTCAGCCGGTCTGCGAGCAGCCACACGCCGAAGGTGCCGGTAAATTGCATGATGATGCTGGATTGGGCGCCGGCAAAGTATCCCGCGATGGCGGCAAACAGATAGCCCATTGCCGCCCCGAACAACAATCCGCCGGGGGCGGCAAGTCCCAGCCTCAGCCATTCGCCGGTCGAGGGTGGGGCGATCGCGAGGGCCACGGCGGTGCCGAAAATCAGCAGCGCCGTGGCGTCGTTCAACAGGCTCTCGCCGCGAATGATGAGCGAGCTGTGACGCGGCAGGCCGGTCTGGCCGAGAACTGCAGTACTTGCCACGGCATCGGGTGGGGCGACGATGGCGCCGAGCGCCACCGCGGCTGCAATCGGCATGGAGGCGTAGCGCCAACCGAGGTAGGCGACCGCGAGGGCGGTTGCAACGACGGCGCCCACCGCAAGAATCAGCAGCGGCACCCACAGCCGCATCAAATCGCGGGGTGCAGTGTCGAAGGCCGCATCGAGGAGCGCGGGGGCGATGAAAATGGCGAGTGCGATCCGCGGCTCGATGGCCACGTTGCCGGCGATCGGCAGGAATGCGGCCGCCACGCCGGCGAGGCACAGCAACGTCGGGTAGGGTAGGCCCAGCCGCCGCGATGCCACGAGCAACACGGCGGCGAAAAACAGCAGCAATACGAGGTTTTCGAACAGGCTCATCGCACTGATCCTTCGAAGAGGGATTTGGGAACGCGATCCCGCACGCTGGCCGATGCGGCGGGAGGGGAGCGTCCTGCCCGCAATTATACGATTCGCGGGCGGCTTTTTTGGAAAAGACGATTGCCAGGGCGGCCCTTTATCGAGACGCCCGCAGTCGCTTCATCGGCAATTAGGTCCGCAGGCCTCGGCGGCTTGTTACGCCTGTGGCGGGCGCTCGGTCATCGGCTGCGGACACTCGCAGCGTACCAATGTGCCGCCTCGCGGCAGCGCCTGGACGGTGAGAGTGGCGTTCAATGCGTCGGCGCGATACCGCATAGCGCTTAAACCCGAGCCGCTCTTGCCGAGCGCTTCGGGGCTGATGCCTTCGCCGTCATCCACGACTTCCACGCAGAAGTTTTTGGGCGCCGCCGTGACGATGACGTGGACCATCGAGGCGTTCGCGTGTTGAATGGCGTTGTTGATCGCTTCTTGGGTGATGCGATAAAGCTGATTGCGTGCATCCCACGATAGCGTCACGTCGGCATATTCGAACGCCTGGAAGCGCACGATCTTGCCGCCGAGCGCGTTGGAGCGATGCGCAAGTTCTTTGAGTCCGCGCACCAGGCCGCCCTGGCTTTCGGTGAGGGGCGAAACTCCGCGCACGATGTCCTTGCACGTCGCCACCGCGTTCTGCGCGAGCTTCGCGAGGGCCAGGGCATCATCCGCGAGTTCGGAGCCTGCGCGCGTGGCCCGGGTCGCGAATGCGGTCGCGAGCAATGAAAGACCCGTGAGTTCCTGCCCCAAGCCATCGTGCAGGTCCTGTCCCAGGCGCCGCTGCTCGGAGCTGGTGAGCTCGTTTAGCTGCTGCTGCAGGCGTTTGCGGTCGCTGATGTCCTGGATCTGCGAAATGAAATAGCGCGGATTGCCGGCATCGTCGCGAACCATCGAAACCGACAGCAGCACCCAGACCACCTGCCCCGACCTGTGCACATAGCGCTTCTCCATCTGGTAGTACAGACGCGATCCGTCCAGCATTTCCTTGACGAACGCCAGGTCGGTATCGAGATCGTCAGGATGTGTGACGGACTGAAAATCCATCTGCAGAAGTTCGTCGGCGCTGTAGCCGACGATGCGCTGCATAGCCTGGTTGACCCGCAACCATCGGCCATCGAGTCCGATCATGGCCTTGCCGATGGCCGCGAAATCGAACGCCGAGCGGAAGCGTTCTTCACTTTCGCGCAGTCGATCCGAATCTTGCTGCCGCCGGATTACCACCGCGGCCAGCGGCCCAGCGATCTTCAAGACCTCCAGGTCCGTGGCGGTCGGCTCGCGCGGCTGGTCGTAGTACATGGCGAACGTGCCGAGCAACTCGCCGCTGCCATCCAGCACAGGTGTCGACCAACAGGCCGCCAGTCCGTGTTCTCTGGCCAGGTCGCGATAGTTGATCCAGAGCGGCGAATGCTCGATGTCCGCGACGATGACCGGGGCGCGCCGCGCCGCCGCCGTTCCGCACGATCCGACACCTTCGCCAAAGCAGGTTCCGTGGATCGCCGTGTTGTAGGCCTCGGGCAAGTGGGGCGCCGCGCCGATATTCAAGGTGCCGTGCTCCGCATCGACAAGAAGAATCGAGCAACGGGTGCGCGGACTCAACCGCTCCACGAACAGGGCGACGTTGTTGAGCTTCTGCACCAGCGATGTGGGGGATCCCACGGCCTCGAGAAGCCGTACCACGGAATCCAGAGCCTCGCGGGCATCGAATTTGGCCAAGTCGCTGACGTTGTCAGCAAGCTTCCTGCGTGGCTCCCAACTCTCGCTCAGTAGTCCTTGCATGACGAGTTCCGGGTTATGGGTGTAAGCGAGCCCCGTGCAGCAGCTCGACGGGCGTGAATTCTTCGGGCTGGCGCGAACTTAAGTATATCCAAAAAAAAGCGTTGGGCCGCTGTCGCCAGCTGGCAACTAACTTTACAGCTGTACATTAAAATCCCCTGTGACGGATTTTGCAGGGTTGCCGAATTTTGCTCCGCGAGTTGTCAGCCAGCCGTCAGGTAGGCTGCAGCCTTGGCTTTCGCAAGCGAGCGTAGGGAAAGGCCGGCGACATTGGCAGTCGAATCGCTGCTGCAGAGGGGGTCGGCGTTCTCCGACAGGGAAACCCGGCTTGAATATGAGCCCGGCGGAAGCCGCCGGGACCCTTCACTCGCAGATGAAGATCTGAAGTCTTGCTCTACTGGAGCTTAGCGCTTACGGCCTTTGCCGGCGCGCGAGGCGCTCTTCATGCGCTCGGCATGCTTGACGGGCAATTCGGGTTCCACATCGCCGTGCAGGGACAGGAGCGACTCCATCAGTCTGTCCTCGTTGCTGGAGCAGACGCCGAGGACCGTCGCCTCTTCACAACCTTCGGCTGTGACGTAGGCATGGCCCATGTTGCTATCGAGGTAGATGGATTCGCCGGACTGCAGGACGACGGGGTCATAGAATTCCGTCAGCACTCGAATGCTGCCTTCCAGCACATAAATGAATTCTTCGCCCGAGTGATGCACCAGTTCGCCGAATTCGGCTTCGCTCCGCGAGCGGATGCGGGTCAGTATGGGAATCATGCGCTTACGGCGCAGTTCCGGGCACAGGTATAGGTAGTCGTAGTTCTTGGTATTGACGCGAACTGCATCGTCGGGCCGCCCGATGCTTCGCCGCGCCGTCACCGCAGACTCGGCAGGCCCCGGGGCCGGCGAATCTGCAAACAGGTCCGACAGGCGCATGTCGAGCTTCTGGCTCAACTGCATCAACTTGTCGTACGTCAGGGTGAGCCGGTCGTGTTCGACCTTCGAAAGCGTCGATACGGGAATGTCCGTACGCTCGCTCATTTCCTTCAGGGTCCAGCCGTGACGGGATCTGAGGGCGCGCAGTACGCCGCCTAGGGTGGATTGACGCACTTTTGCGTCCATTTCAGGACTTCCGCATCACGGATGGCAATTTCCGGCAATTCAAATTCGGGGCGGCGCAAAGCATACAGGCCACGCACCCGCGGCCGCCACGGCATTCAATACGGTTTGGCCAGGATTGTCTATATGGAAAATTGATCATCCTGGTTAGAGAATAAGGTTTGACAATTCTCTGATCAGGACTATCCTCACCGAACTACGACATTTGAGGGGATTGGGTCATGTCGTCATACCCGGGCTTCGGCTCGAGCCGTCGCCGTTTCATTCGCACGGCCGCCGCGGCCGCCGCTACTTTGAGTCTGCCCGGCCTCTTGTGGGCCGAGACGCCGCTCGATCCGAAAAGAAAATATTCCGCCAAGGTCGTCGATCTGGTCGAGCGCTCGCTGGTCATCGACATGCTCGGGCCGCTCAAGCTGGATTTCACACCGGCCGCCTACTCGGGGACCCTGACCGATGCCGAAGTGGCGATGTTCCGATCCTCGGGCATCAATGTCTTCCACAATTCCCAGGGCATTGGTGGACCCACCGCCTACGAAGATGCGCTGCAGTTCATGGCCGCGTGGAGCGCGTTCGTCGGCCGCAACGACGATCTTTTCGCGCTGGTCGGCAAGGCCGACGATCTGGAGCACACCAAGGCCAAGCACAAGATCGCCGTCATCATGGGAATTCAGAACGCCGAGCAATTCCGCGAGGTGAAGGACGTCAAGGCGTTTTACGAAATCGGCCTGCGCTGCGCGCAGCTCACCTACAACACACAAAACCTGCTCGGCAGCGGCTCGACTGAAAGGGTGGACGGCGGCGTCAGCGACTTCGGGGCTCAGGTCATCGCCGCCATGAACGAGGTGGGAATGCTGGTCGACGTATCGCACTGCGGCGATCGCACCACGCTCGATGCCATCGAGATTTCACCCAAGCCGATTGCCATAACGCATTCGAACTGCCGCGCGCTTAACAATCATCCGCGTACCAAGACCGATGAAGCGATCAAGAAGTGCGCGCAGAAGGGCGGCGTCATGGGGATCACGGGGGTGCGCAATTTCGTCAAGGACCGCGAGCCCACCACCATCGAGGACATCGTCGATCACATCGATCATGTGGTGAAACTCGCCGGGATAGAGCACGTGGGCATCGGCACCGATTCCGACCTCATGGGTTACGACCACATGCCGGCTGATCAATATGCGCAGCTCAAAGCCGGCTACAAATCGAGTTATGCGTTCCGGGACAAGATCGACACCGACGGGTTCAATCATCCGCGAAAGATGTACGACTTGACCGATGCGCTGATGCGCCGCGGCTACAGCGACGCCAACATTCAAGCCGTCCTAGGCGGCAATTTTCGCCGCCTGCTGGGAATCGCCTGGCAGGGTGCAGCGGCCAACAAGGGGTAAAACGACAATGAAAAGTGTAGTCAAATTTGTGGGTTTGGGGATGACCGGCGCGCTTTCGCTCGCTGGCGGTACAGCTTATTCGGCGGACTCCAGCGCCAATCCGGGCGACGATCAGTTAACCACCATCGTGGTCACCGCGGAAAAGCGCGAGGAGTCGATCCAGAACGTGCCCATGGGGGTCAGTGCCGTGAGCGGCAACATTCTCGACAACCTCGAGATGCGCAGCTTCGAGGACTATGCGGCGTTGGTGCCCGGCATGTCGCTGGTGAATCAGCGCCCCGGCTACACCACCTTGACCTTGCGCGGCCAGAATGCCGGCGGCGTCGGCTCCACCGTGGCGGTGTACCTCGATGAATCGCCATTCGGCTCCAGCAGTGCCTTGCTCAACGGTTCGATTTTGAGCGGCGACTTCGACACCTGGGATCTGCAGCGCGTCGAAGTTCTGCGCGGACCGCAGGGCACCCTGTACGGCGCCAACAGCGAGGGCGGTCTTCTCAAATTCGTGACCACCCCGCCGCAGCTCGGCAAATTCTCGGGCGAGGGCGAAGTGACTGCCGAAGGCGTGGAAAGCGGCGGCAGCGGCGGTGCGGTGCGCGGAGTGGTGAACCTGCCGCTCGGCGACAAGTTCGCCCTGCGCGTGGGAGGCTTCGATCAAGATGTTGAGGGCTACCTCAATGACCCTTCAACGGGCGCGAAATCCCTGAACGACGGCCACAAGGCCGGCGGCCGCGCCTCTATCCTAGGGCAGCCGATCGATTCGCTGACCTTTCGAGTGACGGCCACCACGCAGCAGGACCGTTTCAATGGCAACAATCAGGAAGATGTCGATCCGATCACCTTGAAACCGGTGCACGGCGACCTGACCCAGGAACGCACCATCAAAGAGCCCAGCAGCTTCCGCTATTCCAACTATAGCGCCACCATTAACTGGGACGCGGGTCCTTTCAGCGTCTTGTCCAACACCGCCTACAGCGTCCTCGATTCGGATGCCGTCACCGACTACACAAATGTTTTGGCACAGGCGCCCAGCTTTACCTACGGAAACTATGTAAATCAGCTTATTGCACCAAACCTGACCCCTCCTGCGCCGCTCTCCGATGTTTTCGGTGTCTATCTTGATAATCGCGTCGACCTTAGCAAGGTGACCCAGGAGTTGCGCGTTTCTTCAGCGACATCTGATCGGTTCGAGTGGCAGGTGGGCGGTTACTTCACCCACGAAATCGGCCATTTGCTTCAGCACTTGAACACTGGAGTGTATCCGAACGTCACTACCCCTTACCCTGGCATAGGGACACTCGAACTCCCGGTGCTCGATTCCGTGTACAAGGAGGTGGCGGGGTTCGCAAACCTCACCTATCACTTCAATTCCGCGTTCGACATCCAGGCGGGCGGACGTTATTCGAAGAACGAGCAGACCGCCACCGAAAGCATCACCGGCTTTTTGGCGCCGGTGCCGCAGCAATTCACAACCGATTCTATCGGTCACGTGTTCACTTACTCGGTGGCGCCGCGCTGGCACATCAATGAGCAAACCATGGTGTACGCGCGCGCCGCTACGGGCTATCGCCCCGGTGGTCCGAACGCGCTGCCGACGGCACCGCCGCCGGGAACGCCGCTCCAGTACGGCGCGGACAAAACCACGAACATTGAGTTGGGCATCCGTTCAACGCCGGTGCAGGGCCTGTCGCTCGACTTCGATTTGTTCCACGTCGACTGGAAAGACATCCAATTGCTGGAGATCGTCAATACGTACGGCATCAATGGCAACGGCGGCACGGCGCGCAGCCAAGGCGCCGAGTGGACCTTCGGCTACTCGCCGGTCACCGGCCTCACCTTCCTGTGGACTGGGGCGTACGTCGACGCGAAGCTGACTTCGCCGGCACCCGCCGTTCACGGAGTTTCGGGTGACCCGCTGCCCTACGCGTCGAAGGTGAGTACCACGCTGGATACCGAGTATTCCTGGAACATGTTCTCTGATTTCAAAGGCTTCATCGGCGGCACCTATGCCTACATCGGCACGCGGAGCACCGATTTCGGCAGCTCCGTCGACCCGGTCAACCCGACGCAGGTGGGACTCCCGAGCTACAACACCATCGGCGCCCGCTTCGGCATCGACAATGAGCACTATCGCGTCACGCTTTTCGGCAAAAATTTGAGCGACTCGCGCGGCATCACCTACTACGTAAGCAGTGGTGCGCCCGGACTGGCAGGCGGCATCAACGTGATTCAGCCGCGGACCATCGGTGTCACCGTGAACGCGAAATTCTAAGGGATGACATGAGTACGAAGCGAGAGCTGCAAAGCTCGGATCAGGGCGCGTCGGAATCCACGGCGCTGCCTTATCCTTACCTGCTGTTCCTCGGCGATACCACCGAAGCCGGGTATGCGAAAACGGCGTTCGGGCTGCGCGACTGGGCGCCGGAGCGGTGCGTTGCCGAGTGGTCCTGCGGTGCCACGGTCACGACCGGCTTGCCGCGGCTCTCGCCGAAAGAAGCGCGGGCGCGCGGCGCCCGTTCCTTGCTCATCGGCGTCGCCAATTCCGGCGGCATCATCAATGAGAGCTGGATGCCCTCGTTGCTTGACGCGTTGGAATCGGGGCTCGACATCGTCAGCGGCATGCACACCAAGCTCAACGACACGCCGCAGTTGAGGAGCGCGGCGGATCGGCGCGGCCGGCGCCTGATCGATGTGCGCACCCCGCCGCGCGGCATACCCGTCGGCAACGGCCGCAAGCGCAGCGGCAAGCGCCTGCTCACCGTAGGCACCGACTGCGCGCTCGGGAAGAAGTACACGGCATTGTCGTTGGCTCGCGCCTTCGGCAAGCGTGGTTTGGAGGTCGATTTTCGCGCCACAGGGCAGACCGGAATCATGATCGCAGGTAGCGGCATCCCGATGGATGCCGTAGTAGCGGATTTTGCCGCTGGCGCTGCCGAGATGCTGAGTCCGGCGGCCTCTGCCGGCCACTGGGATGTGATCGAGGGGCAGGGGTCGCTGTTTCACCCGGCCTATGCGGGCGTTTCGATGGCTCTTTTGCACGGCAGCCAACCGGACGTCGTCGTGGTGTGCCACCAGCCGGGTCGTGAGCGCGTGCTCGGCACGCATGAGTACCTGCTGCCGGATATCGAGGAGACGATCGAGCTCAATTTGCGCATCGGACGGCGCACAAACCCCAACATCCGCTGCGGCGGCGTGAGTCTCAATACCTCGGGACTCGATGCTGATGCCGCTCGCGAGTTGTTTGCGGAGACCCGCGCGCGGCTCAAGTTGCCGACCGCCGATCCGATTCGCGGCGGCGAAGAATTCGAACAACTGGTGAGCGCCTGCCTGGCGTGATCACCGTGAAAACATAAGACCGACAGTCGAGGCACACTCTCATGCGTACATTCAAATGGCTGGCATTCCTTTCGCTGCTCTTTGCGGCTCCGACCTTCGCGGCTGATGCGCCCAGCATCACCCAAGCGGATCTGGACGCATGGCTCGATGGCTACATGCCCTATGCGCTCGCCACGGGGGACATCGCAGGCGCGGTGGTCGTCGTCGTCAAGGATGGGCAGATCGTGACCGAGCGCGGCTACGGCTTTTCCGACGTGGAGAAGCGCAAGCCCGTCGATCCCAAGCTCACTTTGTTCCGCCCTGGGTCGGTGTCGAAGCTCTTTACCTGGACCGCGGTCATGCAGATGGTGGAGCAGGGCAAGATCGATCTCGATGCCGATGTGAATACCTATCTTGATTTCAAGATTCCGGCGCTGGATGGCAAGCCGATAACCATGCGCAACCTCATGCAGCATGTGGCCGGATTCGAAGAGCAGTCCAAGAACATCTTGTCGGAGGATCCGAAGGCTCCGAAGTACGAGGAGTTGCTCAAGCATTGGACTCCGGAACGCGTGTTTCCCGCCGGCGTCACCCCTGCTTATTCGAATTACGGCGCCTCGCTCGCCGGTTACATCGTGCAGCGCGTGTCGGGTGAGTCATTCGATGACTATCTGGACAAGCACATCTTCCAACCGCTCGACATGAAGCATTCGACCTTCAGGCAGCCGTTGCCTGCCGATCTGGAGCCGCTGATGTCGAAGGGGTACTCGCGCGCTTCCGAGCCGCCCCGTAAGTTCGAGATCGTGGGCCCGGCACCGGCCGGATCGCTGTCCTCGCCCGGCGAGGACATGGCGCACTTCATGATCGCGCATTTGCAGAATGGCGAATACAACGGCAACCGCATTTTGAAGGCCGAGACCGCGGAGCAGATGCACAACAGTCCGCTGACGTTGTTGCCGCCCTTGAACCGCATGGAACTGGGCTTCTTCGAAACCAACATCAACGGCCGCGAGGTCATCGCGCATCTGGGCGACACCCAGTGCTTCCACACTTCGCTGCATTTGTTTCTCAAGGACAACGTCGGCTTCTACGTGTCGTTCAACAGCCTCGGCAAGGAAGGGGCCGCGGGGGGCTTGCGCGGCGCGATGTTCCAGGATTTCGCCGACCGTTACTTCCCGCTGCCGGTGGAGAAGGTGAGCATCGATGCCAAGACCGCCGCCGAGCACGCGGCCATGCTCAAGGGCCGTTGGCTCAATTCGCGCGGCTCGCAATCGAACTTCGTGTCCGCTCTGGAATTGGTCGGCCAAATGAAACTGTCGGTCGACGCCAAAGGCGAACTGGTGGCGCCTTTCCCCGGGCTCAATGGCAAGCCGCGGCACTGGGTCGAGACTGCGCCCTTCCTGTGGGAAGACCTCAACAGTCATGAACGGCTTGCGGCGAAGGTGGAGAACGGCCAAGCGGTGCGCTTCAGCATCGATGAACTCTCGCCATTCATGGTCTTCTATCATCCCGCCTGGTACAAAAATGCAGGTTGGCTGTTGCCGGGCGTCTTGATCGCTCTCGGGGCATTCGCGTTGACGGGGATTTTCTGGCCGGTCAACGCCATCGTTCGGCGTCGATTCGGCGCGAAACTCGCGCTTGATCAGCGCTCGATGCAGGCCTACCGCTGGAGCAAGATCGCCTCGCTCGCCATTCTCGCGGCGCTTCTGATCTGGGCGATCTCGCTCACCAACATGCTCAAGGACATCAACAACCTGGGCAGTTCCTACGACGGCATAATCCGCTTCGCACAGCTGTTTGGCATCGTGGCGTTCATCGGCGGCTTCGTCGCGCTGCTGTGGAATCTCAAGATCGTGTGGGGCGGACAGCGCCGCTGGCCGGCGAAGCTGTGGAGCATCGTGCTCGCCGTTTCGGCGTTCATCGCGCTGTGGATCGGCTTCGTCTTCCATCTGATCGGCTTCGGGTTGAACTACTGATGCAACGGGTGAAATTGAGCATTGCGGTAGAGAAGCTCAAGCTCTCTGCACCCTTCCGCATTTCGGGGTTTGTGTTCGAGAGCCAGGACGCCGTCGTCGTCAGTTTGGACGACGGCAGGCACCAGGGGCGCGGCGAGGCTTCGGGCGTCTACTATCTCAACGACACCGCGGCATCCATGGTCGAAGCCATCGAGAGCGTGCGTGGACCACTCGAGGCCGGCGTTGGGCGCAGCGCTTTGCAGGAGCTGTTGCCGCCCGGCGGCGCGCGCAATGCCGTCGACTGTGCGTTATGGGAGCTCGAGGCCAAGCGCGCGCAGCGCTCCGTATGGCAGCTGGCCGAGCTGCCGGGGGTGCGGCCGCTGTTGACGACTTTCACGCTGGGCGCCGACGCTCCCTCGGTGATGGCCGCCGGGGCACGCAAGTACGCGCAGGCGCGCGCGCTCAAGCTCAAACTGACGGGCGAGCTCGAACTCGATGCGGCGCGCATTAAAGCGGTGCGTGCGGCCCGTCCCGACGTATGGATGGGCGTGGACGCCAATCAAGGCTACAAGGTCGATGATCTCGATTCCCTGATCGGCATTTTGACTGCAGCCAAGGTATCGCTTCTGGAGCAACCCTTGAAGCGCGGCCGCGAGCCGGATCTTGACGGCGTGAAGTCCGCGATTCCGATCGCCGCCGATGAAAGCGCATTGAGTTTCCGTGATCTGCCCAGCCTCATCGGACGTTTCCAGGTCGTGAACATCAAGCTCGACAAGTGCGGGGGGCTCACCGAGGGCCTCGCGATGGCCCATGAAGCGCGTCGCCTCGGGCTCAAGGTGATGGTCGGCAATATGGTGGGATCGAGTCTGGCGATGGCACCGGCCTTCGTGGTCGGTCAGCTGTGCGACGTGGTAGATCTCGACGGTCCGATTTTCCTGGCACAGGACCGCGTGCCCAGCATCAGCTATACCGACGGTATGGTGTGGAGCGGCGACGAGGTCTGGGGGGCTGCGCAGCCTCACGCTGCATGAACGCGGAGGCCACCTGGTTCGGTCAGCCGCGCGGGCTGACCGTGCTGTTTCTCACCGAAATGTGGGAAACGTTTTCCTACTATGGCATGCGCGCCATCCTGGTCTATTACATGACCAAGGAGTTGCTTCTTGGGCAACAGCGCGCCTCGTTCATTTACGGCCTGTACACGGCGACGACGTACTTCACCCCGATCATCGGCGGCGCGATCGCGGACCGCTACCTTGGCAAGCGTCGCGCGGTGATCCTGGGCGGCCTCATCATGGCGGCAGGCCACTTCATGATGGCGGTGCCGGCTCTTTTCTACCCGGCGCTTGCCACCATTGCCGTCGGCAACGGCTTGTTTCTGCCGAGCCTGCCGAGTCAGATCAATGATCTCTACCGGGCCGATGATCCGCGCCGCGGCTGGGCGTACAACGTCTACTACGTGGGAGTCAACATCGGGGGCTTTCTCGCTCCTTTGATTTGCGGAACGTTGGGGGAACTCTACGGGTGGCACTATGGGTTCGCCGCGGCGGGCGTCGGCATGCTTCTCGGCCTCCTTATATATATGAGCGGCGCGAAGTACCTGCCGGAGCAGGACCGCACCTCGCCGCGCCCGGCCGCGAAGACTGACTCGCAGGTGTCCGGAAAGTCGCTGATCGCTCTGCTCATCGGCGTCGGTCTGGCGGTAACGGTTTTTCGGGGGGCCTACGAGCAGATCGGCAACACCGTGGCGCTGTTCGCCGACATCGGCGTCAATCGCACGACGCCGGTTCTCACCATTCCCAGCACTTGGTTCCAGGCGTTGAATCCCTTGCTGGTATTCCTGCTCACGCCGATGCTCCTCGCCCGCTGGCGTCGCCGCGCGGCGCAGGGCAGGGAATGGGCATCGATGCCGAAAATGGCGGCGGGCGCTGCCATCGTAGGCGCCTCGTACTTGCTGCTCGGCATCGCCTCGTTCGCCTCCTCGCCGGGGCCTGCAAGCTGGGTCTGGCTTGCCCTCTATTTTGTGATCTTCACCGCCGGCGAGCTGTACATTCTGCCGACGGGCTTGGGACTCTTCGCCCGCCTCGCGCCCCCGAAGCTCGGCGCGACCACCGTCGCCGGGTGGTATCTCGCCATCTTCGCCGGCAGCCTCGCGGCGGGCCTGGTGGGCGCGCTGTGGAGCGACATGTCGCACCCGCGGTTCTTCTTCCTGCTGTGCCTGATCAGCCTCGTGGCCGCGGCACTGCTCCTGGCCCTCGATCGCAATACACGCCGCATCGAGACGGTGCGGGCGGCGGAGGCGAAGTCCATCGATATTGCTCAAGCGGAGTTCACATGAAAAAGCTGCTATTTGCCTCGTTGGCGCTGGCCTGCGGAATCGCCCAGGCTGCACCGCCGTCGGGATTCGCGGAACACGTCGAAAAGCTGCGCAAGGACATCGGTGTGCCGGGCATGGCGGTAGCCATCGTCGAAGACGACAAAGTCACCTTCGCCAAGGGCTTTGGCATCAAGCGACTGGGCGGCAACGACGCATGTGATGCGGACACCATTTTCCCCACCGGGTCTACGGGCAAGGCCTTCACCGTGGCTGCCCTCGCAGTGCTTGTCGACAGCGGCAAGATCGGCTGGGACGACAAGGTGATCGATCATTTGCCCGAATTTCAAATGTACGATCCCTGGGTCACGCGTGAGATGACGGTGCGCGACCTGCTCGTGCACCGCAGCGGCTTGGGGTTGGGCGAGGGCGACCTGATGTTCGTGCCGCGCACCAACCTCTCCCGGATGGAATCGGTGAAGCGGCTGCGCTACATGAAACCGGCAACCAGCTTTCGCAGCGGTTTCGCCTATGACAACGTGCTCTACATGGTGGCCGGCCAGCTGATCGAATCGGTGAGCGGCGAGAGCTGGGAGAAGTTCGTGGCCGAGCACGTGCTGAAGCCCGCCGGCATGCTGCATTCCACCAGCAGCGACGATGCACGCTTCGCAACCGCGGATCGCGCACAGCCGCATGCGCGCATGAGCAGCGGCCTGCGAGGCGCCGGCGAACAAAGCGTGCTCGACGAGCGCGAGGATCTCGGACAGAACGCCGCGCCGGCAGGCGGCCTGGCGGTGAGCGCCAACGACATGGCGCGCTGGCTGATGATCCAGTTGGACGACGGCGCATTACCGGGCGGCCAAGGGCGGCTGTTCAGCGAGGCCGCACACCAGCAGATGTGGGAACCGGTGGTGCTGCAGCCGATCTCGCACTTTCCCCCCGAACTCAAGGCGGCCGAACCGCTATTCAACACTTACGCCCTGGGTTGGGACGTCCGTGACTACCGCGGCACCAAGATCGTTTGGCACGGCGGCGCCGTCTTCGGCTTCCAAACCGCGGTGGTGCTGATTCCGGAAAAGCACGTGGGATTTTCCATCGAGATCAACAGCGAGGATGGCGAGATCATCTTCGGCCTGATGTACGAGCTCTTGGACCACTACTTGAAGTTGCCGGCCAGCGACTGGCCGGCGCGTTTCAAAACCTTCAAGCAGCAGCGGATCGAGGCGGGTCTGAAGGCCTTCCACGCCGCAACCGCTTCGCCGGCCCACGTCGGCCCGTCGCTGCCGTTGGATCACTACACGGGTAGCTTCAATGATCCCTGGTACGGCAACATTGAGATCGCGCAGAAGGACGGTAAGCTCGCGATAGACTTCAAGTCCACCCCGCGCATGGGCGGTACGCTCGAGCACTGGCAATACGACACGTTCATCACCCGATTCGAGGACAAGTCGATCGAGCCCGCGTATGTGACCTTCAACCTGGATGCGGACGGCAAGGTCGATCGGATCACCATGAAGGCCGTCTCGCCCATCGCGGATTTCAGCTGGGACTACCACGACCTGCTGTTCACGCCGGCGAAACAGTGATGCGCGCGAAATTCCTGATCTGCGCCGCGCTGCTCCTGGGAACTTGCTCGGCCGGTGTGCTGGCGGCGGCTCCCGCCGAATACGATCTGGTGATCCGGCACGGCCGCCTGCTCGACGGGGAAGGCAACCCGTACATAGACGGCGACGTTGCAATCAAAGGCGGTCGAATCGTCAAGATCGGTCGCGTCGAGGGCCAAGGCAAACGCGAAGTCGACGCCGGCGGCGACTACGTCACGCCGGGTTGGATCGACATGATGGATCAATCCGGCGAGGTGCTGTTGAAGCACGGCCTGGCGGAAAACAAGCTGCGCGAGGGCGTCACGACGGCAATCGCGGGCGAGGGCGGTACACCGGTTCCCGCGGCCAAGATCGACGCCTATTTCAAGCAGCTCGAGTCCCAGGGCATTTCCTTGAACTTCGGCACCTACTACTCGAGCGCGCAGGCTCGGGTGGAAGTCATGGGCGATGGCGCCGGCGAACCCAACGGCGCGCAGATGACGGCGATGAAGCAACGCGTCGAGACGGCCATGCGCGCCGGGGCGATGGGAATCGCGACCGCGTTGATCTATCCGCCGGACAGCTTCCAGAGCACGGAGGACCTCGTCGAACTGGCCCGGGTGGCGGCACGTTACGGCGGCATCTATGCCAGCCACATGCGCGATGAAAGCGCGGATCTGCTGAAGGCGATTTCGGAGTCCGTCGAGATCGGCGAGAAGACCGGCATCCAGGTGGAGATTTTCCATTTCAAGGGCGCTTACGCGCCGGGATGGGGCAAACTCGTGCCCGAAGCCGGAGCGCTCATCGAGTCGGCCCGCGCGCGGGGCGTCGCCATCGCCGCCGACATGTATCTATATACCGCCGGCGGTACCGGACTCGACATCACCGTGCCCAACTGGTTGTGGCGCGACGGCGAGAAGAAGGGACTCGAACAGCTCGCCGATCCGAAGGTGCGCGTGCGCCTCAAGCAGGACGTGGCCAAGGGCTCGCTTCCCGGCTGGTCCAACCTGGTGGCGGCGAGCGGCGGCTGGGACCACGTGGTGCTCGCCAATGCATTCAACCCCAAGTACGACTCCTACCGCTTCAAGAGCATCGCCTACATCGCCAAGCAACTCGGGCAGGATCCGGAGGATGTCGCCTGGGATATCGTGCTGGCGGCCCAGCCGAAGCGGGCGATGGCCCTGTATTTCATGATGAGCGAGTCCGACATCGAAACCGCGCTGCGCTGGCCGTGGATGAGTATCGGCAGCGATGCGGGCGCGAATGAAGGCGAAGGCACCATCGACGCCATCGGCCTGCCGCATCCGCGTGCCTATGCCAATTTTCCCCGCCTCATCGCCGAGTACGTAAAGCGGCGCCATGTTCTGAGTCTCGAGGACGCCGTACGCAAGATGACTTCGTTGCCCGCGGCGCGCATGCACCTCTTCGATCGGGGAGCGCTTCGCGAAGGGCTGAAGGCGGACATCACCGTGTTCAACTATGATCGGATCGACGATGTCGCGAACTACGAACATCCAACGGCCTATCCGACCGGGATCGACTACGTGATGGTGAACGGCACCCTGGTGGTCGACAGAGGGCACCATACCGGCGCGAAGCCCGGATCGGTGCTGCGCGGACCCGGGTATGGGGCTGCGCCGTGACCGAAAGTTCCGGCGGCAGCTGGTTCCAGCGCTATCTGCTGCCGGGTCTTGCCTTCAAGGCCGCGGTCATTGGCGGCGGCTATGCGACCGGACGCGAGCTCGCTGAATTCTTCCTGCCGAGCGGTCCGCAAGGCGGGGTGCTCGCCATTCTGCTCGCCATGGTGTTCTGGAGCGCGGTGTGCATGGCCACCTTCGCCTTGGCGCAAAAGACCCGCAGCTTCGACTACCGGAGTTTCTTTCACCAACTGCTGGGCCCGGCGTGGTTTCTGTTCGAAATCGCCTATGTGCTCTTCAGCATCCTGGTGCTCGCGGTATTCGGCGCCGCCGCCGGAGCCATCGGCGAGGCGCTGTTCGGCTGGCCGCCCCTGCTGGGGACTCTGCTCCTGATCGTCGCCATTTCGGCGGTCGCCGCCTACGGCAATGTTTCGGTGGAGCGCCTCTTCAAATGGGTCTCGATTTTTCTCTATGCCGTGTATTTCCTGTTCGTGATCCTCGCGCTCGGCGCATTCGGCTCTCGCATCATCGGACATCTGGCGACGTTCGAGCCCGCGCCGGGATGGGTGCTCGGCGGACTCACCTATGCGAGCTACAACGTGGTCGGCGCGGTCATCGTGCTGCCGGTACTCCGGCACATGCGCGGCACACGCGACGCGGTGGTTGCAGGCGCGCTCTCCGGGCCGCTCGCCATGATTCCAGCGCTGCTCTTTTTTCTCTGCATGATCGCCTACTACCCGGAGATTTCCGCCCAGGAACTGCCGTCCGACTTTCTGCTGCGCAAACTCAATTTTCCGGCCTTCCACTATCTGTTCCAGTCGATGATATTTCTGGCGCTGTTGGAGAGCGGCACCGGCTTCGTGCACGCCATCAATGAACGCGTCGCCTGGGTGTATGCCGAGCGTGCGGGCCGCCCGCTCGCCGCGAGTTTCCGCCTTGCCATCACTGGAACGGTCCTGATCGGCTCCATATTCCTGGCTCAGCGTTTCGGTCTAGTCACCCTTATTGCCAAGGGTTACCGGGCACTCGCCTACGTCATCTTGGCAGTATTCGTGCTGCCGGTTATGACCTTGGGGCTGCGCCGCTTTTTCCGTCTGGCGGGCGCCGGGTCCTCACGCGGCTGATTCCCTCTATACTGAAGTGGCGCGCCGCTTCCGAGGGAACCATCTTGAGTACATCCGAGGCGCCGGCCGGTCGAGTGCTGGCCGGGCTGCAGCCCCCGCCGCAGAAGGCGCCTTCTCTATTGAAGAGCATCCGCGCCTGGCGCGGCAATCCGTTCGAGATCGTCCCGCGGGCGGCCTACGAGCAGCCGGTGTACCTGTCCAAGAGTCCAGTGGGCCACATGCTCATGGTGAACGATCCCGACGGCGTGCGGCGGGTGCTGCTCGACAACGTGGCCAATTACCCGAAAAACGATCTCGAGATCCAGTTCTTTTCCGCCATGTTCGGCGAGGGGCTGCTGGCGGCGCCGGGTCCGAAGTGGAAGGTGCATCGCAAGATCATGGCGCCCTCATTCGGCACCCGCACCGTCGAGTCCTATGCGCCGGTCATCTGCGACAGCACGCTTGAGTTCGCGAAGCAATGGACCTCCCTTTCCGCAGGCCACGAGTTCGACATCGCAGAGGCAATGCGTGCGCTGACCCTCAAGATCATCTGCCGCACCATGTTCTCGAACGACGCGGAGGAGCTTGCAGCGCTGGCGGAAGGAGCGCTCGAATATGCGCAGAGTGCCCTCGTATTCGGCGTGCTCGATGTGCTGCCGGCCATCGGCAAATGGCGCATCAATCGCAAGACCGAAGGGATCCGCAAGGAATTTGCCGGCATGGACGCCGCGATATACCGCCTCATCGAGGCGCGCGAAAAGGTTCGCGACGAGGCGCCGAGGGATTTTCTGACGCGCTTGATTGCCGCGAAGGATCCCGACAACGGCGCCGGCCTCAACGCTGCGGAAGTACGTGATGAGGTGATCACCATTTTCATGGCCGGCCATGAGACCACGGCCGTCACCATGACCTGGGTGTGGTATCTGCTGTCGCAGCATCCTCTGCAAGAGGCCAGACTGCACGCGGAGATCGACGCCATGCTCGGCGGGCGAACCCCCACGGCCGAGGATCTGCCGAGGCTTCCCTACGCGCGAATGATCATCGAAGAGGCCATGCGCTTGTATCCTCCGGCACCGGGAATTTCGGTGCGCGAGGCGCAAGCGGAGGACGAGATTTGCGGGTTCAGGGTTAAAGCAGGCCAGCAGATTCTGATCTCGCCTTGGATACTGCACCGCCATCGCAAGCTCTGGGAAAGGCCGGAGGTCTTCGATCCCGCCCGCTTCTCCAAGGAAGCGGGCGATAAGCGGCCTCGCTATGCCTACCTGCCGTTCGGCGGGGGGCCGCGCGTTTGTATAGGGGCGACCCTCGCGTTGACCGAGGCGACCTTGATACTTGTGTTACTCGCGCAACGCTTCAAGCTGCGTTTGGTGGAGCGGCAAAATATAGCGCTGCAGACGCGCATCACGCTGCGACCGCGCTATGGCATGAAGATGTTGCTCGAGCGGCGTTAGATGAAAGCCCGCGTCCGTTTCAGTGGGTGGCAAAGCCTCGGAATGAATGCGGCTGCACGGTGAAGGAAAATCGCTGGCCGCCCGCATCTGCGGCTTCGGAGACGTGGAGCGATTCGCCGCTCAAGAAGTCGTGAACCATGCTGGCCTTGGGCAGATTGATGCTCACCTTGGCGGGTTCATCCCGATAGGATTGGACCACAAAGCTTCCGTTGTCGTAGACGAAAAGAGCGACTTTGCTGGGTGCGTCGATTTTCACCGGGAAGTCCGCAAGTAGGTAATCGCGCAGCGTGCGGGTCACCGGCTGCGGCAAGCGATAAAGATCACCCGGATTATCCGGGATGTTAAGAATGTATAGGGTGGCCCTGCTGTAGCTGTCCATGAGGAGAATAGGTACGCCCCGTGCCTCGGCAACGCCGCGAATCAACGGCCAGGCATCGTTGGTGTAGAAATGGATCTCGGGATACAAAATCGCAGGCGTGGGTTTGCCCGCTTCATCGAGCGATACGCCGCGCCCCGCGCCATGGGCACCGATGAACTCGTGTACCGCGATTTTGCGGTCGCTGGTGCCAACCTCGGCGATATCCGTGATGCCGCGATGCTCGAGGGCGTGAAGGAGGCCCGAGGTGATCACCACGCTCCTACCCGTATCGAGGTGCTTTTTTATCTTGGCCACCAGATCCGGATCCGCCGCCGCCGATTGCGTCAGGAGCACGAGCGGCGCCTGTTCCGGGAACCTCGGGGTGAGTTCGATGGGGATGCCGATGTTGCCCAGGTAGTTGTGCAGATAGTCTTCGCCCCGCGACTGGAACGGCTTGTAGCTTGCGATCCCTAGGGGTCTTCCAAGTTTGCCGACCAGGCGATCAGCTGTCTCCAGTGAATAACCGGCGGCGCGCGCCCATCCCGGAGCGCCGGCTGCGGCAGGCAGGGAATGCACCATGGCGTTCCAATCGAAACTCGTGGCAAGCGAGCTCCATCCCTGACGTTCCCCCGGTTGCAAGGGGGCGGGCGAGGCGAGATCCGCCCAGTTGAAAAGGGTGATTTCCGGCGCCCTGGCGAAGAGGGTATCCCAGAGCTGCTCGGCATAACGGTCCACATAGCGTGTGTCGTAAGTGTCCACCCAGCCGCCCCGATTGGCCCCCGGGCGCACGTTCTCGAAGAAGCGGAAGACCCCGTAGCTCTCGTACTGTTGCAGCAGCTGATCCGTGATCTCTGGATCACGGGTCTCGGTGCCCGTATAGATGGCATCGAATTGCTTGGCTTCAACGTCAAGATCGTAGCCCAAACCCTGGAAGTGCTCGTACCAATTGGGATACTTGATCGTGATCTTGACGCGCGCATTGACCGCGCGGGCCGGTTTCAACACCAGATCTTCGGAAACCTCGCGCATCTTCTCCAGTCGGTATTCCGTCCAGCTGCGCTTGCCTTTCGCTGCAATGTCGGCGGCACTCTTGCTGGTGTAAAAGAAGAAATCATCGAGAATGACCTCATCGAAGTGACGAGCGGCCATCTCGGCCGCCTTCTGGCACAAGGAGCGGTCGGCAGGGTCCTCGTAATCCAACGTCGTGAACTGACCGCCACGCTCGGGTCCTGAGTAGGCGATGCCGCCGGCCACGGTCATGCCGTGCCCTGCGAAGAACTTCTTGACCGCCTCCAGCGTAGGTTCATCGACGAGTTGGCCGTTGCGAAAGGTCTCGAGATAAACCTTGTCGAACTTCAGTTGCGAAGCGATGCGACGGTATTGCGCTTCGCGAACGGCCGGCTCGCGCATGGCCTGCACCGCACCCGCCGGAACGTAGATAGCGACCTTGAAATTGTCATAAGCAGGCGCAGCGCCGGCGGCCGCCGAGAGTATCAGCAGGAAAGCCGTCAACGCTGCCGCCAGTCGATTCATTGTCTTACTCCCGCGCCGTTTCGCGAACGCTACACGAGGATTGCTGGGAGCGCTACCAATACAGGAATTCGTCCCAAGGCGGGTTGCCGTCGCCCCGAGGCAGCAGGCATACTGACGTTAGAACAATTACACAGGGAATTACGCAGCCGCCGCATCCCGCTCGCTCGAGCGCCGTCCAAAGCCCCATGTCCGCGAACCTGCAACCACTTTCCCTGCTCGATGACGATGCCTGGGACGATCTACTCAGCTTCATCGACGAGAAGCGCGTCATCCCCATCGTGGGGCCGGAGCTGCTGCAGGTGCAGACGGCGGATGGCCCCAAGCTGCTTTATGAGTGGCTCGCCGAGCGTTTGGCCGTGAAGCTCAACGTGGATGCGAGGGAACTGCCGCGCCCGCTGACCCTAAACGACGTGGTGTGCCAGTTCCTGGCTTCGCGCGGCCGGCGCGAAGAAGCCTACGTGCGACTCCGCGGAATCCTGCGCGATGCCAATTTCGAGCCGCCGCCGGCGCTGCGGCGCCTGGCCGCGATCACCGATTTTGACCTCTACGTCAGCACCACCTTCGATGCCATGCTGGAAACCGCCATCAATCTCGAGCGCTTTGGCGGCACGGGCTCGACCGACGTCGTCTCCTATGCGCCGAATCGAGTGGTTGACCTGCCGAGCGAGCGCGACCGCCTGCAAAGGCCGGTGGTCTATCACCTCTTCGGGCGGCTTTCCTCCTCGCCCACCTACGTCATCTCCGATGAAGATCTGCTGGAATTCATCTGCGCGCTGCAAAATGAGCACCTGGCGCCCGAGAAGCTGTTCCACGAACTCGAGCACAATCATCTGCTCTTCATCGGCAGCAACTTCAGCAACTGGTTGGCGCGGCTGTTCCTGCGCATGGCGAAACGCCAGCGCCTGTCGGATCCCCGCGACGTGGGCGAGGTGCTTGCCGACAACACCACGGACCAGGACGAGCGGCTGATGATGTTCCTGCAGCAGGTGAGTCTGCGCACCCGCGTTTATCACGGCGCGGCGCGTTTCGTGGACGAGCTTTACACGCGTTGGTCGGCGCGACGCGCACCCGCCCGGACTGAGCCGGGCCCTGCGCCGCTCCGTTTCATGCCGCCGGCGCGGGAGATGCCGGACAATGCCGTGTTCATCAGCTATGCCCGGGAAGACCTGCCGGCGGTCCAGCGCATCAAAGCCGGTCTCGAGGCGGCAGGCATCATTACGTGGTTCGACCTGGAGCGGCTCGAAAGCGGCGATGACTACGATCGCAAGATCCAGCGCAACATCGCGCGCTGTTCCTATTTCATTCCGGTCATATCGGCCGCGACACAGCGTCGCATGGAGGCCTATTTCCGGCGCGAATGGAGCTACGCGCTGGATCGAACGCGCAACATGGCGGATGGCGCGCTGTTCGTGCTGCCGGTGACCATCGACGCTACCGATCCAAGCCAGGCGCTCGTACCCGACAAATTCAAGAGTCTGCATTTCACGCCGCTGCCCGAAGGCGAGGTTACAGCGGAATTTGCCCAGCGGCTCAACGACTTCGTGCGCGCCCGGCAGTGATGAACGCCGATTCCGCGGTCGATGCCAAGAATCCCTGGCTGGGTCTCGCCTCTTTCACCGAGGAGACGCGCCAGTACTTCTTCGGCCGTGACGAGGAGGTTGCGGAGCTGGCGCGCCGCGTGCAGCGCAAGCTCCTCACGGTTCTTTTCGGGCAATCCGGCCTCGGCAAGACCTCGATCCTGCGTGCAGGACTCGTGCCCCGGCTGCGCGGACAGGGTTATTGTCCGGTGTACGTCCGCATCGACTACGGCGCCTCGGCGCCTTCTCCGGCCGATCAGATCAAGCGGGCGATAGCTCAGACGGCTCGCGGCTCGGGCGAATGGACGCAAGCAGGGGTTGCGGTCGCCGGCGAATCGCTGTGGGAGTTCTTGCATCACCGCGACGATGTGCTCAAGGACGAGAACGGCGCGAACCTCATCCCGCTCCTCATCTTCGATCAGTTCGAGGAGATTTTCACCGTCGCGCAGTCCGACGATGCCGGCAAGGCGCGTGCCTCGCGTTTCATCGCGGATCTGGCGGATCTGGTTGAAAACCGGCCGCCGCGCGAAGTCGAGGCCAAGTTCGACGCCGACGATGCGGCGGCCGAGAAATTCGATTTCGCGCGCTCCGACTACCGGGTTCTGATTGCGCTGCGCGAGGACTATCTCGCGCGCCTCGAAAGCCTGAAGGGTGCGATGCCGAGCGTGGTGCAGAACCGCGTGCGCTTGGCGCCCATGACCGGCCAGCAGGCGCTCGCCGCTGTGCTCGAACCCGGCAAGGGCCTAGTGTCGCAGGAAGTGGCAGCCGCCATCGTGCGCTTCGTTGCGGGCGGCGCGGAGGTGATCAACGCCGAGGTCGAACCGTCGCTCTTGAGCCTCATTTGCCGCGAACTCAACGACACGCGCCTCGCGCAGGGTCGCTCCGAAATATCCCTGGACCTTTTGGATGGTACGCAATCGACCATCCTGAGCAATTTCTACGAGCGCTCGCTCGCCGATCAACCGATCGAGGCGCGGCGAATCATCGAGGACCAGCTGCTGACCGCATCGGGATTCCGCGAAAACATCGCGGAAGAACGTCTGCTGGCGAGTTTCAAGACGGCAAACGTGCCCGCAACCGCGCTTGCGACCCTGGTCAACCGACGGCTTCTGCGCATCGAAGATCGGCTGGATGTGCGCCGTGTCGAGCTTACTCACGATGTACTCTGCGGCGTCGTCAAGGGCAGCCGCGACCTGCGCCACGAACGGGAAGCGCGCGAAGCGACCGCGCTGCTGCTCGGGCAACAGCGTGCGAGAGAGTCGGCGGCACACGCGGCCATGCTCAGAGCCCGCAAGATCGCTGCGGCCTGCGCTTCACTTGCGGTAATCGCGCTCGTGGCGGCGGTGTTTGCGGTGTTGAGTACGCGCCGGGCGCACCGCGCCGAGGCACTGGCGCAGCAAACCCGAACTGCGGCCGAGCAGGCGCGCGGCCAGGCCGAGCACCTCCTGGGTTACCTCACCGACGATTTCGCTAGGCAGCTGGAGCAGCTCGGTCGGCTCGATGTGGTGGCGGATATCGCCAAGCGGGAAGTGGACTACTTTGCGGCACTCCCCGAAAGTCAAAAGGGTGGAGAAACCCTGCGCGCCGCGGTGCTCTCGAACGTTCAATACGCCCGGGCAGAGCGGATCCTCGGCAACGTAAAGGTGGCCGACGGCACTTCCCTCGAAGCCCTGCGGCTGGCCGAACAATTGCGCTCCGATAACAGCGAGGCGGCGCAGATTGCAGTAACTCGCGCTTACGAGATCCGTAGTTCGGTATTGAGCAACCTGGCTGATAAAAGGTCGGAAAGCGTCGCCCTGCAGGCGGTGGCGCTAATAAAGCCATTGGGCGATAAACCGGATGCCTCCGCCGCGGTGCGCCGAGCGTATGCCGAGACGCTCGTGCAGGCCGGATTCGAGCAGAGTCACGATGATTTCCCGCAGGCTAAAGCGAATCTCGAGCGAGCGCAGGCGCTCGCCAATTCCTTGGGCGCCCAGAATTTCAGCGATCTGCAAGCGGCGGCTTTGTACGCAGATGCAGGAACCTGGCTGGTAGAGACTTTTCAAAGAATGGGGGACAACGACCATGCGCGCAAGGTCGGCGAAGATTCGGTGCGCATCGCGGACCGGGTGCTGCAATTGGCCCCCACCTTTGGCAAGGCGGCGCACAGCGAACAGGTGACGCTCAATGACCTTGCCACCATCGAGTCGCTGGAGTTGCGCCCGCGCGCGGCGCTACCCTACCTCGAACGCGCGCAGGCCCTCTCGCAACAGGAAATCAAGCTCAACCCCGGCAATTCCACGGCCATCAACAATTGGAGCGTGAGCTACTATAGTCTCGCCGATACTTACTGGTCCTTGGGTGAGATCAAAAAGGCAATCGATACCCAGCAGCAAGGATTGAAGGTCGTCGCCCAATCCTATGATGCGGGCCAGTGGTTCGTCTGGAACGCGCTTTTGGCCAATGGGGTGCAGATACTCCGGCAGTCGGACGCAGGTATGGCCGCCGAGGCGAAGGCCACGTTGCAGAGTCTGGACGCGCTGGTATCCAGATTGCGCAAATCGGAGTCGGCGGAGCGCCTGCAAGATGCAGCATGCTTTCGCGATCTCGCGGCTGCTCTCGTATCGGATGCCGCAAACGATCCGAGCAGCGCCCGAGAATTAGGACAACGATCCCTGGATGAGGCCCGAGAGGGTGTATCGGGGTTTCCGAGTTTCTACCTGAGCGTGTGCCTGTCCGCCGGTCGCTACCAACTGGCGCGTTCCGATTTTTTGCTGGGCGAATATCCGGCTGCCGAGAAAGCCGCCCGCGGCGCATTGGCCTACCACAATCGGATCGCCAACGATGAATCGCGCGATCGCGCCGATTATTCCACCTGGCTCGCCCTCGCACTGGTCAAGGAGGGAAACTTGCCCGAGGCTGCGCGCGCGATCGCGCCGGCCATCAAGACGCAGCGGGATCTCGCGGCCAAGAACCACGGCGACGAGACCCAGACGATTCAGCTGGCCTCCGCCCTCTACGCGCAGGCGTTGACCGACCCAGCGCAGCGAGCGGCGTTGTTGCACGAGGCGGCCGGGCTCATTGACCGCACATCGCCGGGGATTCGTGCGCTCGTGTCCACGCGCCGCTGGCGGACCTGGATAACCGAGGCCTCAAGCCAGCGGTAGATGGTGCGGGCGCACCAGCATTTGCCAATCCTGGTGTTCCTCGAGAATCAACGCCACTGCACCTTCCACCGCGGCTTTCAGTTCGCGCGGCACCTGGAGCGCCTCGGCGCGGGAAGCCTCGGCGATGCGGCGCGTGGCATCCCTCAAGTCCTCCGCCAGTCTTTCCGAAGCCGTTTC
Source organism: Steroidobacteraceae bacterium (assembly GCA_036494165.1). Taxonomy (GTDB): domain Bacteria; phylum Pseudomonadota; class Gammaproteobacteria; order Steroidobacterales; family Steroidobacteraceae; genus Bog-1198. The sequence goes on from DASXOQ010000019.1 coordinate 65,384, forward strand.
CAGCCGATACGATTCGGACTGCGCGATGGCGCCATGCAGCGAGGCCGCCAAGGCCGGAAAGAATGTGGTCATCAATGACAGCCACAGGGTGTGGATCATCAAGTGGGTCGTCGCGGCAAGCGCCGTCAAAACGAAGAGCACGATGGTCACCCGGTGCGATCGGTGCAGCAGGGCGTGCTGTCGAGCGGCGACGCGCTCGTGGTAGCACTGCTGCGCGTCCAATACCGAGATGGTCCAGCGCGCGAAGGCGTCCGGAAACTCAGGATCCGACCAAGCCCCCTGCAGCAGCCGACGCGCTTCAGCCTCGTGACTTCGGCACAAGGTGGTCACATCGTCAGATTCCTGGGTGTGTTCGCCCGGATCGAATATGCGTAAGTACCAGTTGGGTTCCGGGTGTTCGCCGGTAAAGTCCAGGAGCGGAGCGATCATCGGCAGGTAGGAGGTGAGTTCGGCCGTGGTGCGCGCGCGCAGCCACTCGCCCTGCCAGTCGCTGCGATGGCCGCGCCAATAGATGGCGCTCACAGTCACGATTACAGCCACCTCGACCACCGCCCAAACACCGGAGAAACGGTGCGACGCGTGCGTCGCACTGTCCCAACCCAAGGCCAGCGGCAGCACCGCGCAGAGCACCGCGAAAGCGCTCAAGAGGTAGATCATCCAGAAGCCGCTGCGGTAGCGATGTCCAAAGTTCAGGGCCCGTTGGTCAAACCGCTGGCGGGCGGCCTGCAACGAGTCGATGAGCGGCTGCAACACCTTCGGTGGCGCCGCGGGCTCCGCGGCGCGCCGCACCTGCAGCCGGACGCCCAGCAACAGCAGGTTTTGAATGTATTGGTGGAGCGCCACTTCGGTTACGTGAGCACTTCGTAGGTGCTGTCGAAAATGGCCTGCGAGACTATGCCGAGGCTGCCGTCGCCGTAGTCGATGAGCCAGTCACCGGGCTTGCCGGTGAGCACCGACACGCCGTCGGGCAAATGAACGTCGAAATCCGCCTCCATTTGCACCGCCATGATGTGCTTGCCGACACTGACGTATGTGCCGTCCTCTCCCGCCTGGGTGGGGGCGACCGGATGGTAGTTGGAGTTGAAGCGACTGCGCGATACCCGCCAGCGTTCCCCCTCCACGCCGGTCAATATGGCATCGCCCGCCTTGGCGAGCACCGATCCTTCCCTGGTCTCGACGCTGCAGTCCTCTGTCGTGAACTGTACCCGGACCTCATGGCCCAGCTTGCGCGCTTTGACGCGACGTGGATGTTCGCTGATGGCCTTGGAAAAGCCTTGCCGACCGTGGGAATGGAATCGTGGGACGCTGCGTTCTTTCAAGGCCGTCTTCCGCCCCGCCTGTGCCCGGAAGCGTGTGTTCTAAGGATGGCGGGATTGTAGCCTATTGTCCGTTTGCAGTCGGAGCGCGTGAATCCCAGGTTATTGCCGCTTTCGCCGGCGTTCTGGCAAACTCGGATCCGGACGGCCTCGGACCCGGATCGGAGAATCATTATGAAATTGATGGTCCGTCTCAATATCGCCCTCATCGCGGGATTTTTGGTGATGATGCTGGCCTTGGGCGCCGTGCTGTCCATGCTCCTGCAGCGCCATACCGAGGCCGAAATGGTCCAAGAGGCCGGCCTCATGCTCGACAGCGCGGTAGCCACCCGCGAGTACACCTCGGCCGAAATCCTGCCGCTCCTCACGGAGCAGCTGAAGACCGAGTTTCTGCCGCAAAGCATCCCGTTTTACGCGGCCACCCAGGACTTCCTGCGGTTGCGGGAGAAACATCCGGAGTACAGCTACAAGGAAGCGACCCTGAATCCCACCAATCCGCGCGATCGGGCCATGGATTGGGAGTCCGACCTCATCCAGCACTTCCGCAACGATGCGCACGCCACCGAGTTGCAGGGCGAAAGGGACACGCCCATGGGCCGGGTGCTTTATCTGGCGCGGCCCATCCACATGGAGAAGGAATGCCTCGAGTGCCACAGTCAGCCCGACGCCGCGCCGAAATCACTGCTGGCAAAATACGGCCCGGACCATGGCTTCGGCTGGCAGCCGAACGAAGTGGTGGGCGCACAGGTCGTGTCGGTGCCGCTGGCCAATGCCGCTAGAGCCGCGCATCGGACTTTTGTCCTCGCCATGCTCTGCGTGGGCGCTGCCTGCGCGGCACTTTGGCTGTTCGTCAATCTTGTGGTGCTGAGGCTCGTCAGCCGACCGCTCAGACACATCACGGCCATCGCCGACGAGGTCGGCATGGGCAACCCGCACGCGCACTTCGCGCAGCAGCGCATCCCTGAGCTCAATGCCCTCACGCGTGCCTTCGATCGCATGCGCGTGAGCCTCGAGAAAGCCATGAAGCTGCTGGGCGGCTAGCCATGGCGGGCGAGGTGTTCGTCAGCTATTCGCAGCCCGATCGCGCCTGCGCCTTCGATATCGTCGGGCGCTTGGAGGCATCGGGGCTCGGCGTTTGGGTGGCGCCGCGCGACATAGCGCCCTCCGCGGACTGGGCCGAAGAGATCGTGGATGCCATAGGCCGGGCGCGAATCATGGTCCTGGTGTTCTCCTCTCACTGCAATGGTTCGCCCCAAGTGCGCCGCGAGGTGGAGCGGGCGGTACACCGCGACCTGCCCATCCTGCCGTTTCGGGTCGAGAATGTGATGCCGGCGAGGAGCCTCGAGTACTTCTTGAGCACCCAGCATTGGCTGGATGCGTTCTCAACGCCGCGTGATGCGCACTACGAGAAGCTGGTCGACAACGTCCGCAAACGGCTTGCCGGGGGGAAAGAGGCGCCGTCGACGGAAAGAACGCCGCCGGCGACGCTCGAAGTGCCCGATCTTGAAACTATCGAGTCATCGCTGCGCTTCCATGTCGGGCCCATTGCGCGCGTGCTGGTGCGGCGCGCACTTGGCACCGCCAGAAGCCGCGAGGATCTGATCGCGAGCCTTGCCGCAGAGATCGGATCGGAGCCGGGGCGGCGTGATTTCTTGCAGCGGGTCCGCGTCGGCTAAGTGCTGAAAGCGGATTCTCAGGGCCTCCAGGCGCATCGCTGGTCGATTGCCGCGCTCTTAGGCTGCGGCGTGTTGGTGAATTATCTGGACCGCGTCAACCTCTCGGTCGCAGAAGCGGCTCTCGATCACGACTTTGGCGTGTCGAAGTTGCTGTTTGGCTTCCTGCTCGGGGCTTACAGCTGGACCTATGCAGCCTGCCAGCTGCCCTCCGGCGTGCTTCTGGATCGCTTCGGCGTGTCACGCGTTGGCCGGGCGGGTACGTTTCTCTGGAGTGCCGCGTCCTTCGCCGCGGCGCTCGCGCCCGGAATAACTTCTCTGTTCGCGGCGCGGCTGCTCTTGGGCGTCGGCGAGGCGCCAACTTTTCCCGCCAATGCCAAGGCGATCGGGCTCTGGTTCCCGGAACGCGAGCGTGGCTTGCCGACCGCGCTGTTCGATGCCGCCGCGAAGCTGGGCCCCGGCATCGGCACGCCGCTCGTGGGGATACTTCTCATCAAGCTCGGCTGGCGCTGGAGCTTTGCATTCACCGGGTGCGTGAGCCTGCTGTATTTTTTCTGGTTCTTCCGCAGCTATCGCGATCCGCCCGTTGCCTCGGCGCCCACGGCGCAGAGAACCGGCGTTCCCTTGAGTGCGCTGCTCAAGGAACGCAAGGTTCTCGGACTCGCGTTGGGATTCGCCACCTACAACTATACCTTCTACCTCCTGCTCACCTGGCTGCCGAGCTACCTCGCCCATACCTTCAAACTGGATTTGCTGAGTTCGGTGCTTTTTACCAGCGTTCCCTGGCTTATCGCCGGCACCATCGATCTGGTTGTCGGGGGCTGGATGGTGGATTATCTGATCCGCCGCGGCCGCGACGCATCACGCGTACGTCGCTTCGTGCTCATCCTCGGCACCGCGCTCGGCGTCGGAATTCTCGGGGCCGCCATTCCATCCTCTCCCTGGGTTACGATCGCCTGGATTACGCTCGCCATCGGCGGTCTTTCGGCGGCGGCGCCGGTGGGTTGGTCGATACCCGCGTTGATTGCGCCTCCGGATTCCGCGGGGCGCGTCGGCGGCATCATGAATTTCTTTTCGCAGATAGCCGCAATCACGGCGCCTGTGGTCACGGGGCTGCTTGCCGAGGTGACCCATTCCTTCGTCTTAGGGTTCGTCGTCGCGGGCGTCCTGGTGATCTTCGGCGTGGCGAGTTATCTCTTGCTGTTGGGGCGGATCGAGCCGGTCGTGATACCGCAACCGGCCGCATGAGGGTGGGCGTGAATCTGGTTGTCAAACCGCTGACACCGGCTCTCTGGCCGGCGCTCGAGGATCTCTTCGGCGCCAGGGGCGCCTGCAACGGGTGCTGGTGCATGTATTGGCGCCTGGGCGCTTCGTATCGGGGGCGTGCGGCGGCGAACAAGGCCGCGTTTCGTGATCTGGTACTGCGCGGGCCACCGCCGGGGCTCCTTGCCTTCGAGGGCAGGACCGCGGTGGGTTGGTGTCAGCTCACGCCGCGCAGCGCCTTGCCGTGGCTCGATCGGGCCTGGCGACTGAAGCGCGTGGATGGGCTGCCGGTGTGGAGCATTTCCTGTCTGTACGTGCGCATCGGGCACCGCAGAAAGGGCGTTACCACGGTCCTGATCGCTGCGGCCATCAAAGCGGCGAAGCGCGCCGGCGCGCCGGCGCTCGAAGCATACCCCTTGGATGCTGCATTGACGCCAAGCGCATCCGGCACCGGCTATGTGAGCACCTTCGCGCGCGCCGGTTTCAAAATCGTGGCGCGCCATGTGCCTCCCAGGCCTATCATGCGCTACACATTCGGAAGAACGCGGAGAACTCCATGAGCAAGATGACTTACGAGATCGTGAAGCACGACGGCGGCTGGGCATATCGGGCGAACGGCACTTATTCGGAGAGCTTCCGCACGCATGACGAGGCCCGTGAGGCGGCCAAGCAGGCGGCCCTCGAACAGGCACAGCCGGGCGAGGAGACCAAGATCTCGTGGGAAGACAGCAACGGCCGCTGGCACCACGAAGTGGCCAAGGGCGATGACCGGCCCGAAGTGGACGTCGAGGGCTGACCTCAGCGAGTTCCGATCCAGCAGCCGTAAGGCGCCAGCTGCAGTTTTTTCTCGTCAGACGGCCGATGCATGGAAACCGGGCTTGCCAGCACCGTGCTAAGTTGCCCGTGGCGCACGCCGGCGGCATTGAGATCGAGTGATACGGTTTGCGGCTGCGCTGAAATGTTCAGCACCACGATGAGCGCCTTGCCGTCGGAGTCGACGCGCGCATAGGACAGCACCCTGGGATTGCGCTCATCCAGAAACACCGTGTGCGCGCCGTGCGCGACTGCCTGGCGCCGTAAGTCGATGAGCTTCTTGTGCCAGTTGAGGAGCGAATCGGGGTCTGCCCACTCGCTCTCGACGTTGATGGCACGATAGCTTGGGGTCACCGGCAGCCAGGTTTTGGCATCGGTGCTGAATCCGGCCTGCGCATTCGAAAGGTCCCACTGCATGGGGGTGCGTTCACCGTCACGGCCCTTCTCCTTGGGCCAGCCTGATCTGCCGATGGGATCCTTGACGTCTTCGATGCGCTTGGGCGGCGCGGTGCGCTGGCCGATCTCTTCGCCTTGATATAGCAGCGCCGCGTCCCGTGGCGTCAGCAGCAGAGCGGCGATGAGCTTGGCGATCTCCATGTCGTGAGCGCCATCGCCAAAGCGATCGATGCTGCGGGGGTTGTCGTGGTTGTCGAACACCAAGAGGGGCTGGGATCCGTGAATACCTGTCTCGAGCTCCTGAAGCTGGCGGCGGATCACGGCGGCGTCGAGCTTCGTCGCGAATCCGATCTGCGTGTCCATGGGCAACTGCAGCTCGTTGTGGTTCGCGCCGCCGTACCATTGATCGAGGGCAGCGGTATTTTGCAGGTAGGTTTCGCCGATCAGCACGCGGCTGTCGGGATAGCGGTCCACCATCGAGCGCATGCGCTTGATGACATCGTGCACTTCGGGCATGTCGCTGGTGTAGATATCGTTCAACACCGGATCGCCATAGGCATTGGTGCCGCCGACCACCGGTTCATCGCGAAGTTCGGGGTCTTCGAACAGCGTGGTGATGGCATCGAGACGGAACCCCGCGACGCCGCGGTCCAGCCAGAAGCGCATGGCATCGAACATGGCGCGCTCGACTGCGGGGTTGCGCCAATTGAGATCGGGCTGCTGGCGATAGAACTTGTGGTAGTAGAACTGCTGCACGGCGGGAACGAAAGTCCAGGCCGAGCCGCCGAAGAAACTTTCCCAGTTATTGGGGGGCGCCGGCGGTGTGCTTCCGGCGCGCCCATTGTTCCAGACGTAGAAATCGTGCTTGGCGTCCTCTCGCGAACTCGCCGCAGCGAGAAACCAGCGGTGTTTGTCCGAAGTGTGATTGAGCACCATGTCGAGTAGGATTTTGATGTGGTGGGCGCGTGCGCTCGCGAGCAGCCGGTCGAAGTCGGCCAGCGTTCCATACTGGGGATCGACATTGTCGTAGTCCGAAATGTCGTAACCGAAGTCGACCTGCGGCGAGGGATACATGGGCGCGATCCAGATCGCATCGACGCCGAGCTTCTCGAGATAGGCGAGCCGGTGTTCGATACCGTTAAGATCGCCGACGCCATCGCCGTTAGAATCCTGGAAACTGCGCGGATAGATCTCGTAGATGACCGCGTTGGTCCACCATTTGGCCTTCTGAGTATCCGCTGCACCCGCATGGCTGCAAAACAGCAACGCGCCGAGCGCGATGAGTGCTTGCGCGCCTTGGCGTGCCGTGCGCCAGCTTCCGATTTGCATTACATCAACCCCTGTGGCCCAGAGGCCATTGTAGGCAATCGCGCGCTGTTACGCGTGCGGGAATTTGTCAGGCAACACCGAGGCGCATTGACAATATTTTCAACGGCATGCGGCTCAAGGGTGGCTGCGAAGAAACTCGAGCAGCTGCTGGGTGGTTTCGCGGGGAAACTGATCGACGAAAAAGTGCCCGCCCGGCAGCGTCGCCGTCGCGACGTTCACGCAGCGCCGGCGCCACTGCGCGCCGATGTCGAACAAGCGATGCATAAGGCCCAAGGACCCCCAAAATGCGAGCACCGGACATTGCACCTTTTGATGGATGTCCCGGCCATCGTGTTCCAGATCCACGCGCAGCGCCGCGCGGTAGTCTGAGCAGGAACCGTGGATCATCTTCGGATCGCGCCAGCAGCGCCGGTATTCCGCGAGCATCTGCGCATCGAAATCCTCAAGCTTGGCCGCGCCCCAGCCGATGAGACTGCGCTCGAAAAAATAGTCGGGATCGGCGCCGATGAAATGTTCCGGGAAGGGCGAGGGCTGCGCCAGGAAATACCAATGCCAATAGCCGGCGGCCAGATGACGATCGGTCTCCATGAACATGGCGTGGGTGGGCACGATGTCCATAACGGTCAGCGATTTCACGGCCTTGGGATGATCGAGCGCCATGCGATGGCCCACGCGTCCGCCGCGATCATGGCCGATGAGGTGAAACTGCTCGAATCCCAGTTCGCGCATCAATGCCACTTGATCTTGAGCCATGGCGCGAAACGAATAATTGGCGCAGTCCGGCGTCTGTTCAGGCTTGGACGAGTCGCCGTACCCGCGGAGATCCGCGCACACCACCGTGTAGTGCGCAGCGAGTGCCGGGGCGACCCGCGCCCACATGGCGAGGCATTGCGGATAGCCATGCAGCAGGAGCACCGGCGCCCCGGTGCCGCCGACGACACCGTGAATCTCGACGTCGGCGAGCTTGATCCGGTGGCGGGTGAAGCCTTGGAACATGGCGGTGCCCTCGTAGAGCCTCCCTCATAGTAAGCTCATCATCGAACCGCGGTTGCACAATCCGCGGGCATGAATTCAAGGCAAAGATTTTCGAGGAATCGTATGAAGCTAGTGCGTTATGGGCACCTCGGTGCGGAAAAAGCAGGACTGGTGGACCTGGACGGGCAGATCAGGGATATCAGCGCCGCGTTCGGCGATGTGGGCGCCGCGCAGTTGTCGGCCGCCTCGCTCAAGAAGCTTGCCGCCCTGAATGTGAAGAATTTGCCGGTGGTCTCCGGCAACCCGCGGCTCGGCGTCCCTTACCTCGGCATCGGCAAGTTCGTCGCCGTGGGTCTCAACTACTCCGATCACGCCGCCGAGGCCGGAATGCCGGTGCCAAGTGAGCCGGTGCTCTTCATGAAGGCCACGAGCTGTATCGTGGGACCGAACGATGACATCATGTTGCCGAAAGGATCGAAGAAGACCGACTGGGAAGTCGAGCTGGGCATCGTCATCGGCAGCACCGCCCGCTATGTGAGCGAGGAGCAGGCCCTCGATTGCGTGGCGGGCTACTGCGTGGTGAATGACGTATCCGAGCGCGAGTACCAGATCGAACGGGGCGGCACCTGGGACAAGGGCAAGGGCTGCGACACGTTTGGACCGATAGGACCTTATCTGGTCACGGCCGACGAGGTGGGTGACCCTCAAGCTCTTGGCATGTGGTTAGATGTGAACGGCGAGCGTATGCAGTCGGGTAACACCAAGACCATGATTTTCTCGGCGCGCCAGTTGGTGAGTTACATCAGCCGCTTCATGACCTTGAATCCGGGCGATCTGATCACCACCGGCACCCCGCCCGGCGTGGGCATGGGCCGAAAGCCGCAACCGGTGTTTCTCAAGCCCGGCGATGTGGTGGAACTCGAGATCGCAAAACTGGGGAAGCAGCGGCAGACCGTGGTCGATTTTCAGGCCAACTGATCCCTCACTGTTGCGGGGCCTGCTGCGCGGATAGAACTCGGTCTCGTTGGCTGCGATTTTGCGGTCCCTGAACTTCCTCGGCCGCGTGCCGTACGGCTCAGCTCGATCGCTGGCCGGGTACTAACGATCTGCCGATCTTCCTGCCTCGCCTTCTCAAAATGAGTTGTTTTGGACCATACACCCGCGGGTGCCCGGCCCACCGTCGGCATTCTTGCCGTGACTTCGGGCGGCCCACAAAACTATAAGTACATACAAAACAGATAGTTAGTACATAAAAACTTGACTTTCCCAGGTTCGGACTAAAATATCTGCCAAAGCAGTAAATGCCGAGGCACTAAATGTCTAAGCAGCATTATCAAGTTTCGACCTACAAGGCCCAGAACAGCGTTGGCTACCTTCTCAAGCGCGCGCATTCGCTGATGCTCGATGCCTTGGAGACGCCGCTGGCCGAGCGGGGTTTCAGTTTTGTGCAGTACGTGATCCTGTCTTGGCTGCGGGACGGCATAGCGCTCAACCCCAAGGACTTCTGTTCGCAGTTCCGGCACGACAGCGGAGCGCTCACCCGGGTGATCGATCAGCTCGCCGAGCGCGGATTCGTCGAGCGGATGCGCGGCGACCGCGACCGGCGCAAGGTGGATCTGAAGCTCACCGATGCCGGACGAGCGGCGGTTGAAAGCCTCATCCCGCTGGTCGTCGGCAAGCTCAATCTCGCACTGGCGGATTTCTCTTCGGAAGAGGTCAGCGAGTTCTTCCGCCTACTCATCAAATTGAACAGCACCCTGCAGTCGGCACTCGAGTCGACGCAGGCGGTCGCGGAGGCTTAGGAACATCATGCGTAAGTTAGGGGTCATGGCGCTGGCAATCGCCCTCAGCGGCTGCGTCCTGCCGCCGAAGGCGGCAACCCTCGCGCCGGAGCTGTCCGCCGACAGCCTTGGTCTTAAAGGCGCTGCGGTCTCCGCCGCGACCGATGACTGGTGGCAATCGTTCAACGATCCGCAGCTCGATTCTCTGATGCGCGCGGCTCTGAAGGACAGCCCGACGCTGGCCGCTGCGCAGGCACGCGTCGGCGAAGCGCTTTCGGAGGTGCAAAGCGCGCAGTCGCGGCTGCTCCCGCAGGCAAATTTCGATGCCAGCGCGCTCTATCAGCACGCGCCGGCGAACTACCTGGTGCCGCCGCCGCTCGCCGGGCACAGTTTCTGGATGGGTCAGGCGGGCGCCACCCTCGGTTGGGACCTCGATTTCTGGGGCAAGCAGGCGGATGCGGTGCAAAGCGCCCGTGCCCTCACGCAATCGGCCCAACTGGACCTCGATGATGCGCGCTTGATGCTCGCCGGCGCCGTGGCGCAGGCCTATATCGAGTTCTACCGCGAGCGGGCGCTTGCCGACATCGCCCAGCGCTCCGAGGAACAGCGTCAGAACATCGTCGACATCACCAAGCGCCGCGTGGCGGCCGGCCTCGACACCCGTCTGGAGTTGCGGCAAGCCGAGGGCCAGCTTCCGCAAGCTCGCGTGGTGCGCGAGCAGGCGCTCGCCGCCGCGGAACTCTCGGTACATGAACTTGCCACGTTGACGGGGCAGGGCGCGGAAGAATACGGGCGGATGAAGCCCCCGGCCTTCAACCCGGATACCGCGTTGCCCGTGCCGGTGGAGTTGCCGATGAATCTTCTGGCCCGCCGGCCGGATGTGCTCGCGGCGCGCATGCATATCGAGGCTGCCGACGCCGAGCGTCGCGCCGCCAAGGCCGCCTTCTATCCCGACGTGAACCTGCGCGCCCTCGCGGGGATCGGTGCCTTTGGCATGAGCAACCTCTTCAATTGGAGCGCGCGGGGCGCGGGTGCGGGTCCTGCCGTCTCGTTGCCATTGTTCGACGGCGGGCGTTTGAAGGCGCAGTACCGCGGCAGCGAGGCGGCCCTCGATGACGCGGTCGCGACCTACAACGACACCGTGCTGCACGCCGTACAGCAGACCTCGGACCAGATCACGCGCCTCGATTCTCTCGCGCGCGAACGGATCGATCAGCAACTCACCGTCGAGGCCAACGAAGCGGCCTACAAGCTGGCGGAGGAGCGCTATCGGGCCGGTCTTGCCAGCTATCTGACCGTGCTCAACGCGGAAACGCAGGTGCTCACGGCGCGCCAGACGATGGTCGACATCACCAGCAACCAGGCGCTTGCCCGTATCACGCTGCTGTTGGCGGTGGGCGGCAATTTCGATTCGAACCGCGGCGCGGATGCGTCGCTTAAGCCGGCAACGGCAACTTCCTTAAGCATGACTTCCCGGGTATCCCCATGAGCAATGAAAACACTGCAACCAATCAAGAAACTGCCGCCCCAGCGCCGAGCCGATCGCGCCGGCTGGCCTTCGCAGGTCTAGGCGCCGTCGTGCTGCTGTCGGGTCTTGTCGCCGGTGGTTACTGGTTTCTGCACGGCCGTTATTTCGAGAACACCGACGATGCCTATGTGAACGGCGACGTGGTGCAGGTCACCAGCGAAGTCCCCGGTACGGTCTTGTCGCTCAACGTCGACGACACCCAGACCGTGCGGGCGGGACAGCCGTTGCTGGAACTCGATCCGGCCGATGCCAAGATCGCGGAAGCCAATGCCGAGGCGGATCTGGCACGTGCCGTGCGCCAGGTGCGCGGGCTGTTTGCGCAGGGCAACGAGCTCAAGGCGCAGATCGAACAGCGCGAACAGGCGGAACGCACGGCCGATTCCGATCTCGAGCGTCGCGGCGGGCTCATCGAGGACGGCGCGATTTCCGCGGAGGAACTCTCGCATGCGCGCGACGCCGTGACCACCACACGCGCCAATGTCGCCGCGGCGCGCGAACAGCTGAGCCAGACCATCGCGCAGATCGACGGCACCACCATCGCGGACCACCCGCAGGTCTTGGCCGCCGCGGCGGCCGTGCGCAACGCGGCGCTCGCCTTGCATCGCACCGAGCTCAACTCCCCGGTGAGCGGCATAGTGGCCAAGCGGTCGGTCCAGGTGGGACAGCGCGTGGCGGCCGGTACGCCGCTCCTCGCGGTTGTTCCGTTGGACGATGTATGGATCGATGCCAACTTCAAAGAGGTGCAGCTGGCGCGCATGCGTGCCGGCCAACCGGTGACGGTACATGCGGACCTCTATGGGCGCCACGTCGTCTACCACGGGCATGTCGCAGGCGTCGCGGCGGGCAGCGGCAACGCGTTTGCCCTGTTGCCGGCGCAGAACGCCTCCGGCAACTGGATAAAGATCGTGCAGCGCGTGCCGGTGCGCATACTCCTCGATCCCGCGGAGCTTCGCGCCCATCCGTTGCGCGTCGGGCTGTCGGCATCGGTGCGCGTGGATCTGCACGACACCTCGCTCCCCATCCTGACCAATGTGGTCCGCAACGTACCGCAGCCGCATCAGGCTAGCGCGGGCGATGACCCGTCGGTCGACTCGCGCATCGCCGACATCATTGCAGACAACGCGGGCCCCAAAGCGAATGAGCCTGCGAAGCTCAGCCGCCTGAATCACGCCTCGACACAGGCCGCCGTACTGGCAGGCCGCCCGTGAGCGCAATCGCCGATCGAGTGCCCGCACCGGCGCTCGTCGGCGTCGGCAAAGCGGTGACCGCGGTCGCCCTGGCGCTCGGCACCTTCATGCAGGTGCTCGACACCTCGATCGCGAACGTGTCCATCCCGACCATCTCGGGGAACCTCGGGGTGAGTTCCGACCAGGGTACCTGGGTCATCACCTCGTTCGCCGTGGCGAACGGCGTGTCGGTGCCGCTCACCGGCTGGTTCATGCAGCGCTTCGGCGTGGTACGCACCTTCGTCGTCTCGGTGCTGCTCTTTACCGCGGCATCGCTGCTTTGCGGCCTCGCCTGGAGTCTGCCGTCGCTGATCGCATTCCGGGTGCTGCAGGGTGCCGTGTCCGGCCCGATGATTCCCGGCAGCCAGGCGCTCCTTATAAATGTGTTCGGACCCAACAAGCGTCCCACCGCGCTCGCCATCTGGTCGCTCACCACGCTGGTCGCACCGATCGCGGGGCCCTTGCTTGGCGGATATATCTCGGACAACTACGTTTGGCCCTGGATATTCCTCATCAATGTGCCGGTCGGCATCGTCTGCGCGGCAATCTGCTGGAATTCGCTCAAGAACCAGGAAACGCCCACGCATCGGCTGCCCATCGACAAGGTCGGCATCGGACTGCTGATCGTATGGGTGGGCGCCCTGCAGATCATGCTGGACAAGGGCAAGGATCTGGACTGGTTCAATTCGGGCGCCATCGTGGCGCTCTGCGTGATCACCGTGATCGCATTCGCCGCGTGGCTCATCTGGGAGCTCACCGAAAAGCATCCGATTGTGGATTTGAGTCTGTTCAAGTCGCGGAGCTTCTCCTTGGGCACGCTCGCCCTGTGCTTGGGTTACGCGGTGTTCTTCGGCAACATCGTGCTCATGCCGCTGTGGCTGCAGAGCTACCTTGGCTACACTGCGACCTGGGCGGGGCTGGTATCGGCGCCGAGCGGCGTGACCGCGGTCCTGACTTCGCTCCTCGTGGGCAAGCTCATGCAACGCTACGACCCGCGGAAACTCGCTGCCATCTCCTTCGCGTTCTATGCGGCGTCCTACTTCATGCGAGCGAGACTGACGGCGGATGCCAGCTTCTTCGCGCTGGTGGCGCCGCAGCTGGTGCAGGGATTTGCCATGGGCCTTTTCTTCGTCGCGATGCTCGCGGTTATTTTCGACCGCCTGCCGCCGCAGAAGATTCCGGCTGCCTCGGGTCTTTCCAACTTTGCACGCATCACCGCGGCAAGCTTCGCCACTTCGCTCACCACCACGTTCTGGGATCGGCGCGAAGCGCTGCACCAGTCACGGCTTGCGGAGAGTCTCACCGCCTATGCGCCGGCCTACAGCCAGTCGGTGGAGCATCTGCACGCCCTGGGGCTTACCGATCAGGGCGCGGCGGCCGACATGTTGACGCGCGCCCTGGTGGGACAGAGTTACCTATTGTCGTCGCTCGATCTTTTCTATCTGTCGGCATGGCTGTCGGTGGCGATGATTCCCCTGTGCTTCGTTGTTCGTCGCCCCGCGCCCTCGGGTGCCGTGGTTGCGGCCGCCGATTGAGACGGGCGCGTTTGGGCAAGCGAAACGTATTCAGGAGAAGCGTATGAGTGGAAAGGTTTGGTTTATCACGGGTACCAGCAAGGGCTTCGGGCGCGTGTGGGCGGAAGCGGCGCTTGCGCGCGGCGACAAGGTGGCGGCAACAGCGCGAGATCTGACGAGCCTTAAGCCCCTCAGCGCGAAGTTCGGTGAATCGGTGCTGCCATTGAAGCTGGATGTCACGGACCGTGTGGCCGTGTTTGCCGCGATCGCCGAGGCGCATAAGCGCTTCGGACGTCTCGACGTGGTGGTGAACAATGCCGGATATGGGCTTTTCGGTGCGATCGAAAAGTGAGCGAAGCACAGGCGCGCGCCCAGCTCGATGAAGCGTCAAGGATGACGCGACCCAGCGGCGGCGGTTGCGCAATGGAATGGAGCAGAGCCGCCAGCTGAGAAGTGGCGATCAGGTTCAGGCCGCGCTTGTTCCCGCGTTTCTATTTGTAGAGGCAAGAAATAGATACTGATCAATGTATTGAGCGGAATTAGATTGACGCATGTCTTGCGAGCCGATTCAGGAAGTTGCCGGTCCGACATTCGTGCGCACGCTGCGCCTGAAGGTGAAGCCCGAGTCCTATTCTTGGCTCAATGGCGCGGCGATCGAAGTAAACCAAGTCTGGAACTATGCCAATGAGGTGAGCGCCCGGGCAGCTCGCCCTTTCGTCGGAACACCCAAATACTTGAGTGCCTACGATCTCGACAAACTCACGGCCGGCGCATCCGAGTACTTTGACCATATCGGCTCGGCCACGATTCAACGCATAAACGCGGAGTTTGCGACCCGCCGGCGGCAGTTCAAGAAGATCGCCTTGAGATGGCGAAAGAGCCGAGGAACCCGTCGGTCCTTGGGCTGGATACCCTTTAAGGTGGAGCAGATCAAACGGCACGGAAAGAGCTTGCGGTTCTGCGGCAAGGCGATCCGGGTGTTTGAGCAGGCATCTTTGGAGGGTAAACCCTGGAAGAGCGGCTGCTTTGCCCAAGATGCGGTGGGGGACTGGTGGCTTTGTATGCCGGTGGAGATTCAAACTGAGGAAACCATCGCGCCTCAAGAGGCGGTAGGCCTGGATTTAGGATTAAAGGACACGGTGGCGACGAGCGATGGAGCGAAGCTCGAGGCGGGTCGGTTCTATCGCCGGATCGAGCAGAAGATCGCCCAAGCCCAGCGCCGCGGCCACAAACGTCAGGCCAAACGATTTCATCGACAAGCCGCCCGGCGCCGAAAGGACGCTTTGCACAAGTTTTCGAGCCAAATCGTAAGGACCTATCAGACGATCGTCGTGGGTGATGTCAGCAGCCTCCAACTCGCCAAGACCCGGATGGCCAAATCCGTGTTGGATGCGGGTTGGGG